>JBBSBW010000041.1:0-61982 GCA_038250865.1 Thermoanaerobaculia bacterium | reverse complement strand
GCTGGTCGAGCGGCGCCCCGAACAGCGCCATCACCGCGTCGCCCATGAACTTGTCGAGTGTGCCGCCCGCGTCGAGCACGGCCTGGGTCATCGGCGTGAAGTACTCGTTGAGCAGGGTCATCACCTCTTGCGGCTGGCGCTTCTCCGACAGGTTGGTGAAACCGCGGATGTCGGAAAACAGCACCGTGATCTCGCGCCGCTCGCCGCCGAGTTGGACGTCGCCAGGGCTGCGTAGCATCTGCTCGACCACGGGCTTCGCGACGAAATGCTCGAAGGTGCGGCGGATCTCGCGCGAGCGCTCCTCTTCCCGGCCCACTCGGTAGCGGAGCGCTCCGGCGAGGGCGAGCCCGCCCGCGAGCAGCGGCGGCACGGTCTGGAGGTGCCATCCCGGATCAATGAGGACGGCAAGGCACGTGGCGGGCCAGGCGAGCAGCACGAGAACCGCGGCGAGCGAGCCGTAGCGGTGGCGCTCGACCGCGGCGACCAGGAGCGCCACCAGCGGTCCGAGGGCCAGCGTGGCGACCAACGACACGACCTTCGTGATCGCGTTGTCGCTGACAAAGCGTTTATTGAGCAGGCCGTCGGCCACGTGGGCGTGGACCTCCACCCCGGCCATCTGGCCGAACGGCGTTTCGACGAAATCGCCGACCCCCGTCTCGGTGATCCCCACGATCACCAGCCGCTTGCGGAGAGCGCCGGGCGGGAGCTTTCCCGCCAGCACGTCCGCCGCGGAGATGAGCGGGTAGGTGCCCGCCGGCCCGCGGTAGTCAACCCATACCTTGCCCTGCTCGTCGGTCGGCAAGCTTCTGCGTTGGAGCAGGACCAACGGCAGACCGTCCGATCCGGGTTTCAAGCGCAGCTCGTCCTCCGGATCCACGGCTGGTCCGCCCCGCGGGCCGCGATAGAAGCGCTCGACCGCGCGCAACGCGAGCGGCGGAAAGTACTGGTCGCCGTAGCGCGCGACGAGCTTATAGTGGCGCAACACTCCCGCTTCCCGCGGATGGTCGAAGAAGCCTTGGCCGGCGGCGGCATAGGCGAACGGTTCGAGGTTCCCTTCCACCCCGGCCTCGCGCGGCAGATCGAAGCCGCCCGGAGGCTGGTTAACGTGCGGAAATTCCGCTCCCGAAAGGTCGGGCGCGCTCCGGTCCGGCGCGTCGCGGAAGAAGACGCCGAGCACGACGTTGCCCGCCCGCTCGATCGAGGCGGCGAGCGCCACGTCGTCGGCCGCCAGCTCTGGGTAGGAAGGCTCGGAAAAGGCGATGTCGAGCGCCATCGCGCGCGCCCCCGCGGCGGAGAGGCGGTCGATCAACCGGGCGAGGACCGAGCGGCGCCAGGGCCAGCGGCCATAGATGTCGATGCTCGCCCCGTCGATCGCGCAAATCACGATCCGCGGGTCGGCCGGACGCGCGCCGCGCAGGCGGACGAGCTGGTCGCTTGCCACGTTTTCAAGCGGAGCGAGCGCGCCGAAGTTCAGCAGCAGCGCGGCAATACCTGAGGCCGCGGCGCCGATCGCGAGCGCGACGCGCCGAATGCGGCGACGGGGGGCAGTCTCCTCTCCTTTGGCGCTCGCCATGAGTTTCATGGGTGCCACCGAGCCTTCATCTGAGCGCCCGCACCCGCGCCTCGAACGCTTTGAGCCGCTCGGCGAACCGGCCGGGGTCGAAACGATTGCGGACCTCCAACTCCGCGGCGAGCTGTTCAAGGACGGTCGGCAATCCCGTCCGCGCCGCGGCGCGGGGAGGGAGGCGGGCGAGCAGCTCGGCCGAGAGCGTGTGGAGCGCCAGGTAGACCTGCTCGGCGGTCGCGACGTCGGCGTCCGGCCCGGTCATAAACGAGCGATCCGTCGCGATCGCGAGCAGCAGGGAGCGGATCTCCGGTTCGCCGATCTCGGCGTGGGCGATCCCGAGGGCTGCCCGCCGCGCGCTCGGGAGCAGCGCTTCGGCTGCCTTCGCCACGTCTCCCGCCGGGGTGCCGAAGCGGATCGTCTTCGTTCCCAGCTCGGCCACCCCGGCATCGAGCGCCGCGCGCTCCTCCGGTGCGAACGCCGCGACCAGATGGCGCAGCACGGCCCAGCGCGCGGGGCTGGTGCGCGGCAGCCCCGGCGATTCGGGCGGGCGCTCGCTCCTCCACCGCTCCTTGCCCGGATCTCCGAGCGCGTGGTGGCAGGGGGTGCAGGAAAGCTCCGAGAATTCCGGCCAGCGGCCGGTGTTCTCCGTGGTCGCCCCCGCGGCGAGCCGGGCGAGGCCCGAGGCAAACGCTGTGGCCTGCCCCGCGCTCCAGGCGCGGGCGCCGTTTTCGCGCTCTACCCGCCAGTGCGGAGGAAGCGTCCGCGTGTAGTTGTCGAGCTCGAAACTGAGCACCGGATGCCCCGCCGCGATCAGCTCGTGATCGACGGTCTGGGTCGCGTCTCCCTGGTGGCAGGAGAGGCAGAGGCCGGCGCGCACGAAGAAGTCCCGTAGGTCGCGCATCCCCGCGCGCACCGAGTCGGCGTGCGTCCACCCCTCGGCGCGATGCCCTTCGAGCCAGCCACTCGCCGGGCCGTGGCAGGATTCGCACGACAGGCCGTCTTCGACCTCCAACCGCGCCGCCTGCAACCGCTCGGGCACCACGAGCGCGTGGCAATCGAGGCATCGCTTCGTCTGGTAGGCCGGGCCGGCAAGCCGGAGGTTGCGGAGGATCGTCGCGGAGCGCGCATCGAACAACACCTCGTAGGCGCGGCGGTGGGAGTCGAGCTTGTCCCAAGTGAAATATTCGTTCTGGAGCACCCGCCGTTCTTTCTTCGGCAGCGTGCTGCCGTGGCAGTTCGCGGTGCCGCAGGTCGCGATCCCGACATACCGGCCCGGCTCGGAGCGCGCGAGGGCGTCCGGGTCGGGGAAGTTTTGGCCCCGAAGCCCGGACGAGCAAGCGAGGGCCGCGGCGAAGGCGAGCCCGGCGGCTGGGCCGACGTCTCGAAGGGTAAGGCGACTCATGGCTTCTCCCTCTCCTCGGCCGGCGGTCCCGGTGGCCCGGGAGGCCCATCGCTCACCCGGTACACCGCTCCCTCCCGCAGGAAGAGTTTTCTCATCTCTTCGAGGTTGAACGGCCGCGCGCCGAGCCGGTTGAACACGCTCACCTGGTGGCCGCTTTCATCGACCGCCCGGTCGCGATCGAGACCGCGGGAGAGGGCGAGCGCCGGGTGCTCGGTTTTTCGCACCGCGATCAGCTTCGGCTCCGGCCGCGGCGAAAATCCGAGATAACCGGGCGTCGCCTCGGGCGAGGTGAGCTGCACCACCGCGAGCCCCTCCTTGCCGTTCGCGACATAGGCGAACAGGGAAGGTCCGGTCGAGCCGATCTTGATGTCGCGCACGTCGGAGAGCTTGCCGCCCGCGTCGAAGAGTCGATCGATCACCGGCTCTTCGGGCCGCTCGATATCGACGATCGCGATACCCCGCGCGCCGGCCGCCAGATACGCATAGGTCCGCGCGAGATAGACGCTCGTGGCCGGTCCGACCTCCGGCAAGCGTGCCGCGAGGCGGGGACGCTCGGGGAACGTGATGTCCACCACGGAGAGCCCTTCGGCCCCGACGACGTACAGGTAGCGAAACTGCACCGCGACCGAGAGGCCCCGGACCTCCGGCAGGCGGGCGATCAGGCGCGGCTTCTGCGGCTCGCCGCAATCGACCACCGCGAGGCCATTTTGGCCCACGACATAGATGAAATCGCCCGCGACGGCGATCCCCTCCGCCCCGCGCAGCGCGCCGCCGCCGTCGAAGGCCCAATCGCGCTTCAGGAAGTTGTTCTCCGGATCGCCGTCGGTGAGCGTGGTCACGTCGACCGCGACCAAGCCCTCCTGCCGGTCGGCGACGAACGCATAGCGGTAGATCGGATGAATCGGCTGCTCGCGGTTCGCCGGATCGCCTTTTCTTCCTGGGGCAATCGGCATGTTAGTCGGCAGGGCGACGGCAGCGGCATCTCGGGTGGGCACGCGGATCCGTTGGCCGAGCGGCGAGACCGGCGCGGTCACCACCCGTTCCGAGAAATCCTTGTTGTCGACGTTCGCCACGTCGTAAACGCCAAGACCGCCTTTCCCTTCCGCGGCGTAGAGGTACTCGCCGCGCAGTTGCAGGCTCCTCACCTCCCCCGCCGCCGAATGCTCGTGCGCCTCCGGCAGCTCCAGACCTCGGGCCAAGTGGGCACGGAAGAAATCGGGATAGGCGAGCCGATGGAGAAAGCTGCCGATCACCGCCTGCGGCTCGTCCCATTCGGTGACGGCGACCGCTTCGAAACCGTTCGGCTCGCCCACCCAGGCGAAGCGGCCGACGAAGTTGACGAACCCGGTGCCGAGCGCCAACAGCTGGGTCATCCAGGCCTCGTTGTCGCCCGCCCGCGACAGATGGCAGTCGGTGCAGCCTTTGGTTTCGGTCGTCCGCACCGTGTGGGGCACGTGCGGGTTGAACGCCTGGCTCGAAAAACCGGGCGCCGAAATCGGCGGCTGTTGGAGATAGAACCGCTGCCGGTTCAGGTTCGAAGACGAGAGCACGAGCGCCGAGGACGAGCGGATCGGCGCGATCTTGTTGCCCTTCCCGTCGCCGTTTTTTCCCAGCATGTAGATGTCGGTGCGGATCACCTGCGGGTTGTACGAGGCGAAGTTCCTCGACTCGGTTCCTTCGAAATGGCGCATCGGCGAGATCTGGTTCGCCTCCTGCGGCAGGTGGCAACCGAAGCAGGAGGTCATCCACGACGAGTGGCAGGAGTAGCAGGTCATCGCGCCGTCCGAATGCGCCAAGCGCCCGGGATCAGAGGGCACGAGCCCCCACGTTGAGCCATCTTTCTGGATCGTCTTCGCCAGCCGCGCGCGCTCGTTGTAGTGCGGATCGCCGGGGGTGATCGAGTCGAGCACCTGGCGCACCTCCCATTCGAGCGACGGATCGAGCATCGAGCGCTGGTAGAGGCTGCCGCCACGCCAGACGAAGCGGCGCCGGCCGTCGGGGGTGAACGCGAGCGAGAGGTCGGTTCCACCGGGGGGAGCCGCAGGCCCCGAGGTGCGCAACGTCGAACGCGCCCGCACCGTGCCGTGGCAATCCTCGCAGCCGACCTCGATCGAATCGCCGTACTCGCCATGGAGCAGCCCGTCGCCGTGGGCGTCTTGCGAGAAATGACAATCGACGCAGTGCATCCCCTTCTCAAGATGGATGTCGCGCAGGTGGACCGCTTTTTGGAATCGATCGGGGTCGGTAAACGGCACGATTTGGCCCAGGGCGTCGAGCAGGTGCCCCTTGCGGTCCTGCTTGTAGACATCGCGGAACACCCAGCCGTGGCCATGGTAATCGGCGAACTGCGTGTGCTGCGCCTTGCCGTTCAGCTCGCTCACGTGGGAAAGAAACTCCGGGTCGCCCCACAGGCCGCGCGTCGCCGCCGCTTCCGGATTGCGATCGAGGCTCGCGCGTTTTTCCGCTTCGGTCGGGTACTTCTGCTCTTTCGGCCAGAGCAGCTCGCCGTCGGTTTCGTAATCCCACATCGTGGTGCCGAGGTAGGTGTTGACGAACGAATTCGGCTGGTGCATGTGGCACGACATGCATTGACTGGTGGGGACGGCGCGCGAGAACTGATGCCGGATCGGATGCCCCGCCTCGCCGCGCGGAATCGTCGGATCGGCGGTCGCCGTGGCGCCGCGGTTGCCGAACCTCGCGTACGGCCCGGAATGGAGCGGCTCGCGGTCATTCGCATAGATCACGTGGCAAGCGGTGCAGCCGCTCGATCGATAATCGCCCGCGTGGTCGTTGGTGCCCAGAAACGAAAGGTGCGGATCGTTCAACCGCGTCTTGTGCAGGTTGATCACGCCCGGGCTGATGCGCAATCCGGTCCCCCGGCCGCGGTTCGACAGGCGAATGTCCGGCCGGCCGGCGTCTTCCTGCGGGTTGGGGTTGCCGAGATCGGGAAACGACGACGGCTGAAGCAGCCCGCCGCGCTCGAACGCGCGGAAATATTCGCCCGGCTGAGTGATCTCCCAGCGCGGCAGCGGATAGAGCACCGGCAGCGCGCCGCGCGCCTTCTCGGCGTCGGACATTCCTTTCGATTCGATCTTTTGCGGCTTGCCGTCCGCGCCGTAGCTCTCGCCGAGGAACGTGATCTTCTGGCCCAGGATGCCGTTGGCATACGCTGCGGCGCCCCAGAAGATCGACGACGTGGTCATCGGGCTCTTCATCACCCGGTTCACTTGGGTCTGATGGCACGGACCGCAGGTCGTGCGCGCGACCCGCAGATCGCCCGGATTGACGAAGCGAATCCACTCCGGGCTCTCTTCGAGCGTCAAGGTATAGGAGCGCTCGGGGTTCGCGGAGGAAGGCCAGCGCTCCGGGAAACGCGGTTTCACATGCGCGTGCTCCTTCGCCGCGGCGTACTCAGGGCTCCCCGGCGCGGTACCGGACGGAGCGCTCGCGGAAGAGTCTCCGCCATGGCAATCGACGCACGAAAGCTGCACCGCGGGCGAGGCGTGCATCGGCTCGATCCCGACGTGGCACGAGACGCAACCGCGGCTCCCCACCTCGGCCGTGGCGCGCGTTTGGCGGAGCAGATCGATCGGCGGCTTGGGGGGCGTTTCGATTTGAGAAATCGCAGCGACTGCAGCCATCGAAGCCAGCGCCACGGAGAGCAAGCCCACGAACAGAACGGAAGGGGGGATCTCGCGCGCCACGTTTCGCATCCTCAATACGCGAGCGTCAGATTCAAGAACGCGGAATAGAGAGCGCCCCGCCGCTCGTAGATGTCCGCGAAGCCTTTGCCGGGCAACAGCGTCGCAAACCCCGCGACCACGACCGCCTGGTTGTTCAGATAGGGGCGGAAGCGCGCGCCGACCGACAGGTCCCAACCGATCTCGCGGTGGATGTCCCCTTGGAAAAGCAGCGTTTCCAGCGTCTCGGTCGCATCGAATTCGAGGTGGTTGGCGGTCGCGATGACCTTGAGCTTCGGCGTCACTTCGAGATCGACGCCGGTGGTGATCAGACGCAGGCCGGGGTTGACGAAGTTCGGCTGCCCTTCCTCCTTCGAGCTGCGCAGGTCGGGCAGCAGGCTGCCGCGGTTGACCAGCGCGACACCCGTACCGCTAAGCCGGATGCCGAGCCGGTTCCAGAAGCTGAACCCTCCTCCCGCGAACGCCGGGTTGTCGAAGATCGCATCGAACCCGCGCGCGGTCCGGTCGGTCGGCCGGCGGTCACCCGTGGCATAGAAGAAACCGAGCCGATAGCGCCGCCAATCGCGGTCGATCGAGACCTCCAACGCGGCCATCGCGGCGCGGATCTCTACCTTGTTGCCGCGCTCCGGATCGCGACCGGCGATCGGGTTCAGGTCATCCTCGCCGAACACGTAATAGAGCGCGTGATCGAGGTTGAACCGGCCGACGTGGCCCAATCCGGCGAGCCCCAGATAGGCGGCGCGGATCTCGTGCGGGGTGAAAGAGCCGGTCGGATCGGGGCGGGCGAGAAAACCGTTCTCGTCGAAATGGAAGCTCGCGCCGTCGCGCAGCAGATGGAGCGACGCCTGCGCCGTGTAGCCGGGAACGAAGGTGTCCTGGCGGTAGAAATTCGCCACCAGGACCTGCTGGTCGCGGCGCTCGAACGTGTTCAAGCCGCTGTTCGTGTCTTTCTCCAGCCGATCGAATAGCGCGACGTTCCACTGCTCGCGATTCGAGGCCCGGGTGCCGAACAGGCGGAGGCCGAAATTCGTGTCGGTAAAGACAAAGCCGCGAAAATCGCTCGAAAACGGCTGCAACCCGGCGCGCGCCGAGACAAAATCGAAATTCGGCGACAGGGTCTTGAGCTTCATTTCGCCGAACAGCTCTTGCAGCGCCAAGTACCCGCGGGTGCGGGTCGTGCCGTCGCGCACGTCTGGATTGACGATGCCATTTTCCGCCACGCGCAGATCGTTCAGATTCGCGACCACGGTCGCCTTGATCCGCCGGTCGATCGGCCGGAACGCCGTGTCGCCGCGAAACAGATCGACCGAGAACGCGACGTTCTGATTGACGAACGATTGCCCCTCGCGGCCGAAGAATTCCGGGTGCCCCGTGCGATCCTGCGAGACGCCCGAAGGGGTCGGCAGCGTCCGCCCCTCGACGAGCGTGTCCGAGACGAGCGACAGATTGAGGAACAGGTCGTCACCGCGAATCGGCAGATCGCCTTTCCACTTCTTCTGATGGTACGGGTCGAGGGGACTGCGGCTCCGCTCGGTCAGCTCGTACGGCGGCGGCACGATCCGCCAGCGATCGGTGAATGCGGAGAAATCCCCTTCGTTGGATTCGATCGGCAGCGCGAACCGCCGTTCACCGAAGACGAACAAAGGCCGGCGTTGAAGCCGCCCGGGAAGCTGCACGACGACCGTAGCCGTCGCCACCTCCGCCGCGGCGCTCCCGCCGTCGGGGGATTTCACCTCGACCCGCACTGGATGCTCGCCGCCCGCGAGAGCCTCGGGCCAGACGAGCCGGAACGAGCCGCCGGGAGCGATCTCCGCCGGGTGGGCGACGCCGTCGATCGAAATTTCGGCGGTGGATCCCGCCGGCGCATCGGTCGTTCCGGCAACCTCGATTTGGGCCGTCTCGAAGAACAGGATCGGGGCGCCGGAGATCTCGACGCGGAGCGCGGCGACGGCCGGCGTCGCGACGAACAGCACGAGGACGATCAGACTCCGCATCACCGTTCCGGATTCCTCGGGAACTTCAAGAACGGCAACCGCGCGCCCCAGATCTTCACCCGGTCGGCCCAGATCGACTCGGGCGGTAAGAAGCCCCGCGCCCCCTGGAACGACACGTAATCGTCCTGCTCGACCCCATCGCCCGAGATGCCGAGCCCCCCGACCAGCACGCCGTTCTTATAGAGCGGGATCGAGCCGGCAAAGAACACGATGCCGTTCTGGTTCGGATTCGGCGCCTGGCTCCCCTGGGTACACGGGTTGAGGAAATCGTTCTGGTAGAGGCCGAGGAACGGCCCCGGGCCACTGCCGTCGATCCCCGGCGGGTAGAGGTGCTGGGTGGTGAAGTTGATCGTCCGGTTGGAGGCCGCGCGCCCCGCGACCCCGGGCAGATCGGCCCCGGCCTCCGGCCCTCCGGCACTGAAATAGACGACGTTCCGGGCCTTCGCGACCGCCACGTCGAGCGAGAAGAGCGTCGCGTCCGGCATGCGGTGGAACGCCAAGATGCGGCCGTCCAAATCGGCGACGGCGATCGCCATCCGTGCCCGCGAGCCGGGCGGCAGGCGGATCGCCGCGCGGGTGCGGTTCGCCCCCGCGATCGCCTGGGCGACGATGTGGAAGACCTCCTGCGGCGTGAGGTTGGCCCCCGAGGTGCTCGCCGTCCCGCCGGTCACCGCCACCAGATCCCCCTCCGGCGCGCACTCGCCCGCGGGGAGCGGCACAGGGGCGAACGCGCCGATGGAGCTGCCCGGCCCGGCGCCCGAGGGCATCGTCCGCTGCTCGACGAACGGCAGGCGAATGCCGTCGAGGAAGATCTCGCCGGCCGGCGGCGCGAACGCTCCGGTGAGCGCGGAAAACGCGGCGAATTCGGCCGCCGGACCGGGCGAAGAGGTCGCGACGCCGATCCCGCCGACCACCTTGCCGGCGCGGAACAGCGGAAAACCGCCACCGTCGACCGCCGCGCCGTCCAGATCCTCAGGCACTTGGTCGAGCCGCGGGGTCTTACCCGTCACCGGTCCGGTGCCGCAGCCGATCGTGAATCCCGCCGCCTGGCAGAACCCTCCGGCGAAACGGCGCGCGGGCGGCACCGATTGGCCCGGCAGGAACGTGACGTTCAACGTGCAGCCGCGGTTCGTGTTCTCGATGCCGTAGAGCGCCGCGTTCGGCGTCCGGGCGATGCCGGGGGGGAAATGGAGACCCGAAATGAAGCGCACCGTCCGCGACGAAAGCGGCGCCTGGTTATTGGAGAAGAACGCCCCGGTGCGCGCGAGGCCGATCGCCCGATCGTCGAGAAACGCGGAGCCCGATGGCCGGCGAAACAGCGCGAGCACGTTGCCTACCCGGTCGACCACCGCGACGGTCAGGGGAGCTTCACCCACCGCCATCGCGGAACGGAGCGCCAGGCCCTGCGCTTCGACTCCGTCGAGCGGCAGGCTGCCGTCCGGGCAGGTCGTCGTGGGACGGAACACCGGGCCGCCGGGCGGCGGATCGACCGGGCCGGGATCGCCGGGCGGCGGATCGACCGGGGGATCGTCTGGGGGCGGCTCGCGCGGCGGCGGAACGCCGTGCGCGGCGAGCACGAAGAGCGCCCCGAGCACCAGGAACGACGATCGCAGGAAACGCGGTCTCACGGCGAGCTCCTCCTCTCGGGCGGGTGGTACTCATGGCAGGCGGCGCACTCCGTGGCCGCCGGGCGCGCCACCACTTCGCCGGAAGGTTTCGTCCCGCCATGGCACGGCCGGCAGGTCGCGATCCCGGGCAACAGCAGGTCGGACGATTTTCGACTGACGAGCGCTTTCGCATGGCAATCGGTGCAGCGGGCGACCTGGGCGTGATCCGCATGGCGGAATCTTGCGTGCGGCAGCCAGCGCGCGGGGATCGCGGTCGGCTCGACCCGCGGCGGGGCGACAGAGAGATCGACCCCGTGGCATTCGGCGCAGGCGGTGCGGAACAGGTAGATCTCCGCGTCGTTCGCCGCCCTACGCACCCGCGGCGAGACGTCGACCTCGCCGGTCCCTTCTCCGCGCAGAATCCGCCGCCGATCGACGAACAGGGCGCGCGCCGCGTTCGGGCTTTCGGCATAGGCGACGAGCAGGTAGCGATGGACTTCGACCGGGGTCGCGTGGGGCGCCCGCTCCTGGCTCAACCGAGGGTCGAAGGTCAACGGATGGCAACCGGCGCACGCGGTCTCGTACGAGAGGGTCGGCTCGCCCCCCGCCTCCACCCCACGATGGCAATCAGTGCAGACCAGGGCCGCGCGCCCGGGTGGCAGGCCGGCCAGGTGCGCTTTGAGATGCAGGCGATGATCGAGCTTCACCCGGGTCGGATCGACCCGAGAGAACGGCGCGAATTCCGCGTGGTCCGAGGCGAACGAAGTGATCCGCCGCGCCCGGGTCGCCGAATGAATCCGGACGTGCGCCGAAAGATCGCCGTGGCAGGCGACGCAGTCGCGATCCTCCACCGCGGTCAGGTGCGCCTCCCCGCGGTGCTCGGAGTGGCAGGCGCTGCACGGCGGCGCCGCGCTCCGATCCGCCAACCTGTCGGGATGGTGCGGCGGCGCGGGGTTCGCCATCTTGGCGCCATGGCAGGCGGCGCATTGGGCGTCGGTCGGCCCGCGCCAGGGGGCATGGCAATCGGCGCAGGCGAGGGAGGCATGGGCGCGCGCGACCGGTCCGGGTCGGAACGCCCAGAACAGGCCCCGGATCGGCAACAGCAACGCCGCGACCGCCGCGGCGAGCGTGAGCCCGAGGGCCAACCAACCCTTGGTCAAAAGGCCCCGGCGGAGCTGAAACGCCGCGACGTAATCGAGGGTCGGCGCGGCGAGCGCTTTGCCTGCCGCCGACCCCACCCGCTCGGGCTCCCCCTCGGCCGCCGCCGAGCGGCTCAGGATCTCGATCTCCAAATCCCCGAGACCCCGGAGATCACCGACCCCCGGCGCGAAACGGACCTTCAAATGCACCGCGCCGAGGTCGATCGCGTCGCCGTCGCCCAGGCGCCACTCGTCGATCCCCTTGACCGCCTTGCCGTTGAGATAGGTGCCCGTGACGCTGCCGAGATCGACCAGCCGCCAGACCTCGGCCTCCTGCACGATCTCGGCATGCGCGAGGCTCACCCCCGGATCGTCGAACCGCAGGTCGGCGTCCGTGCCGCGGCCGATCCGCAGCCGCGCGCCTTCGACCCGGCTCGTCTGCCCCTCGGGGGTGCGCAACAGGAAGGCCATCGCGTTCCTTTACGGCCGCCAGAAATAGAACACGGCGACCAGGTGGGCGGCGACCACGACGATCAACGCGATCGACAGCGGGACGTGCAGGTAGAGCCAAACCTGGAGCAGGTTCCGGTAGCGCTGCTGGATCACGAAGCGGCGATAGAGCGCGCGCTGTTGGCGCGACAGAATGAGCAGACGGCGCAGGTCCCCCTGCTCCTCCGGGCCGACGCGCGCAAACAGCGACTGCCACTTGCCGTCTTTCTCGGTGCCGCTCCGTTCGAACAGGCTCGACTTCCCGAACAGACTGCGCCAGCCGGCGAAGACGCCCGGCTTCGCCTCGGCGAGCAGGACCCGATAGACCCCGCGAAACGCCGTCGAACGTTCGCCCGCGAGCCGCGCCATCGAACGGGCGAGCTGGTTCAGCTGGTCGGAGATCTCTTCGGCGGGAAGGTTGGTCTGCACCTCCGAAAGCAGCCGCGGCACCCGCTGATAGAGCATCGCGCCCCAGACGCCGGTCGCGACCACCAGGATGAGCACGACGAACGCCGAGATCGCCACCTTGTCGTGGAAGCGAAAGCCGGAGTGAAGAAGGATCAGGACGAACGACAGCAGACCGAGATAGATGTGGATGTGCAGCCAGGTTTCCAATCGTCCCAAGCGGCTCTTGTAGTCGCGCTTCCTCACGCCGAAGAAGAGCAAAGCGAAGATCGCGGCGAGCCCGAGCGCGCCGAAGACGATTCCCGCGGCCGACCCGCCGTGCGGAAACCCGTCCCGCGCGGCGCGCACGTAGGCGGCGACCGCGGCGATCAAAGCGATCAGCCCGACGTTTCGCCACCTCGCGCCGCCGCGGCTCGACAGGAACACTTAGCCGTTCCCCCGCGGCGCGAGCGTCCGCTCGTCGATCAGCTGCCGCACCTCTTGCGGCGAATCGACCCGGATCGCCGCCCCCGTCGGGCAGCTGCGCACGCAGGCCGGCCCGCCCGCGATCTCGCGGCAGAGATCGCACTTGACCGCCACGGTCTGATCGCTCGGCCGCTCCGCCATGCCGAGCAGCGAGCGAATCCAGGTCACCAGGCCCGGCTCGCGTTTCGGATGGACCATGAAAATGTTGCCGTACGGGCAGTTCCGCTCGCAGTTGCCGCAGCCGATGCAATTGCTGCGGATGAACACCTCCCCGTGCGGGTCGCGGCCGATCGCGTCGGGCGGGCAATCGAGCATGCAGAGCGGGTTTTCGCACTGCCAGCAGGAGTTCGGCGCGAGCAGGTTGTAAAAGTGAATGCCGGTGAGCGACAGCCGCGCCTGGCCGTCGTCGTGAACCCCCTCGCAGGCCCGGATGCAGTTGTCGCACCGAACGCACTTGTGCTCGTCGATCACCAGCACGTCGGTTCCCATCACGACTTCGCGCCGGATCAGGTCGGAAAGGACGTCCCCTTCTTCCGGCGCCGACTCCGCCACCAGGGTCGCCAGGCGGCGCTTCTCGACCGTCTGCTCGAACCCTACGCGCAGCTCCGGATGGGCGCGAAGGAAGCTGTCGAAATCCTCCTTGTCCAAGCCGATCAGCTCGGCCGGAAAGATCGCGGTCACCGCGGCCGAGCGCGGCGCGCCCGAAAGGAGCGCCGCTTCGCCGAAGAAGTTCCCCGCCACCAGGTACGACAGGACCACCTCGCGCCCGGAGGAGCTGTTCGCGACCTTCACCATCCCGGTGCGGATCAGGTAGACCGCGTCGCCCGGGTCGCCTTCGGCGAACAGCGCCTCGCCCTTCTTGAGCCGGACGATCTTCGCTTTCTCGCACAGCGGCCAGAGGACATCCGCCGCCACCCCCGGAAACAGGTAGGCCTGAAACGCCCGCAACAGGAACGCCTTATCGATCATCGCCCGGGCGGCGGGCGCCGTGGCGAGCAGCTTGAGCATCGCTTTGCGCGCGATCTCGAACAGCCGCGCGCCGCCCACCGCGGTGGCCGTGGCGCTCCGCCGCCGGTTGGAAATCAAGCTCATCTCGCCGAAGAAGTCGCCCCCGCCCAACGTGGCGATCCGCCGCGGCGCGGCGGATTTCGCCGGGACCTGGCCCGCCGCCGGGGGCACCGAGATCCCCACCTGGCCGCTCTCGATGACCAGGAAGGTGTCGCTGTAGTCGTCCTTCCGGAGGATCACCTCGCCGTCCTTCGGCGTGCGGACTTCGGTCGAAAGCAGCACCTCGCGCACGGCCTCCTCGCCCGCCGCCTCGAACAGCGGAATCGTCCGCCGGAGCGCCGCGATCCGCTCGCGCACCGAACCGGTACCGAACGGCAATCGGCTGCGCAGCACCTGCTCGTCCGCCGGCTCGACTGGCCGGCCGAGGATGTGCTCGACCACCTCGTACCCCTGGTTCGCGCCGAGCTTGATCAGGTCGCGGCCAGTCATCGCGCCGATCAGGTAGAGGCCCGGCACGGTCGACTGGTAGCGGTGGTCGAGGGTCGGCTTCGCCTCGGGTCCCTCGCCGCCAAAAAGGACGCCGAAGCTTTCCAGCAGTTTCCGCGGCGCCAGGGCGCCGAGCTTCAAGAACACCCGCTCGGCCGGCACGCGCCGCGGCCCATCGGGCGTGATGAGCTCCATCTCCTTCGGATCGACCCGCGCGACCGTGGTGCCGAAAAAGATCTCGATCGCGCCGGTCGCCTGGCGCGACAACACCTCGCGCTCCAGGCTCGCCTTCGCCCGGTCGATTTCGGGCGACCGGACGATCAGCCGCACCCGGTTCCGTTCGGCGAGCGCGAGCGCGATTTCGAGCGCCGAATCGCCGGCCCCGACCACCGCGAGGTCACGGTCTTCGAATTCGTCCGGATCGATTAACCGGGTGAGGACGTGCGGCAGATTCTCGCCCGGCGCGCCAAGCCGGCGCGGGTTGCCCTGGGTGCCGATCGCGAGCACGACGTTTTTCGCCTCGTACTCGTCGGTTCCGGTGCGGACGAGGAAACCGCCCTCCCGCGCCTCCAACCCGGTCATCTCCTGATTGAATTTGACGGCGATGCCGCGCTCTTTGACCAACCGCGCCCAAGAGTCGAGGATCGATTCACGCGAGCCGGCGGCAAACGGCAGCTCGCTCCGGAGCGGCACCAACCCCGGCTCGGCCATCACGTGCTTGCGCTTCTGATAGCTATGGATCGTATCGGCCAGATGGCCGGCCCGTTCGAGCACGACGTACGACAACCCCGATTCCTGCGCGCGAGCCCCCGCTGAAAGGCCGGCAGGCCCCGAACCCACGATCACCAGCTCCACGGAATAACGGGTCACCGGCTCCCCGTGCGCCTCAGCGCGGTTCCTCTCGGAGTTGCATTCGAGTTTGAAGTTTCATTGTCCTGCCGCGAGCCGGGGGTGTCAAGGCGAACCGCGGCCCGCCCTCGGCCTCTCCGGAGGCCCGGTCCCTCTCCCACCCGCACTCCCTCCCGCCCGGGAGAGGGGAGCCACCGCCCGCGCCGTAGGGGGTGCCGTAGGGGGGTGAGCCCGGGTGAGGCCCTCCGGGGCGGACATCCGCGACCCAGGCCGTTGGCCTGGGCTAACGTGACGCGACCCTTCGGGCCGCAAAAACCGCCCGGCGCGGAAACTTTGACGGCCTGAAGGGCCGTGTCACGTTAGCCCAGGCTGGAGGCCTGGGAACGGTGGATGTCCCCCCTCTCCTAAGCGATCGCCCCTTGCGTTCGCGTCGCTTCTAGTGACACAATTCGTATCACAATATGACACATGACGAATACGAAGAGCGCAAGCGGCGGATCGAGGAGCAGCATCAGGCCGGTATCGAGCTGCTGGAGGCGGGCCGGCGGCTGCAGTTGCGGACGCTGGATCTCCTCTGGATGAGCACCGCGGAAGGTGGGACGTTCAGCCCCGGTACCGAGGGAATTCTACCCCCGCCGAGCGCCACTCCTAAACCGAGCCCGGCCGCTCCTCCTGTCGCTTCCGCCCCTCCGAAGCCGAAGCGCCGGCCGGCGTATCAGGTGTACT
The DNA here is from genome assembly GCA_038250865.1 of Thermoanaerobaculia bacterium. Taxonomy (GTDB): domain Bacteria; phylum Acidobacteriota; class Thermoanaerobaculia; order Multivoradales; family UBA5704; genus DASYKS01. Next base: position 46,144 of record JBBSBW010000041.1, on the reverse strand, counting down.
CGGATGTCGTGGCGGCCCTGGCCAGCGTGGCCGAAGAGTTCACCCGCGACGAGATTCTGGCGGTTCTCGACTACGAGCCGGATCGCGCCGCGCTCCATCGAATCTTGATACGGCTGGTGGAAGAGGATCGCAGGCTGATCCTGGTCGAGCGCGGGAGAGGTCGACTTCCGTCCGTTTACAAGAAAGCGGTGAGCGGGGCCCCACCACCGCCTGAATGACCCGGACGGGTGCTCTGACGACGCGCCGAAGGACTGTTGCGACGCAGGCTATCGGTACCGTGACACAAACTGGCACCGGATCCAGCGCGTCCACTCCTTCTGCGACACAAACCACCGGTTTTAGGAACACGGCGCCCCGGTCACACAACGCAAGTCCTTGTCACTGCAACACAAACACCTCGGCAGCGAGCGCCGGGAGTGGTTTTGCAACACAAAGAAGGGGTGATGTGACACGACGCACCGGTGTAGGTACACGAAGAAGCGGTTCGCGGACGCCGTCAACCGGTACGATGCGTCCGCCAACTGGTTTTTCGTGTCGCAAAACCACCTCGTTGCGTCCGCGCGCCGGTTGGTAGCGTCCGAAAAGTGGTGCGTAGCGTCCGCGCTCTGGTTGATCGCGTTCGTGAAGCGGTGCATCGTGTCCGCAAAGTGGCGCCCAGCGTCCGTGTACCCCATTTTTGTGTCCGCGGAGGGGTTTGTTGCGTTGGTCCACCCCTTCGTGGCGTCCGCCTTCCGCGGCTCCGCGTCGGTAACCCGGTATTGCCCGTCGCAAACGCGGTGGGCCGTTTCACCCAACCCGGTTCTCCTGTCCCTGCAACCGTGGTCCGAGTCCGCGAACCGGTGTTGCGCTTCGTCGAAACGGAGGGCCGCCGCGGGACATTCCTTGCGCGCTTCCCCGCAACGGTCAGCCGAAGCCGCCGTTCGTTGCTCGGGATTTCGGCGGCGGCCCTTCCGACCCCCTTGCACCGGGGATTCTTGCAGTGAAGGCTCAGCCGGCGAAGGCCACGCCGGCCGCCCAGGCCGCCAGGTAGAGAGCGAAGCGCAGAAGCCAGGGGCGCCACGCGAGATCGCTGCCCGCGATCACTCGGGGGCCGACCACCAGGAAGGCGTAGGTTGCGGTGAGAGTGCCCAGGGCGAAAAAGAGGAAAGGCGGCAGTTCGGAAAGCGACCTGCCGCCCAGCCAGAGATCGACCTCGTTGCCGATCGAACGCCGGAAGGCGAGTTCGCCCATCAGCGTGAACGGCAGGGCGAGCGACCGGCGCAGTCCGTTCGGCAGCGGCGGCCCGGGCCAACCGCGCCAGGGCACCGGGCTCGGGTCTCCGAGGCGCCTGGCCCGGGCCGCGCGAAACTGGTGGACCCCAAAGTTCGTGAGCGGCGCGAGCATCGACAGGAAAAAGACGAGCGGCCCGAGCACGAACATCCGGCGGATGAGCGCCTGGTCGAGATCGGAGTCGGCCGGGCCGCGGCTGACGAAGACGATCAGAAGCGCGCCAAAGACCGCCCAGCCGAGCGGGGAAGGCCAACCGTTCGGCCCGAACGCAACTATGGGATCGAGCCGGGCCGCGAGCAACGATTCGAGCGCCAGTAACCAGCCGGCGAGCACGACGTCTTCGGGCTCGAACGCCCGGCGAAGGTAAGACGGGGGCCGTCGGACGGCCAAAGGGTTTGAGGAAGCCACCGGTCGGGATTGTCGCCGATCCGCCGTTTGAAGGCTCGGCTTCAAGGCCACCGCCCTCCCAGGTCAACCGCGGGAATTCCGAAGGTTCTACCCGGTCTTCTGCAGGCGCTCGGCGATCAGCTGGTTCAGGCTCTTGCCTGCTTCTCTAGCCTCTACGTAAAGCTCTCTGTGCAGTTCTGGCGGCAGGCGCACCATCAGACGACCCGTGAACGGTTTATCGGGCTGCTCTCCTCGTTCGGCGCAAAATTCTAGATAGTCGTCCACCGAATCGTGAAGCGCCTGCTCCAGCTCGGTCACGCTGGTCCCCTGGAAGGTGATCACGTCGCGCGTATTCAGAACCTCGCCGTGGAAAATCCGGGCCGCGGGATCGAATTCTATGTGGCCTCTATAACCCTTGTACTCAAGCATTTCCGTCCTCCGGCCCGATTCTGGCGGCGGTCAAAAATCGGCGCATTGACCTCAGCGCGCCTTTGTCGGTTTCCTTCCGCGGATGAGGGCGATGGAAAACGGCGCGAAGTCCCCGAAGGGCTATCCGTACACGGGAACCTCGCCCTTCCGTTACTTCTGCCTCGAGAGCCACCAGCAGGTGCTCGATATCAGCCCACGCCACATCAGACCGCACAGGATCATCGAAGATTGCCGCCAGAGTCCGCTGGTGTTTCGTCGACGGTCCCATAGTGTCACCTTATGCCACTATGCCCAGTCCTGCAATCTCTAGCGGAAATCTTTGAATCGAGGTTGCGTCGGTAAGACCTCCGCGCCTCGGGGCCAAGGGGAACGAACGGCGTTTGCCCCACCTCCCCCCAATCCTTTAAGCTTCAAACGTCTCGACAACCGGAAAGGCGGCTGAAGCCATGGCTACCGCAGAATCTTCTCCTCTTTCGCTCGCCGGGCGCCATGCTCTGGTGACCGGGGCTTCACGGGGCATTGGTGCGGCGATTGCCCGCGGGCTGGCGACGGAGGGGGCTCGGGTGACGCTGCTGGGTCGCGACGAGGCGGCCTTGCAAGCGGAACTCGCGGCGGGTTCCGGCGAGGGCTTCGTGACTGCGGATGTGACGAACGCTGAGGCGCTTCTCTCGGCTCTCTCCGCGGCGGTCGCTACGCGGGGGCAGATCGAGATCCTGGTCAACAATGCCGGGGCGGCTTCGACGGCGCCTTTCTTGAAGACGGATGCCGCGACGTTTCAGCGGATGTTCGAGGTTCACGTGCTCGCCGCCGTTCATACTTCGAGGTTCGTGCTGCCGGGGATGCTTGCCGCGGGGTTTGGGCGGATCGTCAACGTCGGCTCGACGGCTTCGCTCAAAGGCGCCCGTTACATCGCGGCGTATGCGGTGGCGAAGCATGGGCTGCTCGGGTTGACTCGGACGCTCGCCCTTGAAACCGCGAAGACGGGGGTGACGGTGAACGCGGTTTGCCCCGGGTATACCGAGACCGACATGGTGCGCGGCAGTTTGCAGAGGACGATGAACAAAACCGGCCGGCCGTACGATGAGCTGCTCGGCGAGATCTTGGCCGACAACCCGCTCGGTCGGTTGGTGAAGCCCGAGGAGGTTGCCGCCGCGGTGGTCTGGCTGTGCGGCGAATCCGCGGCTTCGGTCACTGGTCAGGCGATCGCGATCGACGGCGGGGAGACCGCGGGCCGATGATCGCCAGTTCGATCTCCAATTTGACTGCCACGCCGGACGCCGAAACCCGGCTCGACCAGGCGCCCGCGGCGGATCATCCGGAGCTGCGGCTTTGGCTTCGATTGTTCACCTGTTCGACGTTGGTCGAGACCACGATCCGCCGCCGGTTGCGGGCGGAGTTCGGAGAGACGCTGCCACGGTTCGATCTGCTCGCGCAGCTTGCGAAGGCACCGGCGGGGCTTACGCTTTCCGATCTGTCGAAGCGGATGATGGTGAGCAACGGCAACCTGACCGCATTGGTCGAGCGGGTGGTCGAAGCGGGGTGGATCGAGCGGCGCACCTCCGCCACCGACCGCCGGGCGCAGGTCGCTCGACTGACCGCCGCAGGACGAACCGCGTTTCGCAAAATGGCCGCCGCGCATGAGCGGTGGATCGTCGAGATGACCGGCGGTCTTGAGCCTCACGAATCCGAGCAGTTGATGGAGCTGCTCGCCAAATGGAAAGCCTCGGCGCGCCGCGCCTTCGAAGGGGAGACCGCCGCATGAGCCCACACGCTCTCAGAGCCAATCGCGTGACCCTGCCGCTGGCCGAGTATCAGGCGGAGCACTTCCGCTTCGCGGTCGAGGATCGCGTCGCCACGATCACGCTCGATCGGCCGGAGCGGAAGAATCCCCTCACGTTCGGCAGCTACGACGAGCTGGCCGAGCTGTTCCGCGCGGCGGTGAAGGATTCGAACGGCGTCCGGGCGTTCGTGCTCGCGGGATCGGGCGGCAACTTCTGCTCGGGGGGCGACGTCCACGACATCATCGGCCCGCTGGTCGAGATGGACACGGTCGGCCTACTTGAATTCACCAAGAAAACCGGCGAGCTGGTCAAATCGATGCGCGCCTGCCCGCAGCCGATCGTCGCGGCGATCGACGGCATCTGCGCGGGGGCCGGGGCGATCCTGGCGATGGCCTCCGACCTGCGGTTCGGCACCACGCGCGCGAAAGTTGCCTTTCTGTTCAACAAGGTGGGGCTCGCCGGTTGCGACATGGGCGCCTGCGCGATGCTGCCGCGGATCATCGGCCAGGGGCGCGCCTCCGAGCTGCTGTATACCGGCCGGGCGCTACCGGGCGAAGAGGGCGAGCGTTGGGGGTTCTTCAACCGTTTGGTCGAGCCCGACGATCTCCTCGCGGCGGCGCAAGCTCTAGCCCACGAGATCGCCCAGGGGCCGAGCTTCGCCCATGCGATGACCAAGCGGATGTTGCAGGTCGAGTGGGCGATGTCGGTCGAAGACGCGATCGAATCCGAAGCGGTGGCGCAGGCGCTCTGCATGACCACCGAAGATTTTGCCCGCGCGTTCCGGGCGTTCGCGGCGAAACAAAAGCCGGTGTTCGAGGGGAACTGAACCGTGGCCGTCGTCTCAAGCCGCTCCGACCGCTCGTTTCTCGACTGGCCGTTCTTCGGGCCGGAGCATCGGGCGTGGGCGGACGATCTTGGCGCCTGGGCGGACCGAGAGCTGCCCGCGCTGATCGATCACCAGGACGTCGATACCTCCTGCCGCCGGTTGGTGAGCGCCCTGGGTGACGCGGGCTGGCTGCGCGCGGCGGTTCCGGGGGACCGGGGGTACGACGTTCGCTCGCTCTGCCTGGCACGCGAAACGCTCGCCTGGCGCGACGGGCTCGCCGACTTCGCGTTCGCGATGCAGGGCTTGGGCAGCGGACCGATCGCATTGTTCGGTTCGGATGAGATGAAGGCGCTCTACCTGCCGCGGGTGGCGGCCGGGAAGGCGATCGCGGCGTTCGCTCTCTCCGAGCCGGATGCCGGTTCCGACGCCGCGGCGATTTCGACCACCGCCTCCCCCGACGGCCCGGAGCACGTTCGACTGGACGGCACGAAGACCTGGATTAGCAACGGTGGGATCGCCGATTTCTACGTCGCCTTCGCGCGCACCCATGAGGCCCCCGGGGCGAAAGGCGTTTCCGCATTCGTGGTCGATGCCGACACCCCCGGGCTCGAAATCACCGAGCGGATCGAGGTGATCGCGCCACATCCGCTCGCCACCCTTCGGTTCGACGGCTGCCGCGTCCCGCTCGCGAATCGTCTCGGCGGTCCGGGCGAAGGATTCAAAGTCGCGATGGCCACCCTCGACGTCTTCCGCTCGACGGTCGGCGCCGCGGCGCTCGGCCTCGCTCGGCGGGCGCTCGACGAGGCGCTCGATCGGGCGGCGAGCCGCCAGCTGTTCGGCGCGCCGCTCGCCGATCTGCAGCTCACGCAAGCCGCGTTGGCCGACATGGCGACCGAGGTGGATGCCGCGGCGCTTCTGGTCTATCGCGCGGCGTGGACCAAGGATCAAGGGGCGGCGCGGGTGACGCGCGAGGCGGCGATGGCGAAAATGTTTTCAACCGAGGCGGCGCAACGGGTGATCGATCGTGCGGTCCAGATCTTCGGCGGCCTGGGGGTCAAGAAAGGCACGAAGGTCGAGCAGCTCTACCGCGAGATCCGCGCCCTGCGCATCTACGAAGGGGCGACCGAGGTGCAGAAAGTGGTGATCGCCCGGGAGACGCTGAGGAATCGCACATGACTCCTCCTGCGAAGGCTCCCTACACCGCGCATCTCGATACGTTCGTTCGCGACCATCTTCCCGCGCCGGAAGATCGGCCGGATTTTCTCTTCAAGCTCCCCGACCTTCAATACCCCGAACGGCTAAACGCCACGGCCGCGTTCGTCGATGCTCACGTGGCGGCGTGGCGCGGCGAGCGCCCGTGTCTGATCTCGCCGTTCGAGCGCTGGAGCTACCGCGATCTGCAATCGCGGGTCGACCGCATCGCTCGCGTTCTGGTCGAGCAACTCGGCCTGATCCCCGGCGGGCGGGTGCTGCTCCGCGCGCCGAATACTCCAATGCTGGCCGCGGCGCACCTTGCGATCTGGAAAGCGGGGGGCGTGGTCGTCGCGACCATGCCGCTCCTGCGCGCAAAGGAGCTTTCGATCCTGATCGACAAAGCGCGGATCGCGCTCGCGCTCTCCGACGGCCGGCTGCTCGCCGAATTGGAGAAGGCCCGCGAGGCGGCGCCCTTGCTCGAACGGATCGTCTCGTTCGGCCACGGCAGCCCCGAGTCGGAGGGCGAGCTGGAACGCCGGATGACCGAGGTTTCGGACGAGCCGTTCGCGCCGTGCGATACGGCGGGCGATGATCCCTGTTTGGTGGGTTTCACCTCTGGCACCACCGGCGAGCCGAAAGGCACGATCCACAATCACCGCGACCTGCTCGCCACCTGCGACAGCTATGGCAAGCACGTCCTTTGCGCAACGGAGAGCGACGTCTTCCTCGGTTCGCCGCCGCTCGCGTTTACCTTTGGACTCGGCGGACTGTTGCTCTTTCCGCTCCGGGCGGGCGCCGCGACGGTGCTACTCGAACGGGCGACTCCCGACGAATTGCTCCCCGCGATCGCGCGTCATCACGCGACGATCTGTTTCACCGCGCCGACGGCGTACCGCGCGATGTTGGGCAAGCTCGCGGAGCACGACATCTCCTCGCTGCGCTTCGGAGTCTCGGCGGGCGAGACGCTGCCGAAACCGATCTGGGAGGCCTGGCACGCGGCGACGGGCATCGAGCTGATGGACGGCATCGGCTCGACCGAGATGCTGCACATCTTCATCGGCTCGCCGCAAGGCGAGATCCGCCCCGGCGCCACCGGCCGCGCGGTGCCGGGGTACGAAGCGAAAGTAATGGACGGAGAGGGCCACGAGGTGCCGCCCGGCACGGTCGGCCGCCTCGCGGTGCGCGGCCCTACCGGCTGTCGTTATCTGGCGGACGAACGGCAGAAGGCCTACGTTCGCGCCGGTTGGAACTTCACCGGCGATTCCTATTCCATGGATGAGGACGGCTACTTCTGGTACCAGGCGCGCACGGACGACATGATCGTTTCGTCCGGTTACAACATCGCGGGACCGGAGGTGGAGGCCGCCCTGCTCACCCATCCGGCGGTGGCAGAGTGCGGCGTGGTGGGCGCCCCCGATCCGGATCGCGGCCAGGTGGTGAAGGCCTACGTGGTGCTGCGACCCGACCACGCGGGAGATGCCGTGATGACCAAGGCGCTCCAGGATCACGTGAAGGCGGAGATCGCCCCCTATAAATATCCGCGCGCAGTGGCGTTCGTTACGAGTCTGCCGCGCACCGGCACCGGCAAACTCCAGCGCTTCCGCTTGCGTGAGATCGCGCGGGCCGAGGGGCTCCCGGAGGCCACCTCGTGAGCGATCCGCAAGCGCTGCTCCCTCCCGGTTGGCCGTCGCCCAAAGGCTACGCGAACGGCATGGCCGCGAGCGGCCGAATCGTGGTGACGGGAGGCATGATCGGCTGGGACGAGCGGGAGGAGTTTTTCGAAGGTTTTCTCGCCCAGGCCCGGCAGGCGCTTTTGAACCTCCGCGCCGTGCTCGAAGCCGGGGGCGCCGAGCCGCGGCATCTCGTGCGATTGAACTGGTACGTCGTGGACATGGACGAGTATTTGGAGAATCGGAAGGCACTCGGCCCGATCTATCGCGAAATCCTCGGCCGGCACTTTCCGGCGATGGCAGTGATGCAGATCGTCCGCCTGGTCGAGCCCGCGGCGCGGCTGGAGATCGAAGGGACGGCGGTGGTGGACTCATGAAAATCACCGTCCTCGGCGCCGGTCCCGGTGGGCTCTACTTCGCCCTCCTCACGAAGAAGTCGCGCCCCGATTGGACGATCGAGGTGTTCGAGCAGAACCAGGCCGACGACACGTTCGGGTTCGGCGTGGTCTTTTCCGACGAGACGCTCGACGAGTTCCTCTCCCGCGATCCGGAATCGTTCGCCCGCATTCGCGATGCGTTCGCCTATTGGGACGACGTGGCGATTCATTACAAAGGTCACGAGATCCGCTGCGCCGGCAACGGCTTCGCCGGGATCTCGCGGATGCGCCTGCTCAACATCCTCCAGGAGCGCTGCCGCGAGGCGGGCGTCGATCTCCACTTCGGCGAGCGGATCGATCCCGCCGAGATCGACGGCCGATTCGCGGATTCCGATCTGATCCTGGCGGCGGACGGCGTCAACTCCCCCGTTCGCGAGCATTTCAGCGCGGCGTTCGAGCCGACGACGGCATGGAAAGCGAATCGCTTCTGCTGGATGGGTTCGACCCGGCCGATGGGCGAATTCAATTATTTCTTTCGCGAGACGGAGCACGGCATCGTCTGCGCTCACACCTATCAATACGAGCGTTCCGATCAGAGCCGCTCGACCTGGATCTTCGAGATGGACGAGGCCTGCTGGCGCGGCCACGGCTTCGATTCGCTCGACGAAGAGCAGAGCCGGGCGGTGCTCGAAGAGATGTATGCCGACGAGCTGGCGGGGCACCCGCTGCTGCTCAACCGCTCGCAGTGGCGCCGCTTTCCGCGCGTCTCGTGCAAACGCTGGAGCCACGGCAAGATCGTGCTCTTGGGCGACGCCAAGGCCTCCGCGCACTACTCGGTCGGCTCGGGGACGAAGCTCGCGATGGAGTGCGCGATCGCACTTTCCGAGTCGGTCGTCGCCCATGGCGGAACGGACGTGGAGCTGGCGTTTGCCGAGTACGAGGCGGCGCGGCGCGTGCCGTGCGAGGTGATCCAGCACAACGCGGACGTCTCGCTCGCCTGGTTCGAGCACATGGGCCGCTCGTGGGACATGGAACCGATGCAGTTCGCCGCGGTCGTGATGTGCCGCGCCAAATCGGTCACCTACGACAACCTGATCCTCCGCGACCCGTCGTTCGTCGAGAAGGTCGATACCGAGTGGTACGAGCGGGCGTACGCCGAGACCGGCTACGACGCGAGGAAGACTCGCCCGACGCCGATGTTCACGAAGTTCCGCCTGCGCGGCATGGAGTTGGAAAATCGGGTCGTGATGTCGCCGATGGCGCAGTACTCGGCGATCGACGGCGATCTCACGGATTGGCATTTCGTTCACTATTCTTCCCACGCTCTCGGCGGCATGGGGCTGCTGTTCACCGAGATGACCTGCCCGTCGCCCGAAGCGCGGATCAGCCTCGGCTGTACGGGGCTCTGGAGCGACGCGCAGGAATCGCAGTGGAGGAGGATCGTCGAGTTCGTCCACACCCACTCGCCCGCCAAGATCGCGCTCCAGCTGGGACATTCGGGACGGAAGGGTTCGACCCAGCTGGGCTGGGAGGAGGCCGACGTTCCGATCGCTGAAACCGAGGCGAATTGGCCCGTAGTGTCCGCATCGCCGATCCCCTACTTCCCGCAAGTCTCTTCAACCCCGATCGAGCTCGATCGCGCAGGGATGGACGAGATTCGCGATCAGTTCGCGGCCTCGACCCTTCGCGGCGCCCGGGCGGGTTTCGATCACCTGGAGCTGCACTGCGCGCACGGGTATCTCTTCGCCTCGTTCCTCTCGCCCCTCACCAACCGGCGCGACGACGAGTACGGCGGATCGATCGAAAACCGCCTACGCTTTCCGCTCGAAGTGTTCCGCGCCATGCGCGCCGCCTGGCCCAAAGAGCGGCCGACGTCCGTGCGCATCTCGGCCTCCGACTGGCTGGAAGGCGGCATCACCGAAGACGACACCTTCACGATCGCCGAGGCGTTCCGCGCCGCGGGCTGCGACCTGATCGACGTCTCGGCGGGCCAGACCGTGCCGGAGCAAAAACCGATCTACGGCCGGATGTTCCAAGCCCAATTCGCCGAAGCGATCAAGAACGTCACGAAAATGGCGACGATGGCCGTAGGCGCGATCACCGAACCGGCGCAGGTGAACACCCTCCTCCACACCCGCCGCGCCGACCTCGTGGCCCTCGCCCGGCCCCACCTCTGGAATCCCACCTTCGCCAACCAAGCGGCGGCCTACTACGGCGCCCGCACGGGAACCTGGCCACCGCAATACCTGAGCGGCCGGGACCAAGCTTTCCGCGAGCTGGCCAAAGCGCGAACCGACCGGCTGGCGCTCCAACGAAAAGCGCGCCCGGCCCGGCATCGGGAGGGGTGAGAGGGGTCCTCAGCGGAAGCCGAGAGCGAATAGAAGAGCAGTTCGAACATCTCGCATTCGAGCCGCGGAGAGGGTCGTGAGAAGCGCTCCGACACGTTCTTTGGCAACGGTCTGGAGATGATCGAGGTTCACGGCGCAGGTCTGGAGCATGCCATCTTCATCGGTGAGAATGACTTCCGAAGTAATGTCCCTCACCGTGGACGTAATAGGCGCGATCGTTACTTCGCCCAGGTAATCGAGGACGGCGTCCCGAGTCAGGATGAGCACCGGCCGGGTCTTATCCGGGCTTGCGAACCGGAACCATCGCACTTCCCCACGTTGCATCAGTCGACCCAGACCTGCTCACCTTCCCAGAGATCGAACTCCCCCTCTCGGATGGGGTGTCGCGCATAACCTTCCCGGTGCCGATCCTCCAAGTCCTTCTCCCGCAAGCGGACGAGCGCTTCGCGAAGAGCGTCCCGAGTGAACGCGGAGCGGGTGGTCCCCAGCGTCTGGGCGACGCGGTCAACCTCCTGCACGAGAGATTCGTCGAGAGTCATCTGCACGGTCTTCATTGGACGAGATCCCTTTCTGGCACGATAGCTATTCTCCTCCACATTCTTGAGAGGATCAAGATCCGTGCCTCGCACAGGAGGCCGTCACCGACTAGAATCGAAGTGGCGAGCCCAGCATGCGCTCCGGGCCGTTCGACCGCAAATTCTTCGAGAGAAACGACATGGCATCCTTGAGCCCACTGCTCCGCCTGGAACCCGATTTTCCGGACATGGCGCGGGCTGTTCCCCAGATCCGCTTCATGGGCAGCAAGTTCCGGCTCTTGCCCTGGATCTACGATGTCTTGTCCCAGCTCGATTTCTCCTCCGCGCTGGACGCATTTTCCGGTTCCGGTTGCGTCGGATACCTGATGAAGTCGATGGGCAAAGAGGTCCACTCGAACGATTTCCTCAATTTTTGCGCCACCCTCGCCACGGCGACGGTCGAGAATCCGGGTGTCCGGCTTGGTGACGAGGATCTGGCGGAGCTGCTCGCCTACGATCCGCGGCACGAACATTTCATCGAGCGCACCTTCACCGGAATTTTCTTCACCCCCGAAGACCTGAGGTTTCTCGACCGGGTCTCGTGGAACATCCGAAAACTGGACGATCGGCACAAGAAATCGCTTGCGGTGTCCTCGCTCATTCGCTCGTGCGCGAAACGCCAGCCAAGGGGCGTTTTTACGGTCGCCGGCGATCCGGAACACTACAAAGACGACCGCCGGGACCTCCGGCTCTCTCTCCAGGAACACTTCCTCGAGAACGTCCGCGCCTACAATTTGGCGTCTTTTTCGAACGGGAGAAAGAATACCTCCACCCGTGGCGACGTCTTCGCGCTCCGAAGCCCCAAGGTCGACCTGGTCTACCTCGATCCACCCTATATTCCGCGCGCGGACGATAACTGTTACATGAAGCGCTACCACTTCCTGGAGGGCCTGTCGTTTTATTGGAGCGAAGGCGAGGTGCTGTCCGAGAGCAAGGTCCGGAAGCTCAAAAAGCCCTTCACGCCTTTCTCCTACCGCCGCCATGCGGTCGACACCTTCGACCGTCTCTTCGCTCAGTTCGCGAGCAGCACCCTGGTTCTCTCGTACTCGTCGAACGGCTTCCCCGATTTGGACCAACTGGTCGCGCTCATGAAGCGCTACAAGTCGAGCGTCGAGGTTTACGAACGGCAACACCGCTACCACTTCGGCACTCATGCCCGGGCGGAGCGGAACGAGGTCCAGGAGTACCTGCTGGTGGGGACTCGTTGAAACGCCAGCGACAGACACTAGAGGAGATTGTCGGTGCGCTCTCCGCGATTCAGGCGTCGTGGCGAGACGCCCACGCGGATGCGGTCCTCTCGCTGCTCGACTCAATGCAGCTACCCGAGCGATATGACGAAGCCATCATCCGAGACCTTCTCGAGTCCGATTTCGAAGCCGGCCTGACGATCATTCGGCTGGCGCTCGATCTTTCTAAAGACGAGCTAACCCTCGCCTTGATGGGTGAGTCGGGTAAGGGTACGGTAGGGGCCACGCGATATCGACGAGAACCGAACGAGCTGACCTCCGCCCTCTTGAGGCTCGGAGCGCCGGAGGCCATTGAGGCGCTGGTTCGGACGCCGGTCTCGTGGAAAAGCGTCCTCGCAGAGCGTCTGAAGTCGGGCCGCGGTAGCGCCATCAAGGGCCAGGCGCGAGGCCGTTTTCTAGAAGATGCCACCCAAAAGATCTTGGATCGGGTCTTCGGCGAACGCGCCTACGATATTCGTTGCCGGTTCCTTGGGGTGACCCGGCTGAGCACCGAGAAGGCGGACTTTGCGGTGCCGTCCAAAGACGATCCCAGGATTCTCATTGAGGTGAAGGCCTACGGCGCGACTGGCAGCAAGCAGACCGACATCTTGGGCGACATTGGCCGGATCGTTGAACAGAAGAGGCACGACACCCACCTTCTCCTGGTGACCGACGGGTTGACCTGGAAGGCACGCCGCTCCGACCTCGGTAAACTTGTCGAGCTGCAGAATGCAGGAAAGCTCGCGCGAATCTACACCCTCTCGATGGCGGCCGATCTCGAAGCGGATCTGCGGCAGCTAAAAGAGGAGCATGGCATCTAACAGCGACGCCCAGTGCTCACCAGCCTACGGCGTCCGCCGCGGCGCCTCGATCCCCAGATAAGCCGCTGCCCGGCGGGCGACATCGGTGTTCTTGACCACGCCGAGCGGTTGTTTTCTCACCCCCCGGCCGAGGGCCATGTAGATCCCGGCGAGGCGGCGGTCGCCGGACCCTCCCCGGTAAAGTTGGCCGTGCATGCCGTAGACGTCGGTCGGCGCGCTGATCGCTCCGCCGGGGAGCGGCTTTTCGGCGAAGGTGACGCCTGATCCGGCGAACAGCACGAGATCGCCGCTGTTCGGGTGATCGAGACCGATCGGGCCGAGTTGCTCGTGACCGAACACCTGGTCGATCGCGCGGCTTCCCTGGACTCTGAGACGTTCGAAGCGCCGAGACAAATCGGCGAGGATCTTCGCTCGCTCGTCCGGGGCGATGCCGGGGGCCAGGTAGACGTTGCTCACGCCGCCGCTGCTGATCGCGAGAACTTTGGAGGCCGCCGGATCGACGCGGCCGTCCGGGCCAAGTTTCGCGAGGCCCGCTTCGCGCAGCAACGCGTTGGGGTCGACCCCGGCGAATACCGGGGCCATGCCGTGATCGCTCACGATCATCACCGTGGTGGTCTTAAGGTCCACCGCTTGGAGCAGCCGGGCGAGACCGCGGTCGGACGCCTGCCAGACCTTCTTGCGCGCGGCGGCGAAGGCGTCGCGACGCTCCAGAGAAAACCCCGGCTGCCGCGGTTCCTCAAGCAGCAACTCGTGGCCCGCCTCATCGATCGTCGGGACGTAACCGAGGAGGAGATCCCAATCCGGTCGGCCTGCGGCGTAAGCGAGCCCGTCGTAGAAGAAATCGCCGAAGCGCACCGCCTGGTCGGTCCATGTCGCAAGATCGATTCCCGGCTTACCCTCCCAGGTGGCCTTGAGCGAATCGTTATCCGGCGGACCGGGCCAGATCAGGCCAAGGCGCCCAAGATCGGCCGCCACCTCGGACGGATACCCCTTTCCCGCATACGTGAAGCCCCAATCCCCACGCCGCCTCGGGCCGGTGTCGTCCGCCCCGGGGAAGGTCCACACCCCCGCCCGCCGTCCCTGTCGCCGCACCGCCTCCCACAGCGTCTCAGTACCGATCGGCGCGGAGAATCCGCTCACCCGCGCACCCCAAGGGGAGCCGGAGAGATGGAAGTTGTTGCTGACGATCCCGGTCGCCGCTGGAGGAAAACCGGTGGCGAGCGAGATGTGGTTGACAGCCGTGAGCGTCGGGTCGACCGGCGAGAGCGACGACGCGACCTGGCCCTCGCCAAAGAAGCGTGAGAATCCCCCGGCCTTGAGCTCTCCCGCCCGGTAGCGGCGATGGAGCTCGACGGAGGAGGCGCCGTCCAGCGAGATGAGGACAACGCGGCCGGAGGCGGCGACCGGAGGGGCGGAGCGCGTCGCCGGAGCTGGCGCAGGGGCCGTTCGGCAGGATGCGGCCAGGAGGAATGCGGCGGCGAGGGCCGCGAGACTCAGGGGGGAGGCGTTTCGGAACCCGCGCATGCGGGCATTATGACCGACCGGTCGAGCCGAATCCTCCGGAACCGCGATCGCTTTCGTCCAGCACGTCGACCTCCTGCCATTCGAGGCTCTCAACCCGGGCGAAGACCAGCTGGGCGATTCGATCGCCGCGGCGGACCGTGAACGGCTCGGCGCCCTGATTGATCAGGATCACCCCGACCTCGCCCCGATAGTCGCTGTCGATCGTGCCGGGGGCATTTAGGATACCGACCCCGTGGCGCAGCGCCAGGCCGCTCCGCGGTCGGACCTGCGCCTCCCAACCGAGAGGGATTTCGAGGAAAAGACCGGTCGGCACCAGCGCGCGGGCTCCGGGGGCGAGAACCAAATCCTCGCCGACCGCGGCGCGCAGGTCATATCCCGAGCTGCCGGGCGAGGCCAGAGCGGGCGGCGGCAGATCGCGCGCTTCGGGAGCGCGACGGAAGCGGACGATTGCCAAAGACTCGCCTTGCCTCAAGAGGGAGGCGGTTCGTTGGGGTTTTGAGGTATTCCTGGCGGGACACCGAACGCTCCACCATCTCCACCGTTCGGGGGATTCGGCGGCTGAATCCCGCCGCCGCCGGGCGAACCTACCCCCGGCAGGCCGCTCGGCGGGTTCTGCACGCCCGGCGGTCCGCTTTGAATCCCCAGCCATTTCGGCCAGGGCCGGCCGAGCCAGCGGATGTTTTCGCCTTGAGGGGTGGGCGGTGCCCCCTCCGCGGTAATCACAAAGCTTTTCTGCTGCGCCACGAGCGTCCAGCGAAACTGCCATTGATCGTAGCGTTCCTGGCCGAACCAGATCATCGCGGATTTCTTGTTGCTCTTGCTCGCGACCCCTTCGATCGGTCCGATCGTCAGCTGTTCCTTTTTTTCCGTGGTAAGGAACCCGGAGCCCCCTTCGGCACCATCGCCGGAACCCCCGTCGTCTCCCGAGTCGGAATCCTTGACGCTGCCGGGATCTTTGCCTTTGTCGGATCCCTCGCCGCCTTTGCCTTCTTCGCCCGGCACTTGCGGAGTGATCGAGCCGGGAGGCTGTAGGACGCCTTCATAAAGGACCTTCCACTTGCCGTCTTTGGACATCGGGTCTTTCCACAGCTGGCGGATGCAGCGCGGCTTCGATTCGAGCAGCTCCTCGATCCGCACCGGCGCGCGCTGAAACCGGATGCGGAAGATGCGGATCGCCTCGGCGTATTGCAGGCCGCGGAAGATCAGCTCCTCTTCCTTGTCGTGCTGGATGATCCGGCTCCAGAGCGGCAGCGACGCCGCAATCAGGATGTTCAGGACCGTGATCGCAACCATCAGGACGACCAGGTTGTAGCCGGCCTCGGCACGGTTTGCGCCCTGGTGGCGAATCTTCATCGCGTCATCTCGATCTCGGCCCGAAACCGATTACCAATCCGCATAGGGCGTGCCGTCAAGGGCCGTGAGCGGCGATCCCGAATGGATGTCGATGATTCCCGGCCCATCGGCGGTTTCGGTCTCGGCCGGCGGAGAGTCCGGATTGATCTCTTCGAACACCAGAACCCAGGTGTCGCTGTGCTTGGTGATCGGGTCGACCGGAAGCTTGCGAAAGTAGCCTTTGGTCACCAGCTCTTCGAGCGTCGGCGGATAATTGCCTCGATCGCCATGGTATTGATCGATGACGTCCCGCATAGACCGCAGGTTGGTCTTGAGCACCGATTCGTTCGCTCGGCGCGGGACCTGGCGCAATGCGGGCATCGCGATGGTCGCGAGAATCCCAATAATCGCGATCACGATGATCAGCTCGAGAAGGGTGAAGCCGGATTCTTTTCGCGCAGGCATTTTAATCATAGACGGCTCACCACTTGGTGTAAGGAACTCCGTTCAGGCCGACGCCTTCGGATTGCGAATACACGTCATATACGTTTTCGCCCCCCCATGACGTTTCGTCGGGTTTGTCCTGGTAGCTGCGCAAACCCCACTCGTCCTTGCCGGTCATCGGATCGACCGGAAGGCGGCGCAGGAACTTCGCCTTTTTGTTGATCTGCCCGACGACGTCCACCCCGTCGACCAGGATTTCGAGCTTCTTAGGATACCCATCCGTATTGAGGTCGACCGGAATGAGCCCGGCGTCGCTGTAGCGCTTGTATTCGTCGATCGCGAAGCGCATCTCGCGCAGATCCTGGCGCAGGTCGAGTTCCTTGCTACGCTTCGAAGCGAACTTGGCGATCGGCAGGGTGACCGCGGCGAGGATCGCGAGCACGGCGGCCACCGTCACCAGTTCGGCAAGGGTAAAGCCGGCGGTCCTACGATCGATCGTGCGCATGGTCAACCTCCTTCGCTATGGGTCAAAAACCGCGCCCCACCGGCGAATTCGCCAGCGGTTCGCGCGGCGCGGTTCCCGCCTTCGGAGCGGGGGGGACCAGCGCCAGCGGTACCGCCGGGGGCTCGCGGTCGTGGCCGCCGCGTCCATCCCGTCCGTCCCCTCCCTCGCCGACCGTTACCTCGGCCGGACGGAGGCGGACCGGACCGATCTGACGCAGTCCCGGGTCCTTGGCTTCCCCCTGCACGAATGAGACCGCCGAGGAGCCCTCGCCCACGGCGCGGAAGATGATTCGCGCAACGGTGCCCGATCCGGCAACCCCCGGCCCGCCGCCGAGCTGGCTCGCGCCGAGCACCAATTCGCCGGGGTGCGAGCTGTCGGAGAGCACCTGGGAGCGGGTCGGATCGCCGAGGAAATCGCCGGCCTCCACCCGCTCGACCTTGAGGACCGCCGGATCGAATTGCAGGGTGACGGGCAGGTGCCCCACCGGTACCAAAGCCGCGACGTCGAGCGTGAGGGTCAACCGGTCGCCCATCCGCACCTGGGCCCGTTCGGGCGAAAGCGACAGTTTGACCGCCGGCTCGCCGTTGGTCGCAACGCCGGAAAACGAGGCCGCTGCAAGCTTGGTATTTGCCGCATCGGCCGCTGCCGCAGTGTCCGCCGCGGCTTTGCGACGGGCGACCAGGACGCGCTGTCCGTCGGCCGAAAGGGCCGCGGCGATCAGCTCGTCGGCCTGGCGCTCCAAGGCCGACACCCCCGGAGGCGGTTCTTCCTCTGCGGGTTGCTTGATCTCCGGCTGCTTGAATATGTCGCTGGGCCCCGTGGGCGTCGGGGCGAATTGGGGCTGCTGGGGCTGTTGAACCTGCGGCTGATCCTGCGGCACCGCCACTCCGGCGAGTCCCGAGGTGCCGTCCTCCGGCCGCAGGCCGCGCGGCAGCTGCTGCAGGCGGCGGCGAATCACGTCCTGAATCTCTTCGGGAGTGCCGGCGTCGCCGTCAAACGGACCTTCCTCCGTCCCTTCGATGCGCGGGCTGCCGCCGCGGAACGAGATGTTTGCTTCGGTGCCCACCCAGATCGGCAGCAGATCCTCTTCGGTGATCTCGGCATTCCGGATGATGTGCGGCGTGAGCGTCAAGATGACGTCCTGGCGCTGGTTTTCGCCTTTCTTGTTGGAGAACAACCGGCCGAGCACGGGGATCTCGGACAGGCCGGGAATGCCGCTCTCCGAAGACTTTTCGTCGGTGCGAAGCAGGCCGGCCAAGAAGTTCGTCTCGCCGTCTTTCAACCGGATCTTGGTGTCGATCGTCCGGGTGCCGATGACCGGCTGCGACTGGCCGCCCGCCGCCTGGATCTCCCGGCTGATGTCGGAGACTTCGACCTTCACCTTGAGCGTAATCTCCCGGTTGTGGTGGACGCGCGGCTCGATGTCGAGCTTGATGCCCACGTCCTGATACTGGAACGAGGTGATCGGCGCGGTGATCAGACCCCCTTGGCCCGGCGTCTGGGCCGAGAACTGGGTGAGCGGGATCGGGACCCGATCGCCGATCGTCAAGCTCGCCTTCTCGCCTTCGGTGATCCGTAGCTGCGGCTTCGCGAGGAGCTGCGCGTCGCTGTTGGTCTTGACGAAGTTGTAGAGGAAGTTGGGGATCGTGAGCACCCAGTTGCTCTGGTTCAGGTACTGGAGATCCGACAAGCGGAGCTTCGGCGAGGCGGTGCCGGTGCCGCCGAGGTCGAGGCTCTGGGTGATCGAGGTCGAGCTGAGCGCCATGCCCAGCTCGCGCAGGCGGCCGCTGTTGACCTGGAGCAGCTCGACGTCCACCACCACTTCGGCCTTCGACTTGTCGTTGGCCTCGATGATCTTTTCCGCCACCTTCACCTTGTCCGCCGTATCGCGCAGGATGATCGCGTTCAGGCTCTCGTTGGTGGCGATCTTCCGCGCGTCGATCAGGCTGCGCAGGATGGTGGTCATGTCCTTGACGTCGGCGTTCGACAGGAAGAACGTCTGGATCACCAGATCCTCGTAGGTGCGCCGGTTCTGCGGCGTATCGGCGGCGATCAGGATGGTCCCTTCGTCGAGCACCTTGTAGAAGTGGCCGGCCGAGCGCATCAAGACTTCGAGCGCGTTTTGCGCCGTGACGTCTTTGAGCTCGATCGCGATCTCCTGGTCTTTCAGGTTCGGATCGAACAGCACGTTGATGCCATAGGCCTTGGCGAGCGCGCGGTAGATGTCGAAGATCGACACCGGCTGCGGGAAATCGAGCGAGATCGGCTGGTTGCTGCGCGGATTGAGCTGCGGCGGCTGCGGCCGGGTGCCGCGGTTCTTCGCCTTCAGCTCGTCGAGGGTCGGAGCCTCGCGGTTCTGAGCCACGAGCGCCCGGCGGACGCCTTCCAGCTCAGCCTGGGCATATTGGTTGGTCGGATCGAGCTGGACCGCCTGCTGCAGCTCGATCAACGACCGATCGAGCACGCCCGCGTTGCGAAAATCTTTCCCCTTCTTGAAATGGTCCTGGGAGGCGTGGATCTTCGCGCGCAGCAGATCGGTTCGAATGCTCAAGTTGGACGGATCGCTCTCCAACGCTTTCAGGTAGGCGACCACGGCGTCGTCCCAGCGGCCGAGCTGGGAAGCGATCTCCGCCTCCCGATAGTTTCGATAGCTCGTACAGCCGGTCGCGAGTACGACCGAGGCGAGCAAGAGGGTCCGGCATCCGCGCATCGCGTGCTCCTAGAGAATTTGACGCTCAACGACCGACGGCCAGGCGTAGCGCCGGCTCGTCGGGAAATTCGAGGTATTTGATGTCGACCGACTCGTAACCGATCTTCGCCACCCGGAACTTGGAGAGGATGACGTCGCCCTCGCGGACGTTGAGGATCGTCTTGCCGTCGGAAAAAGCGGCCAGCGGCCGATTCTTGGGACCGAAGCTGCCGAGGTATTTGAAAGTGAATTTCGGCGGCTTCGGCCGCGCGGCCTCTTCGGCCGCCAGGCGCTGCCGTTCCGCGGCCTCGCGCGCCGCCTGCTCCAAAGCCAGGCGGTCCCGTTCAAGCTCCTCCTGGGTCGCCACATGCGGCGGCGGTGGAGGCTTCGGGGGAGGCACATAGTAGCGCCACGGATCGCGGCCGGCCGGCGCGCTGTGCGGAACCTGCGACAGCGAACCGAGGGCCAGCTCGGCCACCGCGTCCCCCGAGTCGGCCGCGTTGGCCGCCGCCGAGCCGGTGCGAGCCCGCGCCGGCCCGAGCGCCTCTTCATCGCCGGACCACGGCACGTAGCGCACGATCAGGGCGAGCATCAGGAGACCGAGCGCCCCGAGCATTAAGCGCTGCCGTTGCGAGCTCATTCGTCACCTCCGGCGCGCGGCTTCTGCGGCGCAGCGAGCGCCATGTCGGCCGGGGATTTCACGCCGGGCGATGCGGCGGGCGCGCCCGCGGGCCGGGAAGGCGCTGCGAACGGGTTGTTTTCATCCTGGGCGAAGAGCGTCGACAGCTTGAGTTCCATGCGCAGCTCCGCGCCGGTCGGGTCCGCTTCGGCGGCGACCAGGTTCACCTCTTCGATGGTGACGAAGGAGGGGCCGGTCTCCAGCAGGTCGAAGAAACGGCGCAACGCCGAGTAGGTCCCGCCGACCGAGAAGATAAACGACCGCCGGACCAGGCCGAAATTGTCGATCCGCTCTTCCGGATAGGTGATCTCTTTGGGATCGAGGCCCGCCTTCTTCGCCTGGTTCTGCACCTCGGCGATGATTTGGGTCAGTCGGCGTTTACGGGTCGAAAAGCGGTCCTGGTAGAGCTCTCGGATGCCCGTCCGGCTGGCCCGCGCCCGCTCGACACCCGCGGCCACCGCGCGCTCCCGCTCGGTCAACTTTTCCAGCTCGGAGCGATCGGCGGCGAGCCGCTCCTCCAAGTCCCCGACCCGATTCGCATATCCCAGGCGATAGATCCCGAACGCCACCAGGTTGACCATGAGGAAGATCAGCGCCGGAGCCCACACCCAGGCCCGTTCGCGCCAAACGCGTTCCGGGCTCTTCATCGCTCCCCTCCCGCGGTCGTCGCCTTGGCGTTCCCGCCGCTCACGGCCGCGCCCGGGGCGGGCGGGGCCAACGAGGAGGGAATCGTCACCTCGCCTGCGGCGACCCGCGGCAGGTAGTCGACGCTCAGCTTGAATTTGATGAACCCCTGCTCGTTCTCCTGCTGGTTCTGCGGGTTCGGATCGAGAAACTCAGGCCGAGCAAACAGGTGGTCGACGAATTGGAGCATCGCCGGGACGCTCTTGGCCTCGCCGTCGATCACCAGAGGAATCCGATCGCCGACGCTCTGCTTCTTGGCCGCGACGGCCGCCGAAGTGGCTTTGGCTTTCGCCGAGTTGCTCGCGGGAGTGAGCGAGAGAAGCCGGACATCGCTCGGCAGCTCGCGCGCCAGCCGGTCGAGCAGGGTGCTCCACGAGAACGTCCGCTCGGCGATCCGCTGGTTCAGGAACTCCACCTGCTGGTTCTGCCGAACGAGGTCGTAGCTCTGAAGCTGGCGGGCCAGGTCGCCGATCCGCCGTTCGGTCTGTTCGCGTTGGGCGCTCACCTGATCGCGCTCGGCCCGCTTCGCTTCGGAGTCCGCCAGATAGCGCCAGTAGCCGGCGACGTTGCTGACCAGGAGCAGGGCACCAAGGAGACCCAGCAGCACAGCGACCCGCACCACGGGACGCCCGTTGGCGAACGGCCGCCGGGCGAGGTTCAACGGATCGAGCGGTTCACGGCCGCGACGGGGGACGCTCACGAAACCTCCATGCGGACCGCTCCGAGCAGCGGCGCCAGATCGCGCCACGGCGCGGTCGTCTCTTCGGCCCGGACGGGGGGCAGCTGGCGGCCGTCGAGCGGTACGGCTCTCAAGCCCAATCCCTGATCGACCAGGTCGACCCAGAGCGGTTCGAGCTCGGCCGGCGCCACCAGCACCAGCTGGCCGTGCGGCTCGCCCGGAAAATGCTCGTCGAGAAAGTTGCGGGTGAGGCGCAGATCGCGCTCGACCAGCCCCGAACGCGCGTCGTCGGGCAGCGAGGTGGCAAACGCCTTGAAGCGATGGAGGACCGGCTCGCCGACTCGCCGGAAGACCAGGGTATAGGAACCGGAGTCGGCGAGCACCAGGCCCGACAGCTCCGCCCGCTCGGCGGCGCCGCCTCGGGCCGGGCCGTCGAGCGCCGAGGCGAGCGCCAGGCTGGCATTGGTGATCAGGCCCAACCGAACGCCCGCGGCGGAAAACGCCTCTTCGAGCTGGGAGAGCAGGGCTTCGACCGCGAAGCCGAGCAGCAGCCGGCGCGGCTCTTCCTGCCCGGCGAGCGGCATCACCTCGGTCGCGTTCAACCGCAGGTCGTCGACCCGGAAGGGCACCAGGCGCCGCAGCTTCCAGCGCAGCACCTCGTCGATCGCGGCGGCGTTCCTCGGCAGGTCGCCCGATTCGGTGAACACCACCCGCAGCCAGCCGTCCGGCACCACCAGGGAGGCCGCCTTGACCGCCGTTCCGTTCTCTTTGAGGGTGCGAACCAGGGCCGCCACTTTGTCGGAGAAGCCGCGCGGATCGCGTAGAGGCCCACCGAGCGGACCGGCAAGAAACGTGTCGGGGCCGAGCGGCGTCTGGCGGTAGGAACGGAAACGAAACGTCTCGCCCTGGCGCGGCAAGTGGGCGTAGCGCAGCCGTTCGCCGTCGAGCGCGAAAACGTGCGAAGGCACCGGCATCGGACTGAAGCCGAGGACCCGTCGCCAGAGGGGGATGGAGGTTTCGCCCATTCGATTCGATTTTTTCAGTCGACTCAGTCGACGAAAGTAACTTTGTTGATTTCGCGCAACGTCGTGACCCCCTGAAAGGCCTTCTCCAGCGCCGATTCGCGAAGGAAAGTCATCCCCTCCTCCTTGGCCGCGCGCTTGATCTCCGAGGCCGGCCGGCGGTCCAGGATCAGCTCCCGGATGTGGTCCGACAGGTCGAGCAGCTCGGAGACCGCGAGACGGCCGTGGAACCCGGTGCCGTTGCACTCGATGCAGCCGACCCCCTCGTAGAACGTAAAATCGCTGTAGACCGCCGGATCGAGGCCGCTCTCTTCGAGGATCAGCCGGGTCGGCTTCGCCGGGATCTTGCAATGGTCGCAGATCTTACGCACCAGACGCTGGGCGAGGACGCAGTTTAGCGCGGAGACGAAGTTGTAGAGGTCGACGTTCATGTTGAGGAACCGGCCGAGCACGTCGACCACGTTGTTGGCATGCACCGTGGTGAACACCAAATGGCCGGTGAGCGCCGACTGGATCGCGATCTGCGCCGTCTCCTCGTCGCGGATCTCTCCGACCATCACCTTGTCCGGGTCGTGGCGCAGGATCGAGCGTAAGCCGCGGGCGAAGGTGAGCCCCTTCTTCTCGTTGACCGGAATCTGGGTGATGCCGCGCAGCTGATACTCGACCGGGTCCTCGATCGTGACGATCTTGTCTTCCGAGGTCTGGATCTCGGACAGGCAGGCGTAGAGCGTGGTGGTCTTGCCCGAGCCGGTCGGGCCGGTGACCAGCACCATGCCATACGGCTCGCGGATGAATTTGCGCACCTTGCGCAGCGTCTCGTCGTCGAAGCCCAGGATCTCCAGCCGGAGGTTCTTGAACTCCTTGTTCATCGACTCCTTGTCGAGGATTCGGATGACGCAGTCCTCGCCGTGGACCGACGGAATGATCGAGACGCGGAAGTCGATCGTCCGGCTTTTCATGCGCAGGCGGAAGCGGCCGTCCTGGGGGATGCGCTTTTCCGCGATGTCCAGCTCGGACATGACTTTGATCCGGCTGATGATCGTCTGGTGGTGGCGCTTATCGATCGGCTCCATCGCCTGGTAGAGCACGCCGTCGATCCGGTACTTGATGATCACTTCGTTGTCGCGCGACTCGATGTGGATGTCGCTCGCCCGGCGCTGGATGGCGTTGAACATGGTCGAGTCAACCAGCTTGATGATCGGGCTCGTATCCGAGGTGATCCGGTCGATCGACAGGATCTCCTCGCCGTCCTCGTCCTCCGAGACCAGCTGAATGCGGAAATCCTCGCTCGCCTCGTCGAGCACGCGCTGGGTGCTCTCCGACTTCTGCAGGATCTCGTCGATCGCCGAGCGGACGCCGATCCTTACTTCGACCGGCTGGCCGAGCAGCAGCTCCATCTCGTCGATCTTCACCACGTCGGACGGGTCGGCCATCACCACGGCGAGCCGGCCGGCGAGCTGCTCCGAGGGGAGGAAGCCGTAGCGCAGCATCAACTCGAACGGAACTTTCCGGAACAGGTCGTTCTCAATCCGGAAATGAGTCATGTCGACGAACTCGAGACCGTAGCGCGCCGCGAACTGTTCCGCCTCCCGGCGCTCCAGGGCGATCCGTTCGCGCGCCTGCTCGACCGTCTCGGCCGAGAGCGGCTTGTCTTCGACCATCGGTTTGACGTTCGCCACTACCATTCCTTCACCTCGAACCTAAAAACGCGACTAGAACTTGCTCTGGCCGAGCGAGCTGAACATGGGCAGATAGATCGACACCAGCAGGAGCCCGATGATGATCCCCATGAACACGAGCATCATCGGCTCGACCAGGGAGAGCAACCGCTGCATCCGCACCTCGACCTGTTCGTCAAGGAAATCGGAGACGGAAGAGAGCATCTCGTCGAGCGCGCCGGTCGCCTCGCCGACTTTTACCATGTCGATCGACATGTCGGTGAACACGCCGCTGTCTTCCAGGGCGGCGTGGAACGGCCGCCCTTCGCGCACCATCTGGATTCGCGGCTCGATCTTGGCCCGCACCGCCGCGTTGGAGACGCTCGCGGTGGCGATTTCGAGCGCCGGAACCAGCGGAATTCCGCCGGTCAAAAGGGTGGCAAGCGAGCGACAGAACTCCGACAGGGCGAAACGGTGGAACACCGGGCCGAGCAACGGGATGCGCAGGCGCCAGCCGTCCACCCGGATCCGGCCCGCCGGGGTCTGCGCATACTTGCGCAGCGAGATCGCGAGCGCAATGGCCCCCAGTAGAATCCACGCCCAGTGCCAGACGAACAGCGTTTTTTGATTGAGGAAATGGGAGATGCCGAGCGTGATCCGGGTGATCAGCGGCAGCTCGACCTCCATGTCGGCGAAAAAGACCTCGAACTTCGGTACGACGAAGACCGCCATCACTGCGATCATCGCGATCGACAGGCAGATCAAAACCACCGGATAGACCAGCGCCGAGATCACCCGTTTGCGCGCATCGAGCACCAGTTTCAGGTAGCGGACGAAACGCCGGATCACCTGTTCGAGCTCGCCGCTGCGCTCGCCCGCCTTGAGCGCCGAGGGGTAGAGCCGGGGAAACAGCTCGCCGTGAATGGCGAAGGCGTCGGACAGCTCCTCGCCGCTTTTCACCCGGTCGCGAATGTCGCCCAGAACCTCGCGGAAGGTCGGGTTCTTCATCCGTTCGAGCATCAGGTCGAGCGCCTGGAGCAGCGGCAGGCCGGCCTTGAGCAGGGCGGCCAGCTCCTGGTTCCACACCAGAAACTCCTGCACCGCAATCTTCTTCCGCCGGCCAAGACGCGAGCCGATCCCCCGGGTTCCCGCGCTCGCCGGCAGCCCGCGCCGCCGCGCCTCAAAGAGATGCAGGCCGCGCTTGGTCAGCTCCGAGCGCAGGGCGGCCTCGTCGCTTGCGACGACCATCTCCTCGATGACCCGGCCGTCCGGAGTCCCGACCCGACAGACGAACTGCATAGAGTCTAGGGCTCCCGTTCGACTGCGCGAACCGTCAAGACGATCATCAGCGCCTCGCGGCTCTCCTCGCTCTTGGCGAGCGCGAGGCTGATGTTCTGATCGAGGGCGAGGTTCAGATTGGTAAAAATCAACGGCTTCGGCTTGGCCGCGGCCCCGACGCCTCGGCCGGAGCGCCGGACCAGGAACTCGGCCAGCCGGATGCTGCGATCGGCATGGACGGTGCCGACCCTAAAGCTCACCTGAAAATCCTGGCCCAGGTCGTAGGCCACCGCCTCCCCTTCCGAAGTGGCGAGGTCGGCGCGCGCCGCGAGGTCGTAGATGTCGTACGGCAGCAGGCTGCGCAGGCGACGGGTCAGATCGGGAGGGAGATCCGAATGGCTGACCGGCGGCGACATCACCGCCCGGCTGGCCTTGACGATCATCACCTCGACTGACAGCCCACGTACGGGATGGTCGAATGCGCGCAGCAGCGGCATGATCCGGGCGATCACCGCCCGGGTGTCGCGAATCGCGATCGTGTTGTCGGCCGGTTGCAGCTCCACCGTGCCGCGCTCCGAGAGCAGCGGATGAATCAAGGCAAGAGCCTCGCTCGCCGGCTGATGCACGAAGGTGTAGGCGTGGAGGGTGAGCCCTGCCCCTCCGGAGACCGCCGAGACCGGCCGCCGCGTCTGGCCCGGGGCCGCCGTTTGCGCGGAGGCCCGGCCAGAGCCCAGCGCATGCTGCGCGAGCGGCAGGGCGACGGCCAAGAGCAGGCCCGCGACGAAACGGCGATGGAGGTTCATAGAGGATACTTTCGGTCGGTCCTGGAATTTTACTGGAAGACCCGCCCTGTCGTCTCGACGGAGCGGCGAATCAGACATCCAGCTTCTCGTCGACGATCATCACGACCGAGAGCCGTTCGCCGTCGAGCTGGTAGATCCGGGCATCGGGCCGGCCCAAATCTTCGACCGCCGATTCGACCGCGGCGGGTGCTTCGAACCGGGCCGGCATCGCCCCAGAGAGGGCGAGAGAAGCCGCGTCTTGCGGCCGGCCGACGGAATCGGCGGGATTGGCCGCCCACTCGCCCCGGCCGCCCAGCAGCAGGGACGCCCCGGCGAGACCCGCGGCGAGCGCCCAGCGCAGGCCCTGGCCGCGCAGGCGGCGGGAGATCGGATGCGAGAGCGGATGCCGGGAAAGCGTCGTGGCCCGGCCTTCGACCCGCTCGGAAGCGCGCATTCCGGCGACCGCGAGCATCATCCGTTCGGCTTCGAGGTCGAAATCGAGCGCCGCGGCCGGCAGACGGCGGAAGACCAGAGTCGGATCAATTCGGCACGCTTCGCGGCGGCACGCCGGGCAGGAGTCGAAATGGGCCAGGGCTTCCGCGAGGCCCTCCGGCTCGGCGTCCGGGGAGCGCTCGAACCGGGGGGCGAGCAGCTCGAGCCAATTCGGGCAGGCGCTCATGCGGACACCCCTTCCCCGACGTTCGGGTCCGAGGCGTAACGGGCGGCGTACTCGGGGTAGCGCGCAAGGAGCGTCTTCCTAAGCAGCTTCCGGGCGTTGAACAGGTGGTTGCGCACGGTCGATTCGCGGCAGTCGAGGATTTCCGCCACCTCTTGGGAGGACAGCCCTTCGACCTCGCGGAGCAGAAACGCCATACGCTGCTTTTCGGTCAGCTCGTCCGACAGCTCTTTGAAGATTCCGGCGACCTCCGTCTGCTGGAGACGGGAGATGTCCTTTTGCGAGCGCCAATCGGCCGCCTGGCGCATGTGCTGGCGGACCGGCTCGGTGCTCTTTTCGCGGCTCTTCCGGGAGCGCAGGTGGTCGATCGCCAGGTTCGAGGCGATCCGGTAGATCCAGGTGTTCGGGCTCCACCGTTCGTCGAACTTCGCCCGGTGCTCCCAGACCCGGAAGAAGGTCACCTGAACGACGTCGCGCGCCTCTTCGAGATCGTCCAAAATTCGCTGGGTGAGCTGGAGCAGCGGCTTGGTCTTGCGCCCGATCAGCTCGGACAGGGCGGCTTCGTCCCCGCCGCGGAGGCCGAGAAGAAGTTCCCGATCGGTCGCCTCGGACCAGCGAGGGGCGGGCCGGGGGGTCGGATTGGAGTGGACGAGCCTTAGCATCGAGAGTTCTTACGGAGTAGTCGGCCGGGGTGTCTAGGCGGCGGCGCGGTCTTATCGCCGCCCATCCGTCCTCTCCCACCCATCGCCTGTCCCACGGCCACCCTTCCGCCTGAGCGGGTCATTATACTCCCCGCCGCATGCGCTCCCCGAAGTGGTGGCTTTACCAGCTGGGGATGGGGCTCGCCCTCCTCCTCGCCGGCCCGATCCTGCTCTTGCGGCGGGGGGGCCACTATTGGCCCACGCTCGCCGGACGCCTCGGGGGAGGCCAGCCTCTAGAGCCCTCACCCCCGGCGGCGCTCTCCGGCAAGGGCGGCTTATGGCTCCATGCCGTCTCGGTCGGCGAGGCGGGGGTCGCCGCGACGCTCGCCCGGGAGCTGCCGGCCGATCTGCCGCTTGTCGTCACTACGATCACCCCGACCGGCCAAGAGCGCGCCCGGGCCGCGTTCGCCGGCCGGGCAACCGTCACCTACCTGCCGTTCGATCTGGGGGTGACGATCGATCGGTTCTACGCCCGGGCCTTCCCTTCCGGCCCGCCGCGCGCCCTGGTGCTGTTCGAAGGGGACTATTGGCCGCTGCTGCTCGCCGAGGCGAAGCGGCGGGGGTTTCCGGTCCTGGTGGCGAACGGCCGGGTAGGAGACAAGGGCTTCGGGCGGATGCGCAAGATCGCGCCGCTCTCCCGCCGACTGCTCGGAGCGGTCGACCGCTTCGGGGTTCAGTCGGAGGTCGACCGCGAGCGACTGATCGCCCTCGGCGTCCCCCCCGAGCGGATCGCGGTAACCGGCAATCTCAAGTACGACACGCCGGAACCCGCCCTCGCGCCGGAGCTTTCCGCCGCGGTCTCTCAACTGGCTGCCGGGCGTTCGATCCTGGTCGCCGGCTCGACCATGGCCGGCGAGGAGGAGGCGCTGCTCGCGGCGACCGCCGGTCTCGAAGAGCGCGTTCTGTTGATCCTGGCCCCGCGCCATCCCGAGCGCTGGGGGGAGGTCGCGGCTCTGCTCGACCGGTCGGGCCGCCCCCACGTTCACCGAAGCCGCCTCGCTGAGGCCGACGAAACCTCTGCCGACCGGCCCGCCGTCCTCCTGCTCGACAGCCTGGGCGAGCTGGCCGGCCTCTACAAGCTGGCGTCCGGCGCTTTCATCGGCGGTACTCTCGTCTCGACCGGAGGGCACAATCCGCTCGAAGCGGCGCGTTTCGGCGTGCCGGTCGCGGTCGGACCCTCAATGCACAACTTCGCCGAGATGGCCGCGCGATTCGATGGCTCCTCCGCCTGGCACCGGGTAACGGACGCGGCTGACCTCGGCGCGGCGTTCCGCTCCTGGCTGGACAACCCGGAAGCGGCGCGCGACCTTGGCCGACGCGGCGCTACCTTGGTCGCAGAGAATCGCGGCGCCGTGGCGCGCACCCTCGACATGATCCGGCCGCTGATCGGCCTCTCCGAACCCGCCGCGACCTGACGCCCAGCGCATGCGCCTTCCGACCCCGCCCCCTCCGACCTCGCTCTGGCAGCGCGCCTATGGCGCCGCCCATCGGCTGCGCGGGCGCTGGTGGACCGAGCGCGCCGGCCGGCTGCCCCGGCCGGTGATCAGCATCGGCAATCTTCATTTCGGCGGCTCGGGCAAGACCCCGCTCACCGCGGCGCTCGCCGCGCACTTTCGCGACGCTGGGAGGAAGGTCTGCATCCTCTCCCGGGGCTACGCGAGCCAAGGGCGCGGAGTGCGGATCGTGA
Organism: Thermoanaerobaculia bacterium; assembly: GCA_038250865.1. Taxonomy (GTDB): domain Bacteria; phylum Acidobacteriota; class Thermoanaerobaculia; order Multivoradales; family UBA5704; genus DASYKS01. The sequence continues at coordinate 16,901 of JBBSBW010000041.1, read as the reverse complement.
GCGACGGGGGAGGACCGCTTCTCCCGCCGCAACTCGCAGGGGACGAGCCGGTTCTGCTCGCCGCCGAGCTGCCCGGCGTCGCCGTGGTGGTCGGCCCCGACCGGCTGTACGCCGGGCTCCAGGCGCTCCGGCGGCTCTCTCCCCCTCCCGATCTCTTTCTGCTCGATGACGGTTTTTCCCACCTCGCGCTGCGCCGCGACCTCGATTTGCTCGCCTTCCCCGCCGCCGATCCGTTCGCGGGAGGGAAGCTCTTGCCGGGCGGTCGCCTGCGCGAGCCGCTCTCCGCCTCGGCCCGGGCCGACGCCGTGCTGCTCACCGGCGCGCCGGATCATCCCCTCGGCCACGGCGAGGAGCTGGCCCAGGCGCTTCGGCCGTACGGCTTTGTCGGACCGGGATTCGCCAGCCGCACCCTCCCGGGAGCGCCCCGCTTTCCCGACGGGCGCATCCTGCCCCCCGGCGCGCTGGTCTTTCTGGTTTCAGCGATCGCGCGTCCGGAATCGTTCGCCGAGACCGCCCGGGCGCTCGGCTACGAGATCCGCGGCGAGTTGCGCTTCGGCGATCATTTCGCCTATCCGGACGGGAGCCTGCCGAAGATCGCAAAAGCGTTCGCCGAAAGCGGCGCCCAGGCGATGCTCGCGACGACCAAAGACGGCGTGAAGCTGCGCGGCCGGCTCGCCTCGCCGCTCGCCGAGCTGCCGGTGCGGGCGGAGCCCGAGCCCGCGTTCTGGACCTGGCTGGACGAGGCGCTCGCCGGAATCGAAAGCCGGAAGCGCGGCTTCGGAACCTTCAGTCCGACGGGCGATCCCGAAGACCGTGATCCCGAAGACGGTGATTCCCAAGAAAGCAAACCGGAGGGGCAAGAGTGAAGGACTCCCCCATCCGCCATCGGATCGAGCAGGCGGCGTTTCTCTCCGTCCGCGGTCTGCTGCGCGCCCTGCCCCACGAGGCCGCCCGATCGGTGGGCCGTGCGATCGGTGGCCTCGCGGGCCGGATCGACCGGCGGCACCGGAAGATCGCGGAGAAGAACCTGGCGATCGCCTTCCCTAATCTGCCCCCGAACGAACACCGCCGCCTGGCCCGGGAGTGCTTTCGCCACTTCGGCGGCGCGGTGTGCGACGCGATCTCGGCCGACCGCTTTCGCCTCGACCAGCTGTGCGAGCGCTTTACTTACGAGGGGTGGGAGCACATCGACGAAGCCGAACGGGCCGGCAAAGGGGTTTTCATTCTCGGCTGCCATCTCGGCTATTGGGAGTTCTCGGCCCGGCCGATCGGCCTCTACCGCGGTACCATCCACACGATCGCGAGACCCACCGACAACCCCCACCTGGAAACCGAGCTGAAGCGCATCCGCGAGCGGTTCGGATACGCCGTGATTCACAAGCGAGGCGCCGCCCGCCGGATGATCCAGGTGCTCCGCGCCCGCGAGCGGGTGGGCATCCTGATCGATCAAAGAGTCCAGCCGCAGGAGGGGATCCTGGTCCCGTTCTTCGGCCACCCGGCGCTCACCAGCCCGGTGGTCGCCCGGCTCTCCCTGCGCACGGGAGCCCCGGTCCTGCCGATCTTCGCCTTCGCCGAGCCCCACGGCCGCTATCGCTTCGTCGCACGGCCGCCGATCTTTCCCGAAGGGGAAGGGGACGCGGCCATCAGCGAGCTGACCCGACGTTACCTCGAAACGACCGAGCGCGAAATCCGCGAGCACCCGGCCGAATGGCTCTGGATGCACGATCGTTGGCGGATGCCGAAAGGCGGTCTGCCGGTCGCGGCGCCGGATGCCCGAGAGCCCGCAGAATGAACCCGCCCCCCGACCTTCAGAAGTTCCGCTGGCCGGTGATCCTCCCCGCTTGCGCTCTATTCGCCCTCCATGCCGCGATGTTCGGCGCCTGGCAGATCGACGACGCGGGAATCTCCTTCGCCTACGCGAGAAACCTCGCCCTGGGCCACGGCCTGGTCGCCCAGCCCGGCGTGCTGCCGGTCGAGGGATACTCGAACCCGCTCTGGGTGTTTCTGCTCGCCGGCTTCTCCGCCCTCCGCCTGTTCGATCCGCTCTGGACGCCGAAGCTGATCTCGGTCGTCCTGTCGTTCGGGACCTTCGCGCTGCTCGACCGCCTGCTTGCCCGAGCGAGGGTCGGCACCGGACTTTCGCTGCTCGCCCTCGGTCTCCTGGCCGCCCAGAGCGGGTTTGCCATCTGGTCGATCTCCGGGCTCGAAAACCCACTGTACGGCTTCCTGTTCACCGGCCTGGTTCTTCTCTCGCTGCGCGCGGTCCGGGAGACGGAAGGGTGGCAGCTCTCAACCGCCGCGGCGCTCGCCGCCGCGGGGCTCGCACTCACCCGGCCGGAGGGGATCCTGTTCGCGCCGCTTTTTCCGCTGGCCGTGGCGCTCTCCTCCACCCGGCGCCTGGCGCGCTGGGGGACATATCTCGCGGCTTTCGCGGTGCCGGTCGCTGTGCACCAGGCGATGCGCCTCGCCTGGTTCGGAGCCTGGCTGCCGAACACCTATTACGCCAAAGGGGGGCCGAAGCTCAGCTCGATTTTCGGCCAAGCCAGTTTCGACGCCACGCCGCTCGGGCGGGCGCTCGGTCTTCTGAAAGTGACGTTCGGAATGCCCGGCTCCTGGATCGCCCTGGCAACGCTCGGCGCGATCGGAATCCTCCTCAAGCGCCGCCAACTCCGGCGAGAGACGCTCGTCCTTCTAGGAGCCGTTGTGTTCGGCATTCTTCCCTTCCTGCTGCTGCCGCCCGATTGGATGCCCGAGCTGCGCTTCGCCACGCCGTTCTTCCCCGCGGTCCTGGCGTTCCTAGTCGTCCTAGCGAGCGACGCAGGCAGTCTCCTTCCCCCGAACCGCCGGCATTTAGCTGCAACGATTTTCGCGGTCGCCCTGGTCGCCTTCACCCTCACTTCAATGATTCCGCGCTCGATCCGATTCTCGGTCGATCCCACGGTCCCGTTCGCCACCGTCGAGCAGAGGTACGGGCGGGCCTACAACCACTTCGCCGATCAGCTCCAAATTCATCAGGGCTCGATCCTCGTCCCCGATGTCGGCGGTACCCTTTGGCGCTCCCGCCTGACGGTCTACGACCTCGGCGGCCTCTGCAACCCAACGATCGCCAAAACCCTGGGCAAGAACGATCGGGCCTTCCACGACTACGTCTTCGAAACCTTGCGCCCCACCTTCATCCACGCCCACCAATATTGGACCCTGCGCGCAAAATTCGACGCCGATCCCCGCTTCGCCCGCGACTACCTGCCGCTATTCGAAGAGGTCGAGCCCTACGTCACCGCGCGATCGAAGGGACAAAAGCTCCGCTCCGGAGACTTCGTCCGGCGCGACGCGGCGGAGGGGCATCCGGAGGCAGTCGATGCCATTCGCAGGGAGCTGGGGGCCAGCTCCGCGCTAGAACGGAAAGAGCTCGCGAAATCAAAATTTTCGATGGCCACCCCATCCACCCCCCCTGGGGAGTCGAGCCGGTTGCCGACTAGAGTAGGTTGTGTCAATCTCAACCTGCCTGTAAGCCAGGTGTCTCAAGCGCATTCGGAGGTGGTCATCATGCCGTCAACGGTCGAGGTTCTGGAAGGCGAAGCACTGCAACTGACCCCTGCGGAGCGGGCGCACTTGGTCGAGCGATTGATCACCAGCCTCGACGCGGATCCTGAGGTCGAAGAAGCCTGGTCGGCAGAGGTCGAACGTCGCAACGCCGAAATCGAAAGCGGCGCCGTCTCGTTGATTTCGGGCCCCGAAGCGCTGGCGCAGTTGAAAGCCGAGTTTCGGTGAACTATTGGCTGCACGTCTCCACTGGCGCGACTCCGTTAAACTCTCGCCGCGTGCATCTATCTCGACATCTGCTGGGCGATTCCGCCATCTGCATAGATTCGGATTCGAGTGGCTGACCCCTGTTAGCTTCCTTGAGGAGTTCTCTCAATGGACACACTGTTCACAAGCCAGAGCGAGTTGAGACACCACGGTTTTCAGGCTCTCACAAAGGCTCTCGGGGGGGTCAATGCGGTTCGGTTCTTTCGCCTCTTCCGAGCCCCGAAGCGAAAAGGGAAGAGCCGGCAGAGGGCGCGGTGTCTGTAGGCCGAGGGAGTCGTTGTGTTTCCCGACGTGAAGCGCAGAGAGGGCTGAAAGCCTTTTCGGTCGAGTGCAACGAGACAGCCATCGAACCGCCGATGAGCGGAGACCGCATCTCATTTAGGCAGCCAACTGATTTTGGAGTCTCGAATGTCGGAATCCCGTTCACCTTTTTCTATCCTTCGGGACACTCCAATCAATAATGCGACCACGTCGGACTTCAATCAAAGTCTGGAGCAGCCCCAGCGCGCTCACCAGCGCCGTTGTAAGGAGAGCCGTACTCAGCCGCTCCAGGGTTCCGTGCCAGAAGTCATGTGCAGCAGCGGGATCCTGCGGGTAACGTAACAACACATACAGGGTTGGAATGAACAAACCAAGAGGCACCGCGAAAAGAAGGGCATCTTTCAAGTTGCTGCGCAAGGTTTCTTTCCAAACATCGGTGATGACACGACCCGTAATAATGACATGGTCAAACATGCGTTCGTAGACGTTGACAATCGGGCTTTGAACATGGAATGGTTCGTCCCCAAGGCTTGAACCAAGGACTTTTCTCATCATTTTTTCAGTCGAGGTTTGCAGTCGAGTTAGCTCCCTGTGCAAGAGTCTGAAAGTAATCTGCCCAGGAACCATCCGTGTCACGACAAATAGAGTCTGGTCACCCGCGATATAGCCTGAGAAGATTACGGCATCCCTTTCTGCCCCAGCGACTTCGGGCATTTCCACGAACAGCTCAGCCGCGAGCCTCTTGTAGTGCTCTCGTAGGACAGCCTCTATTCGTTCGTCTGGGACCGAAGCTGTCTTCACCGTTTGCGGCTCTGCCAGCTTCGGTATGGGGACTACTTTTGGGCTCTGCAATCTTTCGCCTTCGGTTGCCGCGTCGGATCGCCCACTTCCCTGAGCTCGCATGATCGCCTTTATATCTTCTCGCGTCATCCGAGGCATGTCCTTAAACTCCCACCCAAAACGTCGCACCAAAATCATGATCTCAGCGTCGGGCGGGAAATCCTCATCTCTGCTCGGAAGATCTATAGTAAATACAGCACGCATCGGTTGACTCCCATTCACCTATGCCACTAAGGGTTAAGTTGAGTTCATTCCCGATAATCACGCGACGCTTAACTCTCGAACTCTGTCAGGACATTGGCGTCGAGCAGATAGCGAGTCATGACTAGAGCGGAAAGCCATCGCGTCGAACACGCGAGCCCATCGGCTCTTCTCGATCCGTCCTTCCGGCTGGGCTTCGTCGTTGAGGATCGTGACCAGGACAAGCCTCCCGCTCGACACTTCCACCGCTTCGAGCAGGTGGACTTTCCCGGGGCTTCGAGGACTGCTTCAAGTGTTCGGAGCATTTTTCACCTTGAGGACCCGGGCGGCTCGCCACGGCCCGGCGAAGACGCAGCCTCTGAGCGTGAGTGAAGTTACCACATCCACTACGAACGCCTCATCGGGCCGGTCCCGTCGACCGCGAAGCGATCGCGTAAGCCAGGTTCGGGCTCACTTCCGAGTCGCTCACGAGTGAACGCGTAGCGTGCGAGCAGTGGAGCGACTCCCACAATGAGAATCGGCACCAGCGAGGATCCTGATTCGCGGCAACACCAGCCCTCAGCGCGCCGTCGTTCCTGGGAGCTTGGCGAGATCTCGATCGAACGTGCCGAGCGGAAGATGTCCTGCCCGCCGTGCGACCTCAAGGATCAGGCAGTCGGAAAAGCCGAGCTTCGGGCGCTCACGGGGGTGATCGAGCGCGGCCGCAACGACCCCCGGTTCCTGACGCGTCAAGTCTCGGTGGGAAAGGAGAATCTCGACAGCCGTCGCGATCTTGGCCGAAGGTTGTTCGTAGACCGAAGCGAGAACCCACATCGCCTCTACGAGGACGAGGTGCGGCACCCAGGCGCCGCCAAGCACAAAAGCCTCAGCCGCGGCGGTTTGTTGCTCGTCGTCGCGTGCCGTAAGGCGGACCAGCACGTTGGTATCAACCGCGCGCATTGCGTTTCTTGATGTAGGTGCGAATCCCTACTTTCATCCCCTCAAGGGTTTGGGGCTCGGGGCGGCGCATCGAACAGCGCGTGATGCAGATCCTCCGAAGAATAGCGCCCCGCCCGGCGGACCAGGATCCTTTCGCCCTCCTGTTCCCATTCGAGAACCGATCCGGGGCCAATGCCGAGTTTTGGCTGGACCTTCGCAGGAACCGAGACTTGCCCTTGCACCGTCAGTTTCGATGTCGCGATCGTTATGGTGGCATGATTACCACGGTAATGGGGGTGTGCCAGGGCCAACGCCTCACCGAGCCGGCCCCGCCGCCCGTGACGCGATCTCGTAGGCCAGCCGCTTCTTGAAGTTCGCGCTGTTCTCGGAATCGTTCAGCGTCCAACCCGGCAGCACGTTCATCAGTGCGGGAATCCAGCCAACTCCGATCGTTGCCTTGATCCCACACGGGATCGACACCTCGCGGCCGGTGGCGGTCTCTCGCAGGGTGAAGGCGTAGCCCAGCTCCATCCGCGAGAACTGGGGAACGAACCCGAGGGTGAGGATCGGCACCAGAGGAATCCAACCTCCCCGGCGGTTGTCGCACCGGCTGTCGATTCGCGCGGTCCAATCGGCGGCGGTAGATGTTGTTCCCGCGAGGCCCGTCAACTGGAAAAGGCCGGTCGATTCGAGCTGCCGACGCAGGATTTCGGCGTGGCCTTTGACTTTCGTTTCCTCGACCGCAACGGAGCCGAGCTGGGGAGCCGATCGAAGCAGGGCTGCCTGCGCCGCGGAGAGCGGTTTCGGCGGATGCATGGAGCCGCAGCCCGCGAGAGTGCAGATCGAGAGGAGCGGGGCGAAGACCAGGGCATGACGACGATCGAGCATGGGCGGGTTTCCTCTTCCGGACCGCGTTCGCGGGCTTTCGCGAATCCAAATCGCGGGACTCAGCTGGACCCCCGCGAGTGATTGAAATCACTCGCTATGTTACGACGTCCCTTCCGGGACGTGTTTTTGACATCTCGTCCCGGGAGGGACGATGTAATTTAGCGAGGGGTTTCAACCCCTTGCACGATCGTGGCGGCGTGCGCTTTCTCCGCTCACGATCGGATTCGCTCCACGACTCCCTAACCTAACTCTACGTCTGCGGGCTCCTCGCGCCGGGCCAATCAACCCCCATCCCAATGGCCCACCCCTTGCAAGCCCACCCCGTACCTCGCGATTCGAACCGGGAGGCGGACTGCGCATGCATACCCCGAAACGACAAGAGATTTGGATCGTCCTCAAGGAGGCCGTTGCCAATTGGGGGCGCCATGGCTCGACGACGCAGAGCGGCGCGTTGGCGTTTTACTTCCTGATCGCCCTCGCTCCGCTGCTGATTCTGGTGATCGCTTTCTCCGGGTTCTTCTATGGCCGCGAGGCGGCTCAAGGGAAGGTCCAGCAGGAACTGGCGCTGTACGTGGGCGCAGAAACTGCCGGTGTGGTCCAGGAAATCGTGAAAGCCAGCGCCCGGCCAGACGCCGGTTGGACCACCGCCCTGATCGGCGCGATCACTTTGATCGTCACCGCAACCGGTGCTCTTGCCCAGCTGCAGGAGGCCCTGAACACCGTCTGGGAGGTCGTGCCGAAACCGAAGATGTGGATCCGCCGGTTGGTCAAGAAACGTCTGCTCTGTTTCCTGCTGATTGTCGGCGCTGGGGGGCTGGTATTGCTCTCTCTCGCCGCGAGCGCCGGGGTTTCCGAGATCCAAACCGCTCTGGATGCCCGTTTCGAGAGCGGCGCGTCGACGCTTCTGGGCTGGACCGACGTGCTCGGCTCGTGGTTTCTGATGACCGTCTTGCTCGCAATGATCTACCGCATCCTGCCCGACGTCGAACTCTCCTGGCGCGAGGTTGCCAGGGGCTCGATCCTCACCGCCGGATTGTTTCTGCTCGGCAAGTACGGCATCGGGCTCTACTTGGGCAAGACGGGGATTACCTCCACCTACGGCGCCGCGGGGTCGGTGGTCGCCATCCTGCTCTGGATCTACTACTCCTCTTTGATCTTCCTGTTCGGCGCGGAAGTCACCCGCGTCCAGTCGCGCAAATATCGCGAGGGGCGCGCCCCGGCGGAGCCGGGCGCGGAGCGCGTCGTCACGGTCCAAGCTCCCCTGGAGGCCACGAAGTGACGACGGCCCACAGAGCGCGACCCCTGGCCTGCGGCCTGATCCTGGGGCTTGCCCTGCTGCCCGGCACCGCCCAGGCGGCGAAAGTCAAAATCGAGATCGACGGCGTGAAGCGCAATCTGGAGCGGAACATCCGCTCGCTGCTGAGCCTCGCGCAAGAGGACGACGGCAAGCTCGACGAGGTGCGCGTTCGGCGCCTGCACGCGAAGGCTCCGGCGGAGATCGGCGAGGCGCTCCAGCCGTTCGGCTATTACAAGCCGCAGGTGCGGAGCACGCTCGAACACGAAGGCGAGAAATGGGTCGCCCATTACACCGTCGAGGAGGGGCCGGCGATCCAGATTGCGAGCGTCGATCTTTCGATCGACGGCGAGGGGAGGAGCGACTCCGGTATCCAGGCCATCGTCGCGGACTTTCCCGTCCGGCGCGGCGAGGTGCTCTACCACCCCGACTACGAGCAGGGAAAGAAGGAGCTGGTCGACCGCGCCGCCGAGGCGGGGTATCTGGACGCCAAGTTCGAGACCAGCGAGGTCCGCGTCGATCTCGAACGCTACCGGGCCGACGTGGTGGTCCATTTCCAAACCGGGCCGCGCTATCGCTTCGGCGAGGTGCGGTTCGAGCAGGACGTGCTCGATCCCGAGCTGCTGGTCGGCTACGTCACCTGGAAACGCGGCGAACCGCTCGACGTGAACAAGGTGCTGGCGCTGCAAAACGCGCTGTCCGACAGCCCCTACTGGAGCCGGGTCGAAGTCGTCACCCGGCAGGAGGAGGCCCAGGGGCTGGAGGTGCCGATCGAGGTCGATCTGGTCCCCGCCAAGACCATGCGGTTCTCCGGTGGAGCCGGATATGGAACGGATACCGGCCCGCGCGTGAGCGGTGCCTGGGATCTGCGCCGGATCAACCGGCGCGGACATCGCGGCGAGGTGTCGATCAAGGCGTCCGCGATCGAGCAGAGTTTGGAAACCAGCTATCTGATCCCCGGCGCCTTCCCGCGTACCGACTTGCTGTCCTTCAACACGGCGTACGACCGGAAGGACAACGACACCACGCAAAGCGAGACGGGGCTGATCGGCGCCCAGCGCACCCAGACCCGCGGTGGCTGGCGCGAGGCGATTTCGCTCAACTTTCAGCGCGAGGATTTCACGGTCGGCCTCGACAAGGGAATCTCGAACCTGGTGGTACCGGGGATCAGCTACGAGCGGGTGAAGGCCGACGACCGGATCTTCACCACCCGGGGCTACCGGCTGTTCGGCTCGCTCCAAGGCGCCTCGGCGAGCGCGCTGTCCGACTCGTCGTTTCTCCAGGCCTCGATCGAAGGCAAGGCGATCCGCACGCTCGGCGACCGGAACCGGCTGATCGGCCGCGCCCAGGTGGGCTACACGGTGACCGATGAATTCCGCGAGCTGCCTCCCCGGTTTCGCTTCTTCGCGGGCGGCGATCGCAGCGTCCGGGGCTACGCCTATCAGGGCTTGGGCGAGCTGGACTCGGCGGGTCATGTGATCGGCGGCGAAACGCTCCTGATCGGCAGCCTCGAATACGAATTTCGTTTGAACGACATCCGCGTCTTCGACAAGTTCAGTCTCGACAAGTTCGGTCTGGCGGCTTTTTTCGATGCGGGCAACGCCTGCCACGATTTCTCCTGCGAGCTGGAGCAGGGCGCGGGCGTGGGTATCCGCTGGCTCTCGCCGATCGGACCGATCCGCGCCGATGTCGCCTGGGCGCTCACCGAGCCGGGGCATCCGCTCCGCTTCCATCTGAACATCGGGCCGGATCTGTGAGCGAGCCGGAAGACGCCAAGGCCGACGCGAAGGCGAGCGAGCCCGAGCCGGATCGGCCAGCGAAGAAACACCGCCTGCGGCGCTGGCTCTTAGGGCTGCTGGCGCTCGGTCTGTTCACAGTGATCTCGATCGTCGGCCTGCTCTGGTACGGCGTTTCGACCGAGAACGGAACCCGTTTCCTACTCGCTCGGCTTCCCGGCTTCATCCCCGGCAAGCTCTCGCTCGGCGGCCAGACCGGCCCGTTGATCGGCCCGCTCGCGTTACGCGACTTGCGGTACGAAAACGCGGGGCTCAAAGTCCAGATCAAGAGCCTCGATCTCGACTGGGACCCCGGCAAACTCTGGGATCGGCAGCTCGATATCAAGAAGCTCCGCGTGGACGGCGTACGCGCCGTCCTGCCGCCCTCGACGGACGACCGCTTGGCGCAGATCCACGTGCCACTCAACTTGATCGTGCGGGACGCACTGATCCGAGACGTGGAGATCGTCCAAACCCCCGGGCCGCCTCCCGCTTCGGGACCGGCTCCGGTTCCCTCTCCTCCGTTCCGTCTAGACCGCATCGCGCTCGATGCCACCAGCGAGCGCCTGAGCGACGTAGTCCACCTCAAGAGCCTGGCGGTCGACGGGCCGACGTTCAACCTGCGCGCCAAGGGGGATCTCACCCCGATCGGCGATTACGCCGTGGCACTCGATACCCGGGCGATCTGGCACGATCCGGCGCATCCGCCGTTCGAAGTCGCCGGCCGACTCGACGGCACGCTCGAAAAGCTCCGTATCGATGCGCGGCTCTCGCGGCCGTTTTCGGCGCAGGTCCGCGGCGATGTGACGACCCCGATGCGCGAGGTGGGTTTAGACCTGGCCGCCCACGTCGAAGACTTTGACCCCCGCGTGATCGATCCGACCTATCCGGCGGCCAAAATTCGCAAGGCGGATCTGGCGATTCGCGGAGCGCTCGACGACTTCGCTTCAAACGGCCTGGTGATCGGAACCTACGAAGGCGTCGCGTCGGGCGCGGTCGATTATCGCCTGACGATGAAAAAGAACGAGATCGCGATCGAACGGGCGCGTCTGACGACCGACCGGAACGCCGTGATCGAAGTCAGTGGCACGGTGAAACTCCCGGAAGCCCCGCAGACTTCGGACGACACCCACCTCGACCTCGCCGCCACCTGGCAACGCCTCGCGTTCCCGCTCGATGGGAGCGCTCCCGTCGTCGTCAGCCGGTCGGGCCAGGGAACGGTGCGCGGCACGCTCAAGGACTATCTTCTCGACGTAGACGCCCAAGTCGCCGGCCCGAACGTACCCCCCGGCCGTTGGGTGGTCGCAGGCCGGGGCAACACCGAAAAGATGGACATCCGTTCGCTCCGTGCCGACCTGCTGCGCGGACGGCTCACGGCAGCGGGCACGATCGGCTGGCAGCCTCAGGTCTCCTGGGCGCTCCGAACCACCGGCAAAGGGCTCGATCCTTCGGCTTTCGCCTCGGTCTCCCCCGCCGCCAAGGACTACTCGGGCCGGATCGACTTTACCGCCACCTCTTCCGGCACGATGCGCGACGCCGGACCGTTCGGCAAGGTCGATCTCGAATCCTTAAGCGGCCAGATCCGCGGCAACCCGCTCGAAGGCCGCATCCATCTGGAGCTGGCCGGCGACCGCTACCGCCTGCCCCGGCTCGATCTGCGGTCCGGCAGCGCACGGGTCACGGCGGCGGGGTCGTTCACCGCGAAAGTCGCCGATCTCGAATGGAAGCTCGACGCGCCGAATCTCTCCGAGGCCCTCCCCCAGAGCGGCGGCTCGCTCGTCGCCCAAGGGCATCTCGACGGACCGTGGGGCACGCCGCGGATCCGTGCCACGGCCGAAGGGAAATCGCTCGTGTTTTCCACTTCGAGCGTCGAATCGATGAAGTTGGCTGCGGATGTCGATCTGCGCGCCCACGGCCGACTCTCGATCGACCTCGACGCCGCGGGAGTCGCTTCTGGTGAACGCCGTTTCGAGACCGTAACGCTCAAGGGCGCGGGAACCCGGGATTCCCACGAGGTCCGGCTCGCGGTGGCAGCGCCTGAGGGAACGCTCGACCTGGCGCTCGCCGGGGGGCTCGACCGAACCACCACCTGGAACGGCACGATCCGCCAGCTCGATTTGAAGAATGGCCAGACCGGCCCTTGGGGCCTCGCCGGACCGGCCCAGCTCACCGCGGGGACCGCGCGGGCCGCCCTGCGCGACTTCTGTTGGACCTCCGGCGCGGCCCGCCTGTGCGCTCAAGGGGACTGGTCGAAAGCCGGGCCGTGGAGCGCCTCGGGCACGGTCGCCGATCTGCCGTTCTCGCTCTTCAAGCCGTTCCTGCCCCCCGATCTGGAGATCACGGGCGCCGCCAACGGCACCTTCCGCGGAACCGGATCGGCGGCAGGGGTCGTCAATGCCGACCTCGATCTTTCGCCGGGGCCGGGTGAAATTCGCTATCCGACGAAGGAGGGCGACGTTGCGTCGATCCGCTTCGACCGGGGGATCGTCCGAGCGCAGGCGGGCTCGGCGGGCTTGACCGGTCACGCCGAGCTGACCTTCGTCGATACCGGCAATGTCCGGGCCGATCTCGAACTGCCGCACTTCAACCTCGTCGGCGCACCCCCCGAAAACCAGACGCTCAGGGGCCACATCGTTGCCGACTTTTCGAGCCTCGGCCTGCTCGAAGCGTTCGTCCCGGACCTCTCCAATCCGCGCGGCGCGCTCTCCGCCGACCTGACGCTTGGAGGGACGGTCGCGAAGCCGACCGTCCGAGGCACCGCGAAGCTCGAAAAGGGCCAGGTGTACGTGCCGGAATACGGCCTGGAGCTGCGCGGGATCGAGCTGGCCGCGACCAGCCCGGGCGACGGGCCGATCGCGATCCGCGGGGTCGCCCAATCCGGAAAAGGGAACGTTACGATCTCCGGAACCGCAGCTCTCGACGGAACCTCAAGCCGGCTGACCATCGAAGGGAGCCGGTTCCAGGCCGTGAACACCAAGGAGATCAAAGCGGTCGTCTCGCCCCGGATCGAGGTCGCGATGCAGGGCTCGCGGATCGACGTGACCGGCGAGGTCGAGGTGCCGGAAGCCACGTTCGAGCAGGAGAAGAAGAAGCCGGCCGCCGTGCCGGTCTCTTCCGACGTGGTGATTCTGCCGCCCTCCGATCAGGTCGTCACGACCGCTACCGCGGCGCCGACCGAAATTCACGCCAGAGTCCGCGTCATCTTGGGTGACAAGGTTTCGATCAAAGCGCTGGGCTTTTCGGGCAAGCCGAAAGGTAGCCTGCTGGTGATCGAAGAGCCGGGCAAGGCGACTTCCGCGACCGGCCAACTGACCATCGAACAGGGAGTCTATAAATCCTACGGCCAAGACCTGAGCCTCGAACGCGGCCGGCTGATCTTTGCCGGAGGACCGATCGACAACCCCGGGCTCGACCTGAAGGCGTTCCGCAAAGCGAGTGACGGAACGATCGCGGGAATCAACGTCCGCGGCACGCTCCGCTCGCCCCAGACCACCCTCTATTCCGATCCCCCGATGGGCGAAAGCGAGGCGCTCGCCTACCTGCTGCTCGGCCATCCGCTCGGTCAATCGACGGGAGAAGAAGGCGACCTGCTCGCCAACGCCGCCAACTCCCTGGGGCTCAAAGGTGGCAACCTGCTCGCCAAGAAACTCGCCGCCCGCTTCGGCCTCGAAGAGGCACGGATCGAATCGACCGGCGGCCTCAAAGAGGCATCCGTCGTGGTCGGCAAATACCTCTCGCCCCGGCTCTACGTGACCTACGGCCTGGGACTGTTCGAACCGGTGAGCACTTTTAAAATCCGCTACCTCCTCAGCCGCGAATGGTCGCTCCAGGCCGAACAAACGGGCACCGCCACCGGAGCGGACATCCTCTACACGATCGAGCGCGGCAAGGGCGGAGCGACCCAAGCCCCGAAGAAAGACAAGGGCGAGCCGGCGAAGGTTCCGGCGGAGGGCGGGGGATAGCCCTACGATTTCAACGAAGCGAAGATCAGAATCGCGATCAGCACCGCGACCGCGGCGAAGAAAATCTTCCAAGCGCTCCAGGGCCGGCTGCCGGCGATGGTTCCGGTGAAGCCGTTGACCAGCACCTGGAAGATCCGGGCGCCGTAGGTGTAGGAGACCAGCCAGAGCGGCACCAGGATGTGTTTCCAGGTCTGGCCCGAGTAGTCGGCCTGGACCCGCAGGTTGCGGTAGGTGTCGCCCGGAATCTCTCCGGCGCACAGCTTTTCGAGCTGGCGGTCCATGTCCTTCCGAGCGTTATCGGCTGCGGCGACGAGGTCGATCTGGTACTGCTCGACCACCCAGCCCGAGACGTAGCCCGGATCGTAGGGGACGAGCGAGGCGGTCGGATACGGCTCGATTTTCTTGAGCAGGTCGATCTGCGTGCCGCGGGTCGCGGGGACCGGAACGTCGTCGAAGAAATGATCGAGCGCGCCCGAGGCGGGGACCCAGCGGACCTTCTGCACCCGCTCGGTCTTGCCGTTGCGAATTTCGTTTTCGTAGTAGTAATGCCCGGCGTCGGCGGTCCAGGTGGCGGACACCTGGGCATCGAAGGTCCAATAGGGAATGTAGATTCCGTGGACCTGATCGGTCAGCGCCGCCTTCTTCAATTTGTTCGGGGCGAACCAGAGGCTGCCGTACCAACGGCGCAGGCTTTCGCGCACCGTCGACTCGGCCACTTTGAACGGCAACAGGCTCTCCGGCACGATCGGCGAACGTGCGGCGGTCTGCGGCACGACCTGCGGCGAACCGCAGAACTCGCAGTTTTGCGCCACGCGCGTCGGATCGAACAGGGAGATCGCCTTGCACGCCTGGCACTGCACGGCGACGCGCCCGGCGTCCCACCCCTTGCGCTCGGCCGGCAGATTGCGCAAGGCGCTCGCCAGATCGTGCTCTTCGATCACGCTGCCGTCGGCGGCCAGCTTTGCCGGAGAGACCGCCCCGCAATACGGACAGACGAGCGCCTGTTTGGCGGGATTCCAATTGGCCTCCGCCCCGCACGCCGGGCAGGAGTGCTTGCCGAGGGCGGAGATTTCCAGCGGAACCGGCGGGGCCGGAGTCACGGGATTTTGAGACATGTGCGACTCCGGCCCTTCAGGTTAGGCGTTCAGAAACGCGTCGAGCGCTGCACGCGTGATGCGATAGGCGGTGCCGATCTTCTTCGCCTTCAAGTCGCCCGACTCGATAGTCGCGATCACGTCGGCCTCGGTGACGCCGAGCGCCGTCGCCGCATCCGCCGGGGTCAAAAGCTCGGGCAGACCGGAGGCCGCCGCGCCAGGAGCCGCCGGAGCGCCGGGAGCCGCGCCGCCCGCCACCGGCGTCGTACCCAGCGCCCCGCCCTGCTGCTGGATGATCTGCTGCGCCATCGCCAAGCCCACCGCGAGTTCGGTTGCCGCCCCCCCCGCGCCGCCGCCTTTCGCCATCCCCTGCGCCATCTGGAACTTCACGTAGTCGTTCAGGTTGCCGACCGCTCCCATGCTGGACCGCTGATCGATCGCGGCTTCCACTTCCGGCGGCACCGAGGCGTTCTCCAGAACGAAGGTCGCCATCTCGATGCCGTATTTGGCCGTGAGCAGCGGGTTGATCAACGGCAGCAGCGCCTCGCCCAAATCCTGGTACCGGGTCGCGAGGTCCAGAACGGGAATCTTCGCGGTCGCCAGGGCGTCTGAAAACACGCTCACCAGTCGGGAGCGCATGACGTCGGCGAACTCCTCCAAGCGGAAGTTCTGGTCCGAGCCCGCGACCTCTCTGAGGAACAGCTTCGGATCGATGATCCGGAAATCGTAGGTGCCGAAAGCCCGCACCCGCACAATGCCGAAATCGGCGTCGCGCATCATGATCGGGTTCGAGGTGCCCCACTTGTTGCCGGTGAACAGCCGCGTCGTGACGTAGTAGACATCCGCCTTGAACGGCGACTGAAAGCCGTACTTCCAAGACTTCAAGCTGGTCAAGATCGGGATGTTGTCGGTCGTGAGCGTGTGCTTGCCCGGCGCAAACAGGTCGCCGAACTCGCCCAAGTAGACGAACTGCACCACCTGCGACTCCCGCACGATCAACTGCGCGCCGTTCTTGATCTCCTTGTCCTCGTCCGGATACCGAAACGACAAAGTGTCGCGCGAGTCGTCGGTCCACTCGATGACATCGATGAACTGGCCCTTCAAGAAATCGGTCAGACCCATGGGGTGCTCCTCGGGCTAATTGGAAGTCGAATTCAAGGACGGGACCCGCGGCATCCGGATCGGCACGTCGGGGAGATTCTATCCGGTTCGGGGGCGGTTTAGAGAGGGCGACATTCTGCCCCGTTTCGCAAGATTCGGCCCAAATGCACCAGAGGACGCCTTCCGTCATCCCGAGCGCGAGCGAGGGATCTGGGGGGCGGGCGGCCTTAAATTCCGGCGCGGCGGACGGAAGGTTGCAACCCTCTCGCGCGAATCGCCAGCCCCTCGCGCAGGTTCTCTACTGAGGCTGGTCTTCGCGCTCCTGGACTCGCGCTAGCGCAGCGAAGAGGCGAGCCGCATTGCGTGGCGAGCGAAGCTCGTGGAGCGTCGACTCCAGGCTACGAAGTTCGGAAACCGGGATGAGCGCTACGTCCTCAGCGCCCTGACGACGAATGACGACCGGATCCAAGGTGGAAGTCGCGTAGTCACAGAGAGAAGCGAGGTGCGCGCGGGCGTGGTTGTAGGTCGTGTTCAAGTCAGAACCCCCATGCAGGAAAGATTGTCCGATACAGGCTCTCAGATCAAGAGGTCCTGCAACTGGGGCTCTTCGTGCAAAGCCCTGAATGCCAAGCCGGAGTTTTGGGGGGGGGGGGCGGGTGGGCCCCCACCCCAAAAACCCCCCCCCCCGGGGGGCCCCGCCCCGCCCCGGGGCGGTTGGGGTTTTTGGGTTTTGGCCCCAAACTCGCCCGGGGGCGCG
>JBBSBW010000040.1:0-62837 GCA_038250865.1 Thermoanaerobaculia bacterium | reverse complement strand
CGCTCCCGGGAGGGGCCCCCTCCGCCGAACGGCCGATCCAGCGTTGCTACGAATCGGCCGCCAGGAAGGTCGCGAAGTGCTCGGCGTCGAGGTCGTCGGTGTCATCTCCGGACCTCCATAGCTCTCGGGCCTGGCGCATCTTCTCGTTCGCTTCCTCGATCTCGCCGAGGCCGGCGTCGGCTTTTGCGGCATGGACCAGGGCGTAGGCCATCAGGCGGTGGCGACTGGTTTCACTGCCGGGAAGGTTTTCGGCGATCGTCAGAGCCACGTCGGCCAGGGACCGGGCCTTTGCCGGATCGCTCGCGGCGGCGTCGAAGCTCTCGCCGCAGAGGCGCTCGCAAAAGGCCCAATTGCGGTACTCGTCGAACTCGATGGCTTGAAGGCGGATTCGATTCGGCAGCGGCAGGAGCCGTTGCCATAGCTCGGCGGCGAGTTCGCGCGCGGCTTGCGGCGCGAGGGGAGGTGTCTCGGCGGCGGCGAGGTTGGCTTCTAAAAGGAGCAGGGATTCGTAGAAGTCCGGTTTCAGGCTCTCCGCGATCTCTGCGGCGATCTCCTCGAGATCCTCCCGCCGTTCGGACTCCGAAGGATCCTCCATCGCGGCGGGCTCGCCGGAGAGGCGGTCGACCTCGGCCTCGGAACAGATCGTACGGTAGAGCGCGAGGAGCTGGTCGAGCCGCTCGGAGGAGACCCGCGTCGCGCGGGCGAAGCGTTCCAGGGTCGACCGTCCGGGTTCAACCTCTCCCAGCTCATAGCGCGAAATGCGCTTCTGGTCGATGCCCGTGAGGTCGCTCAGCTCGCGTTGGTAGCGGCCCGCCAGGTGGCGGAAGAAGATCACCACGAGACTCAGCGCGCGGCGCTCTACGTTGTCGTCCATCGGTCTCTCTCCCCTTAGGACAAGTGCTCCCGGGATGGTTGCGGAAAGGTAGCTGATTTAAAGGCCTGCGGAGGAGGGAGGGTGTACTGTACGTGTCGCGACGCAAAATTTTGCGCCCGATCGCCCCTGGCGCACCTGAAAATCCAACCGAGGGGTGCCCGCGCGGCCATGGGGGCCGGGCAGTTGGGTCCCCCTTCCGTGAAAGGAGCACCCATGTCCGCTTCGATGCTTCGCCGTCTTTCCTTGGGAGTCCTGGTGTTCGCCCTCGCCTTCCCGAGCCACGCCGTTGCGGCACCGTGGCAGCTGGGGGACCTGCTCGGACAGGTCCGCGGGTTCATCGCGTCGCTGTGGGCGGAGAACGGCTGTGAACTCACGCCAGACGGTCGCTGCGGGGCCGTGCCGCGCCCCGTAATCGGCGAGCAAGGCTGCATGCTTGAACCGGACGGCCGCTGCGGCGCTGCGCCGCGCCCCATTTTCGGGGAGATCGGCTGCGAACTCATGCCGGACGGCCGATGCAAGGCCGCCCCGCGCCCCGTATTCGGCGAGATCGGCTGCGAGATTCAACCGGACGGGCGCTGTAGGGGATAAAGCAGGGGCGCACGGCGGTCAAGCCGCTTCGGCGTCCCCTCCACCGGAGCGGCGTAGCGCTTGGACAAGGTCCCTGGCTTCCTGGGCGGATGCGGTCTCCTGGCGAACAGCCTCCCAGAACAGGCGAATCGAGGCCAATAGCTCGGCCGGCAGTGTCTGCGCAGCGAACACGTAGGCTGAGGCCGTAGCGAGGCCTCTTGCATCTCGCGTGAGCCCCCTCTCTAATTCGACGCTTGCCAGCTCCAGCACAGCGAGTGCGGCGTCGAGCCAGAGCCGCCGATCGGCCAGGTCTCCCCAAACTTCTCTGAGAAGGGACGAAGCCTCCGGCAGGGTGCCCTGGGAGGAGGCGACTCTTCCCGCCAGCCAGCGGAGCCGCACCAGGTCGAGGGTCCGGCCAAGCTTGAGTGCCTCAGTCCGTAGTGCATCGAGGCGGGAGGCCGCTTGGTCCGCGTCGCCCGCCTCCAAGAGATAACTTGCTTCGTTGAAATTGATCGCCCAGCCCAGGCGGGGTTCGTCGGGACCTTTGGTCAGTCGCCGCGCTTCGGCGAGGGTATCCAGGGCGGCCCTGAAATTGAGCCTCCGCTTGAGAACAGAGGCACGATTGATGAGGATCCGGGCTTTTTGCCGAGAGGTTTGTGCGAGAGCGAGCGCTCGGTCTGCCTTTGCGAGCGCCGCATCGAGTTCTCCCCGGTAGTTAAGGAGTACCGCGTATAGGTGTAATGGGCGCGAACGATCCATCGGCTCAATCGGAATTCCTGCTTGGAGTTGGGCCTCGGCATCCACAAAGACCTGCCGGGCCTGAAGCAGATCGCCGCTGACCATCCGCGCATTCCCCTCGAAAGCAGCGGCATACCCGGCGAGCCACGTCTGATAGCCAACCGCCCCCCGCGTTTTCGCCGCGGCGCAGCGGGCGAGCGCCGCGAGGTGGGCGGCTTCTTCCACGTCGTTCGACGCGGCTTTGGCGCTTTCTTCGCAGAGCCGTTCGACGACCGCCCAGGTCTGGAAGTCCGAGGCGGCCTCGATCAGATGCAGCCGGTCGTCTTCGAGCGTCTTGCGCAGCCGCTGCCACGCCGCGCTCGCCGCCGCTCGGTCGGCCCGCCAACGGCTGACGTGAAACTTGCGTCCCAGCCGCTCGGTGGCTTTGGCGGCCATGCTGGTGCCGGTCTGTTCGAGGATCTGCTGCTGATCGAAGGTCAGGTCGGACGGCGAGCCGGTGGCCGCCCGGGTCGCGAAATTGTGCGCCAGACCGTTGATCATCCCCTGAACCCGACCCGGGGCGAACCCGAGGATCGTGGCGAGGCGATCGAGCTTCCTGCGGTCGATGTTCTCGCCGTGTTCCATCCGGGAAACGGCACCCTGGCTCAGGCCCGCTGCACGCTCCAGCCGGCCCTGATTCCAGCGGACCATCTGGCGCAGAATGCACAAGACCAGACCGAGAAGTTGCGGCGAAATCTGCGGCATGCGGGGGTCTCCTCACCTGCGCCTGTTGTGTTGTCTTCGGAATATTAGGTGCATTCGCCCGTCATTGCGAGACAACGTGCGGCGAAGTTTTTCTCCGGCGCAAAATTTTGCGCTAAAAGCCCTGACGTACGCCTGGCCCCGGCGGCGAAGCCGTTCGAAGGCGGGTCTCCGGAGCGTCTGCGCGCAACATTTTGCGCCGGAGCACCCTCCCCTACCCCTCGGGCGGCTAGGACCTGGATCCTGCGGTTACCGTTCCCCTCCATGGACACCCTTCCCGCCCGGGAGGCCCGCGCATGATCCTCTCGGCAGAGATCGCGGTCCACCGTCCCCATTCGATCGGTCGACGAGCAGCACGGTCCGGGGATTTCGACGTCGCGGTCCTCGCCTTGATCCGGAAGGCGAACGAGCACCGGAAGCGAGCGGAATCCCTGGTCGAGACGTTCGTGCTGGTCGAGTTGGCGGCGATCTATCAACACCTCTGCCGCCTCGACCGCCTTCCCGCGCTCGCGAAGCGGGTTCGGAAGATCGAATGGTGCAGAGGGCTGCCGCCGGAGCATGCGGCGATCGTTCGAATCGCCGCCGAGCTGATCGAAAGTTCCGCGGAAGATCCCGCCGGCTTGAAGATCTTCGTGCAGTGCTGGCCGGGAGACCCAACCTAAATGACCCTCGAAGTGGTGAAGGTGCGCCTGGTCCTCAACCTTCAGGTGCAGAAAGGCAGCCGCTGGCGCGAGCTGGCGCCGTTTCGCGAATCGGTCCTGGCCCACTTCGCCAACCCGGAACTGCGCGCCGAACTGGCCGCCCTATGCGAGGCGGTCGCCGATCAACTGCTCGAACGGGAAGAAGAAGGCCCAGCACCCGGCGAGCCGTGGTCCACGGTGCACCTGCGCGCGGTGATCGAGGACCTTCGGTACTCCAAAGAAGGCCTCAGAGCGCTTCGAGCCGCCCTCTCGGAAAACGGTTCCATTCCGAATCGAAAGCAATTGTCCCAACACATCGCCGCCCTGATCCGCCAACTCGACCGCGGGCTCGGGGACCTGGAGCTCGACCTCGGCCCACCGCCGGGGTAGTTCCTGGGAAGGGTAGTTCCTGGGAGCGCCGAACTCCAGCTCGGCACCGAGGCGGCGCAAACGTCAAAAACAGCCGAGCTGGTGCTCGGCGCTCCCAGGAGAGGCCCCCTCCGCTAAGCAGCAAAGCCTTTCTTCCCGGGAACCCCGAAAAAGGGGCGGCCCCTGCGGACCGCCCCTGGGACGAGACTCACTTCAACGGATCAGGCGACGACCAGCTGCGCTTCCGCCTGCTTCTTCGCTTCGATCTGCTTCTTCGAGCGACGGCCCTTCCGGTTGGCGTTGTTCTCCGGGCTGATCCCGTAGGTGGCGAGAACCGGATTGGCGAAGCCGATATGAGCGGCGACCAGGGCCGCCAGGCGCCGGTGAACCTCAACTCCACGAACCGCGAGGTCCTTGCGTGCCTTGACCGCGACGCGCAGGTTTCCCCGATGCGCTTCCACCGCACCGTGCGCAGGACGCAGCTCGGTAAGAAGCGTTTTCATCTCGTCGAAAAGATCGGCGATCCCGGGATACTTCGGGACATCCGGCTCGAGGTTGTTGACCGTCGTCTGAAGTGAGTCGATCTTGTCGGAGTACGAGTTCGCTTTCATGGTTTGAATCCTCCACGTTTGGTGACAGGATTCCGGGCGCGATCACGGTCGGCCCGGCTGTAGCCTCACAACCCTGCTCGGCAATCGATCACCAGGCCGATTCGGCGAAGACCCACGAAGGACGACGCCGTACGGCCACAGATAGCGGCTATCTGGCTCGGATAGCCGTCATCTGCCCCTGGAAAGCGGCTATCTAGCCTGGATAGTCGCTTTCTTCCTGCGGATAGCCGCTATCCGAACCGGGATGGCGGTTTTTCCGCTTGGAAAGCGGCTATCTGGCCGGGATAGCCGCTTAACTTCTTCGGATAGCTGCTATCTGGCCGGGATAGCGGCTATCGACGGTGGATAGACGGCTACCTGGCTCGGATAGCCGCTATCTGGACGGGCAAACGCACTTCCTCTTTCGAAACCCGCCTGCCGCGCCGGATCACCCGTTCCCGGCGCTGCAAGCCGTGAGCGCCGGTCACGCCGCCTGCGGGGCGGTCGCCGACAGCCAGCGCGAATCGCCGAGCGCTCCCGCCGCCCGCAGATCGGCTTCGGTCACGCCGTTGGCTCCGCCGAGGCGGACGACCACCAGGCTTTCCTGCACGGACATCTCGACGTTGGCTCCCGCGTCGCGGCAGGTCGCGAGGACGTACGGGACGAAACGGTCCGCCTCGCCCTCCGCCGCCAGGCGGAAGAAGCGCTCCACCCGCTGGCGCGGCGGCCCGAGAGCCCAGCCGGGAAGGCTGGCGAGGGCGAACTGGATCCGCTCGGCTTTGAGTTGCGTCGGGGGCTGCTCGGCGATCTGCGATTGGAAGCTCGACTTCTTCGTGGCCATGTTGTGCTTCTCCTTTACGGTCGGTGCGACGACAAGATGCCGTCTCACATACCCCTTGTACAGGTTCCAGACGGAGAAGTCTATGGAATCTGGCGAAAGTTCAATATTTTCCCTGAGATTAGGTCTTTCACGGCTCCATCTACCAGGTCTTTGGTGGAAAATGTCTACTGTAGTGAGCGTTCTGGTGGTATGATTCCGGAACGTCGAGAACACGACGATGCAAGGAGGAATGGAGGAATTCGTGCCAATTCTCCCCATTTGGACCCTCAATGGCGCTTGAGACGCACCGCATGGAATAGAACGGCTGCCCCGCAGGAGGACATAGACCGATGAATCTGGTACGCATCCAAGAATCCGACATCGAAGATTTGGCGGAAACGGCAGGACCGCCCGCGAACGAGGGGCGCCTTCGCTTGGCGCTGGAGGCCTTCTTGGCCCGGGAGTCTCGGGCGCAGGCGCCGGAGGGAGAGTGGCGCCAGGGGCTCTGGTTTCCCTCCGGGAACGAGCACCGGCCGTGCTGTGACGGGTTCACGCCGACTCCCGCGAACAAGCAGGCGCTCGAAAGCCACTGCCGCTCCGCGGCGCATGTGGCGGCGCTGTTCGAGGTTCCGGTCTTGGAGCTGCGCCGCGCGCTGCGCAGAGCGCGCTACACCCAGGAGGAGGCGCCGAGCCGGACGGCCGCCCCTGCGACCCGGTCGTTGACGAATACGGAGCGCCTCGCGCGGGTCAGCCGGGCGGCACGCTCGGAAGCCTTTCAGGGAGTGCGGAACGTTGCCCAGGCGGGCGATGGAATCTTGCGCACGCTAGAGAACCTCGCCGAGGACGCATCCGCCGCAGATTTGTCTTCGATCTTCCAGAGCGCGGCGGCGTTTGTCGAACGTTTGAGCGGCAGCCTGGACAACGCGGCGCAGATGGAGATGGTGTTTCGAGTCTCCGAGAGCGCCGTCCTGAAAGGCCGCGCTTTGACTCCGTAAGGCGGTTTAAACCGCAAGAGGTAACCCACCACCCCGCAAGAGGCCGGGAGTCAGCTCTGCGGGTCGTCGCACGCACCGTTGCGGAGGGCTATAAGGACGAGCGCCTCGATCTCCCATCGAGCGGCGCGCAGCAGGCCCGCGAGAAGGTGGTTGGTCGGGTCCTCGGGCCGGACCGGGTCTTCTTCGAAGTACAGCTCCATCGTCTCCATGACCGAGCAGACGACGAGCGTTTCGAGGACTTCCCGCTCGGGGGAAGTTGCCTTCGAGGGAAATGGCCAGGCCAGCACTCTCGCAGCCATGATCGCCAACCTCCGAGCTCCGCTCCAGTCCGCACGCCATGTGCTGGATCAATCTTAACCTATTTGAGGACCGATTTCACGTCGTCATAACGATTTCTCGGTTTCTTTTCCCCCAGGTCGCTGCCGCAAGCCACGGGTCGAGCAGCTGGCCACCCACCCACCGCCAAATTCATCGCCTGAGTCAAGGTACACCTCCCCCGCTCTTTCAAGATTCCCGTCCTACCAGATGCCGTGAATGTCGCTTGGCCGCGCCAGGATCATTATGGCACTGATGATTCCATATCGAGCCCGGAGACACCCTAAAGAGCGGATGCGGAGAAATCAAGCCCGAGAGGTGCAACTCGCTGAATTACCTGGTTTGGGCCTGAATCTCAGGGTCCCTAAGGGAGGCCACCGCCGCCGAAAAGCCTATGAAGGCGCCCAGAGTGAAGCCGGCTGGGTAGTTCCCGGTCCCGGGGAGCACCAGCTCCGCAGGAAATACCCATAACGGCTGACGTGTTTGATGTTGTCCACTAGCCGAGCAAGAGTAGGTCTCTTGACTTGCCTAGGCCAAGAATCTAACCTCGCGTTTAAATACGAGGTGCCCCTTGCACGTAAACCCAAATGCGGGATCTGAACTTTTCCTTGCGGAAAAGATCCCCTGAGGGAGGTGTCCATGCGCATCCAGATATTCGATGACTCGGGAAGTCGCTCAACCCAGGCGCTGGCTATGCGGGACCGTATCGAAAGAGCAAAACAGTACCTCCAGACCGGCGAGTTCACGCCAAGGCAGGAACTCTATCTCCTTGGCCTCCTGCGTCGCATGCTTGTCTTCCAGTCCTTGGCTCGCCGGATTCAACACCGAGAGCAAGAGTTCACCTTGAAAGCCGATCTTTTCGAGCGCAAGGCGGCGGACAAATTGCGGTGACGGATCAAGCCGAGAGAGTAGGGCTTGGTGGCGCGACTCCGGCTGGTGGTGGTCATGACTCGACCCCAGCCAGTGGGGCTATCGTCGAAGCCCTCCCTGGAGGACGAGGTCGGGCGGGGAAAGGCCCTACCGGGCTTTGGCGAGCTGGCTGACGACATGGAGTCTGCCCCGCCGGCCTTCAAGAAGATGGTCGAATTCATGAGCATCGGTATGACGGGAATGCCTTCTCGTCACCCCCTTTTCGACAAGTTTACGGATGCCCACATCGACAAATATCTGGACTCTTTGCAGCGCGATGATGATCACGCCTACAAGCTAGCCAGCACAAACAGATTCTTCTATTTAGCGGTTTTTGGCGTAGTCGTCGGGCTCATGATCTTCCTCGTCGTGTTCCTGCTGCCTGACAACAAAGAACTACTCTATGAAATCTTGAAAGCAGCGGCCGTGTATCTTGGCGGACTGGGTAGCGGAATAGGTATCCAAGTAATTCGGAAATCGAAGAGGGATTAATCTTCCGAAGCTTGCGACTCAAAACTGGTCGCCGCCTGAAGCGATTCAAGGAGTAACCTTCGCCGCGTTGGCGAGTACCCGATCCCAGTCGTCGTAGGGGGCTCCCTGCGCGTGCAGGATCAGGAGCTGCCGGTAGAGCGGCCCGGCTTGGCCGGCTTTCCCGTGCTCGAACTCGAAATTGGCGAGCGTGGCGAGGGCCCGCACGCGCTGCGGGTGATCGGGGGCCAACGCCTTTTCGGTGATTGCCAGGGCGCGTTCGAGGAGCCGGCGGGCGGCCGCGTCCTGGCCGAGGTCGGCGCGGACGAGGCCGAGGTTGAAGAGGGTCTTGGCGAGCTGCGGGTGTTCCGGGCCGTAGACCCGTTCGTGGGTGGCCGCCAGGCGGTCGAGGATCTTCGCGGCCTCGGCGGGCCGGTTCTGCTTCTGGCGCAGCAGGGCCAGCGCCTCTCGGCTGCCGGCGAGGTCGAGGTCGTCCTCGGGCAGAGCCTTCTCGCGAATCGCCAGCGATCGCAGCACCAGCTGCTCATAGCCCGCCGTGTCGCCTCGGTAGTAGGCGATGCCCGAAAGGTTGTGCAGCACCTTGGCCACCCGCGGGTCGTCCGGACCCCACAGCCGTTCCTGGAGCGCCAGCGAACGGCGCAGGATCACCTCGGCCGTAACGAAGCGGCCGCGCGCGGCGAGCGCCACGCCCAACCGGTCGAGGGTTTCGGCCACCGCTGGAGCGTCGGGGCCGAGCGCGGCTTCGCGGAGGGAGAGCGCACGGCGGAACAGGGCCACGGCGTCGCCCCGGCCGGAAAGCTGCGCGAGAGAGCCGAGGCGGATCAGGGTGTCCGCCACCTCCGGGTGGCCGTCGCCGCGGAGCCGCTTGCGGAGGTCGAGGGCCTCGGTGAGCAGGGGCCGCGCGTCGTCGAACAGGCCGAGCTCGGTGTCGATGCCGCCCAGGGTGTCGAGGAGACGCGCGCGCAGGAGCGGCTGGGCGCGGAGGTCGCGGGCGAGCCGTTCCCGGCCGCGGCGCAGCAGCTCGCGGGCGTCCGGCAGGCCGCCCTGGGCCTGGCGGGGGCTCGAAGCCTTGAACAGATCTTCGAGGAACAGCACCGCAGCGTCGGCCCGCGCCGCCTCCTGCCGCGCCTGCCGTTCCTGGAGCCGCGCCGCCACGAGGCCCGCCGAGAGCGCGAGAATGACCAGCGCCGCGGAGGCCACGAACCCCTTGTGCCGGCGCACCAGATCGCGCAGCGAGGAGAACGCGCCCTCGGCCGGCAGCGGCACGGCGCATTCGATCTCGGTGCCGCGGGGGGACGACGTGATGCGGCAGCGGCCGCCGAGCAGCTGGGCGCGCTCTTCGATGCCGGTGAGGCCGACGCCGTCGGCGCGCCGGGCCGTGTCGGGATCGAAGCCGATGCCATCGTCGGCGACGCTCAGAAACGCCATGCCGAAGCGGGCCCGCAACGTGACCCGGATGACGTGCGCGGCGGCATGGCGAACGGCGTTCGCCAGCGCCTCCTGGCCGATCCGGTAGAGGCCGAGGGCGATCTCCGGAGGAGGCGGCGGGAAGCCTTCGATCCCGTCGATGTGGAGTTCCACCCGCAGGCCGTGCCGCCGCTCGATCTCGCCGCAGTGGTCGCGCAGCGCCTCGGCCAGGCCGCGGCGCTCCAGGGCCGCGGGGTGCAGGTCGTGGCTCAGGCGGCGGAGATCCTCGCCCAGCTCGGCCAGGCCTCCCCCGACGGCGTCGAGCTCCGAGACCCGGGAGGGATCCCCCGGGATCTGCTTGCGCGCCGCCCGGAGCGACAGGGCGAGGCCGGCGAGCCGTTGGCCGAAATCGTCGTGGATTTCGAGCGCGATCCGTCGGCGCCCTTCCTCGGCGGCGGCCAACCGATCGGCCGGACCGCCGGGGCGCGCGGACGGCTTCA
The DNA here is from genome assembly GCA_038250865.1 of Thermoanaerobaculia bacterium. Lineage (GTDB taxonomy): Bacteria > Acidobacteriota > Thermoanaerobaculia > Multivoradales > UBA5704 > DASYKS01. The sequence continues at coordinate 52,843 of JBBSBW010000040.1, read as the reverse complement.
TGCCGCCATGTCGCCCAGATAGCGCATGCCGTCGGATTGCGTGGCGAACAGCGCCAGCTCGACCCGGCTCTTGAGCCGCAGCTTCTCGTACAGGCGGGAGAGATGGGTGCGGACCGTGGTCACCGCCAGGCCGAGCCTCCCGGCGATCTGCTGGTTGCCCAGGCCCGCAGCCACCAGGTGGAGGATCTCCGCTTCGCGCGGGGTGAGGACGTCGCCCGCCGAGGCCGATAGCTCGGTTCCCCACGCGGCCTGCTCGACGACGGCCCGGGCCACCACCGGACCGACGTAGAACCGGTCCGCCAGCACCGAGTGGACTGCACGCTCGATCTCCTCGGGGGCAGAGGTCTTGGTGAGATACCCGTGGGCGCCGGCCTCGAACGCAGCCCGCACGCAGGAAGGCTCGGCGCGGATGCTCAGGACCAGGACTTTGATGCCGCGCACGGCGGCCTGGAGCCGGCGCGTGGCCTCGATGCCGTCGAGGCCCGGCATCGCGACATCGGTGATCACGAGATCGGGCTTCAAGCGCTTCGCGGCGGCGACGAGCGCAGCGCCGTCGCTCACCGTCCCGACGATTTCGAACTCCGGCTCAAGCAGTTTGGACAGTCCCGCGAGGATCATCGGATGGTCATCGGCGAGAAGGACGCGGGGACGTACTTGGGACATTTCCCACCTTTCCGCCGGCCGCCCTTAGCGGCCGCAGCTGTAAGGCGCCGGAGTGAGCCTGTCCTCTAAAGACCTGGCCTCACCCGGCAGGAGAATGAATCGCGCGAAGCCTTGAGCGAAGTTCATGCCAGCTTCGCCGGGCTGTAGGAAGCCCGAAGCTCAACGCTCACGAATTCCCTTCCCCTTCGAGCCCACGGCCCCGAGCTTGGAGTCTCCAAGACGCGGGATGGCGCGAAACGGCACGTTGTCACAAATACGCGCAGCTTCAGGGTCGTTTGAAAATCTTGTAACCTGTCCCATCCATGGCCCATCCCGAGCTTCATCGAACCGGCCATGCCGCCTGGCTCCGCGCCGCCGTGCTCGGGGCGAACGACGGCCTGATCTCGACCAGCAGCCTAGACTCACTTTCTAGAGAACCTACATGTCCCTGCAAACGACGACAAAGAGATGGCCGGTGCAAGATGCCAAGGCGCGCTTCAGCGAGTTTCTAGAGGCAAGCCTCACGGAAGGGCCGCAGATCGTCACCCGGCGAGGGGTGGAAGAGGCCGTTCTGGTCCCGGTCGATCGGTGGCGGCAGCTGGAACAGGCGGCGCGGCCCCGGCTCAAGGTCAGTACGATCGATCCCTGGAAGACAGCCACTCCCGATCGCTGAGAAACGCGGCCGCTGGACCCCGGGAGCGCCGGGCACCAGCTCGGCTGTTTTTGCCGTGGGCGCCGATTCGATGCCGAGCTGGAGCTCGGCGCTCCCAGGCCCCAACGTGCTAGAGCCGTCGAGGACGGGATTCGGTGGCGGTTCCGGGTACGTATCTTCGCAACGGGAGACCGGCATAGAATCGCCGCAAGGTTCCAAAAACGGGAGCGCGAGGCGCGCTCTGGAGAGGTGCGAACGGGTTCGCACAAACGAGATTTGCGAGACATTCCGCGCGACGAGCCATGCGCAGCCGCACGATAGCTTTGACGTCGGCAGGCCTTTCCCCGAGCGAGCTTGGGGAGGTCTCGCTCGCTGCGGGGCGAGATCCGGATTTGGCGCTCGCGTTTTTGCCTGCCGATTCGAATCTGGGCCGCCAGCTCGACGCTTTGGCGGAGGGCTGGCCCGAGACGCTCCGGTTCGGCTGCGAGGCGGCCGGCCAGATCGCCGAGGCGCGGGCGACCTCGGCGGGTTCGGTGCAGGCTTTCTGGTTCGATCGGCCGGGCCGGACCCAGCGGCCGACGGTCGTGGCACTCGAAGGGTGCCTCGAACGACCCCCAAGCGACAGCGAAATCGCGGCTTTCTCTGATCGGCTGGCCGGCGCGGACGGCGTTTTGCTGTTCGCCGACGGCTTGCGCTTCCCGGTCGAGCGGGTTTTGGGGGAGGTCGGGCGGCGGCTCGCGGGGCGTCCGCTGTCGATCGCCGGGGGCCTCGCCACGGGGCCTGTGGACGTGCCGACGGACTCCATCGGCGCCCTCGGAGCCAGGGTCTTCCTCGATCGGCGGATTTTCCCTTCGGCCTGCCTGGCCCTGTTGCTCGACGGCCTCGAAATGCAGGTGGAAGTGTTTCGCGGCTGGACCCCCGCGAGCCCGATTTATACCGTCACCCGCGCCGAAGGCGCCGTCCTCTACGAGATCGACGGGCAGCCCGCGACCGATTGGTATCGCCGCTTCTTTACCGTGCGCGGCGAGCTGGCTCCCCTGCCCGAGGCATCGCAGGGATTTCCTCTGATCATCGTCGGCCCCTCGGCGCGGCGCCAGAATCTCTACCGCAGCCTGCGCGCGTTCGATCGGCCGGCGGGCGCGGTGACGCTGTGGGGCGGGATCGAAACGGGAGACCAGGTGCGGATGGGGATGTTCGACGGAGATGACTGCGAGTCCGCGTTCCTCAATCTGGAGGCCTCGACCGGTCGGAGGCTGGTCGGAGGCGCGCCGGCCGAGGCCGCCATCCTGTTCTCCTGCGTCGATCGCCATGGGGCTCTGGGCGAGCGGATGGAGGAAGCGATCGCTTCGGTCCACCGCGCTCTCGGCGGGGCCTCGCTTTCCGGTTTCTTCACCCTCGCAGAGATCGGCCCGACCGGCGGCTCCGCACCGGCCTACTACAACCACACCGCGGTGCTCGTCCTCCTGCGCGAGGTGGCGCCTTGAATCGTTTCGAAGGCGAGGTCTTGCGCAACCTGCTGGTGCAGACGACCCGCGCCTACGACGACCAGCTGGGGGCGATCGCGGCGGAAAAGGAGCTGGCGCAGGTGACCCTCGCCTCGATCGGCGACGGCGTGCTGTCGACCGACGCGCGCGGCAGAGTCGAGCTGCTCAATCCGGTGGCCGAAGAGCTGGCCGGCTGGTCGGCCGGGGAGGCGGCGGGGCTGCCGGCGGCCGAGGTGCTGCGCCTGGTCGACGAGAGCAACGGCCGCGAGATCGAGCATCCGGTCGAGCGCTGCCTGGCCTCCGGCCAGAGCCTGCGCCTGACCGAGAAGATCGCGCTCCAGCGGCGCGACGGCCGGCGCCATGCGGTCGAGTGCACCTGCTCTCCGATCCGCGACCGGCACGGGGCGCAGGTGGGCGCCGTGCTGGTGTTCCAGGACGTGACCGAGAAGCGCCTGCTGGCGCTGCAGCTCGCCCGCCAGGCGACCCACGACGGGTTGACCGGTCTGTTCAATCGCTCGGCGTTCGACGGCCATTTGCAGCGCGCGCTCGAAGAGACGCGGCGCACCGGGGTGCCGCACGCTCTCGCCTATATGGATCTCGATCAGTTCAAGCTGGTCAACGACACCTGCGGGCATCTCGCGGGCGACGAGCTGCTGCACCGGGTGACCGAGTTGCTCCAGACCGCCATGCGCGCCTCGGACATCGTGGCCCGCTTGGGCGGCGACGAATTCGGCTGGCTGTCGCTCTATTCACCGATTGAGACCGCGGAGCGGCAGATCGCCAAGTTCCACCGCGAGTTGCAGAGCTTCCGCTTCACCTGGCAGGACAAGACGTTCACGGTCGGCGTGAGCATCGGCCTGGTGCCGATCACCGAGGATTTCGCCTCGGTCGCGCACCTGATGTCGGCGGCAGACCACGCCTGCTACGTGGCGAAAGAGAAGGGGCGTAATCGGATTCAGGTCTACCGACCCGACACGGCGGAGTTCGTGCGCCGCGACGCCGACATGAACTGGGTGCTGCGCATTCAGGAAACTTTAGAGCACGACCGGTTCCGCCTGTTCGCCCAGGAGATCCGGCCGCTGGTCCGGCGCGAGGGCCAGGGTCTGCGCTTCGAGGTGCTGCTGCGGATGATTTCGGAAGGGGGCCAAATCCACCTGCCGTCGGATTTCATCCGCGCCGCCGAGCGCTACGGTCTGATGCGCTCGATCGACCGCTGGGTGATCGGCCGTTCGCTCGAAACGTTCGCCGCCGAATCGCCCGCCTGGCTGGACGGGCTGGCGCTCTGCGCGATCAACCTCTCTGCGATGTCGATCGGCGACGAGACGTTCCTTGATTTCGTCGAGGAGCGCCTGGCCGCGACCGGATTTCCCGCGGGCAAGCTCTGCTTCGAGATCACCGAGACGGCGGCGATCGAGAACCTTCAGCAGGCGGCGCGCCTGCTCGGCCGCCTGGGCGCCCGCGGCGTGCGCTTCGCGCTCGACGACTTCGGCAGCGGTATGGCCTCGTACGCTTATTTGAAAGAGCTGCCCGTTTCGTTCTTGAAGATCGACGGCAAGTTCATTCAGGACATCGTGACCGATCCGCTCGACCGCGCGATGGTCGAGTCGATCAACCAGGTCGGCCACGTGATGGGTCTGGAGACGATCGCCGAGTCGGTGGGCAGCCTGGCCGCGGTCAATCAATTGCGCGCACTCGGCGTGGACTACGGCCAAGGACATTGGATCAGCCCGCCCCGTCCCCTTTCGGCTCTCCGCGAGATAGCATCCGCCCCCTAAAGCCCCGTTCGTCACCGAACCGACACCCATCGACCCCCGGGATGGGGCGTCTCTTGGGAAGGAGAAGGACCCTTATGGCCCGATCCGCGACCTCCGCACCGCTCGACGACCCTCGCGAGGCGAAATCCGGTTTCGTCCGCGAGCTCGGCCTGCTCGACTCGACCATGATCGTGGCCGGGTCGATGATCGGCTCGGGCATCTTTATCGTCTCGGCCGACATCGCCCGCCAGGTCGGATCCTCCGGTGGCCTGCTGCTCACCTGGATCCTCACCGGCCTGCTCACCCTGGGCGCCGCGCTCTCCTACGGCGAGCTGGCCGCGATGATGCCGCACGCGGGGGGCCAATACGTCTACCTGCGGGAAGCCTGGTCGCCGCTTTGGGGCTTCCTCTACGGCTGGACGGTCTTCCTGGTGATCCAGACCGGGACGATCGCCGCGGTGGCGGTGGGCTTTGCCCGCTATCTCGGGGTGCTGGTGCCGTGGATCTCGCCGACGAATTGGGTGGTGGCGCCGATCGACGTCTCGTCGGGCTTCGCGATCTCGCTCTCCACCCAGCAGCTGGTGGGCGTGCTGATGATCATCGCCCTCACCTGGCTGAACACCCTCGGCATCCGGCTCGGCAAGCTGATCCAGAACGTGTTTACCAGCGCCAAGACGTTCGCGCTGTTCGCGCTGATCGCGGTCGGCCTGTTCTTCGGCCACAACCTGGGCGCGAACCTCGCCCATCCCTGGACCCCGCAGCTGCCGGAGGGGGGATCGCCGATCGGCGCCGGGGTGCTCGCCTTGATCGTGGCGTTCGGCGTCGCGCAGGTCGGCTCGCTGTTCTCGTCCGACGCCTGGAACAACATCACGTTCACCGCGGGCGAGGTGAAGAACCCGAAGAAGAACCTGCCGCTCTCGTTGGCACTCGGCACCGGCCTGGTCACCCTGCTCTACGTGCTCGCGAACTTCGCCTACCTCGCGGTCCTGCCGCTGGCGCAGATTCAGACCGCGCCGGACGACCGGGTGGCGACCGCGGCGCTTCAGGCGATCTTCCCGGGCGCCGGCACGGTCATCATGGCGATCGCGATCGTGATCTCGACTTTCGGCTGCAACAACGGGTTGATTCTGGCGGGCGCCCGGGTCTACCACGCGATGGCGCACGACGGCCTGTTCTTCCGCGCCACCGGCAAACTGAACGCCCGCGCGGTCCCCGCCGTCGGCTTGATCCTCCAGTGCGTATGGGCGAGCTTTCTGGTGCTGCCGCGGACCCGCCTGCGCGATGCGGCGGGCGCCGTGTTGCTCGACTCCTCCGGCCAGCCGTCGTACGGCAACCTCTACGGCGCGCTGCTCGATTACGTGGTGTTCGCGGTGCTGATCTTCTACGTGCTGACGATCGCCGGCCTGTTCCGCCTCCGCCGCACGCAACCGAACGCCGAGCGGCCCTACCGCGCCTTCGGCTATCCGCTCGTCCCCGCGCTCTACATCCTCGCCGCGAGCGCGATCACGCTGATCCTCTTGTTCTACAAAACCCAGACCAGCTGGCCCGGCCTGGTGATCGTGCTCACCGGGGTGCCCGTCTACCTGCTCTGGCGGCGTTCCGCCACGGCCGCCGCGAGATAGGATGCCCGACAACTTTTGAACCCGACCCACCGTTTGCGGAGGAATTAGGGATGACGAACCACCTTCCGGAGGACGCTCGATGAGCCAGCTGTTCGCCAGAAAGCCGCTCGAGCTACTGCTCGAAGAAATGAAGAGCGAGAACCGGCTCCGCCGGATCCTCGGCCCGGTCCAGCTCTCGGCCCTAGGGATCGGCGCGATCATCGGCGCCGGCATCTTCGTCGCGACCGGCGCCGCGGCTCACAATGTGGCCGGACCGGCCCTGATGCTGTCGTACGTCGTGGCGGGAATCACCTGCATTTTCGCCGCCCTCTGCTACGCGGAGTTCGCCGCGATGGTGCCGGTCGCCGGCTCGGCCTACACCTACGCCTACGCCACCTTGGGCGAAATGTTCGCCTGGATCATCGGCTGGGACCTGGTGCTCGAATATGCGGTCGGTAGTGCCACGGTCGCAACGGGCTGGTCCGGATACTTCCAGGACGTGTTGAAGAAGTTCGGCATCGCTCTGCCCGAAACCCTCCGCCAATCGCCCTGGGCCTACGACGCGACCACCGGCGGCTTCGTCAGCACCGGCTCGTTCATCAACCTGCCGGCGGTGCTGATCGTGATCGTGATCACCGCGATCCTGGTCAAGGGCATCGCGGAGAGCGCGAGCTTCAACGCCCTGATGGTCGGCGTCAAGGTCGCCGCCGTGCTGTTCGTAATCGGGGTCGGCGTGTTCTACATCGACCCGGCCAACTGGCATCCGTTCGCTCCGTTCGGCTGGAGCGGCCTCAACATCTTCGGCCATCACGTCGCGGGGCAGACCGATGCGGGAGGGAACCCCGTCGGCATGCTCGCCGGCGCGGCGATCATCTTCTTCGCCTACATCGGCTTCGACTCGGTCTCGACCCACACCGAAGAGGCGAAGAACCCGCAGCGCGACGTGCCGATCGGCATCATCGCCTCGCTGGTGGTCTGCACCGTGCTCTACATCCTGGTGGTCGCCGTCCTCACCGGGATGGTCAAATACGACCAGTTGGACATCAACGCGTCGGTCTCCGTGGCATTCCAACAAAAAGGACTTGGCTGGGCCCAGTTCCTGATCGCGGCGGCCGGTGTCGCCGGCATCACCTCGGTGCTGCTGGTTATGATGCTTTCCGGCCCGCGCGTTTTCCTCGCCATGGCGCGAGACGGCCTGGTCCCGAAGAGCTTCTTCGGTGAGGTCCATCCGAAGTTCCGGACCCCGCACAAATCGACCATGCTGATCGGCGCGTTCGTGATCTGCCTAGCCGGCTTCCTGCCGATCGACGCGCTGCTCCACCTGACCAACATCGGCACTCTGTTCGCCTTCGTCGTGGTCTGCCTCGCAGTGCTGGTCATGCGCAAGAAATATCCGAACGCCGAACGGCCCTTCCGTTGCCCCGGGGTACCGATCGTACCGATCCTCGGCATCGGCATGTGCCTGCTGCTGATGTTCTCGCTGCCGACCGCCAACTGGTGGCGGCTGGGAATCTGGCTCGCGATCGGTATCGTCATCTACTTCGCTTACGGACAGCGGCACAGCGTGATGAAGAAGTACATAGAGACTCACGGCAGCTCGCAGAAGTAGCCGGTTCGTAGGGCGAAAACACGAAGGGCGGCGGGCTTGGATGAGCCCGCCGCTTTTTTTTCACGGACGGGACGCCGCCGCCGCGCCGGGAGGTCACAGCATGAGCCCGCAGTCACTTTCCTGGGTCGTTCTCGCCATCACCTTCGGTTGCGCTGCACTCTGCTTTGCCGAACTCGCAACGACGTTGCTTGTGCCAGGTTCCGGTGAGCGCGCCCTTCAAGCCACTAAGGGACATCCGTTCCCGTGGATTCTCCGTTGGGATCTGCTGGTTGTCTTCCTGGCCGGCGCTGCGCTTCTCTTCCAGAGCCTCGCCGGAACACTTGGAATCCCGCTGCCCGTAGGGTTTCGCGGCGCATCTTGGGCATTGGTCGCCCTCGACCTGTCGGTCCGAATAGGGCTGCTGTTCGCGTTCGCCGGGTTCTGCGTTGGGGTGTTGGTCCTGCGCAAGAAATACCCGAACGCCGAACGCCCGTTCCGTTGCCCCGGGGGTCCGGTCGTACCGATCCTCGGCATCGTGATGTGCTTGCTGCTGATGTTGTCGCTGCCCACGAGCGCGTGGGCTTGGCTGGCCGGTTGGCTCGCGATCGGCTTTGTCATCTACTTCGCCTACGGCCGCAATCGCCGTCGTTCACCGACCCATCCACCCCAGGCCGATGGCCCGGGCTAACGTAACGCGGCCCGTCCGGCCCAACGGGCCGGACTCCTGGGCATTCGACCCAGGGCGTTGCCCTGGGCTGACGTGACGCGGCCCTTCAGGCCGCCACCACCACCACCCCGCCGCGCCTTACGGTTTCACCGCCCCCTTCGCCATCGGTTTCTCTTTGCGGACTTCCGCCACCTTGGCTTGGATCTCGGCGAGCTTGCCGGTGGCCAGTTCGAGCGCCGCCGGTCTTCCCTCGGCGCGGGCGATCGCGCCGGCCGGTGAGGCGAAGAAGCGGATCGTTTCCTTCCGCCCCTCGGCTCCGGCGAGCGTCACCGTGAGGACGGGTTTTTCGCCCGCCGCGGCCGGCGCGTCGATCACCTTCTCGGCGCGCAGCTCGGAGAGCGCGTAGAGCAGGTCCGAGACGGGGGTATACGAGATCGTGTCCTTGCCGCGCTGCCAGTCGGTACCGGCGCGCTTGACGTCGAGAGCACCCCCGGCATCTTCCACGCGGACCGAATCGACCTGGTAGACCTCGATCGAGGAAACCGCGCGGGAGCGCCAATCTTCGCCGCCGCGCATCAACGCCTCGGCGACCCGGGACTTGGTGGTGAACAGTTGGCCCCCGGCGCGGGCATAGGTCGAAGGCGCCTCGCCGTCCGCAGCGGCGCCGACGATGCCGCCGAGGTCGAGGTGGAACCCCTGCGGCTGACCCTTCGACGCGACTTCGATCGTTCCCTTCGGCGGTTCGAGCCCCATTTCGGCGGGGACGGCGGGAGACTCGACGAACCGGTCGGCGGCGAGGCCGGTGAGGTCGGAGAGCAGCGCTTCGACCAGATCGCGATCCGCCCGGTCCGCCATCGGCCGTTCCAGCCAGAAGCCGTCGGGACGGCGCGCGAGCACCACGTCGGAGGCGGCAGGAGCTCCCGGAGCCGCCGAGGGGTGAATCGTGATCCGCTCGATCGCCTCGCGATCGCCCGAGAAGATCTGCTTGTCGCGCCAGGTACCCGGCTCGCGCAGCAGGTCGTTCCAGAACACGTCCGGGACGGCATACGCCTCAGACTTTCCTTCGATCCGCACGATCCGCTCGCCGCCGACCGGCACCTTGGCGCCGACTTCGAGCACGGTCGTGCCTTCGGCCGTCTTCAAGCGGATCTTCGCCTCCGGCTTGTCGAGACCGGTCGCCTTTGGATCGACGTCGTCGATCGTTCCGCTCCGTTCGAGCCCGACCAGCGAGTCGACCAGCCGGCCGACGCCCGCGGCATCGGCTCGCGCCGCGATCGGGTGAACGATCCGCCACGACCAATCGGCCGCGGTGATCGATTCCGCGGCCGAAGCCGGGGCTTCGTCCGAGGTCTCGCCTGTCTTGTCCTCGGGGTTGGCGGGCTTGGCGGGTTTCTCGATCCGTTCGAACGCGAGCGGCGCGCCCTGGCCGCCCTGCCGTTCGATCGCGAGCGACAAGACCTCCCCCGGCCCGAAGGAGAAGATCTTCTTCGCTTGGGCGTCCCGCTCCTCGGAGGAGGGCATTTTGCGCTCGTAGAACGCGATGAACGAGCCGAGGCCGGCGACCAGCAACAGCAGAATCAACAGAGTGCGCGGCTTCATCGTCTACCGCCTCCGCCGACGCATCCGGATGCCGATCGCGGCCGCGATGGCGAGCCCCGGCAGCAGGCCGAGGATGATCAGCCAAACGTTGCGAAGCTGACTGCCGGTGAGCGTCAAGTGGGTCTGCTCGGTCTTCTTCGGCGGAATCGCGATCAGGTCCTTCCTCTCGACCAGCCAGTTGACGGCGTTGGCGACCGCGGTCGAGTTGCCGACGTTGACGTTCCAGAATTGGTTGGTCGCTAGGTCCGAGTCGCCGAACACCACCAGCCGCGGCGCCTTCGGATCGTCGACCGGCGGCGGCGGTGCCGGCGCGTCGTCGTCGGCGGGGGCCGGCGGCTTGCTCGGACCGCCGACCGCCACACCTAAGCCGAGCGGTCCCGGCAGATCGGCGTCGTCTTTGCCCACTTTGTCGAGCGCGGCGAAATTCGTCTCGCCCCAGCCGGCGGGGGTGGTCTTGAGCAGCTCGGACACCTGGGCGCCCGCCGGACCGGCCACCGCGTGGACCGATCGCGCGAGGCTCACCAGCATCGGCAGACTCTGGCGCGACAGCGGCTCGACGATCGGATGCTGGCCGTAAATGTTCGAGAACAGCGTTTCGGCGCCGAACATCGGCAGCGGATTCGAGGGATCGACGACGATGTCGTTATCCACCTGGACGCCGTATTTCGCCAGCAGCGGTTCGAGGCCGGTCGCGACCAGACCGGGAGAGGTCTTGGACAGGGTGGGATCGAGCAGCGCGAGCAGCCGGCCGCCGGACGCGAGATAGGCGCCGATGGCGTCGATCTCGGGCTGCACGAAATTGGCCGTCGGCCCGGCGATCACCAGCAGGTCGGTGCCGGCGGGAACCGCCGCCTGACCGAGCGAAGCCCAGGGCTCGACCGAATAGCCGTCGCCCTTGAGCAGCTCGCGCAGCGACGACAACCCGCGCTCTTCCAAACCGTCGAGCTGCGCCTCGCCATGGCCGGTGGTGAAGAGGACCTTGGGCTCCCGCGTCTGGCCGAGCTGGATCAGGGCGTTGGTGAACTTCTGCTCGCCTTTAAACGCCGCGATCGTCGGCTGCCCGCCGCCCATGCCCATCGAGGAGTAGTCGTACTCCGCCAGGTCGCCCGCATCGACCACCTTCTTGGTTTCGCCGGAGACGAACACCACGCTCGCGTTTTCCAACCCGTACTGGCGGGCGAGCTGCTGTGCCTCGACGGGATTGCGCTCCGGATCGACGTAGCGGACCCTCAGGCGTCGCGAAGCGGCGGCGTAGCGATCGAGCAGCTCCTTGGTCGGACCGAAAAGGCCCTGCTGCTTTTGAGGCGACAGGAGGACCACGATCTGGATGTCGTGGTCGAGGCTCTTGAGCACCTTTTCGCTCTTCTCCGACAGCGAATAGAGCGCGGTGGAGGTCCAGTCGAACCGCTTGTGGTACTTCCAACCGAAGTAGTTGACGATCAGGAGCAGGGCAGCAACGAGCAGAATGCCCGCGGAGAGCAGGCCGGTCTTGGTCAGTTGACGATTCGAGGCCGACATGCGGTTACCTCCACTTCCGGTCTTCGAGCGCCCGGCTGGTCAAGAACAGGAAGAACAAACTCGTGGAGATGTAATAGATGAGGCGCCGGGTGTCGACCACCCCTTTGCCCAGCTCGTCCATCGCCGCGCTGATATCGAGATAGCCGAAAACGTTCTTCCAGACTTCACCGCTCGCGAGCTGTTCGAGCAGGCCGACCAGGAACAGCACGATCAGGATCGCAAAGGTGATCACCGCCGCGATCAGCTGGCTCTTGGTCATCGCCGAGGCGAACGTACCGACGGCGAGGAACAGCGCGCCGACCAAGAGGACGCTCAAGTAGCCGGCGGCGATCGGCCCCCACTGGACCTCGCCGTAGTGGGCGAGAATCCCGGCGTAGCCGAGTGTCGGCAACCAGAGCAGGGCGAAGAACGAGAGTGCGGCGAGGTACTTGCCGGCGACTACCTGGCCCTCGGTGATCGGCGCGGTCATCAGCACCTCGATCGAGCCGGAGCGCAGCTCTTCGGACAGGAGGCGCATCGGCAGGATCGTGCCGAGCACGATCAGGATCAGCCAGGTCGAGCCGAAGAAGTACCCCATCGGCGGCCCGGAAGGCGCGCCGGGCTGGGCCAGCTGGGTGATCATCAGACCAAACAGCAGGCCGTTGATCGCCAGGAAGAAAAAAGCCACGACGTAGGCGAGCGGCGAAAGAAAATACGCCCGCAGCTCGCGCAGATAGGTCGCCAGGACGGCTCTCACGACGGCACCTCCTCGGCCGGCTCGGCCGCCTCGTCCGAACGGTTTCCGTCGCCGTCGTTCGCCTCCATCCCTTCGCCCGCCTCGGCCGCCGCGGCGGGGGGTTGGGTGGTCAGGCGGACGAACACGTCTTCGAGACTCGCCTTGCTCTGCGCCAATTCGACGAGCGTCCAGCCTTTCGCCACGGCGAGGCGGAAGATCTCCGCCCGCGGATCGGCGTCGGCGCTCGCGGCGAGGCGAAACTCGCCCGCTTCTGCGCCCGGTGCCACGGCGGTAATGCCGGGCAGCGCTCCGAGTGCTTCGGACATCTCGGCTATCGCAGTGGGCGCAGTGGGCGCAGTGGGCGCAGTCGGCGCCGTCGGTGCCGTAGTCTCGGGGGCGGCGAGAAACGCGACGCGGATCTCGGAGGCGCCGCGCGAGTTTTGCCGCAGGCTCTCCGGGGTTCCTTCGGCGACGATCCGGCCCTTGTCGATGATCAGCACCCGGTTACAGAGCAGCTCGACCTCGGACAGGATGTGGGTCGAAAGGATCAGTGTCCGCTCGCGCCCCAGGTCGCGGATCAGCTCGCGGATCGCGATGATCTGTTTCGGATCGAGCCCGACCGTCGGCTCGTCGAGGACCAGCACCTGCGGATCGTGAAGGATCGCGGTCGCGAGCCCGACCCGCTGGCGATAGCCCTTGGAAAGGGTGCCGATCACCTGGTTCCGCACGTCGGAGAGGAGGCAGCGCTCCTGCGCCGATTCGCAGGCCCGTTTCGCCTCGGCGCGCTTCAACCCTTCGAGCCCCGCGCGGTAGGCGAGGTACTCGCCGACCCGCATTTCGCTGTAGAGCGCGACGTTTTCCGGCAGGTAGCCGATCTGCCGTCGCGCTTTGACGGGAGCCTCGAACAGGTCCGTCCCGCCGACGGTAACCCGCCCGCCGGTGGGCGGCAGGAACCCGGTGATCATGCGGATCGTGGTGGTCTTGCCGGCGCCGTTGGGCCCCAGCAGCCCCAGAATTTCCCCCTCGCCGACCGCGAAGGAGACGTCGCCTACGGCTGTGAAGTCGCCGTACCGACGGCTCAGGTTCTGTGCTTCGATCATCGACCCCTCCTCGGAGATGAAACCGGGATGCTCCCGCGCCCTGCGCAGCAAAACGGGTGCCGCCTCAAAATAGCTGAAATTAAAGGGTTTCCATCCTATAACGGTTCTCTTGTACGCCATTTTGACGCGAGCCGAGGCCCGCCATTGGGCTATGCTCGCGCCATGAGCGAAAAAGACAAGGCCGTCGGAATGAAATCCGCTTACGAGCTGGCGCTCGAACGGATGGAAAAGCAGGGCATCGAACGACCGCGAGGCGAGGAATTCTCCGACGCCCTGCGCGAAAAGATCGCCGAGGTCCGCAACCAGGCCGAAGCGCGCCTCGCCGAGCTGGAAATCCTCCACCGCGACCGCCTCAAGAGCCTGTTCGAGCACGACGCTCGCCGCGAGGAAGAAGAGGAGTACGTCCGCGAACGGCGGCGCATCGAAGAGAACCGCGACAGCAAGATCGAAAAACTGCGCGGCGAGGCTTGAAAACTTCGAGATTCTGGTTTACCCTCGCGCCAGCCGGGTAATACCAGAGGGCAAAATCATGAAGATCATCTCGCTCAAAGTTCCGGACAGCCTCGACGAACAGATCGGCGACCTCGCCATTCGGCGGGATGTCAGCCGGTCAGAGATCGTCCGCGAAGCTCTCGCCGAGTATTTGACGAGCGACGCCCCCCCAGGCTCGTCGGTTCTCGCCAAGACCCTCGACCTTGCGGGCTGTGCCCCGGGACCTGAGGACCTGTCCTCGAACCCGGCCTATCTCGAAGGCTTTGGTGAGTGAGTCGGGTACAGATCCTTCTCGACACAGGGCCGCTCGTCGCCTACCTGAATCCTCGCGACCGCTACCACGAGTGGGCACGGGAAAAATTCTCCACCCTGGAGGCGCCGCTCATCTCCTGCGAAGCGGTTCTCACGGAAGCCTGCTTTCTTCTTCGGAAGACTAAGGCAGGTCCGATCGCCGTGCTCGATTTCGCCACCCGAGTTCTCACGTTTCCCTTGGAGATCGGGCGCGAAGCTCCGGCGCTCCAGCGGTTGATCACCCGCTATCAAGATCGGCCAATGTCGTTTGCCGACGCTTGCATGGTCCGGCTCTCCGAGCTGTATGAGGATTGCGTCGTGGTTACGATCGACCAGGACTTTTCGATCTACCGCCGGCAGGGAAGGCGCACCATCCCGACGATCGCTCCGCGGTCCTGGAGCTGACAGGCGGGTTCCCCTACCCCATTCGCGCCGCAAAGCGGCGGACGTCTTGGGTGGTTCCAAAAATGTAGACGCCGTCGCTGGGGGCAAAGCGAAACGCGGCGTCGAATTCGACGAGGACGTCTTCGCCGCGTTCGACGGCGACCACGGTGCAGCCGGTACGTTCTCGGATCGATAGGTCGCCGGGACGAAGGCCCCCCAGGCCGTCGGCGGGGACTTTCAAGATCTCCAAGCGGGGATCGAGCGCCACGGCCTCTTGGCCGAGCAGCTTCCGGGCCAGCATCTGCCCCGAAACCTGGCTGATCGAGAGCGCGAAGTAGGCACCTGCGCGGCGGATGCGCTCGACGTTTTCGGCCTCGTTTACCCGGGCGATCACCGGCACCTCGGGCGCCAGGTCTTTCAAGATCACGGTCGCAAAAAGCGTGGCGCTGTCGCTTGAGAGCGCGAGGATGACGGCTTGGGCGTTCTTCACGTCCAACCGGTCGAGCAGCTTTGGATCGAGCAGGGAGCCCACCTCGTCCACGCCTGAGCCTGGCTCCCGATCGACCACGCGGACCTCCTCGCCGGCATCGCGCAGCAGCTCCGCCACCTTCCGGCCGACCTCGCCGTAACCCGCGATGAGAAACGGCCCTTTGCGCCGGAGCGCCACCGGCCCGCGGGCGAGCACGGTCAGACGATCGAGGCCCGCAGCGGGGCCGATCACCACCAGAATCCCCTGGGCCACCAGCTGCATGTTCGGCGGCGGCGGCGCCACGAGCTTCCCCTCGATCCATTGGCCGAGGACGGTCACCCCCGTTTGGGTGCGCACCTCGGCGGTTTCGAGAGTCTGGCCGACCAGCGGGCTCTCGGCTCCGATCTGCATTTCGACCACTTCGAGCTGGCGACCCAGCTCATGGAGGCCGGCGACGCGCGGGTCGATCCGGGCGGAAGCCCGCGCCGCGAGCGCGGCGCCGAGGATGTGCCGGGGGGTGAAGGTCGCCGTCGCCCCGGCGAGCATGATCGGCCGGCGGTGGAACGGCTCTTCGACGATCGCGAGCACCGGCCCGGCGTAGCCCGATTGGCGGGCGGCGAGGATCACCGTGGCGTTTTCCGCGTCCGTCCCGTTGGCGATCAACGCCCGCGATTTGCCAAGATTCGCCGCGGCGAGCCCGCCTTCGCCCAAACCGAGATGGAGCACCTTGCGGCCGGCTTCGAATAGAGGGCGAGCCTGCGCCTCGTCGGGTTCGAGCACCAGGCTTTCGATCCTCGCGGCGGCCAGTTCACCGAGCAGGCTTTCGACCGCCGGACCGTACCGGTAGACCACGACGTGCCCTTCCAAAGGCTTGTCGAGCCGCCGCGGCAACCGCGCTTGGAACCGTTCCTCCAAGACCGGAATCAGGTACAAGGGGAAGATCATGAAGACGAGAAACACGCCGACGAACTGCACCACGCCGACGAAAATGACCATCGCCGGATGGTGCCAGCGCGAATCGGCGCCATACCCCGTGGTTGTGAGCGTCTCTGCAGCCCACGACACGCTGTCCCAGAATCCCCGCGGCTGCCCTTCGAGCAGGCGCATGCCGATCATGTAGAGCAGGCCCGAGACGAGAACCAGAATCGTCGGCGCAACGACGATCAAGAAGATCAGGCGCTTTTGCGGTTTGCGCATGGCGGATCAAACCTGGGGCTCAAATCTGGGACTCGAATCTGGGGCTCAATACGGCATTTCGTCTTCGTCGAGACCGAAGTGGTGCCCCAGCTCGTGAACCACCGTGTCCCGCACTTCGCGGATCACCTCGCGCCGCGAGGTACAGAGGCGCAGGATCGGCCCGCGGTAGATCACCACCCGATCCGGCAACCCGCCATAAAACGAGTCGCGCTCCGCGAGCGGCACCCCTTGGTACAGCCCCAGCAGGTCGTCTTCCGGATCGAGATCGACGGATGCCAGCTCTTCTTCCGTCGGCTCCTCTTCGACCACCACCGCGACGTTTTCGAGCAGTTTGGCGAACTCCTCCGGCAGGTCGTCGAGCGCCTTGGCGACCAGGGCTTCGAACTCTTCGGGCGCGACTCGCATGGCGCTCTACTTTAGCCCGTAAGCGCTCAGGGTCGGCGTCGGAGCCCGAGCCTGCTCTTCCTTCGGGCGCGCAGAACTTCGACCACCGGCGGGATAAGCGAAAGGACGATGATCGCGATGATCACGTAGTGAAAATTGTTCTTCACCAGCGGGAAATTGCCGAAGTAGTAGCCCGCGAGAGTGAACAGGAGAACCCACGAGACGCCGCCCACCACGTTGTAAGCGGCGAAGCGGCGGTAGGACATCTTGCCGATCCCGGCGACGAACGGCGCGAAGGTCCGCACGATCGGGATGAATCGGGCGATGACGATCGTCTTGGCGCCGTATTTCTCGTAGAACGCTTGCGCGTGGTCCAGATGCTTGCGGCTCAGCCAGCGCGAATCCTCGCGGCGAAAAACCGCCGGCCCCAGGCGCTTGCCCACCGCATAATTGACCGCGTCGCCGGCAACCGCGGCGATCATCAGCAGAACGATCGCCAGAACGAGAGAGATCGGCGAACCTTCCGAGGCGGCGAGCGCGCCGACCGCAAACAGCAGCGAGTCGCCGGGCAGGAACGGCGTGACCACCAGGCCGGTCTCGCAGAACACGATGGTGAACAAAAGCCCGTAGAACCATGGCCCGAGCGCGGCCACCGCCTGGTTCAGGTACTTGTCCAGATGGAGAAAATAGTCGAGCAACAGGTGCAGCGTATCCATGCGGGGCCTTTCGTTGATCTTTCTAAGGAAACCGTTCGGTCGACGATCCGGCCGAAGACCGGGACTCGGCCAGTATCGCGACGCCGTTCGAGGTGCCGATCCGATCGACGCCGGCGGCGATCATCGCGCTCGCGGTAGGAAAGTCGCGAATGCCGCCGGAGGCTTTGATCCGCGCGCGCCCGGCGGCCACCCTCGCGAGCAGCTCCACGTCTTCGACCGTCGCCCCGCCCGGGCCGAATCCGGTGGAGGTCTTCAGGTAATCGGCTCCGGCGGCGATCGCGATCGCCGCGCCGTGAATCTTCTCCGGCTCCGAGAGCAGCGCGGTGTCCAGGATGACTTTGAGTGTCACGTCCGGATGCACGGTGCGGACGGCCCGCACCCAATCTTCCAGATCGGCGAGCGCGCGCGCGGGCCAGGGCGCTTCGCTTTTGAGCCAGGAGAGGTTGATCACCGTATCCAGCTCTACCGCACCGTCGGCGAGCGCCCGGAGCGATTCCACCCGGCGGGTTTCCGGATGGACGTAGCCGAAGGGGAACCCGATCACCGTGCCGACCCGCACGGCGGTACCCGCCAGCCGCTCCGCCATGAGGCTCACCCAGGCAGGCGGTACGCAGACTGCGGCGAAACCGTGCTCCGCCGCTTCTGCCGCCAGCCGCTCAAACCCAGCGTGGGTGGCGTCCGGTTTGAGCAACGTGTGGTCGATATAGGTCGCGAGCGGGCGGATCGTCATGAGGTTGCCCTCCCAGGGCGGCGGGATCGTACCCGCTCCCTTCGTTTCAAACCAGGCCTATAGAATCTCTTCGCCATGAACATCCTCGGCATCTCGGCCTTCTACCACGAGTCGTCTTGCTGCCTGCTGCGCGACGGACGGCTGGTCGCCGCAGCCTCTGAGGAGCGGTTTACCCGGCTCAAGCACGATCCGCGGCTACCGGTCGAGGCGTTCCGGTTCTGCCTCGAACGAGAAGGGCTCGATCTGCTCGATCTCGATGCCGTCGCCTATTACGAGCTGCCCGAATTGAAACACGAACGGCAGCTTCGGTCCGGCATGCAGGCCTCCGCGCTCGACCCGGAAGCCCCGGAGCGGGCGATCCGCGAGCGGCTCGGCTGGGAAGGGGAGATCTTGTTCTTTCCCCACCACCTCTGCCATGCCGCGAGCGCGTTTTACTGGAGCGGCTTCGAACGGGCGGCGACGTTGACCGTTGACGGGGTCGGCGAATGGGCGACCACCACCTATGGCCTGGGCCACCGGGGTGGCCGGGGGGAAGCGGGCGATCTCTCACTGTTCGCCGAGGTCCGGTTTCCTCACTCGCTCGGTCTGCTCTATTCGACCGTTACCGCCTATCTCGGTTTCGCGGTGAACGACGGCGAGTACAAGGTGATGGGCCTGGCGCCGTACGGCGAGCCGCGCCTGGTGGACCGGCTGGCCCAAGCGATCCGCGTCGAGCCCGGCCCCGGCTTCACCCTCGATCTCAAGTTCTTCGATTTCGTCGCCGGGACCCGCATGTGGACCGACGCGTTCGAGGAACTGGTGGGAGGACCGCCGCGGCGGCGGGGAGAGCGGCGGGGGGAAGAGATCCTGCCGTTCCATCGCGACCTCGCACGGAGCGCTCAGGTGCTGCTCGAGGAGATCCTGCTGGAGAAAGCCCGCTGGCTGCACGGCGAGACCGGCGAGGACGATCTCTGCATGGCCGGCGGCGTGGCGCTCAACTGCGTGGCGAACGGGCGCATCCTGCGAGAAGGTCCGTTCCGGCGACTGTTCGTCCAACCCGCGGCCGGCGACTCCGGCGGGTGCCTGGGGGCGGCGGCGCTCGCCCACGCCAAGCTCGGGGGAACGCCGATCGTTCGCCAAACGCTCCGCCGCGTCGATCTCGGTCCGTCGTTTTCCCATTCCGAGATCGCGGCCATGATTTCCGCTGCCGGCCTTGCCGCGACCGACTATTCCGGCCGCGAGGCGGAGCTGCTCGACGCGGTCGCCGAGCGGTTGGAACGGAATGAGATCATCGGCTGGTTCGACGGCCGGATGGAGCACGGGCCGCGCGCGCTTGGCAATCGGTCGATCCTCGCCAACCCGCTCGACCCGAACGTGCGCGAGCGGCTGAACCGCCGGGTCAAGAAGCGGGAGGCGTTCCGGCCGTTTGCCCCGGCGGTCCTCGCCGCACAAGCCGCCGCGCATTTCGATCTCGATCACCCTTCGCCGTTCATGCTCGAAACCTGCGCCGTCCGTTCGATCCTGGCCCTGCCCGGGATCACCCACGTGGATGGCTCGGCTCGGCCGCAGACGGTCGATCCCGCCGATCATCCGCGGTTCGCGGCGCTGCTCGAAGCGTTCTTCCGCAGGACCGACTGCCCGATTCTGGTCAACACCTCGTTCAACGTCGCGGGCGAGCCGATCGTCGCCACCCCGGTCGATGCGCTGCTAGGGGCGGCGGATGCCACGCTGGACGCCCTGGTGCTCGGCGATTTTCTGATCGACGGCCGCGACCTGCCCGAGGTTTGGCGCACGCTTCTACCCGCCTGGCGCGAGCGACGGCGGAGCGGTTTCGCCGGCTCGTCCCCTTCCACGAGCGCGATCTCCGAGGAGCTGTACACGTTTGTCTGAGCCGCATCCAATCTCGATCTGGGCACCCATCCGCGACGCAGACGGCGGGCTGGCCTTCGTTCGCCCGGAGCCCTCTCCTTTAGGCGACCATTTCGCCGACGCGCCGGTTCTACGGCCGAAGCGTTCCGAGCTGCCGCTGCGGGTGGTCCTGTTCGGCGAATCGGCCGCGGCCGGCTACCTCTACGCCCCGGCGGTGACGCTCGCAAAGATCTTGGGCGCCACCCTGGACGCCGCAGCGCCGAACCTCACCGAGGTGATCGACCTCGCCCGGACCAATGAGACGCTGCTCGGAATGGCCGAAACGGTCGAGGCGGCGATTCAGATTCAGCCCGATCTGCTGGTCCTCTACGCGGGCAACAACTGGAACCTGCTCGAAACCCCGGAGCTGTCGGCCGCCGCACCTTCCGCCGCCGCCCGCGTCCGTTTCGGAGAACTGCTGACAAAGGGGTTGGGCGAGCCGGTGGCCGAAGCGCGCCGCCGGATCGCCGAGCGGGCCAACGCTGCGCTCGACCGGATCGCGGCGCTGGCCCAAGCGATCGGCATCCCGGTCGTGGTCGTGATCCCTGAGGTGAACCTCGACGATTGGGAAAACCTCCAGCCACCAGCCGCCCTTTCCGCTGAAGACAGCGTGCGCTGGCACCGAATGCTCGCCGCCGGGCGCTCGGCGCTCGACCGGGGAGACGCGCCCCTCGCCGCGCTGTCGGCCCGTGCGATGCTCCGACTCGACGGCGGCCTCTGCCCCACGGGATACCGGCTGCTCGGCCGCGCGCTGCAGCAGCTCGGCCGGATCGACGAGGCGGCGAGCGCCTTCCGGGCCGAGATCGACGCCGCCGCCTATCCTCTGCTCGCGAACCTCGGCGCGCCGCAGGCGACGAGCCAGACCGCCGAGATTCTGAACGCCGCCGCCGACCGGCACCGCTGGCTCCGGGTCGATCTCCGGACGCTGTTCGCGGAGGTCTCCGGATCGCCGCTTCCCGGACGGCGCTTCTTTCTCGACTACTGCCATCTGACCAGCGAGGGTCTGCGGATTGCCGCCGCCGCGATCGCTCACGAGGTGCTGCCGTTCTTGGGCGATGCGGTCGCTCCCCTGTCGGATTGGCGGCAGCTTCTGGACCTCGCGCACAGAATCGAGATCCCTCCTGAAGTCGAAGCGACCGCGCGGCTGGGCGCGGCGGTCCACGGTGCACACCGGCTCCTGCCTCTCCAGGAGAAGGAGAGATTCCTCGAACCGTTTCTCGCCGAGGCGCTCGCCCTCTCGCCGCACGCCGAGGGCGCCCTTCGCGATCTGATCGAGGCGCGCACCGCACCGCTCCCGGCGGTCGCGACCGCGGCGCAACGGCGGAATCTGCTTTCTCCTTGCCGCCTTGGACTCCCCCATGGCTGGCGCTGGGATTATCTCGACGCCGAGGTGCTCTGGGCCGCGCACATCGTCCTCGGCGAACGGAGTCCGGCCTTGGCCGACGACCTGGAGCGGCATCTGCTTGCCCGGGCGGTCGGGCCAGAGTGGACCGAGCTGGCGCGCGCGCCTTGGATCTGGGAGCCGCTCGAACAGTTCTTTGCCGACCTGCTCGACTACGAGGACCTGGCCCGGCGCGCGTTTCTTCGGTCGCCCTGGCCGGCAACCTCTTTCGCCTTGATCGCTTCGGGCGATGCCGATCTGGAGATCCGCGCCGTCCTTCGCTCCCCCGGCTGCTCGGTTCCGGGCGCCGTCGTTCAGGTCGGCTATCGGGACCCGAGCGGCGGGCAGACGGTCTTGGGGGAAATGGCGGTCGGCAAGTCGTGGGGCCGCACCACCCTTCGCATTCCGCGGCGGACGATCAGGTCCGGCCTGGGTCGTTTGATCCTCTCTTGGCCTCAGCTCGGAACCGGAGGAGAATCACCCATGGATCTCGTCAAGGCTCGCCTGGCGCTCGGCCTCGAAGCCGATCTGCACCCGGTTTTCGGCGAGATCTCGTCGCTTCGCGTGCGGACCGTCCCGAATTGCGACGCTCGGACCACCTGCTGATGGCCGCCACTCCCAAGAGCCCTCCCGACCGGGCGCTCGAACCCTCGAATGCGCTCGCCGCGATCGAACGGGAGCGATTCCGTTCGTACTCGCTGCTGGTCCGCAACCTCCATTACCTGGCCTCGGCCTTGGTGGTGCTCTATCCACTGGTTCAGCCACAGGCCGATCGACTGATCCTTTGGAGCCTCGCGAGCGTGATGATGCTCTACACGCTCACCCTCCACTCGCGGCTGCTCGCGCGCTTTTCGGTCGACCGGCGGGTCTGGATCGAAGGGTGGATCGACCTGCTCTGGATCACCGCCGTGGTGCTGTTTTCCGGCGCCACCCTAAGCCCGCTCTTCTTCCTCTACTACATCGTGCTCTACGAGAGCGCGCCCGCCGCCGCCCGCCGCCAGACCTACGCCAAAGCGGGTCTCGCCTCGCTGCTGATGCTGGCTGTACTGCTGCCGCTCGACGGCAGGTTCGGACCGGTCGGCCCGAGCGAAGAGTGGCCGGCGTTGATCGGTCACCTCGTGTGGCCGCTGATCGGACTCTGGGTGGTCGCCTATTTCTGCGCCGAAGCCGGTCCGCTCGGGGTGAGCCTGCACCGTTCGCTCTACGTCGCGGCGCATACGGATGAGCTGACGGGCCTGCCGAATCTGCGTTTCTTCACCACCTCGGCCGACCTGCGCGGCTCGCTCGGCTCGGCCTATTCGATCGTCATGGTCGACATCGACGGCTTGAAGCAGGTCAACGACACCTACGGTCATGGCCAGGGCTCGGAGCTGATCCGGATCGTCGCCGACGCCATCCGCAGCGCGGCGCGAAGCGGCGACGACCTCTGCTCGCGGATCGGCGGCGACGAGTTCATCGTCCGGCTGGCGGGCACCTCGAGCGACGGCGCTCTGGCCTATTGCCGCCGGGTGCGGACCTACCTCGAACGCCATCCGCTCAACGTCGGCGAGACCCAGATCCCGGTCTCGATCTCCACCGGCATCGCGGCGTACCCCAAAGACGGGCGCTCGCTCTCCGAGCTGACCGAAAAATCCGATCAGGCGCTCTACCGCAGCAAGCAGGAAGGCCGATCGCGGGATCGGGTGTGGGGGGCGTAGGCGGCCCGGAGCCCGGCGACCCAGGCGGCGACGCAGGCCGTTCGCGACCCAGGCCTTCAGCCTGGGCTAACGTGAGACGGCCTTTCAGGCCTAAAACTTGGCGTTGTTTGCGGCCTGAAGGGTCGCGTCACGTTAGCCCAGGCTGGAGGCCTGGGTGGCTCAAGGTGACGGGAGGACCGGCGCCGGTTTCAACCGGGCGAGATCGGCGCCGCTGTAGTAGTGGAGCAGGATTTCCCGGTAGGTATGCCCCCGCTGGGCCATGCCGTAGGCGCCCACCTGACACATGCCGACGCCGTGCCCCCAGCCGCGTCCGACGAACAGCCAGCCTTTTGCACCCTGCGGCGGCTCCAGGCGCTTCATGGTGAACAGGGTGTCGGGGACATCGAGCGTCCAGCGGATCGGCAAGCCGGCGACCACCACGCTAGGCGGTCCGCCGTTCGTGCCATCGCCGTAGATCCGGATCTGCCCCACCCGGCCCGATACGCCGCGGGTGAGAATGTCCATCTGGCCCGAGAACCCGACACCGGGGAAACGTGCCTGCATCTGCTTGGCGATCTGGGCATCGCTCCGGAACCGGGTCCACGAGGAGTAGGTGCTGCTGCGATCGAACGCGACCCCTGCGAGATCGACGTCCTGAAGGATCGCGGCGAGTGAGCCGCCCAGCCAGTAGAAGGTCAACCGGTCGCCCGCAACCAATCGGAGAGGCCCGGAAGAGACCAGGTCGCCGGTCCGGCGAAACGTCCCGAACGAGGTGGGCAACACCTGTATGCGATCCTCTTTATCGGCCCGGACCACCATGCTGCCGTCGGCGACCGAGAGATACGAGACCGGCTCGCGCCGCATCACCTGCAGGCGCTCGGCGAGGGCGAGCAGCAGCGCGTCCTGCTCGGAGTCGGCGACGGAGGTGCCCAGGGCGCCGCCCAACAGGCCGTTCTTCCGCAGGTAGGCGGCGCGCATGCGGTCGTCGTCGAGCCAGTCGGCAGGGGCGTCCTGGAGCAGGTAGGCGATGTCTTCCTTCGCCATCAGCAGGCGGGCGTCCAGGTTCAGGTCGAACGCCGAGAACAGGAAGCGCTGGACCTCGCGCCGATCGAGCGAGGCGAGCCGCTGCTCCGGCATGGCGAGCCCGGCGAGCAATCCCAGGTGCTCCAACCGCGCCTCTAAATTCGCTTCGGGCGAGGTGCCCGGCGAGGGCGGAAACAGCCTGCGCGCGAGCCCGGCCGGAAACGCCTCGCCGGGGGGATAGGTTCCTTCAAGCGTGTCGCTTCCCGCCTCGACGCACGGCACGGCTTTGAGGTAGGGATCGTTTTTGAACGGGAACATGATGCTCACGTCCTCGGTGTGGCCGCCGCAGGTCGAGCTGTAGAGCGCGTCGATCAGATCGCCGTTATAGAGCAGGACCTGGCCCGCGGTCTCGGCGATCGCGCGATCGGACACGGGATGCTCGACCCCCATGCCGCCGTAGACCTGGCAGCGCGGCGTGGCACAGATGTCGTAGCCCTCGCGGGAGAATTCGCCCAGGTTGCGGAGGGCGTAGGTCCGGGCGGCGACCGTCTGCGCCTTGATCGCCTCGATTCGCGGATACTGTTCCGGCCCCATCTCGCTCGGTACCACGCCGCGCAGGTACTCTTCCAAAGGCAGCTCGTCGATCAGGTTGAGCGAGCCGCGATCGTTCAAAAAGACCAGCAGGCGCCCGCGATAGCGCTTCCCCTCGGCGGCGATCCCGCGGTCGCCCGAGGTGTAGACCGCGAGCCAGCGCCCGGGATAGACCTTCGACTCGCCATTCTGGGTGATCCGCAGCGCCGGAGCGGAGATGTGCGCCCCTTCCGAGACGACCCAGGCATCGGTGACACCCAGGCTCGACAGGCGCTTCAAATCCGCGTCGGCCGCCTCTTTTGTTTCGTAGCGGCCGACCCGCACCCGGTAGAGATCGCCCCCGGCGTCGAAATGGGAATCCGCCGGCTGGCCGAGCCGGTCGGCAAGGCTCGCGGCCAATCCGCTCGCCTGCCCCTCGTCGCGCAACGCCGCCACCTGAATGCGATAGACCCCAACCTCGGCTGGCCCCGCGGCAGGTTCGACCCGGATCGGCGAAACGATCGCGACCGGCCGCGGATCGTTGCCGACCTGAACTCGGATGTCGCTCTCGCAGCAGGGCAGGACGACCGTCGGCATGTCGCTCGCGAGACCGATCTTGATCAGCGGATTACCCGTCGGCAATTTGCGCGATCGTTGGACGGGTGGGACGGGTGGCGCACTCGGCACGAGCGGCGCCGGAGCAGGTGGCGCCACGCTCGGCTCGGGTTTGGGAGCGGCGGGTGTCGGCGGCGCGGGTTTGACCGGCGCAGGCTTCGGCGCCACAGTCTTCGGAGGAGTTTTCGGGGCCGTTTTCGGGGTCGCCTTGGGCGCTGGTTTGCCGGGTGCCGAGGGGCGCGTCCGCGGGTGCGGGCTTCTGGAACAGGCGGTCGCGAGCAGAGCCGCGAGCAGTGTCGCGAAAACCAACCAGACGGCGCGCCTCACGCTCCGAGCGCCTCCGAGCGGGCAAGGGCGATCCAGGTGCCGGCCAAAACTGTTTCGAGGGCGGCGCCCGGCAGGGCAACCAACAGGTGAAGGACGCCTTGACCCGCGTAGGACACGAGCGACCGCCCGTTCGCGAGGAACGCGACCATGGCGGAAAGCGGGAACAGCGCGAGCCTGATAGCCATCGATGCCGCCCCGAACAATACCAGGAGAAGGGCGACCGCACCCAGCCTGCGGCGCATGATTTTCCACGCGCGGCGGCCGGCACTCCTGACATCCGACTCCTCCCGGGCGAGATCGGCGCAGGCGATCTCGTACCAGAGCCCGCTCACGAGAAACAGCAGGAAGATCGGAAAGAGACCGACGCAGCCGACGCCGATGGCGGCGAGAGTGCCCCAGGTCGCCGCGGCGCTCGCGACCGCCGCCGTCCCGACCAAGGCGAAGGCCAACGCCGCTCCCAGAAAGACGCCGTAAAGGTTGGCCAGAGCGAAGTAGCGGCTGAGCCCGGCATTGCCCCAACCGCTGAAGTCCGCCCAGCGAAACGCCCGCGATTTCGTGGCTTCACGGTCCGCTGCGGCGAGCACGCCGTAGGTGCCGGCCTGAAAGAAGCAGTAGACGTAGCCTGCGATCAACCAGAGGGCGGCCATCGCGAGGAGTGCCGCGATCAGCTTCGGCGTCCAGATCAACCGGTCGGTCAGATCGGAGAACCATTCGAGGCCGCTATCGAAATTGTCGAGATCGTTGAGACTGGCGAGTTTCGTCGGCAGATCGAGGAAGAGATCGAGCCCGAGCGCCAAGGCCGGCAGGATCAGGCTGGTGGCCAGGAGTGAGAAAAGGATCAGATTCCGGATCAGCCGGACCCCGATCAACAGCCGCCAGCTGGCCCGCAAGCTCGCCACTCCCCGGGACACGCAGTCGATCGCCGTCTGGCGAACCGCCGTGTCAGGAGTGTTTGCCATGCATCAGCACTTCGCGCCGGAAATCGGTCGCCGACGTCATGTCGATCGGCTTGGCCATCTCGAAGATTCGCGACACCAGTGGCGCGGGCAGGCGGGAGGAAAGCATCTTGGTGACTTCTACGGCCGGAGGGGCCGGAGCGTCCGCGCCGCGATCGAGCGAACGAGGCCCCATGGCGGGAGCCGGCGCCTCGGCCCGCCCCGGCTGCAGCAGGTAATTGGTGGTGAAGATCGTCGGCAGCCGCTGAACGTAGCGCTGGTTCAAGATCAGGTACAGCAGATCGTTCACCCAAGGCGTCTGCTTTTGCGCGCCCAGCTCGTCGAACACGAGCAACTCGGCACGGGTCAACGGATCGAAGATCTCCGCCGTGGACTCCTCCGAGCTGGGATCGAACGTCGCCTTGATCTGTTGGACCAGCTCGTTGAAGTTCACGAACCGGCCGTGGGCGCCGTAGCGCTCGATCAGCTCGGAGAGCACCGCGACCGCCAAGTGAGTCTTCCCCGTGCCGGGTGGGCCGAAGAAGATCAACCCCGACTCGCGGAACTCCCCCTCCGCGTTCATGAACTCGTCGACGTAGCGCTCGCTCTCGCGAAACGCCCGCAGCAGCTGGTCCTTCACCCGCGGGTTGTTGTGGCTGCGGTCGAACGTCCCCAAGCGGCAGCGCCTATAGCGCTCAGGGATTCCCGCCGCCCCAAACAGCCGCGGCACGCGGTCGCGCTCCCGGCAAACGCAGACCCGGGCGGTGCCGTTGCCGCCGTCCGCCGCGACGACCCACCCTCGCCCGCCGCACTCCGGACAGGCACTCGATTCACCGATTCCGACCACCGATCGATGGTAGCACGCGGGCTCCGGCCGGACCGGGTTGACGAACTAGCAGAAACTCGCCCCCTCAGGGTCTGCCGTACGTTTTGTTCGCCTCCGTTGCCGCCTCCTGAAGCAGCTTGGCCAGGGCGGTGGGCACGTTGACGATGCGCCGGTTGGCGAGTGTCAGCCGCGCGGGAAGCCCTTGGAGCGGCCGGTTGTAGAGGACGCCGTAGATCGACAAAGCCGCCGCATAGCTGCCGGCTTCGGAGGGGTGGAACTCGTCGCGGGAGTAGAGGCGAAGCTTGGGATCCCGCCGCCAGGCGGCGCGGAAGGCTTCGCCGGCGGGAAGGAAGATCCCGTCGACGTCCTTGGCGGCGAGGGAGTACGACTCGCGAACGTCGTCGAAGAAAGCGTCCCGCTTCCGACCCGGCCAGACCATGTAGAGCGCGGGCCGGCCGCCGGACTTGGTGATCACCTCGGCGAACCGCTTCGTCCACTTCCGCAGTTGGGCACGGCTTTCGGGCAGCGACGTGGGGCCCTGCTGCAACACGACGACGTCCCATTTTTTGCGCGAGATCGCCTTCTGAGCCTTGCCGTCTTTCCAGAGATCTTCGAGGCTCGCACCACCGAGGGTGGCGGACTCCACGTAAAGATTGTCTCCACCGGCCTTCGCCAGCGCTTGCACGATCTGAGGCAGATCGTTGGCGTAGGTCAAGCTGTTGCCGATGAACAAGACCCTCAGGCCCGGACCGGGGTTTGCCTTGGGCTCACCCATGGTTGACCGGCCGGCGAAGGCGAAGAGCAGGAACGAGAGGGCGGCGAAGCGCCAAGCGGCGCCCGCGATAGAAGTGCGGTTGGCTCGAATCGTCACCCGTCGGCATCTCCTGGTCTCATCCCGCCGAGCCGAACAACCGCAGCACGCTATCGCGCTCCCGGCAAACGCAGGCCCGGGCGGTGCCGTCGGCGCCGTCCGCTTCGACGACCCAACCCCGCCCGCCGCACTCCGGACAGGCCTTCGATACCCCATTTTCGACCACCGATCGATGGTAGCACGCGGGCTCCGGCGGACCGGCTGGCGGACGTCTTAGAATCCCGGGATGCGCTTCCGTCGATCGGCCGTTTCGTTCGCCCTGCTCCCCCTCCTGGCCCTCGCGCTCTCTTCTTGCCGGGCCACGCCGTCTCCCACCGGCCAATGGCGCGGCGTGCTCACCTCTCCAGGCGGCGAGTTGCCGTTCGGATTACGGATCGACTCGGGTCCCAAAGGTCTCCGGGCGGTGGTGCAGAACGGCTCGGAAGAGGCCCCCGTCTCGGCCGTCGAGCTGAAAGACCACGAGCTGGTCCTCCGCTTCGACGGCTACGACTCGCGGATCGTCGCCACGATCGAGGGCGACGCGCTCACCGGGAAATGGGAGAAGCGCGCGAAGGTCGGCTACGCGTCGATGCCGATTGCCGCCCGGCGGGTCGGTTCCGCACCGGCACCCCGCTTTCGCTCGGCTTCCGAAGTCGGGATTCCGGCGCTTGCGGCAAACGCCGCGGACGCCGTTGCGAACGTTGCGGGCAACTGGGCGGTCGCCTTCGTCGACGAGGACGGCACCTCGCCGGCCGAAGCCGAGTTGAAGCAGGAAAGCTCGCGGGTCACGGGAACGATTCGCACGCCGACCGGCGACCATCGCTACCTCGAAGGGAGCTACGAGGGCGGGATCTTGCGCCGGCGCCCACGCTTTCCTCTACCAGGCCCACGCCGAGCCGGGCGGCACTCTCCGCGGCGATTTCTGGTCGCGCGACAGTTACCACGCGACCTGGACCGCGCGGCGGGCGGCAGAGCACGAAGCCGTGCTGCCGGATGCCTGGAAAGAGGTCGGCCTAACCAACCCTGAGGGGAAGTTCCGCTTCAGCTTCCCGGATCTCGCGGGCCAGCCCGTGACGCTCGACGATCCCCGATTCGCCGGCAAGGTCGTAATCGTCAACCTGTTCGGCTCCTGGTGCCCGAACTGCAACGACGAGGGGCCGTACTTGGCAGATCTGCACAAGCGCTATCGCGACCGCGGCCTGGAGATCGTAGGCCTCGCCTTCGAAGTCACAGGGGACGCCAACCGTGATCGCGAATTCGTCCGCCGCTTTGGAGAACGGTACGGCATCTCGTACCCCCTGCTGCTCGCGGGAACGAACGATAAGAAGGAAGCCGGAGCCGCGCTCCCCGATCTCACCCGCGTGGCCTCCTTCCCCACCACCGTCTTCCTCGGCCGCGACGGCAAAGTGCGGAAGATCCATTCCGGTTTCGACGGCCCGGGAACCGGCGAGCACTTCGCAGAGCTCAAAAAGGAGTTCGAGGGACTGATCGAAAGCCTACTTGCCGAGCCGGCGCCGGCCGGGTAGGCGGCAGAACGAGCTGGGCGCGCATCGCCCTCCCAGGCGCTCTGTTCAGGTAGAAAGGGGGACCAACCATGATCCGCAAGAACCTCGTCGCCGTGGCCCCCCCGCACCTCAGTTCCTGACCGGCCAGATGTGAGCGATCGAAGGGCCTCCCTGTACGAAACCTTTTTCCGGAGCGCCCGGCATCTGCACGATCACCGGCAGGGTCTGCAGCCCGGGCAACAAACAGCGCGGGTGCTGGTAGGCCCGATCCGCTAACTCAAAGAAGCCCCGTCAGAGTATTCGGACGACTCGGCTTTGATGGGGCCTTCTCCTTCCCCCAAGCTCATTCGCTCGACTCTCGCTGATGTGGAGCAGGTAGAGCCGGTCGTCCTTCACAAGGTGACCGCCTCGCGAAGCACCTCTTCCTTGATGGACCAATGAAGGGCATCCGGCTCGACCACGTCAACCTTCCTGCCGAGAAGATCCTGCAGGTCCATCTGGAGAGAGCCGAGGTCGATCAGTGTGGCGCCGGGGCCAAGCTCTACGAGGAAATCGACATCGCTACCAGCATGAGCCTCACCGCGCGCGAAGGAGCCGAAGACCTTGAGGCTACGGGCACGGTGACGAGCACCAAGAGCGAGAATCTCCTGTCGCTTCGCCTGGAAGAGGGGGTCGTAAATGAGGCTTTTCGCGGGCATGGGCTGATCCTCAAGTTGCATGATAGCCCGTACCAGGCGGCGATCCACCTCACAGGCGACAGGCGGCGGGAAGGAACTCTCCCCTACCGGGGAGAGTCCAGCAGTTTCACCGTCCGAGGGTCCGTCTTCGGGGCGACCAGTCGATAGAGGCTCGCGTCGTTTTGGGACTTCACTTGCACCACTCCCAAGTCAAAAGCCGCCTGGACGCTCTGACCCCATGCAAGCGCCTCGTAGAAGCCACGCGCGAACTCGATCGCAGCGGAATCATGGACCTCGGCAAAGAGCCCGACGACGCAATCAACGTGTCGTGCCACCTCGGCTGCCTGGACTTCGGAGAAACAGGCGTTGAGCACGACGCATCGGATACTTGGTTCGTCGATTGCGCCAAGCATCCGGGCGAGCGCTTCGGCCGGGCGCTGATCGCTCGGTTCGGGTCGGCGGCCGGGATCGGGAATCAGTGGGTCTCGTTCGAGCGCAAGTTCCCCAGAAGGAGTTCCGTGGCCACTGAAGTGGAGAACTGCGGGTCGATGGCGGAGCAGAACGTGCTGGAGGTCGAGGAACGTCGCGGCCCATATCTGTTCGAGCGAAAAACGATCCTCCAAACCCGAAGACCGCAAAGCCTCTCCGACGGCCTTCACCTCACGATCGAGGCGCGGGCGGTTGTGAGCGTAAGGATCAGAACCGATGAATAGGACACCAGGCCTCAGCGTTCTCTTCGGCTGCTCCGTGAGGCTCTTAAGCTGATCAGGAATAGAATCGGCCAGCGTCTGAAATCGAATCTTGAAGTGTCTGTCGGCCCCTGGATTTGTGACCCAGCCAGGGCGCATGAACATTGCTTCAATGTCCTCCCTCTCCCCAAGTAACTCTGACAGAAAACCCTGGGCGAGT
Source organism: Thermoanaerobaculia bacterium (assembly GCA_038250865.1). Taxonomy (GTDB): domain Bacteria; phylum Acidobacteriota; class Thermoanaerobaculia; order Multivoradales; family UBA5704; genus DASYKS01. The sequence continues at coordinate 21,679 of JBBSBW010000040.1, read as the reverse complement.
TCCTCTACTTCAATCGGATCAACTGGATAGTCAAGTTGCGGGAGCTGCTTCGCATTTTTCTCGAGCAAGAGGTCGAAACGTCGCGACAAATCCTCCTCCGCCGCCTTCCAGCAAGCGCCTGCCACTGCCGTCCCAAAGCGATTTCCTGAGAATCCGGCTTGCACCAAAATCTGAGAAACTTTCTGACGGAAGCTACGTCGCGCATTGAGAATCTCTTCAGGCGCTGCCGAACTCTCGACCATTTCTATCCAGATTCATGGGGACGCCAGCGCTTGATCCAGCGCTTGCTCGCATAGCCTGCTGGTTGGGGCTCTGAACACTCACCTGGTGTAGGGCCGAGGGAACGCCACCAGAGTTTCCCATTGGGATATTGGTCCAAATATCCGAGGCAAGGCACCGTGCCCTCTCCACTATCGAACTCTACGAGATCACTTCTACCTTCGGGGCCAATTTCAGGACGTCGCGTCTCGGTATCTATCCAATCGGTCATGTTTCCTCCGTCCAGGAAAAGCCTCCCGCTGCCGCCAGGAGATTTAAGGCCACCCAACCCCCAGATCCCTCGCTCTCGCTCGGGATGACGGGAAGCGGGCGCTCTGATCGCGATGGGCCGACACTGGGAGTATTCCTACCGCTTGACCAACGCCCCCCGCTCCACCTTCACCAACGCATGCTGCCGGTCCACCCCGGCCCTTCGGTCGGAGATCTCTTGGCGGACGAACTCCATGACTTTGTCGAGCTCGCCTTGGACTTCGTCGAGGCGTTCTTGGAGGTTGAGGATGACTTCGACCCCGGCGAGATTGACTCCCATGTCGCGGGTGAGTGCGAGGATCATCTTCAGGCGACGGATGGCGATCTCGTCGTAGAGCCGGGTGTTGCCGGCGCTGCGAACCGGTTTGATCAGCCCTTCCCTCTCGTACAGCCGGAGGGTCTGGGGGTGAATTCCGAAACGCTCGGAGACCACGCTGATCATCACGAAGGGAGTTTCGTCCGCCTTGCGCCGACGTGCCACGTCAGGCCTCCTGGCGAGGGGTGATTTTGATGCCCTCGGGACGGCGCTTAGGCACCGTGACGCGGAGTACGCCGCGCTCGAACTGGGCGGAGACGCCATCGACGTCGATCGGCTCGGCCAGCTCGAAGACTCGGCGGAAGCGGCCGTAGCTGCGCTCCATCCGGAGGAAGCTGCGGTGCTCTTCGGACGGCTGGCGGCGGCCGGAGATTTCCAGCCGCCGCTCTACGGCTTGTAGATCGATGTCTTCCCGCCGGACTCCGGCCAGCTCGGCGTGGACCGAATAACCGTCTTCGGTTTCGAGAACGTCGACCGCGGGCGACCAACATCCCGGAGGCGAAAGCTCGCGGCCGTCCTCCAACTCGGTCGACAGGAGAGCCTGCTCGAAGAGAGCGTTGATGCGCTGCTGAATACGGGCCAGCTCATCCAGGTAGTTCTTACGCGGAGACATCGCTGCGCTCCCTTCTTGAGGTTCCTGTCGACAAAGTCCAGCCTTAGCTTACTTCTTGTCCACGTCCACGTACTCGGCGTCGATCACGTCGTCGGCCGGAGCCTTGCTGCCGGCCCCTTCGCCGGGCGAGCCCGCGGCTTGCGCGTCCGGCGTGCGATAGACCGCCTCGGCCATCTTGTGGGAGGCCTTGGTCAGCGTGTCGATCGTCTTCTCGATCGCCGCGGCATCGTCGGCTTCGAGCGCCTTCTTCGCCTCGGCGAGCGCCTCCTCGACCTGGCCTTTCTCGTCCGCGGAGAGCTTCTCCTTGTTCTCGTCGTAGCTCTTCTGGGTCTGATAGGTCATGCCGTCGAGCTGGTTGCGCTGCTCCACCTGCTTACGCCGCTCCTTGTCCTCGGTACTGTGGATGTCGGCTTCCTTGACCATCCGGTCGATCTCCTTGTCGTCGAGACCGGACGACGCGGTGATCGTGATGTTCTGCTCCTTGCCCGTGCCCATGTCCTTGGCCGAGACATGAACGATGCCGTTGGCGTCGATGTCGAACGTCACCTGGACCTGCGGCACGCCGCGCGGCGCGGCCGGGATGCCCACGAGATGGAACTTGCCGAGCGTCCGGTTGCCGGCCGCCATCTCGCGCTCGCCCTGGAGGACGTGGACCTCGACCGAAGTCTGGTTGTCCGCGGCGGTCGAGAACGTCTCGCTCTTCTTTGTCGGAATCGTCGTGTTGCGCTCGATCAGCTTGGTGAATACGCCGCCGAGCGTCTCGATGCCGAGCGAGAGCGGGGTCACGTCGAGCAGCAGCAGGTCCTTGACGTCGCCCGCGAGGACGCCACCCTGGATCGCCGCACCGATCGCCACCACCTCATCCGGATTGACGCCCCGGTTCGGCTCCTTGCCGAACAGGTCCTTGACCAGCTTTTGGATCGCCGGCATGCGGGTCTGGCCACCGACCAGGACCACCTCGTCCACGTCCTTCGCTTCGAGACCGGCGTCTTTGATCGCCTGGAGCACCGGCTTGATCGACCGCTTGATGATCTCTTCGACCAGCGCTTCGAGCTTCGCGCGGGTCATCCGCAGGTTCATGTGCTTCGGCCCGGAGGCGTCGGCCGTGATGAACGGCAGGTTGATGTCCGTCTCCTGCGCCGAGGAGAGCTCGATCTTCGCCTTCTCCGCCGCTTCCTTGAGACGCTGGACGGCCATGGCGTCGTTGCCGAGATCGATCCCCTGGTCCTTCTTGAACTCTTCGAGCAGCCACTCGATGATCCGCTGATCGATGTTGTCGCCGCCGAGATGGGTGTCGCCGTTGGTCGATTTCACCTCGACCACGCCCTCACCGACTTCGAGGATCGAGATGTCGAAGGTGCCGCCGCCGAAGTCGTAGACCGCGATCGTCTGGTCCTTCTTCTTGTCGAGACCATAGGCGAGCGCCGCAGCGGTCGGCTCGTTGACCAAGCGCTTGACGTCGAGCCCCGCGATGCGGCCCGCGTCTTTGGTTGCCTGACGCTGAGCGTCGTTGAAGTGGGCCGGGACGGTGATTACCGCCTCGGTGACTTTCTCGCCCAGGTAGTCCTCGGCCGCCTGCTTGAGCTTCTGCAGCACCATCGCCGAGATCTCGGGCGGCGAGTAGCGCTTGCCGTCGATGTCGACGCGGACGTCACCGTTCTCCGCACGCTCCACCGCGTAGGGGATCATCCTCTTCTCGTCGCCCACTTCGTCGAAGTGGCGACCCATGAAGCGCTTGATCGAGAACACCGTGTTCTTCGGGTTGGTCACCGACTGACGCTTGGCGACTTGGCCGACCAGGCGCTCGCCTCCCTTGGTGAAACCGACCACCGAAGGCGTGGTGCGGTTGCCTTCAGCGTTGGGGATGACTTTCGCCTCCCCGCCTTCCATCACGGCCACCACGCTGTTCGTGGTTCCGAGGTCGATACCGATAATTTTGCTCATGCTCTCCTCCTGGATTCGCGAGATGGCCCCGGGGCGCCACCGGCCCCGACGGGCTTTCCGTCGACTGCGAAGGGTAAAACCTCAGTCGAGGGATGTCAATTCCCGATTTCCCAAGATCTACACCAAAACGCTCATATCTGGCGACCGATGGCGGTCTCGCAGGGAGGAGCAGAGGCTAGGTTGACCGGGTGCGAGCCCTCGGAAGCGGCGGCGCGGCTCAATCGAGCAGGACGAGCGGTGCGGCCTGGGTTCCGGGGCGAAGCGAGAGGAACTCCGGGTCCAGCAGGAAATTGCCTGAGATGCTGTGGCTCGTCACGCCCTCGGCTTCGCTTCGCCCTTCGGCGTGAAGCTCGTAAGTCTTCTCGCGGGAGTCCAACTGGAGCGGCCGTCCTTCGACGTCGGACAGGTCGTGGGAGCCTAAGAGTCCCCGGTCGCGCAGCTCGCTCAAGTGCTCCGGGAAGCGCCCTTCGAGCAGAAAGAACGTCTCGACCGCCCGGTCGATCTTGAGGAATTGGGCGGAGCGCTGGGTCTCGTCGAGCGCTTCAAGCGAGCCGGCCTGCCAAGAGAAGGGGAGTAACGCTTGGCCGGGCCGGTAAATTAGCAGGCAGGCCAGGCCGACGGCGGCCAGTGCGGCGAGCACCCGACCGGCGTGGCGGAGCGGCCGCGGTACCGGTGCGGGATCCAGAGTCATCTGACGGATGCCGGGACTACCGACCGGCTTGGGGGGAGCGGGAACCGATTCGACCCCCGGGAACGGCACGACGATCGCCGGCAGGATTTCGGACGACCGCGTCGAGGCGGACGAGGGCGAGGACGAAGTGGGAGGAGTCGGGAAGCCCAGGATCGACCCGCCGCCCGGCCGGGACGACTCGAAGGTCGAAGGGGGACTCGGCGGCTCGATGGCTGCGGTTGAAGCGGTAACCGCGGTCGCCGCGGTCGCCGCCGGAGCGCCCCGCCGAGCCCGCGGCGGGGCGGGTGCGACGACTTTGGCGCCCCCTGCGTGGAGCAGCAGTTCGTCCACCCGGATCGGGACGAAGCCCTCCTCGTACGCCACCTCCTCGCCGGAGTAGAACTTGAAATCCCCCTCCCGCCAATCGAGCAGCTTTTCCAGCAGCTGGCGGGTATGGATACGCAGCGCTTCGAGCAGGCGGGGCCGGGAGACGAATCGGCGTTCGACCAGAAAGTCGATCAGCCGCTGGCCGGTGGCGGCCTGCTCGGTCGAAGCCCGGGCGAAATCGGCTCCCGAGAGTACGCCGGTTTCCACCAGCACCTGCCTCAGGCCCTCCTCGACCGCCTGGTTGAGGGAATCCGCCGCGACGATCTTGCCGTGCAGGAACGAGATTGCCACGATGTCCTCGTTGCCCTGGACGGTGAGAATCCCCGTCTTCTGCTGCTGCGCGATCAGCTGCAGGATCTCGGGCAGCTGAAACAGGTCGAGATTGCCTTCGACGCTCATCAGATCTCGTTCGCCAGGTCGAAGCGATAACGGGCGATGAAATAGGCCAGCAGGCCGACGATCGTGATCAACCAGGCCGTCCCCTGCCCGGGTCCGAAGCCTGAAAGGAGTCGGAAGCCCAGCCGGGGGAGGAACGGCAGCGATGCGAGCGCCACGACCGCCAGCAGTGCAAAGTAGCCGCGGAGCCCGTCGCCGACCTCCGCCGACGGCAAGCCCGGCAGCAGCACCCGGAACCATCGCTGCCAAGGCCGCGAACCGAGCTTCAGGTCGAGCGGCGCCTCGCTGTACCCCGTCCGGTTGCGCCGCAACACGTCGAGCCCGAGCGCCGCGAGCAGCAGACCGAGCCCAAGCCCCGCGGTGCCGTAACGCCGCAGCAGGTCCGTCCGGCCGTGCCCCGCGACGGGGCCGGCGATCCGCGCTTCGAGCTGGCGGCGGATCTCGGGGATGCGATCGAAACCGCCGTCGACCTGCACCACCCGCTGCGATCGCTGTACCCACCCTTCGACACTCGACCGATCGCGCACCCGCGCTTCGGCGTCGGCACGCTCGGCCTCTTGGAACCGATACGACCCGCGGTAAGCCCACGACAGGTTGTACTGCGCCGCGGCGCTCGCCAGATCGACCTCTCCGGCGCGTTTGAACTGTTCGATCGCCTGGTCGTATTCGTGGCGCTCCAGGTAATAGGCGCCGACGTCGACCAGGGCCGCCGAGTTGCCGGGTTCCTTCTGGATCACCTCTTGGTACAGCTCGCGGGCGCGCTCCCCTTGCCGGAGATGCCGATGGACGTCGGCCACCAGTTGGCGGGCGGCGTAGCTGTCCGGAACCAGGGTACGCAGGGTCCCGAGATCGTTGAACAGATCGCCCGAGAGCTCGTGCCGTTCCAGGCTGTCGAGCGCGAGAGCCGGAGGTGAAAGGGCGATCGCCAGCCGTTGCCGCTGCTCCGCCAGCAGCGGCGGCGCGAGAGCAAGAAGCAGCCAGGCTCCGACCAGCACCGTCCGCTCGCTCGCCGAGGCGTAACCCCAAAGCAGGACCGACCACCAGAGCAGCAGCCAGATCAGGCCCGCCGGCAGCACCAGCGGCCAGACCAGGACCGCGATCGAAAACGGCAGGGAGAACCGGCTCCCGCGACTTGAAAACAGGTGACCGATGTCGGCCAGCAGCGCCCCACCCTTGGCCGCAATTTGGATCGCCACGAACAGGCCGGCCGAGGCGAGCAGCAGCCATAGGGTCCAGAGGAGAGCCCCTTCGAGCAGCAGCCGGCGCTCGAAAGCCCAGCTCAAGGTACGCCCGACCCCGACGACCAACCGGCCGATCGCGGTCCCGTAGTGCCCCTCGATGCGCGCCACGGTTGCAGCAGCAAACGAGGTTTCCGGCCGGCCGGGATCGAACCGCTCGGCGGCGGCTAAAGCCTGGCGGGAAAGATCGAAGTCGCCGCGATGCGCTCCTTCGACCGCGCGGAAGAGCGCGCCGCGCGCAAGATCGGGAAAACGGGCAAAGCCGAGGCCGCGCGCGATTTCGAGCAGCTCGGTCACCTGCTCTCCGGAGCGTTCCGGGTCCGACTGGACCAGCCACTGCACCGCCTGGTCTTGCAGCTGATGAAGGGTGCGCGACACCGGATCGCCCAGCTCGAAGGCGGAACTCTCGGCCGCGGCCAAGACGGGGCGCACCGCGCAGAGACCCAGGACCCAAGCCGCGAGCGTCACCCCCAGGGCGACGCGTAACGCGCGGCGGACTCCGGCCTCAGCCCCGCTTTTGGACATAGCGCACTCGCGAGCGATAGAGCAGATCTTCGAGAAAACCCGCCTCCTCAACGCTCAGGTGTCCCGCCGTCTTCTGGCGCAAAACGTCGAGCAGGTCGATGTACAGCCGCGCCATCTCCAGGTTCTCGGCGGACTCGCCCGTCGGCAGCTCGAGGTCGCCTAAATAGATCGCGATCGGTTCGGCGAGCAGGCTCACCAGGTCGTAGAAGGTCGGCCGGCCGAGCCCCGGCGGAGTCCCCGGCAGCTCCAGACGCGTGTCGGACTCGTCCGGATACCCGGGCGGCAGGGGCGATTTGGGGACCGCAGCCTGCGGCGGCGCGGGAGCCGGAGGGGCCGGCGGCGCAGGCGCCGCGGCCTCGGGTTCTTTCGCCGCGGGCACCCGTGGCTCGTCGAGGAAGCTGAACTCTTCCTTGAGCTGGCCGTCGGCGGTGAACATTCTCTTGTCGTTGACTTTGATTTTTTCGTCGCTCACGATGGGGCCTGGCCTTCGGCGGCTGCAAGAGCCGGGAAAAAACGAACGGACGTTGACAAAAAGCGTAGCAAGCGCAAATCTCCCCCGGCAAGTCGAAACTGCATCATAGTCCCGACCCACCTCCCGCCGCCCATGCCCGCCCCCGATCTCCAGAAACTTCTCGATCTCGTGGCGCGGCTGAGGGCGCCGGACGGCTGCCCCTGGGACCGCGAGCAGTCGCTCGGCGATGTCCGCGCCTATTTGCTCGAAGAGGCCCACGAGACCGCGGGGGCGATCGATTCCGGAGATTGGGACGAAGTCGCCGCCGAGCTGGGCGACCTCCTGTTTCAGGTCGCCTTCATCGGCCGACTCGCGGAAGAAGCGGGCGCTTTCGATCTCGCCCAGGCGATCGAAGGGGTCCACGCCAAGATGGTAGCCCGCCATCCGCACGTCTTCGGCACCGAAGAGGATCGCAACAGCCTCGCCGACGCCCAAGCCGTCCGCGAGGCCTGGGAGCGACGCAAGGTAAAGAAGGACCCGGGGCGCTCGGTCCTCGCCGGGGTCTCAGGCTCGCTGCCGGCGCTGCTCTCCTCCTACCGGCTGACCCAAAAGGCCGCGGGCGTAGGCTTCGACTGGCCGGATGCCGCGTCCGTGCTGGACAAGGTCGACGAAGAGCTGGCCGAGCTGCGCGGCGCCCTGGGCGACGGCACCAACCCGCCGGACCGCCAGGCGGTGAGCGAAGAGCTGGGCGATCTGCTTTTCACCCTCGCCAACCTCGGCCGCAAGCTCGACCTCGACCCCGAAGCAGCGCTCGCCCAAGCGAACCTCAAATTCCGCCGCCGCTTCGAATCGATCGAAGCCGGCCTTGCGGCGGCCGGCAAAAACCCGGCCGATGCGACGTTGGACGAGATGGACGCGCTGTGGGGCGAGGCGAAGCGGTCGGGGCTGTAGGGTTAGCTCAAAGAATCCAAGACACCGATACCGGCTATTTCTGCCGCTGCGAGCACCTTCGCGTATCCGGGGCCGAGGTAAAGCGGCAACGGCGAATCGATCAATTCAAGATCCCGCCGTTCGACCCGATCGCCGAACAGGACGACCGCCCGCGATGTGTCGTGGAGGCGGGAGATCCAAACCAGGCCGTCTAAACGCTCCGGACAGGCGTGGAGCGCTTTGGCCCAATTCGCGGTCGCGGAGTAGGCCGACGCTTCGCTGTCGACCAGCTCGGCCCGCCGCAGCCCAAGCCGACCGAGTCCGGAGCTGTGGAGCTGGGCAAAGCGAAGCGGCCTACGCGCCGCGATCACCGAAAGCAAGAGCGGGCGGAGAACCAAACGGTCGATCGCCCGGAGGCCGGTTTCAACGGGCACGTCGTGGAACAGCGTTTCCGAGAGCGCGCCGTCGAGGTCCGAAGAGCCGTAGATCGTCGGGATATACCGACCCCTTACTGTAAAAGGGTGAAAACGTCCGGCGCCCAGACCGGGATTGAACTCGGTCGCACCGTACCGTCCATCGTGGCAGCGAACGATCGGCTCGCCCACGGTCCAGACTTCCGTGAGCGGATCAAGCTCCTCCGGAGGGGATGGAAGGCCGCGAGGAGTCAGAAGATGACCCCGGCCGCTGCGCGCCGAGCTGCGTTCTCTACCGCCTCTACATCGGAATCCAAGAGGTCGACCGGACGTCGGCCGTCGAGCCAGCCGTTGGCGACGATGAACCAGAGCGCAATCCCCCACTGAGAGCGCGCGGCGAGCGTGGAGATGATCGTTCGAATCGCCTCCCTCGGTTGTCCGTTCTCGTCGAACTGGAAACCCGGAAAGATCTCTGCCCCTTGGTGAATCACGGAAAGGATTCGCCCTTCCTGTTTCCAACGATGGGCAAGGGCCGCGCGGTTCTTCGCCCGAGAGCCCGCCCTCTCGGCGACCTCGGCGCTCGAAAGTCCGCCGAATTCGCCCACCATTTGATTTCGTGCCTCGGCATTGCGACGGGCTTGGAGCACGGCGGCCGGACTCGGCACTTCGTCACGACGCGGGAGCATCGCTTCGATCAATGCCGAGGTGTTCATTCGGCTGATCGCCTCAGCACGAAGCAAGGAATGAACGAAGGCGGTGACATCGGCCTCGGGCCATGAGTTCCCGCCGTAAGCCACGGCCGCCGATTCGGCGATTTCGCTCTTGGGCAAGGGATCGGTCGGATAGGCTCGATCTTTCATCTGGGAATGATAGCCGTGATCGAAATGAACCGCAAGCCGTCTGATCACTTTGCGTTTGCCGAGTTCCCGACTTCAACCACCAACCGCGCCAAATACGGCGCGACGTTCTTCGCCACGATCTTGTGCCCCGCGACGGTCGGGTGAATCCCGTCGGCCTGGTTCAGCTCGGGATCGCCGCCGACGCCTTCGAGGAGGAACGGCATGAGGGCGGCGCCCGTCTCTTTGGCGACGCGGGGATAGATCGCCTCGAAGCCATCCGAGTAGTCCTTGCCGTAGTTGGGCGGGACCTTCATGCCCAGGATCAGCACCTTCGCTCCGGCGGCCTGGGAGCGGCGGACGACATCCAGCAGATTCTTCTCCAGATCGGCGAGCGGCTGGCCGCGCATGCCGTCGTTGGCGCCCAGCTCGACGACCACGACCGCGGGCTTCTGGCGCAGCAGCCAGCCGAGGCGGCTCGCCCCCCCGGCGCTGATGTCGCCGCTCACCCCGGCGTTGATCACCTGGATCGGATGCCCTTCGGCCGCGAGGATCTCGCCCACCCGGGCGGGGAAAGCTTCTTCGACCGAGACGCCCAGGCCGGCGGTCAGGCTGTCGCCGAGGAAGATCACCTTCGGGGCGCCAAGAGCGCCGGCCGGTGGAGCGGCTTGTGGAGCGGCAAGCGAAGCCGTCGGCGCGGCGGTGCTCTCGGAGCCCGGCGCGGAGGTAGGTTCCGGCGCCCGGCCGCAAGCGCCGAGCAGCAGGACGGTCGCCAGGGTCAAGGGAGTAAGGAAAGGATGGTTCGTGGCGTAGAGTCTTCTCAGGAAGGATCGGGAGCCGTTCATCGCTCCATCTTAACGGCCCCCCGGCGCGGGAAATGCCCAACCTTCTCCGCCGGTTGTACCCACCCTATGACCTCTACTCCCCGCATCGAGCTTCGCCGCCTCTTCCGCCGTCTCCCCTCCGGGGGACGCGACCTCACCATCCTCGACGGAATCGATCTATCGATCGCGGCCGGTGAGTTCCTCGCCGTGCTCGGCCCCTCGGGCAGCGGAAAATCGACCCTGCTCGCCTTGATGGCCGGCCTCGACCGGCCGAGTTCAGGCGAGATCCTGCTCGACGGCCGGCCGATCCAGGCGCTCTCGGAGGACGGCCTCGCCCGCCTTCGCCGCGCCGAGCTGGGCTTCGTCTTCCAGTCGTTCCAGCTGCTCGGCAACCTGACGGCGCGGGAAAACGTGCTGCTGCCGCTGGAGCTGCTCGACTCGCCGGGGTCCGGCGAGCGCGCCGACGAGCTACTCGCCGAAGTGGGCCTGGCGGATCGCGGCCACCACTATCCGACCCAGCTCTCCGGCGGGGAGCAGCAGCGGGTGGCACTCGCCCGCGCGTTTGCAACCCGGCCGCCGATCCTGCTCGCCGACGAGCCGACCGGCAACCTCGACGGTGCAACCGGGCGAAAAATCCTGGAAATCCTGCTCGGCCTTCGCGAGCGCCACGGCACGACGATGGTGCTGGTCACCCACGACCCCGCCGTGGCCGCCCTCGCCGATCGACGCATCCACCTGCGCGACGGCCGGATCGAACTAGAAGAACGGTCGGCGCCCCTTTCGGAAAGCGCCGCTTGAAGCCGCGCACCCTCTTCTCCTGGATGGTGCGCGAGTCGCGCGGCGCCTTCGGGCGTTTCGCCTTCTTCGTCGCCTGCCTCGCCGTGGGCGTGGCCGCGGTAGTCGCGATCGCGGGCCTCGCTGCCGGGCTCGATTCCGGTATCCGCTCCGAAGCGCGGCAGCTGCTGGCCGCGGACCTCGCGATCGAGAGCCGCCGCGCGCTGCCCGAGACGTTCGATCTCGCCCGCCTGCTGCCGGCCGGCTCGCGGACCGCCGCGATGCGCGAGATGGTCACGGTGGTCGCCGCCCTACCCAAGGACGGCAAACCGGGGCGGAGCCAACTGGTCGAGCTCAAAGCGGTCGAGCGCGGTTATCCGTTCTACGGCAAACTCGCCGTCCTTCCGGCCCTGCCCCTCTCCGCCCTGCTCGCCCCCGATGCCGCGGTCGTGGCTCCCGAACTGATCGGCGCCTTGGGATTGCGGCGCAATCCGCACGAACGGGCGCTCGATTTCCGCATCGGCACCGCCAATTTCCACGTCGCGGGCTTGGTATCGGCGGAGCCCGACCGCGTGGGGATCGGCACCGCGTTCGGGCCGCGGGTCTTCGTGTCCATGGCCGGGCTCGAACGGGCCGGGCTGATCGCCAAGGGGAGCCGGGTCTCCTACAAGACGCTGATCGCCCTGCCGGCCGGCGTCCCCGCCGACCGGTTGGACAAGATCGCCGAGCAGCTGCGGGCCGCCCTGCCGGCCACCGAGGCGTACCGCGTCGAGACCTTCCGCCAGGCGCAGCCGCAACTGCGCCGGAGCTTCGCCCAGGTCGGGCGTTTTCTCGGTCTGGTCGCCCTGCTCTCGCTGTTCGTCGGCGGCATCGGCGTCGCCCAGAGCGTCCGCGCCTGGCTCGCCGGCCGGCTCGATGCGATCGCGATCCTCAAATGCCTGGGCTTACGTCCACGCGAGGTGCTCACGCTCTATCTCGGCCAGACCGCGCTGCTCGGCTTGGTCGGAAGTTTGATCGGCATCCTGCTCGGCGCCGCCATTCAGGCCGCGATCCCTCACCTGTTCGGCGATTTGATTCCCGCCGCGCTGATCCAGCCCTGGCAGCCCGGTGCGCTGTTGCGCGGGCTCGGGCTCGGGGTGGGCGTCGCTCTGCTGTTCAGCCTGCCGCCGCTTGCGGGGCTGCTGCGCGTCCCCCCCTCGCGGGTGCTACGCCGCGACGCCGAACCGTTGCCGGTCCATCGCGCCACGGCCGGATTCGCGTTCGTGGCGCTCGCCTTAGGCCTACTCGGCCTGACCTTCGCCCAGACCCAATCGCTCCTCCTCTCCGCGCAGTTCGTCGGGGCGTTGTCCCTCGCCACCGCGATTCTCGCGGTCGCGGCGACACTGCTCGCCAAGTCGATCGGCCGCCTGCCGCGGTTTTCGAGCATCGCGCTGCGCCATGGCCTTGGCGCCCTCGCCCGGCCAGGAGCGGCCACCGTCGGCGCGATCGTCGCCCTCGGCCTCGGCGTGATCACGGTGCTCACCATGTCGTTGGTCGAGCGGCGGATCTCGGCCGAGCTAGGCCGCGAATTGCCGAGCAACGCGCCCAGCGCGTTCCTGGTCGACATTCAGCCCGAGCAATGGCCGGGGGTGCGCGCGCTGCTCACCCGCGCCCGGGCCGACAAGATCGACTCGGTTCCGGTGGTGATGGCCCGGATCAGCTCGATCGACGGCCGGCCGATCGATCGGATCGCCGCCGAGCGGAAGGAAAGGCAGGACCCGGAAAAAGAAGGGAACGAAAACCGTGAAGAGCGCGGCCGGCGCTGGGCGCTGACCCGCGAGCAGCGCCTGACGTATCTGGAAAAGCTCCCCGCCGACAACGTGGTCGTCGCCGGCAAGCTCTGGAGCGACCCCGCCCGCGGCGAGGTTTCCTTGGAGAAGTCGTTCGCCGAGGATCTTGGCGTCGGCTTGGGCAGCAAGCTCGGGTTCGACGTCCAAGGGGTGCCGCTCACGCTCGTGGTGACCAGCCTGCGGACGGTCGACTGGGGCACGTTCGGGATCAATTTCTATCTGGTGGTCGAGCCCGGGATCCTCGAACAGGCGCCGCAGCAGCGAGTGGCGACCGCCCACCTGGCCCCCGGCAGCGAGCAGCACGTCCAGGATCTCCTCGCTGCGGCGTACCCGAACGTCACGTTCCTGCGCATCCGCGAGATCCTGGGCAAGATCCTCGGCGTGCTCCAGCGGATCGGCCTCGGCGTCCGTTTCCTCGGCGGCTTTACCGTGCTTTCCGGCATCGCGATCCTCGCCGGGGCGATCTCCGCCGGTTCCGTCCGCCGCGGACGTGAAGTGGCCCTCTTGAAAACCCTCGGCATGACCCGCCGCCAGGTGGCGACCGCGTTCGCGGTCGAATACGCCCTTCTCGGCGGGGTTGCGGGACTCCTGGGAGCGGGAACCGGCGCCGCGCTCTCCTGGGGGGTGATCACCCGCGGCTTCGAGTTGCCGTGGGAACCTGATTTCGCGCGCCTCGCGCTCGCGGTCGTTCTGTCGATCGGCCTCTCGGTGATCGCCGGCCTCGCAGCAAGCGTGAGGGCGCTCGAACGGCGGCCGATCGAGGTGCTGCGGGCCGAGTAGCGTTTACTCCGGCGCCAAGGTGAGCCCCATGCAACCTCTCGTTCTAGAAAAAACTCGGAAGCTGGATCGCGTTCGGGACAAGGGTCAGCCGACCGAGACAGTTCCGGGCTGCGACCAGGGTGAGAAGGTCGTCGGCTCCGTGACGACCCTGTCTGAAGATGTCTTTGCGAAGATTTGGGACAATTCCAAAGATGCAGACTACGACGACCTATGAATTCGGCGACGTCGTTCTAGTTCCTTTCCCGTTTTCCGACATCAGCACCAGCAAGCAACGACCCGCGGCGATCGTCCATTCTCCTCGTTACGAGGCCGAGGCGCTGGTCGTAAGCTCGGACCGTTACAACATCCGGTGCCCCGACTTGATCATCGTGATCGGCATCACCAGCACGGACGCCGGACGGCAGTTCGGTTCGATACCCGTGGAGAGCTGGAAAGCGGCAAACCTTCTGCACAATGCGCCGGAAGATATCGACGGTCCCAGGAAAAAAAGCTACTCCGGCAGATCCCCGGCGCGGTCGAGCAGGTAGCTGACGGGCACGATCTCGAAGCCCTCCGCGACCGCTTTCGGGATCTCATCCGCCAGGACGGCGAGGGTGTTCGGATGCGGGTGACCGATCGCGATCGCGGCGCCTTTTTTCTTCGCCAGGGCGAGCAGGCGGGCGAATTGGGCGCGGATTGCCGCCGGGTCTTCCACGTCGTCCAGAAACACCTGACGTTCCGCCGACGGCAACCCCAGCTCGATCGCGAGCCGGTAGCCGACGCTCTTGGCGCTGGTCCGGGAGTCGAGGAAGAACAGGTGTTTCTTCGCCAACCGCAAAAGCACCGGGCGCATCGCCCGGGGATCGGAGGAGAGCCCGGAGCCCATGTGGTTGTTCACTCCGACCGCCCCCGGCACGGCCGCGAGCGCGCGGTCGGTCGCCTCGACCAGCTCCGCTTCGGACATCGACTCCAGGAGCGCGCCGGGCCCCGGATCGCCCGCTCCCTCGGGTTCCATCGGCAGGTGGCAGAGCATCTCCTCACCGCGGGCGGTCAGCTCGGCGACCACGGCACCGGTCTCCTCCTCGTAAGGCAGCACGGAGTAGGTGATCGGCACGCCGAAAGCCTCGATCTCCTCGACCTCGGTTTCGCTCCGGCCGAGGTCGTCGATCACGATCGCGATCCGCGCACCTCCGGTGGCGGGGGTGGAGGTGACCCCTCCCTGCGCGGTCGAACCCGGTTGCGCCGGTTGGTGGGTCCCGGACGATGAGGACGAGGAGGACGCCGAGGGCGATCGACGCGGCGCGCCCGGTTTGTCCGGCGAGCCTTGGGTGGGTTTGTCGCCCTCTTGCCCTCCCCGCGTCTGGCACGAAAGATAGACGGCGGCCAGAGCGGCGAAAAGACCAAGCAGGATAACGGCGACCCGGCGCCCTCCCGGGCCGCGAGAGCCGCCCGAGGCGCGAGCGCGTGTACCGCCGGCTCCGCGGGGGGGCGACTTGGGGCTGACGCGACGTTTGTAGGGCGGCATTCAGATTGGCGCAGGTTGGATCAGGTTGGCTCAGATTGGCTCAGATTGGCTCAGATTGGGGAGGCCGGCAGATTGGCGAGGCCGGGGCCGCCCCTTTTGCAGAGGGCGGCCTCCATTCCTCAACGAGCGTTACGCGGCTTTCTTCGCCGCTTCCGGCTCGGCTACCAGACGGCGCAAGCCCTGCTTCAGGATCAAGTCGTCGATCGGCGTGTCTTTGTCCTCGAAGGCCCGCGACCGCTCGTCCACCGGAACGTCGGGCTGGAGCGCCGCGTCGAGCGGCTTGCGGTCGGGGCCGGCGTAAAACGCGTCGGTATAGATCAACCGGCCGCCGCTCGACAGATCGGCCGAGGCGAGACGGCCGGCATAGCCGAACGTCCGCTCGCCCACCACCTCCGCATGGAGCTTTTGGGCGAGCACCGTGGTGAGCAGCTCGGCCGCGCCGAGCGTGCCGCGGTCGACCAGAACCACCAGCCGGTTCCCCTTCCAGACCGGCGCTTCGCTGCCGGTGAAGGTCGAGATCTGCCCTTTGCGTCCGACCAGAGCACCCAGGTCGCCTTGGGTGAACAGCCGCGCGACCGCGTAGGCCGCTTCCGGGTCGCCGCCTGCGATGCCGCGCAGGTCGACGATCAGGCGATCTTCGGACTTGGGCGATTTCAATCGGGTCAATAGCCCGCGGGTTGTCCAGGCGGTGCGCTCGCCGAAGCTCGGCAGGTGCAGCACCGGAAGGCCCTCGATCCGCTCCAGGCTCGGGGCGAGCGGCGAAAAGTCCGCCAGCTCGCAGGTCACGACCCTCGTCTCGCCGAGGCGCAGCAGGCGCAGCGGGATCTTCGTCCCGGCTTGCCCCGCGAGCGTCTCTTCGATCTCCCAGAACGCCGCGCGGTGGGCATCCTTGCCGCCCGCTTCGACCACGATGTCGCCGATCTGGACGCCGGCCTTTTTCGCCGGCCCCTCGGCGTCGATCGCCACCACGTAGACGATGCCGTTGTCCTTGACCAGGTGGAGGCCGCTCCGGCTGGAGCCCACCTTCTGCACCTCCAGGTAGCGGGAGACCGCGGGCGCCGGAATGTATTGGGAGAACGCGTCGAGCGCTTCGGTCGTGCCGTCGAGGGCGCTCGCCATCAGGGTGTTCATGTCGGTCTCGTCGACGTAGGTCTGGCGGACCAGGTTCAGCACCTCGGTGAACACGCCGATGTACTTGAACAGGGAGTCCCCCTTTTCGTCCGGCTTGCCGCGATCGGCGGCATAGAGGAACGTGGCGGCCATCATCGGCACGACCAGGCAGAGGGAAACGATTACGAAAGCGATCCGGCTTCGACTCATGGGGACCTCGTGGAACGGAGCCAGGACATGGGATCTTCGGGGTGATTTTCCGCGCGGATTTCGAAGTACAGGGCATCGGTCGACAGACCGACCACCTGTCCTAAAGATACCATATCGCCGGGTCCCACCCGGAGGCTCGACATCCCCGCCGCGAGCGACAGCACCTGGCCGGGATGCTGCACCACCACCGTCCAGCCATACCCTTGAAACGGCGCGGCATACAGCACCTTGCCCGGATAGATCGCCCGCACCTCGCTCCCGGGCTCGGTCGCGAGGTCCAGCCCGTTGTGCGGCACCTGGGTGCGGTAGCGCGGGTCGAGCCGCGGCCCGAACCCCTCTGTCACCTGGCCGCGCACCGGCCAATCGAGCAGCCCGCGCACCTGCTGGATCGGCGCGCCGAGCGGCGACCCGCTCCCTTGGTTCCGGCCATATAGAAGGTCGATCAGGTTCGCGAGCTTCTTGCCCTTCTCGGTGAGCACCCCCGCCTCGGCGGCGAGGTTCTTGCCCTCCCGCTCGGAGCGCGCGAGCAAATCGGCGCGCCGGTTGCGGAGAGAAATCAGCTCGCGCCGCCGCACCTCCTCGCGCCCGACCCAGATTTCACCGGCCTTCCGCTCCGCAGCCAACCGGTCGCGCTCCGCCCCCAGCGCCACCTTGCTCGCACCGTAGCGCTCGATCGCTTGGGCATCCCGCCGGGCCAAGAATCGCAGCAGCCGGACCGAAGGGAGCAGCCGGCTGTCGGAATGGAGCGTGAGGATCAGGCGCAGATAGCCCTGGCGGCCGAACCGATAAAGCCCCGCGAGCCGCCGTTCGAGCGCGATCTTGGCGGTCGCCAATTCGCCTTCCAACCGGGTCACGTCGGCCGAGATCTCCGCCTCGCGACGGGCGGCCAGGTCGCGCGCCGCAACCGCCTCGGCCAACCGCTCGCGTTGCAGCTCCAAGGAAAGATCCGTCGCCGCCAGCTCCCCTTCGAGGCCGGTCTGCTGCTTTTTCACCTCGCCCAAACGGCCGCGAAGGGATGTGATCCGCGCGCGGATCTCTTGCAGCTCGCGCTCCCGCAGTTTGACCGACGAAGCGGCGGACGCCCGCTCCTGGCCCGGCGTGGGCAAGGCGAACAGCGCCAAGACCAGTAGGAGCAGAAAGGCGGCGGCGCGGCGCATCGGGGAGGAGTTTACTTCGGCAGCAAGCTCTTCCCGTCCAGCTTCTCCGGCGGCGCCACCTTATACATCTCCAACACGGTCGGCATGATGTCGCCCATGTAGGCATCGGTCGGGTTCAGCTTGAAGTTGCTGAACAGGATGCCGTTGACCAGCGGCGGGTAGACCGAGCAGTGGTCGCCGCTCCAGACCTGGGTGTTGTCCTCGACGATCGAGGTGCCGATGCCGCCGAGCGAGTCCTGCCAGCCGACGCGGTAGCCCCGGTTGTTGGAGGGGATCATCTCGGGGATCAGCAGCGGGTCGTAGACGCCGTAGGCTTCATCCCGGGTGAAGACGTGGGCGACCGGTTTCTCGCCGGTCTTGTCGTCGACGAACGCTTCGAGCTTCGCCTTGATCTCGGCGACCAGCGCGGCGGAGTCTTTCGGATCGACGATCCCCTTCGCCTCGCGTCCCTTGAGATTGATGTAGATGCCGCCCAACCCCAGGTAATACGCGCGGGTCTTGCTCCAATCGACGTTGGTGAAGAACTTGCCCTGGCCGGAGAACAGCTCTTCGAGGTTTTTCCGCCCCGCCTCTTGCCCGTTCAGCACCATGTAGCCGTTGGTCACCAGCCAGGTGTTGTAGTTCATGCCGCGGCGGAACGAGGCGAAGCCGTGGTCGGAGACGACGATCAGCTTGGCGTCCGGCGGCAGTTTCTTCATCGTGTCGCCGACGATTCCGTCCATCATCTGGTAGGCCATGAGGATCGACCCGCCCCACTTCTTCGCCCCCTCTTCGGTATAGAGCGGGTGCTTGGGATCGAGGAAGCGGTACATGATGTGCTGCACCCGGTCGGTGAACTCGAAGTAGTCGACCAGCACGTCCCAATCGTCGTCGGCGAGCATGCCGGCGAGCATCTCCTTGTCCTTGTCCACTGTCTTGTGGACGTCCTCCAGGAAGATCCCCTCGTCGATCGTGCCCTCGTTCATCGACCAGGTGTCGATCGTCCAGCCGATCGTCTTGAACAGCCCGAACCGGTCGGCGAGTTTGCCGGCGTAGGAGCGTGGCGTCGTGATGTCGAGGACGGGCGGCAGGTTGGTCGGGTCCCACTGGATCGGCGAGAGGTAGAGCCGGACCTCCGGATCGAGCGAGACCAGCCGGAACTTGCCGATGCCGTGCAGCTTGATCAACGGATTGAACGGGAAGACGAAGCGCGCCCAATCGCTCCATTCGCCCGGCTTCAAGCTCAGTTTCTGGCCGGAAACCTCGATGTCGAGCTTCGAGCGGTCATCGGCCACGGTCAGCTTCATCGGGATCTTGATGTAGTCGCGCCCGTCGCCCGGGAACAGCTCGTTCGGCGGCCCCTGGATCTCGGTCTCGATCGTCCCCTTGTTATCGACCAGCTCGACCACGTCGATCGAGAAGTCGCCGCCGCCCCTGGGGGTGAAGAACAGCTCGGAGGTGAAGAAGAACGGCTTGCCGATCCGTCCCGAAAGGTCGGGCGTGCCGAGCCCGGTCAGCAACTCGCCGTGCTCGAACGCTTTCGGCGGGAAGGTCACCGGAATGCGGTTGACCCGCACTCGTTTTCCCGCCTTGCCGAGGGTGGTCCAGAAGGGCTCGCCCTGCTGGCGGTTGATCGCGATCGGCCGGTCGACCGGCAGGTATTTTTTCGCCGCCCAAGCCCCGCCGCCGCCCGCCAGGGCTCCGAGCACCACCGCGACGATCACTGCCACGCGGGTCCGCAGGCGGAACAGCTTGAGCAGCAGGAACGCGAGCAGGAACAGTGCGAGCGCCGAGATCGCACCGACGCCGAGGGCGTTCTTGGTGCCCCAGAGGAAGGGAACGCGCTTCTGGTCGTACATCGCGAAGCTCGGCCGGTAGGTCGCCACGTCGCGCTTCAAGAAGTCGAAGATGGTGTGCCGCCCGGGGTTCAAGCCGGTCGCGAAGGTGGACCACGAGACGGGGGTCTGCGAAGGAATGGTCGAACGAAGCGGGCCGAACGTCCCCTCCTGCGCCAATTTCGCCAGGTTCGGCAGCTTCCCCTCGGCGATCCACTGCCGGGTCAGCTCGGCATCCGCGCCGTCGAAACCGAGGATGACCAGTTTCGGGTCCTTGGCATGGGCCGCCGAGGCGGAGAACGCCAGGGCGAACCCGGCAAACGCCAGGATCGCAAGGGCGGAGCGGTGGAACGGATGTTTCGTATTTTGCATGGCATAAGCCTCGGAGAGCGCGTTTCTCGGAGGGCGGAGTATACCCGACCGGTCCGGGCGGCCGGCGGCAGGCCCTTGCGCCTTCCTGCCCGGTCCAGGCCAGGGTGATCTGGACGGGACCACCTGTGAGACGGCGCGGATCGAGGTTGAACTGGACGGGGTCACCTGTGAGACGGCCCGGATCAGGCGTGCGCTGGACGGGGCCACCGATGAGACGGCCCAGGCCAGGGGTGAGCTGGACGGGACCACCGGTGAGACGGCTCAGCTCAGTAGTGGTCTGGCCCAGCTCAGTGGTGGTCTGGGCCAGCTCAGTGGTGATCTGGGCCAGCTCAGTGGTGATCTGGGCCAGCTGAGTGGTGATCTGGGCCAGCTGAGTGGTGATCTGGGCCAGCTGAGTGGTGATCTGGGCCAGCTGAGTGGTGATCTGGGCCAGCTCAGTGGTGATCTGGGCCAGCTCAGTGGTGGTCTGGGCCAGCTCAGTGGTGGTCTGGGCCAGCTCAGTGGTGGTCTGGGCTTAAATACCGCTTTGTCGCGATGGCCGCCTAGAACTGGAAGTCAATGCAGTAGGCGATGCTGCCATCGCCGTTCTCATAACAGTGGGTTCCAGCGCCGCCGGAGTTGTAGTAGCAGTCATAGCAGCTACCGGAGCCCGAGGTGCAGCCCCCGAAGGTCGGCGAACCGCTCGACCACGAACAACCCGAAGCGTCGCCCTCAAGGGGCGCGGCGGACGGCCCGACCAACAGGATCAGAGCCAACCCACGGAATGCCCATTTGCGGATCATGGTTCAGTGACCTCCGAGAGACATTGCGCCGGGAAGCTCCAGCAAAACCACGCGGTCGGGCGTGGCGCTCGCCCGCGGAAAATGAGTTCCGTCGTAGAGCAACACCGCCAGCTGGTTGCCGCGCACGTCGCCGGTCAGCCGGTCGTAAGGGGTCTCCGCTCGAAGCGGAAGGTCGAAGCTGGTCACCTTCTCGGCACCGAGGAGATGAAGCCTCCAGGTCGGCAATCCGCGCTTCATCGTGCGAATCACGAGGGCCGGGCCTGCCGGTGTGGCCAGGGCGTCATCGATGACCGTCCACCGGTTGATCCAATCGCCGTAAAGCTTTAAGTTCCCGAAGAGGACCTGCCGCTCGGCTTCCGTGAAGTTCGCGCAAGCCGCGGCAAAGTCCACTCCGAACAGGCGCAGATCCCAGCTGCGAAGCTTGTAGCCCCCCGAGTCGAAGAGTGCCGCCTCATCGACAAAGCCGGGAGCCACCAACAACGAGCCGTCCGGCTGGAATCGGACGCCGCCGATGCGAAATCCCGTGCACGTCATCAGGCGGGTGCCGGCGCGCCCCGACGCCACGTCGGTCATCAGCCGTTGCGGCGAATCCAGGTGATCGGACAGGGAGTCGACCCAGGCCAGGCCGCTGTTGTCAGCGTTCGGGCCGTTGAAGTACTCCTTGGACAGGCCCACCCAGGCCAGGCGATCTCCTTGGAGGTCCATGTCCTCAGCGTGTCCCAGCTGCTGACGCTCGAAGTCCACCTGCCCGTTCTTGCCGGGGCCGATCGGGCGCCACGCGATTTTCCTCGATATTGCGCTCACCACCATGGTTTCCGCCGACACCGCCAGATTGACGTACACCATGCCGGGGTCGAAGACCCGGGGTGAGGGGAACAGCTCGCGCACCACGGGCAATCCGGCAGCAAGTCTGTGCTCGGAGACGTGCTCCAGGCTGGAGGTCAGGTAGACCGAACTCGGCCCGGCCCAGCGCAGGTCATACGCGACCGACTTGTTGCCGGCCAGCTCGTAACTCGCCACGACCCGGATCGTGGGCTTTGCCGGCGGTTTCCTTTCCAGGTCGGCACTTCGGGTGGCGGTCGCACAGGCGGCGATCAGTAAGACAGGAACGACGATTCGAGATGGCTTCATGATCACACCCCACAAAGTTTCCACGTTTGTCGGCTTCAAGGTCTTCCTCAACTTGGTTGCCACCTTCGCGTCGATACTATCACTAGATGTAGCCGCTCACCAAAATCCGTAGAAATCTGGACACATAGCTCGGCAGCAGCAGAAT
>JBBSBW010000039.1:0-64265 GCA_038250865.1 Thermoanaerobaculia bacterium | reverse complement strand
GATCGCCGCACCCTCTCCGGCGAGCGGATGCGGCCGGCGGCTCTCGGAGAAGCGCCGCACCAGCACCTCGTCGGACGCTTCGAGGAACAACAGAGTCGGTTCGATCTTAGACCGGTCGATCTCGCGGATCAGCCGCGGCAGCTCGTCGGCGAACCCCGGCGCCCGAACGTCGGTGACGACCGCGATCCGGTCGTGCCCCGGGACGTTTTCCGCCGGATGGGCGAGGAACTGCTGAAGGAGAGGCAATGGCAGGTTGTCGACCGTGTGGTAGTCAAGATCCTCGAAACCCCGGGCGACGACACTTTTGCCCGATCCGGACAGGCCGGTGATCAGAACCAGGCGCACCCGCTCCGATCGCGGTGTTTCCGGGATCGCCGGGGTTTCCGGGGTCTCGGCGGGCGAATCGGATTCAGCGGCGGCCACGGTTGCGTTCGATCTCCGCTTCGAGTTTGCGGACGAACTCGCGGGCCGAGTGGTGCCCTTGGAGCTTGAGCACGTGGTTTCTTGCCGCGATCTCGACCAGGACGCTGACGTTGCGGCCGAGCGCCACGGGCATCCGAATGTAGGGGCAGGGGGTGTCGAGGATGTGATAGACCGATTCGTCGAGCCCGAGGCGATCGTAGGTGCGGCCATCCACCCAGGGTTCGAGCTCGATCACCAGATCGATGTTCGCCCGCTCGCGCACCGAAGCGAGGCCGAACAGATCTTGAACGTTGATGATCCCCAGGCCGCGCAGCTCCATGTGGTGGCGTACGGGACCGGTCGAAAATCCCGCGAGGTCGCCGTTGGGGAAGCGCTTCACGGTCACCCGATCGTCCGCCACCAGGCTGTGGCCGCGGGTGATCAGGTCGAGCGCCGATTCGCTTTTGCCCACGCCGCTCTCGCCGATCAGCAGCACTCCGAGCCCGTAGATCGACAGCAGCACGCCGTGCAGTGAGGTCGACGGCACCAGGTGCTCTTCGAGGAAGAAACTGATCCCTTTGATCACGGTGGACGAGAGCGCGGTCGACGAAAGGACCGGCACCTCGCGCGCTTGGCAATAAGAGAGGAAGCCGGGCAGCGGCGAGATGCCCTTGGTCAGCACGAACACCGGTACCGGAAGGGCGGTGATGTTCTCGAACCGCTCCCGACGCTCGGCCTCCGAAAGGGTCGAAAGGTACTCGGTCTCGCTCTCGCCGACGATCTGTACTCGGCCCGGCTTGATGTAGGCGTAGTACCCGGCGAAGGCCAAGCCCGGTTTCTGTACCCTGGGGTGGCTGATCTTGTTGTCCAGATGGGACTGGCCCGAGAGGACCCGCAGGTGGAGGTCGAGCAGCTCTTCGCCGAGCAGCTCGCGGACTTCGACCGCGCCGGAAGCGGAAATGGCGCCGGTCTCCACGATCAGCTCTCCCCTTCGAACAGTGCGAAAATCGCGGCGGGCGATCCGGCGGCCAGGACTTTCTCGATCCGTCCGGGCGCCCGCACCCAGCGCGAAATCGCCGCGAGCACCTGAAGATGCTCGGCCGGCGACTGGCTGGGTGAAACGACCAGGAAGAACAGGCGGACCGGCAGGGCGTCGACGGCGCGGAATTCGATACCCCCGGGGGCGATGCCGATCGCGAGGATCGCGCGGGAGAGGCCGGCGAGCTTGCAGTGAGGAATCGCCACTCCCCCGCCGACTCCCGTCGAGCCGAGCGCTTCGCGTTCGGCCAGGCGGGCGGCAAGCTCGCGGGCGTCCGGCACGGCTCCGGCAGCCGCCAGGCGAGCCGCCAGCTCGTCGAGCACGTTTTGCTGCGAGCGTCCGCCGGCCCCAAGATCCGGGAAGATCAGCTCCGGGCGGGTGAGAGTCGCGAGTTGCATGCCCTCGCCTAGAACTCGGGCGCGATCAAGCCGAAGTTCTGATCTTTGCGCTTGTACAGAACCGAGACCCGCTCGCTCGCCGCGTCGAGGAAGACCACGAACTCGCTCCGCGAATCGCCCAGCTTTAGCGCCGCCTCTTCAAGCGTCATCGGCTTGATCTCCAGGCGGCTCGACTTGATCACCCGCGGGCCCGCGTCGCCGGCGAGCGTTCCGGCTTCCAGCACCTCGACCGGCCAATGGTTAGCCGCCCCCTCGCGCCGCCTGCGGTCGACCCGCCGAGTTTTATCGCGCTCGGCCTGGCGCTCGGCTTTCGCCACCACCTCGCCGATCGCTTCGAACATGTTGTCGTCGCTGCTCTCCTCGGCCTGGATCGAGCCGTGCCGATGATGGAGATGGAGGTCGGCGACGAACTTTCGCTTCTCGGCCGACAGCGTCACCCGCACGTCGATCGGTTCATCGAGCACTCTACCCAGCTTTTGCAGCTTCTCGCTGACCAGCTCGCGGACTCGATCGTCGATGGTGTAGTTGCGCCCGTTGTATTCGATATTCATCGCGACCCCCTTCATCCGTAGAAGGCGTTATACCCCGGCTCAGAAGATCTGTTTGCGGTCGTTCGAAGACGGGATGTGCAGCTCGTCCCGATATTTGGCAACGGTCCGGCGGGCGATCTGGATTCCCTCGCGGTTCAGAATCCGCATCAGCTCGCTGTCCGAGAGCGGCTGGCGCGGGTCCTCGGCGCCGATCATCTGCTCGATCTTGCGCTTGACCGTGAGCGACGAGATGTTGTCGCCGTAGTCCCGATCGATGCCGCTGTGGAAGAAGAATTTGAGCGGGAACAGGCCGCGCGGCGTATGGATGTACTTGTTGGACACCACCCGCGAGACCGTCGACTCGTGCATCGAAATGTCTTCGGCGACGTCGCGCAGCACCATCGGCCGCAGGTAGTCTAGCCCCTGGTCGAGGAAGTCCTGCTGTTGGCGGATGATCGACGCGGCGACCTTATAGATCGTCCGCTGCCGTTGGTCGAGGCTCTTGATCAGCCAGACCGCCGAGCGCATTTTGTCTTTGATGAAGCTCTGCGCCTCGGCCTGCTGCCCTTCGTTGCGCATCTTGGCGAGCATCCGCCGGTAGGCGCGCGAGACGCGCAGCCGCGGCAGGCCGTCGTCGTTGAGCTGGATCACGTACTCGTCGCCGACTCTGCGCACGAACACGTCGGGCTCGATGTAGTGCACCCGCTCGTTCGAGAACTGGCGGCCCGGGCAGGTCTCGAGCGTCCGGATCAGCTCGATCGCCGGCTCCAGATTCGCCAACTCGATACTCAATTTCTTCGCCACCAGCGGGAACTGCCGGCGCAGGAAGAGGTCCCAGGCCTCGGCGATCACCCGGCGCGCGAGCGCTTCGTCCGGGTGCGCTCCGTCCTCGGGGTTTTCCCGCGCGCGGCGCTGGGCTTGATGGTCGAGCTGCAGCTCCAGGCTCTCGCGTAGGTTGGCGCAGGCGATGCCCGGAGGGTCGAAGCTGCGCACCAGGGCGAGCGCTCCTCGGACGTCTTCGAGCGAATAGTGCTGCCCGGCCAAGTTTCCGCCCTCGGTGATCTCAGGGGTCTCAGTGATCTCCGGGGTCTCGGTGATCTCAGGGGTCTCGGTGATCTCAGAGGGGGCGGGATTCTCGGGGTTCCCTGAGATCTCGGGGATCTCCGACAGGTCGTCCCCCATGGCGCGGATCTCTTCGACCGACGCGACCAGGAAGCCGTCGGCGTCGAGATTGCCGATGATCAGCTCACCGATTTCTCTTTGGAGCGGCGTGCACTCCCCCATGTGGAGCTGCCAGAGCAGGTGGTCGTAGAGGTCGCCTTCGCGCGACAGGCTGTTTTCGAGCGGCGAGGCCTCGCGCGTCTCGATCATCGACGGCTCGTAGGAGGAGTCCCATTCGTCGCCGAAATAGGCGTCGAGATCGATGTTGTCCATCGACTCCTTGTGGTCGATCACGTCGCCCACGTCGCCATCATTGGCAGCCGGCTCTTCCTTGAGCGTCAGATGCTCCTCTTCCTCTTCGACCTCCGGGCTTTCGCTCGCCTCTTCGAGCACCGGATTCTCGACCAGTTCCTGGGCGAGAACGGTCTCCAGTTCCATGCGCGTCATCTGCAGCAGCTTGATCGCCTGCTGCAATGATGGCGTCATCACCAGCTTTTGGGACATCTTGAGCGAGAGTCGTTGCTCGAGGGCCATAACTTGACGACCTAGAGAGAGAAGTCCTCACCCAGATAGATCTTGCGCACCTGTGGATCGGAGGCTAGCTCCTTAGGTGTGCCCGACTTCAAGATGGACCCGTTGTTGATGATGTACGCCCGATCGGTGATTTTCAGAGTCTCGCGGACGTTGTGGTCGGTGATCAGCACTCCGATGCCCATCTTCTTCAGATGCCGGACGATCCGCTGGATGTCGATGACCGCGATCGGGTCGATGCCGGCAAACGGTTCGTCGAGCAGGATATACCAGGGGCTGATGACCAGCGCGCGGGCGATCTCCACCCGCCGCCGCTCGCCCCCCGAAAGGGTGAAGCCTTTGCTCTTCCTGACCTTGCCAAGGCCGAAATCGGCGATCAGCTGGTCGATACGCCGCTCCTGCTCGGCATGCGAGAGGTCGAGCGTCTCGAACACCGCCCGCAGGTTGTTCTCCACCGTCATTTTGCGAAAGATCGACGGCTCCTGGGGCAGGTAGCTGATCCCGCGCTGGGCGCGCAGGTACATCGGCAGCTCGGTAATGTCGTCCTCGCCGAGGAAGACCGAGCCGTCGTCCGGCGGCGTCAAGCCCACCACCATGTAGAAGGTCGTCGTCTTGCCCGCGCCGTTGGGACCCAAGAGGCCGACGATCTCGCCGGGACCCACGTCGATCGACACGTCCGCGACCACGGCACGGCCGCGATAGACCTTGCGCAGATTGGCGGTCGAAAGCGTCTGCGGCTGATCGCCGTTCGCCTCCCGGTGGGAATCACGAAGGTTGGTAGTTTCGGTCATCGGCTCCCCTCGCGGCCGGTGGGCGGTTTCGTCGGCGGGGGGATCGGCTTCGCAGCGGCGGGCGGGGTCGCCGGAGCTGCCGGCGCTGCCGGAACGGTCGCCGCCAAGGGAGGCGCCGCGATCCCCGACTTGCCCTTGATCTCGACCTTGCCGCCATCTATGAAGTAGACCACCTGTCCGCCCTGGATCTGGTTGCCGTCCTTGTCGCGCATCTTGACCGGCGCTCCTGGGGTGCCGGAAAAGTCGATCCGCCGGGCATCGACCGAGTAGATCGCGCGCTCGCCGTTGATCGTTTTGCCGGTCTGCGGATCGGCCAGCCTTGCGTCGCCGGTGCAGACCATCTTCTCCGCCTTCTTGTCTTCCTTGAGATCGACTTCCAAATTCTTGCACGCGAGCGTCCGCGCCGTCTGGATCACCCGGACGCCGCCGCTGTATTCCAGCTTTCGTCCGCTCTGGCTGTAGACCATTTCGGGAGCCACCACCTCGATCGGCTCCTGCGGCTTGCCCGAGGATTTGTCCTCGTCTTCGGGGACCCAAAGCGTTTTCACGCTCCCCTTGGCGTAGAGCCGGTCCTCCGCCTTGTCGCCCCGCAGCTCATCGGCGAGGAGAAGGTCCTTGCCGCGCCACGCGCGCACCGCGCCGCGGAACAGGAACGACTGCGGGTTGGTGCGATAGAACGCTTCGCGCGCATCGACCCAGACCGGTCCTTTCCCTGAGCCGAGGGCCGATCCGGCGAGCCCCGCCTCCTGGGTCTGCGTGAGCAAAGCCCGCACTCCGCCGTCCGCCCGCAGGAGGCCGGTCTTCTTTTCCCATACGACGTGCGGTCCGGTCATCCGGCCGCGCTCGCTCTCCGCTTCGACCGGGGCGCCGTAGAACTCCCCCTGGCCTGAGTCGAGCTGCAGCACCGCCCGGTCGCCCTTGGCTTTGGTCTTGCCGTCGGTGAAACGAACGTCCTGGCGCAGGATCGCCTCGGCTAACTGGCCGCCCGGGCCGAAATTGGCGAGCACGCCGAGCGCATGCGCCGTGCGGGCGGGCACGGGAGGCTGACCTTTCTTCGTCGCGAGCGTCTCGATCAGATCGACGCCGGTGACACCTCGGGCCGTCTTCATCACCCCGTCGATCATCCGCCCTTCCAGGCGCCGCGCAGTCAGCTTGCGGGTGAGCCCGCCACCACTGGAGATGAGCGTGGCCGGTTCGAGCGGGGTTCCTTCGAGCTCGATCTCGCGCGCCGTCGCCTCCTGCGGCGGGGTGAGCATGCCGAGCGTCTTGCCGGAAAAGTCGACTCGGGCGCCGCCCGGCTGGTCGCTATGGCCGGCGAGCGAGCCCGAGACGTTGAGCACGGCGCGAATGAAGACGGCGCTCCGCTCGTCGGGTCCCAAGAAGGTGTTGATGATTTGCGCGGTCATCCGGTCGGCGCCGCGTTGCAGCTGGACCTTTCCCTCGGAGCGCAGACGCCGGCTGTTCCGCTCGTAAATCACCCGGTCGGCGCGCAACGCGACGGCGGGGACGACCCCGGGAACGCTGTGCAGCTCGACGTTGCCGACCAGAATGTACATCTCCCGTTCGAGGTGAATCCGCATCAGATCGGAGCGCACTTTGTACTGAGCGCCGCCGGGGGCGCCGTAGCCAATGTCCACCGGTTCGACGCTCGCGAGGATCTTGCCGCGATCTTGAAGCAGCAGAACCGGGGTTCGCAGCGTCAGCCCGTCGGGTCCGCGCAGCCGAACGTCCCCTTCGAGCCGCCCTTCGTTTTGCAAGCGGTTGAAGCTCGCGGTCTGGCTCTCGACCTCGTAGCCTCGCCCGAGCTGGTCGTACAGGGTGAGCCCCACCTTATCTAGATAGATGGTGTCCTGCCGGTCGGCTTTGATGCTCGCTCCGCGGATGCGAAACAGTGGCTTTTCCCCTTCGGTGAAGGTGTAGTCGAAGTCTTCCCCGATCAGCGCCAGGTTCTCGGTCTTGTCGGGCAGGTTCGATCCAGTCCGCGGCTTCGGTTTCGTCGCCTCTTGCCCTGCGCGGCCGAACCAGAACAGCCCCGCCAACGCCACCACGCCAAAGACGAGCAGTACCAGGAGGACCCGGCGGATCCAGGCCACGGGAGATCGAAGCTTCGCCATGCGTGGTTCATTCTACGTGTTGGCACACCAATTGAAAGGGCTTGACTTCCAGCCGTTTCAGCCACTACCGATTCGACCCCTCCGCCCGGGCGTCGATCAGGCGCATCACCGGCTCCCCCAGAAAGCGATCCAGATCGAGCGTTCCGAGCACCTCGAATCGCCCGAGAAGGTCGTCCGCCCGCGGTTGCCAGCCCCAGCCCACCAGGTTGATCGATCCACCGTCGATGCCACGGGCGCGGGCCGAGAGGTGCTCCGTGCCGAAAAATCGCGGCGGACCGGCCAGCTGCAACGGTCCGACCCGGACGACCGGCTGGGGATTTCCCTGGCCGAATGGGGCGAGGCGCTCGTGAGCTTTGAGATAGGCGAGGTCGATCTCCTGAGGCGCAGCTTCCAGCTCGTAGGAATAGCTGCGCAACAACAGGTCGGGAGCGAACGCGCCGGCCGCCGCCTCTTCCCACTCCTCGCGCAGAGCGGGCAAGCATCCAAGATCGGCGGAGAGGCCGAGAGCCTGGGCATGTCCACCGAACCGAATCAGCCGCTCTTTCCAAGGAGCCAGGAAGCCATGGAGCGCGATCCCCGGCACGCTCCGTCCCGAACCGGTCGCCGTCTCCCCCTCGACCGCCAGCAGCAGCGTCGGCCG
The DNA here is from genome assembly GCA_038250865.1 of Thermoanaerobaculia bacterium. Lineage (GTDB taxonomy): Bacteria > Acidobacteriota > Thermoanaerobaculia > Multivoradales > UBA5704 > DASYKS01. Next base: position 56,659 of record JBBSBW010000039.1, on the reverse strand, counting down.
ATTCCAGATCCGAGCGATCCGCCCGGCGGCGATGCCGACGACGCCGCGGTGCCACTCCGGGTTCCAGAGCGTGAACATGGCCGGGGGCCGGCCGAGCTGGTCCACCCGCTCCTGCGCCTGGGCCTGCGCTTGCTCGACGACCCGCGCCTCTTCGGTCTGGCGTTCCCGATTCCAAACGTCGAGCTGGCCGGCCAATTCGATCGCGCGCTTTTCATCGCGCGACATCAGGATCTCGAGCGCCGGGTCCGCTTCGGCCAGCCGTCCGGCGGCGTTCAAGCGAGGTCCGATGCGGAATCCGATGTCCGACGCCGAATAGGGCGGTTTCATCCCCGCCTGGCGGATCAGCGCCTTTAGACCTACCGAGCGCGAGGTTTCGAGCGCTTTCAATCCGAGCGCTGCGATCACCCGGTTCTCGCCGCGGAGCGGCACCAGGTCGGCGATCGTTCCAAGGCAGGCGATCCGCAACAGCGCATCGGTCGGGAGCGTTCGTCCAAGCCGCTCCCCCAAGGCGAGCGATAGCTTGAGCGCAATGCCGGCCGCCGCGAGATCCGGAAACGGATAGTCGCAGCCGGTTTGGCGGGGATTGATCTGAATCGTTCCGCCCGGCAGCGGCCCGCCCGGCAGATGGTGGTCGGTCACCACGACGTCGAGCCCCGCCTCCCCCGCCGCCTCGATCGCCGGGATCGACGAGCTGCCGCAGTCGGCGGTGACGATCAGGCCACAACCTGCTTCTCTTGCCCGTAGGACGTGGACCGGCTGAAAGCCGTAGCCGTCGCGCATCCGGTGCGGCAGGATCGCCTGCGCCTCAATGCCGCAGGCGGAAAACACCGCCAGCAGCTGGGCGGTCGCGGTGACCCCGTCGACGTCGTAATCGCCGACGATCGCGATCTTTTGCTTCGCCTCCCGAGCGGCGACCAGGCGATCGACCGCTTCGGTCATGCCGGCCAGGAGCAGAGGATCGTGGAGCTGGTCGAGCGAGGGAGAGAGAAAACGATCTGCCGCGGCCGGGTCGGTGGCGCCGCGGCGGGCGAGGAGGGCGGCGAAACCGGGAGAATGACCGGCCGCGATCAGCTCGTCGAGGCCGGGCGGTGCGGGCTCGGCGACCCAGGCCGCCGCCCGCTCCCTAGGTTTCGTAGACTCCCATCGCCCGGAACTTGGAGTAGCGTCGGGCGAGCAGCTTTTCGACCGGCTCTTTGACCAGCTCCGATAGCGCCCGCTCGATCGCGTCGCCCACTCTCCGGGCGGTCTCCGCCGGATCGGTGTGCGCGCCGCCGATCGGCTCGGGGACGATCGTATCGACGACTTTCAGCTCCGCGAGGTCGGGCGCGGTGAGCTTGAGCGCCTCGGCCGCCTCGGCCTTCTTGTTCTGGTCTTTCCAAAGGATCGCGGCGCACCCTTCGGGCGAGATCACCGAGTAAGTGCCGTATTCGAGAATCAAGATCCGATCGCCGACTCCCAGCGCCAGCGCACCGCCGCTTCCCCCCTCGCCGGTCACGGTGACGACGATCGGCGTACGTAGTACGGCCATCTCCATCAAGTTCCGGGCGATCGCCTCGGCTTGACCGCGTTCTTCCGCCTCAATGCCGGGCGAGGCGCCGGCCGTGTCGATGAAGGTGAGCACCGGCAGACCGAACCGCTCGGCGAGCTTCATGATCCGCAGCGCCTTCCGGTAGCCCTCCGGCCGCGACTGGCCGAAGTTCCTGCGGATGCGCTCCTTGGTGTCACGCCCCTTCTGGTGGCCGATCACCGCAACGCTCCGGCCGCGGAAGGTCGCGAGCCCGGAAACGATCGCCGCGTCGTCGCCGAACAGGCGGTCGCCGTGCAGCTCGACCCAGTCGTCCATCAGCATCTCGACATAGTCGAGCGTGTACGGCCGATCCGGATGGCGCGCCACCAGCGTTTTCTGCCACCGACTGAGGTTGCCGTAGACCTCCTGCGCCGCCTTGCGCAGAGAGACCTTCAGCCGATCGGCCTCTTTCGCCTGGCTGCTGCCGGCGGGAAATCCAGAAAGCTCGGCGATCCGATGGCGCAAGTCGGCGAGCGGTTCGTCAAAAGCGGAGTCTGTGGCCTGCACGGGAGACTGCGAATTGGCCTGCATAGGGGCGTCAAGCTAGCAGAGGGCCGGACGGGGGGTCAAACCGGCGTGAGGCGGACGCGGGTTCTGGTAGCGATGCGTCCCCCCTGACGATTGCACCTCCCCCGATTTCGTGGACAGTTTTCGTTATGACGCCACCTTCGATTGGGCGCGGAGTTCGAATTCGACCGGGCTCAGGAAGCCGAGAGTGGAGTGCCGTCTCCTGCGATTGTAGAAGTTCTCGATGTAATCGGCGACCTTGCTCTGCGCTTGGGCCATCGTTTCCCAGCGAGCTTTGTGGGCCAATTCCTTCTTGAAGGATGGCGAAGAAGCTCTCCGCCACCGCGTTGTCCCAGCAGTCCCCCTTCCGGCTCATGCTGGCCCGAAAGCCGTTCCGTTCCAGCCGATCTCGATACGCCGCACCGGCGTACTGGACTCCCCGATCATGGTGGACGATGAGGCCCGGCGCCGGTCGGCGCGCCTCGATCGCCTGATCGAGTGGGGCCAGAGCGACAGACTGTTCGAGACTCGGACTGAGAGACCACCCGATGATCCGACGTGAAAACAGGTCCAGGAGGACCGCCAGATAGAGCCAGCCCTGGGCCGTCCGCAGGTACGTGATGTCGCCGACCCACACCTGGTTGGGAGCCTCCGTCCGGAAGTTTCGCGCCACGAGATTCGGCGCGATTGGTTGCGAATGATTCGAGTCCGTCGTTCGGCGAAACCGCTTGGGCCGTCGCGCCGAGAGTCCTTTTTCGCGCAGCAGTCGCTCGACCCGCTTCTTGCCTACATGGACACCGCGAGCTGCAAGCTCGCGATGAATTCGCGGACTGCCGTAGGACTGAAACGTGCCGCAATAGATGGCCTCGACCTCGAGTCCGAGCTGACGGTCCCTCGCTCGCCGCCGCGGCTCTTTGCGCCCTTGCCAAGCGTAGTAGCCGCTACGCGATACACCCAGGGCGGAGCAGAGTACATCGACCGAGTAGTGGGCCTTCTCCGCGGCGATGAACGAGAACTTCACCCGTTCTCCTTCGCGAAGAAGGCCGCCGCTTTTTTTAGGATTTCTCGCTCGATCAACAGGCGCTTGTTGTCCCGGCGCAACCGCACCAGCTCTTCCCGCTCATCGCTGGTGATCGCCCCCACGACCTTCGGCTCCGCCCCCTCTTTCACTTGGAGAACCCACTCCCGAAGCGCACTCGGAGTCAGGTCCAGGTCGCGAGCTACCGTCACCAGATTGCGGTCGCCCACCTTGGCCAGACGAACCGCCTCTGCCTTGAACTCCGAAGAGAACTGCCGCCGCTTTCTGCGTACCATCGGACACCTCCCGGCGCATCATTGCGCCTTTTGAGTGTCCACAAAACCGGTGGAACTCCATTCAAAGATCCGAACGAGATCAATTGCAACTGAGTTTCCAGCGTATTGGGCACACGCTGTAGGATTAATTAAAAAGGGAGCTGGTTTCGTTCGGGACACTAGCATGCTGCGGGTGGAGCCGCAAACGCTCCACCCATCAGCGGTGGCCATGGCACCTTCAATCTATTCAACCCGACGGGCTTTAAAGAAGTTGGCATCTCGGCCAACGAGTTCGGCGGCACCGCCTGGTTCTACGACAAGACCGGCAAGGAAATCATTTACATCGGCGCGGATTCCAAGGGAATCGGAACCGTTCGAGTGAACGGCACCAAGGTGCACGATTACGCAGAGGTGTTCGAGCTGGCGGCGCGGCAAGAGGTGGAACCGGGCATGGTGATGGCGGTGGCCGGCCCCGGGGGACTCATCGCTCCGGCCGAATCGCCGTACGAGCGGCGCGTCGTGGGGGTCCTGAGCGGCCCGGGCGGCCTGCATCGGGTACGGTGCTGGAAGCCGCGAGGACGGCAGCCACGATCTTCCCCTGGCGGTGAGCGGACAGGTGTTCGTGCAAGTCTGCCTTGAGGGCGGTCCAATTGGGCCGGGGGATCTCCTGGTAGCTTCGAGCGAACGAGGGGTCGCCATGCACGCTTCGGACCTCGAAAAGGCTGCGGGCGCAGTGATCGGCAAGGCCCTCGAATCGTATGGTCCCGAGCAAAAGGCAGGTGGGCTCGTGCGGATGATGGTGATGCTTCGGTAGGCGAGAGACGGCACGATTTCGTCGCGCACCTTCTCCGCCCAGTCTCATTCGCGGATCTGGTTGTCGAGCGCCGCCTCAACCTGCTCCGCCAGCGCTGGAAGCTGGTCTCGGACAATCTCCCAGACGATGTCGACGTTGACACCGAAGTAGTCGTGGATCAGCTTGTCCCGGACTCCGGCCATACTCTTCCACGGGATTTCTGGATGGGTCTCGCGAAGGGAAGGAGACAACTTCTTCGTCGCTTCCCCGAGAATCTCCAGTGCCCGAATGACCGCATCCTGGGTCTTCGTATCCGCCAGGAACTGCTCGTAATTCTGTCCTTCTGTGTACCTTCGCGCCCTCCGTATCGCCTCCCGGATGTCGCCCAGGAGGTCGTGATCGTCGCGGTTAGACATGGATGACGCTCTCCTCGATCCGACGCGCTACCGCGGGAAGGCGGATTCCCTGCAGGCCGGCCGAAGTGAGGACGTCCACCCTCCTTCCCAACAGTGCCTCCAGGTACTCGACCAACTCGACGAATCTCAGGCCGATGGGACGCTCGAAATCGATGATCAGGTCCACGTCGCTTGCTGAGCTCGCCGTCTCCCTCGCGAACGATCCGAACAGTCCGATCCGCTGGACTCCGAACTGGTCCCTAAGCGCGGGGTAGTTCTCCCGCAGGCGGCAAAGGACGGCATCGCGGGTGAGGTCGCCGGTTGAGTGGAGATCGAGGGTCATGTTCGGTCCGCTCTTGGTCCCACAGTGTACAGCGGCGCATCCCGGCGGCGCCAAGCCTGTGACTGTAAGCCGGGGGCTCTACACCCGCTCAAGCTGAGGCAGCGTGTCGAAGTGGCGATCCCGGGCACAGAGCGCCAGCCCGTGCTCGGTAACCAGCGCGGCGATCCATAGATCGTTCGTCGGGATCGGCGTACCCTGATCCTTGAGCTGACGGAAAAGGCTGGCGTATTGTCGGGTAGTCGCGTGGGTCGGCCACAAGATGCCGACTTCCGGCTTCGCGAGAAAGCGCTCCAGCACTCTCTCGTTTTCCCGGCCTTTGGTACCGAGCGAAAAGCCGGCGCGCAGCTCGGCGACAACTACAAACGGGAGGAAGATCGCCTCGGACCGCTCGAGGAGCCATTCAAGCTCAGTATCGCCCCGGCCGAGGTCTGAGAATCGGTTGGTGTCGAGGGCGATTCTCAACGCCACAGCTCGGGATCGATCTTCCTTTGCTCCTCAAGGGCGCGATCCACTTCCGGATCTTCAATCCAAGTGCCGGCCACGTCGCTCAGATCCCGGCGCCTCAGCCCCTCTCCGCGGATCGCGAAGGCTTGGAGCAACGCTTCGAGAGCGACCTCATTGAGGCTCTTTTTCTCTTCCTGCGCCCTAAGGCGCAGGGCACGGTCGAGATGAGGCGGCACATTCCGGAGGGTATACTGCATGCAGGCAGTTTAGGCTTTCGATGCAGGCACGTCAAGAATCGCACCTCCTCTTGACAAGGCCGCGGGCGCGGTGATCGGCAATGCCCTCGAATCGTACGGTCCCGAACCGGGGAAAGATGGGCTCGTGCGGATGATGGCGATGCTGCGGTAGGTGCGAGAGGCGCCGGCGCACCAATCACTCCACAACCTGATCTGCCTCGACTACGACCGTGCCGGGGAGATAGCCCGCCATTTCTTCCAGGAGTTGATGCGTCGGCGGGGCCGGCAATTGCGCGCCGTGCCCCTGCCGATCTGCCCGGATCGCGAGCTTGATGCGCGCTCCCTCGGCTTCTCCTGCCCTTTACGGGAGCTGTCGTTCGGCGTTGCCGTTCCCCTGCCGCAGCCGATCGACGCCTGCGAAGCCGCTCGCCAGGCCGAAGCTCTCGACCGGGAGATCGACGGCAACGCGCTGGGGCGGACGTCCCAGCTTCCCGACGTCATCCATCTTTGGAGCCTCGCCGGGAGAGCGGTTTCGAGGTTCAGGCTGACCGAACAATGAACGGCGCGAAGCTCGCGGAAGAAATCAAGGCCCAGTTGGACTTGTTTCAAGCCAGGCCGGCGAGGAAATGAGGAGGAGTCGGGGCGAGCAACTCAGATCTCAGGAGAAACCGCACCTGCAAGCCGGAAGATCAAATTTTAACCCGGGGAATCCTATTTTAGGTCCCAGAATCCCATTTTAACTCCAGGAATCGTTTTTTAACTCCCAGAATTGTTTTCCACGGAAATAATCACCGCGGGAAGCTTGAGAAATGAAATTTTACCCTGGGGAATCAAATTCTAACTTCGGGAATCGTTTTTTACGCTGGCACAGTGCACTTCCAGCTTGAAAAATGATTCCTGGAGTTAAAAAACGGTTCCTGGACTTGAAGTACGATTCCTGGAGTTGAAAAATGAAATTCCTGGATAAAAACGGGGACAGCGGACTTCCAGTGGCGCGTTCCTGGCTAGGAAACCACCCGTGAACTTAAAATTCCTCCGGGGAAGCTCCCGAACGGTTCGGGAGCTTCCCGCGGGGTTTTCGTGGCTACGTAGGGATCAGTCGTCGATGAGCGGGATTGTCAATCTCCACATGTCGTGGAGCAGCACCGGCGCGAACTCCGCGGTGGCTCCCCCGAAGATGTAGAACTCGTAGGCCGTGGCGGTCTTCCGAGAGAAGGAAAACTGGCCGAACCTCGCGGCCGGCGCCGGTCCCGTCATCGCGGTGTCCACGCGTGTCCAAGTTCGTGAGTGGAGATCGAAGAACCAGAGATCGGACAGGGTGGTCCCGTCGTACTTGCCGCCCCCGAAGAGCCAAATGCGGCCGTTCGGCTCATCCACCACCAGCTTCGCGTTGTCGCGGTGGCCCGGTCCGCCGGCATCGTCGAAGATGAGCTGATCCCAGGTCTCCCTGTGGAGGTCGAACCTCCAGAGGTCGCCGAGGTAGTTCTCGGGCGTGAACAGTCCGGTCCCGTTCACTGCGTCGTTCGTGTATCCGCCGTAGACGAACAGGGCGTTCCAACCCTCGGAGTAGACGAGCGGATGATGGGCCCGGGCGCGCGGGACGAGCGAGCCAGCTGAGACCTGCTTCCAGCCATTCTTGTAGCTGACCAGGTCGTGCTGTAGGCCGTCCGGACGGTTGACGAAAGCCGGCAGCGTCGACGACGAGCCCGAGAAGGCGTACGCGACGGTCTTGTGATTTTCCTTCTTTCGCACCGCGACGGCCTCCGTCGAGCGGTTGGCGCGCGCGATTTCGGCCGCGTTCTGGGAGATCTGCCTCCACCCATGCACCGGATCGAAGCGGAACGTGTCCTGGTGCGTGAGGTCGAGCCCGCGCCGGAAAGGACCTCTCCCGCCGGAGACGATGAGCGCGTCGTCCTCGGCGACGTACCACATCATCGGCTCGGCCCTCGCGGACGGCCCGCCCGGGTACTGGCTGAGGCTGGACCAGGCGAGAGTGTGGACGTTGAAGACGCTGAAATCGGCAACGGGCTCGTCGTTCGGGAAGGTCCCGTTCAACCCGCCGAAGATGTAAAAGCGGCCGTCGTGATAGGCGCTCGCACCGTCCCAGAGGGCGTTGGGCACGGCGCCGCCCTGCGTGATCTCGGTCCAGTAGGGCAAGCCCGACTGGGCGGCGCTCGGGCGGATACCGGCCACCGAGAGCAAGAGAAATAGAAAAGCGAAGAGAACGATCCGACCTTGAAACCTACGTGTCATCCGGGCGACCTCCTTGTTCCAGGAAGCGGGCTCGCTTCCGGTACAGCGCGAGCGTATGCGCAGTACTGTACAGAGTGTCGTCCGGCGGTGACCATCCTCTCTAGAGAGGATGGCCGGCGGGGAGCACGACGCGAAAGCCCTGGACCCCGAACACGATCGCCGGGTCCCAGCCGTCCCGATACGCCGCGCGCACAACGTCCGCGTCGTCCCAAGCGCAACCACCACGCATCACGCGCCTCTCGCCGCTCTCGGGCGGACGCGCAAAGTCATTGGCGTCCACAGCCGAAGGGTCGATCGTGACCCCCGCTTCGCGCCCCTCGCAGCTGTCGGTCCAGGGGCTGAGCGTCCATTCCCAGACGTTGCCGTGGATGTCATACAGCCCCCAGGAGTTCGCTTTCTTCTCGCCGACGCGGTGGGTTCGTCCTCCGGAATTCTTTTCGTACCAGCCCACCCGCGCCAGGTCGTCCTCCTGATCGCCGCTCCAGTAGCGCGTCTCGCATCCCGCCCGACAGGCATGTTCCCACTCCTCTTCGAGCGGCAAGCGCGCGCCTCGTGCCCACGGGAAGGACCTCGCCAGCCAACGGCAGAACGACGCCGCTCCGTACCACGTGACATGAGCCACGGGGTTGAAGAGGAACTCCTCGTCCGAGACACCCTCCCACGATTCGATCTCGCGACCGGGATCGAACGCCCGAAACTGGGCATTCGTGACCGCCACGGCAGCCAGCGCGAACGGCCGCGCGATCGTCACCCGATGGCGAGGCGTCTCATTTGAGTGCCCATCGCCCTTCGGGCTTCCCATCCAGGTCTCTCCCTTGGGAATCTCCGCCCAGAGCTTCACCCTGCCGTCCTTGGGTGTTTCGATCCACCGGAACAAGTCCTCGGCCGGCCGCGGGATGTGGTCGTACAGCCGCGCCACGAGATCCTCCGCCGCTCCGACGTGCTCGCACGACCGGCGGCCGACTTCATGCACCGCGCGATCGAGGAAGAAGAGATCGTTGCCGTTCCTCGTCCCCTTTCGTAGCTGGTCGAGCAGGGCGAGCGCCCGGCGGGGATCGCCCACCAGCTCCGGGATGCGTGAATAGACCTTTGAGCGCTCTTTCCACTTCTCGCTCAGCTCCAGGATCGCCGACAGCGTCTCCGGCCGGAGATTCTGTGCCGTCGCGACCGAGCGCAGGCCGAGCGCACGGTTTTCCTTCACCAGATCTCTTACCAGCTCGTCCGGAGAGCCGAGCCGACCGGTAAGCAGCGCGAACGGCTCGGCCCAGGCGCTCAGGCCCTCTTCGGTCGTGATCTTCCCTACGCGCGAAAGCACCGCGGCCTTGCCGTCTTGCGCGCGCCACTCGATCTCCAACCGCTCGGCCGCCAGCGCTTCGCGGAAGGTTCGATGCCAGAAGCGCCAGTTGGTGTCCGGTCCGTCGTGAGGGCCGAGGATTCCGGTCTGCTCGGAGAGGTCGGTGAGAAACTGCCGCATTCTGCCACGCCAGCGTGACCGACTCTCGATGCGATCGCACGCCTCTTTCGCCTCGGGCCGGTACAGGCGATCTTCCAGCTTCTCGACCCGTTCAGCGTCCAGATTGTCCTCTGTCATGCCGATGGCCAGATGCTGGAGCATCGCGCGCACCGCGTCCTGCGCCTCCATCGGCCGCTCGTCGGGCCAGTGGTGTTTGCCCGCGAGGAGAAACGTGAAGACCTGATCGTAGAGATCGGTACGGCGTTTCGCAGGTTCGGGCCCCTTTTCAGAGAGCAGCGCCATGAGCGTCAGGTAGAGCGGGTTGCCCGCTAGGTCGCGCAGCTCCGGCGTTTCGAGCGCGGTGAGCGCTGCCTCGACGCGACCCTCGTCCGCCTTCCCCGCCACGCGCCCGAGCCAGCGCGCCAAAAACGTCTTGCGCCGATCTCGATCGAGCGGCAGGAGCCGCAGCTCCCGGTAGTCACCCCCCGGCGGGCGATAGCCGATCGGCCGGCTCGCGACCACGATCGGCGTCGCCGGCCAGCGGACGCTTAAGTCGCGGAGGAGCTTTTCGGCGTCCTCCTTCTCCTCTTTCGACACTTCGTCGAGACCGTCGAGCAGGAGAAGCAGGCGCCCCTCTTTCGCCTCTCGATCGAGAACCGCGGCGAGCCCCTGGGCGGGATGACCCGCAAGCTCCAGACGGCGAACCACGCGGTCGAGCAGCCACTCCCTTTCCCGCACCAGCTTGGGCAGCGATTCGAATAGAGGTACCCAGGGACGGTCGGCCTGGCGTGCGAGATCCGCCGCGAGATGTCGCAGCAGCGTCGTCTTGCCCGCGCCCGGATCGCCCAGCACCACCCAGCGCCCGCTGATCCAGGGGTTTCCCTCCCGCGGCAGCGAAAGCACTTCGCGCAACCCGAGCGGGCGCGCCGGCCGCGGCGCATCGGCGTCGAGAGCGGTTTCGGCGATCGTGGCCCGCCCCTCCCCCGCCTGCACCTCAAGCTCCACGTAGACCCGATCGAGCAGCCCGGTTTCCGCCTGTTGCTGGAAGTACGGCACCAGCCGCTCGTGATCCGCCACGACCTGCCCCATCCAGATCGCGAGCAGGCTGCGCTCGGGGGAGCCCTGCTGCTTCGCGACCAACTCCTCGCGGAGCGGCGCCAGAGACGTCACCCGCGCCGGCTCGTCTTCTTCCAGGGTTTCGCGGAGAGTGTCGACGATTCGGATCGCTGCGGCGAACGGCTCGTCGTCGCCCGTCGCGAGGACGACCAGAGCGGACGCCGCGCAGGCCCACGACGGATGGCTCTCGAGCTGATCCGCCCGGAGCTGCAACTCGGGAGCGATCGCCTTTCGGCAGAGCCTGCTGCGCAAGACCGGCTCCAACCACTCGATCAACCGAAAGCGCAACTTCGGATCGAGCCCCGAATCGGGCGGCGAAGGGATCTTGAGATCCACCGACGGCGCGGGCAGGCTCCGCGAGTTGGAATGCCCGAGAATCCCCGCCGTCAGCTCCTGGAGCCCCACGCGGTACCCGGCCTCGCCCGCCTCGCGGAAGTCCACCTGCTGGATCGACGATAGAAACGGCGGCAACGGCACGTCGACCAGAAGGGCGAGGTGGAACCGCCCATGCGCCAGCCAGGCACGCCGGAGGGTTATGAAGCTCCCCCACTCATCCGCCACCCGCTCCGAGGCGAACGCTTCGGGAGTCGCCACGAGGATGAAATGCTCGCTCTGGTCGATCCCCTGTTGAATCTGCGTCACCCACGACCGGCCGCTGCCGAGGTCCGTTTCATCGAGCCAGACCTTTCCCTGCCGCCCGGCCGCAGCGAGGCACTTCTCCAGATTCTCCTGAAGCGCACGCACCCACGGCTTGTAGCGGTGGGCGTAGCTGATGAAAGCGGCGAAGCGGTCGGGCATGGACTGCGCGCAATCATAGCGTTTTCACCAATGACTCTCGCTTGGGGGCTCGCAGGGAAGGCGGCAATCCCGGCCGCGGTCCCACATTTCGGTAGGCTAACGATCAAACAAGACGTCGACGCCTTCGAAGAGCAACTCCAAGTAGCGCCGGGAGATCCGACCAACCTGTTCGGTGAGCAATGATCGGTCGATGGCAATTATCTGAGTCACATTGGCGACCGAGTCTTTGGGAAGGCCCGTCTTGCTCGCTGAAAGAAGCACGTTGCCCGGCATGGCCGCCAAGCGAGTAGTGGTCGTCAGGGGAATCACGACAACGGTGGCGAGCTGGCTGTAATTGAAGCTGTCACCCTGCACGATCACGACCGGCCGATCGAAACCCGGACCCGACCCGATCGGATCTGGCATCGTCGCCCACCAGATGTCGCCTTGAGAAATCACCACTCTGTACGATCAAGGACTCGCCGGGCCGCCTCTCTGAGGAAGGAGTCGGGGCGCGTGTCGACCTCATCGCACACGGCGTTGATCCGGTCGGTGATGCTCGGCTCATGGCGGGCTAGGTATTCGGTCACCGCTTCGCTGTAGACCTGGCTTCGGGATTTCTTCAACCTGGCCGCGAGACGCTCCGCGTCTCGGAAGACTCTGTCGGGAATAGAGATAGCGGTCTTCATGCTCAAAGTATAGGCCCATGGCTCCGCTCAGGCAATGAGGCGACTGCTCTCGAACCAGGCGGCGCCCACTGTTCTTCCCGAAGAGGGCGGCACGTGTAAGCCGGCACCATCGCCTTCCTGAACCTCCTACTCGGTGAACTAAGGAAGAGGCGCATTGGGAGGAGGCGGAGTTCCTCGCTTCGCTCGCCCTGCTCGCCATTGAGGGCATGCACCAGAGACAGAAGACGACTCTCCGCGCCAGCCACGACTTGCAAGCGGAAGTCTGGACTGCGGTCGCCAACGCCCGTCGGCGGGCGGCAGAATGGCGGCGGGCGCATCAGGCCCTCGACAATGCGGAACGCCCCTTTGATCCCCGCTGAGGTTTCATTCTTGAGGCTCCTCGCGGAATTTCTGCGGGTGGAGTGTCTGGTTGGAGGAGGTAAGCCGAGCGAAGCGCTGCGAGTATTCCAGAAGGCTTCGCATCTCCTTGCCGCCAATTCCCGGCTTCGTCCTCAGATTCGCGCCAAAGTCACTTGCGCTCGACTACTGGACGCCTTCGGACGCAAGCAGTCGGCGGAGCGGCTTTTCGACGAGGTGGTGGACCAAGACATCGAGCACGAGTTCTATAAGGATGCATATCTCGACCTCCGCTATCTTCACGGTCTTCACATGAAGGCAGGAGAGTCCGAGAAAGCTGCTCGGATCTGTCGGAGGGCGCTTTCCGATCCGGCGCTTGCGGCGATCGCACATGCGCGGCCCCAAGCTCTATGGCCACAGTTTCACGAGGCGGCCGCGCTTCATCCGATCGCCAGGATTTCCTGAGCGGCCTACGGCAATACGTCAACGTCCATTGGAAGCACCCCGCGGCGACGCCGCCTTAGGTGGCGTCCCTGTGAGTTGAGCTTTCCGGGACGGTCTGGACACCGAAGCCGCGTCTTGACGGTTAGAAGCCGCCCAGGAAACCGTTCAAGGCCCAAAGTGATCGTTTAGCCCGTCGAGAAATTGGGTGAAGTCACGCAGAAAATCACTGAAGTCACTGAGAAATTCGCTGAAGTCACTGAGAAATTCGCTGAAGACACCGAGAAAATCACTGAAGTCACCCAGAAATTCGCTGAAGTCCCCGAGAAGTTCGCTGAAGTCCCCGAGAAGTTCGCTGAAGTCCCCGAGAAGTTCGCTGAAGTCCCCCAGAAATTCACTGAAGTCCCCGAGAAATTCGATTTTTTGGGGGACTCCAACGAATTTCTCCGTGGCTTGAGCGAATTATTCCGTAGCTTCACCCGTCCGAGGTTTGGCTTCGCCGGTTTTCTGGATGGCTTCACCCCCCTATTGCGAGGCTTTGCGAGGTATTTTGCGTGACTTCACCGCATTCTGTGTTGGCTTAAGTGAATTTCTGGGTGGCTTCGTCGAATTACTGCGTGGCTCCACGGGCCTAGCGGGGAGTCATAACGCGCTTTTGCGTTGTTTCGCTCCCCTTTTGCGTGGCTTGGCCCCGTTCTGCGTGAAGAACCTTCCAGATCGACACTCCAAAACCTCAGTCTGCACGGTTGGCGTGCTGATCTTGCAGCTCGTCGCCGTTGCCTGGCCATTTCCCCTCCTCCACGCGTTTGACCCGAACTCGCGGCACTCTCCGAGCAGACCGGTGGCGTACTCTTCAACGTCGCCCGCTCCGAAGTCGACACCGCCATGACCGGGTCGGCACCGGCGCCGAGGTTCGGCCAGTACTACTTCACCCGCAAGACCGCCACGGCCTACGAGCTTTACATCTTCGGTGGAGAGACCGCGGAGTTCGCGCGGGGCGATCCCGGTGGGCTCCTCCTGACCGGCGCTCCGGCCAGGAGGAGCCCTTCGTTGCCCAATGACGGCGGCCCCGCCCTTTGGGGGACCTTCTTCATGATCTCGCTGGATTGAAAGTACACTTCCCCGCGAGTTCCCGATGCCAGTCGAACGCAAGCCCCTGTTTCGTGCCGAGATCCTCTCTCCTGGGGCTGCGGCGCTGCCGTCTGGGGAGGAGGGCGAGCCGGCGAGGGAGATCCTCCGCCAGTGGGCGCGGCTCCTCTCGTCGCCGGGAGCGGACGAGCGGAAGGAGTCGGAGCTCCTGCCCGATTTCCTGACCGACGTCTTCTACGGCGTCCTGGGCTACCGCTCGATGACAGCAGGGGATCGCTACACTCTGTCGCGGGAGACGCGCGTACAGGTGGACGGCCAGTACGCGGACGCCGTCCTCGGCGAGTTCGGAAGCGCCCGGGACCGGCCGGTGGTGGCGGTCGAGGGAAAAGGGCCGCGCGATCCCCTCGACCGTCCCTTCGCAGGCCGGCCGATGTCGGCGGTGGACCAGGCTTACCGCTACGCCATCAACCTGCCCTGCGATTGGATCCTGGTTACCAACCTGCGGGAGATCCGGCTCTACCATAAGAACCACGACCAGCGGACGTTCGAGCGATTCGAAATCCAGGCCCTCGCAGAGCAGGACTCGGCCTTCCGGCAGTTCGTCTTCCTCCTCGGCGCAGAACGGGTTGTGCCCCTCTCCGGTCCCGCGCACCTCGACGAGCTGCTGAGGGCCTCGGAGCGCGCCGGTCTCGAGCTGACCCGGAGCTATTACGCCGAGTACTCTCGTGCGCGGCGGGAGATCCTCGCCCGTCTGCGCCAGGCGAACCCCGCCGTGGCACCAGAGATCCTCCTCCTCTCCACCCAGAAGCTTCTCGACCGGGTGCTCTTCGTGGCGTTCGCGGAGGACCGGGGCCTCCTTCCCTCCGAGACCCTGCAGCGGGCCTTCCGGCATGACGATCCGTACAACCCCCGCCCGAAGTGGGAGACCTTCAAGGGCCTTTTCCGGGCCATCGATGAAGGCAACGGCGCCCTGGGCATCCCGGGCTACAACGGCGGCCTGTTCGCTCGCGATTTCGTCCTCGATCCGCTCGAAGTCCCCGACGACGTGCTCGGTGAGCTCACAGGGTTGGGAGACTACGATTACCGGGCTCCGTCGGCGGCGGCCGGCGAGAGCGCGGGAGCCCGGCTGGTCGACGTCGAGATCCTCGGGCACATATTCGAGCAATCGATCACCGATCTGGAGCGCCTCGAACAGGAGCTGGCCGAGGGCATCTTCGAAGTCGGCGGCCTGACACGGCGTCGGCGTGAAGGGGCCTTCTACACCCCCAGGGTGATCACCCGTTTCATCGTTGGCCATGCCCTCCACCGGGTTCTCACCGGTCGCTTCGATGCCCGTCGGTGCCGGCAGCAGGGAAAGGCGGCGGGTTCGGCGGTCAAGGTCTTGTCGGACCCGCGAGGCTACGATCCCGAGGACCTGAACCTGCCGCAGCGCGAGGCTCTCATCCTCTTTTGGGATGCTTGGCTCGGGGAGCTGGAGCGGGTGCGGATCCTCGATCCGGCCTGCGGCAGCGGCGCCTTCCTCCTGGAGGCTTTCGACCAGCTCCACGCGGTGTACCAGGAAGCGGCGGATCGCCTCTATGAGCTGCGGGGTGTCCGCACTCTCTTCGACCCCGACACCACGATCCTTAAGCAGAACCTCTACGGGGTCGACGTGAACGAAGAAGCGGTCCAGATCTGCCGGCTCTCGATCTGGATCAAGACCGCCCAGCGCGGCAAGAAGCTCACCGACCTCGACCGGACGATCCGGGTCGGCAACAGCCTCGTCGAAGACCCGGAGGTGGATCCGCGCAACGCCCTGGATTGGCAATCCGCCTTTCCGGAAGCCTTCGCGGACGGCGGCTTCGACGTCGTGGTGGGAAACCCGCCCTACGTCCGCCAAGAGCTTCTCGGCAGCCTGAAGCCTTACCTCGAGCGCCGTTTCCGGGCCTATCACGGCGTGGCGGACCTCTACGTCTATTTCTTCGAGCGGGGGCTCGACCTCCTCAAGCCGGGCGGCCGGCTCTCGTTCGTGGTGACCAACAAGTGGCTGAAGGCCGGGTACGCCGAGCCGCTGCGCCGCCTGCTGGCGAAGGAAGCCTGGCTGGAGACCCTGGTGGACCTGGGCCACGCCAAGGCGATCTTCCCGGAAGCGGACGTTTTCCCGTCGATCGTCGTCCTGGAGAAACCGCGGCTCGCGACGACGGCGCCGGTGCCGCGCGTATCGGTGATCTCCCGCGACGACGTGCGCCTCGACGACCTCGGCCGGCAGGTGGAGGAGGAAGGGTTCGACTTCCCGCAGGAGAGGCTGGGCGCCGCGCCCTGGTCGCTGGAGCCGCCGGCGGTCGACGCGCTGATGGCAAAGCTTCGCGCGCGGGGAGTACCGCTCGCGCAGTACGCCGGGATGAAACCCTATTACGGGATCAAGACGGGCCTGAACGAAGCTTTCCTCGTGGACACCTCCACCCGGGACCGATTGGTCGCCGAAGATCCGCGGTCTGCGGAGATTCTCAAACCTTATCTCCGCGGCCAGGATTTAGGGAGGTGGCGTGCTGAGTGGGCCGGACTTTGGATGATCTTCACCCGCCGCGGTGTTGAGATCGAGCGATACCCGGCGATTCTCCGACATCTCCAGCGATACCGGGTGCGTCTCGAGCCCAAACCGACGCGGTGGTCCGGCGGTCAATGGCCGGGTAGAAAAGAAGGCAATTACGCCTGGTATGAGATCCAGGATTCGGTCGAATATTGGCAGCTTTTCGAGAAGCCCAAGATCCTCTATCAAGTGATTCAATTCCACCCAGCCTATTGCTTCGATAGCTCTGGCCTCTTTGCGAACGACAAGACGTTTTTCGTTCCACTTTCGGATCTTTACCTCCTCGCCCTCTTGAACTCTTCACTTATGTGGTGGCACAACTGGCGGTACCTGATCCATCTCAAGGATGAGGCCCTCACTCCGAATGGCTACAAGATGGAGCAGCTTCCGATCGCTCTACCGTCGGACGAGCAGCGGCAGCAAGTGGAAGAGAGAGTCCGTCGTATCATGACCATCAAGGACGATCGGCTCCAGGTTCTCTCGATCGTCACGGACTGGCTCGCCGTAGAGCACCAGGTCGGGAAGCCATCGCAGCGATTGGCCGATCCGCTCACCCTGTCCCCCGACAGTTTCGTCGAAGAAGTCCGGCGGGCCCGGGGCAAGAAGAATCCGCTTACCGCCGCGGCCTTGCGGAGCCTGCGCGAGGAGCATGCCGGGACCATCGCGCCCTTCGGCGAACGCCTCCGCGAGGCCGCTCGGCTCGAGGCCGAACTGTCGGACCTGATTTGTCAGGCCTATGGGCTGACGGCGGAGGAAGTGGAGCTCCTGTGGCAAACCGCGCCTCCGCGGATGCCGGTCGTCCGCTCCGTATGAGCTGGTAGATTGGGCTCCGCATCGGGGTTCCCACCCATGCCACCTCTGCGCCGGTTCAGCGCACCGGCGGGCGCGTACCACTCGCTGGTCCATCTACGCGACCGCCTTCTACTTGAGCGCCAGCGACAGCACATGCCCCTCGCAGCCGCTCGGTTGGAGGATCCCCAGCAGGTCGGACAAGGTGGGCGCGATGTCGAGCGTCGAGACGCGCTGGGTGTAGCGGCCGGGCTTGATGCCGGCGCCTGCGAGCAGCAGCGGCACCGACGTGTCGTAGGCGTAGGGCGCGCCGTGGGTGGCCCCCGTCAATCGTCCCGGCACCCAATAGGGATCGGGGACCAGGATCAGCTCGCCGCTCACTTTCGGGTGGAAGCTGCGGGAGACGCGTTGCGAGATGTCGTTGTCCAGCATCTGGCCATCGAGCAGTTGGCTCCGCGTGTAGACGGCGTAGATTCCCGGCTGCTGCCGCAGGTAGCCGGCCGCGACGTCTTCGGCCCGGGTGTAGCTGACTTTCTTGGTCGAGATCGTCTGGAGGTTCAGATAGACGTTGTCTTCGACGACGTCCTGAACCCAATCGCCGGGGCCCAACTCCGCCGCCAGAGCTTTCTGCAAGGCGTCTTTGGTGACCTGGGTCGCCCCCGCGTTGAAACCGGCTTTTTGCAGCTCCGCGACAACCGGTGCCACACCATGGTCGGCGGTCACCACGATCGTCACATTCGCAAGGCCGCCGGAAACGCTCTTGGCGAGGAAGTTGAAGAAACGGCTCAAGGCCGCGTCGGTCTGCACCGTCACGTCCAGCACCTCGGCACTGTCGGGGCCGAAGGAATGACCGATGTAATCGTTGCTCGACAGGTTGATCGCCAGGATGTCCGGAATCGCATCCTGCCCGAGCTTCTCCTGCTGGATGATCTCCTGGGCGGTGTCGAGCGTGTAGCCGTTGGCGAAGGGAGTCCCGGTGAAGGCGGCGTAAAACGCCGGACCCGGCTGTTGCAGATCCCCCTTGACGGGATGAGGAAACGTCGCGCCCAGCCCGTTGCGCGGGCTGGCCGACGCATTGTCGGGGGTCCAGAGCCGCGTCAGCTTCTCCGGCGGCACGGACAGTTCCCAGTTCTTGCCGAAGAAGGCGTCGACCTTCTTCAGGGCGTTCCAGTCCGAGACCCACGCCGGAAACGTGCCGTCCTTGCGGTAGTAGCGGCTGGAGATCCAGGCGCCGGTCTCGTCGTCGAACCAGAGGACGCCGTCCGCCAAGTGGCCCGCCATCAGCACGGCGGCGCGATCCTTCAAGGCGACGGCCCACACCTTCCCCTGCCCCCCCGTCGCCATTTTCAGCTCGTCGCCGACGGTGCTGACCCGCAGGGTCGCGGGCGATATCCCGTCCTTGCCGTTCGGGTCGTCGGCTCCGACCAGCGGGCTCTTCGTGTCGCTCACGCAATACCGTTCAGCGTTCAGATCGCGATCGAACCACTCGTTGCCGACGATGCCGGTCTTGTAGGGCGGAGCGCCGGTCAGGTGAACGGAATGGCCGACGCCGGTCACGAGCGGATAATGATCGTGGTGGGCATCGGTATGGTACGCACCCTTCTCCATCAGGTACCGGAACCCCCCCACGCTGCCGTTCTTCGCGGCCGGCGGGAGAAACAGATCGTCGAACCTCATCAGGTAATCGGCGCGGAACTGGTCGATCGAGATGAGGACGACCAGTTTCGGCCGAACCGGAGCGGCCCCGGCAACGCTGGAGACGACGAGCAGACAGACGATCGCGAGCGCGATCGGGCGAAGCGTGCGAACCATTGCAACCTCCTGGAGTCAGGACAACGAGGGCGAGGCGAGATGACGTCCCCAGAGCGAATTCACAAGCCAGCGCGGCTGGTGTACGCCTTTCTCAGGTGCGCTTCGCAAGGATCCGCTCCTCTCCGACTCGCCGCGTGACCCCGACGGAGTCAAAGTGCTCTAGAAGTGGAATCGCGAACTTCCGGGTCAGACCGAATCGCTCCTTGAACTGCGGAACAGAGAATCGGTCCCAGCCTGCGTCGGTCAGTTGTTGCCGAACGGCCTCGACTTTTGAGGTGGCGAGCAGGAGCCCGTTGGGGAGGCGAATCACGGCTCGAGTCTGGATCAGGTAACGGACCGCCGTGTCGAAGAGCTTGCTTGTCGCAGACAGCGCGATTCGCGCCTCGTCCGCCGACGGCGGCGCAAGGCCGGCCTCTTCAAGGAACTCCTGGATGGCCCCCGCCAATTCGGAGGTCTCGGGGCTCAGCTCGACGCGCCGCCCCGGTAGGACCATGAGATCCCCTTCGATACTCAGAGTCTTCTGCTCCTGCAGCCAGGTCAAGTAGACCTGGACGAGCGGCGCCGGAACGGCCGGCAGAATCCGACGTACAGCTTCTGCCTTCGGAATGCCTTGAGCCATGCGGTCCTTGTTGAAGTACTCCTTGAGGACGCGCTGCGCCCGGGCTGCGACTCGGTCGTACGCGGCCCGGCCTACCCAAGCAGGGCCGCGGCCCTGTGAAGGCGGAATCTGAAGGAGTCGACCGTCTGTGGTCAAGGCGTCCAGATCAGGCAACAGACAATCCGGGCGCCGCCCCATGCGGCGGGCCAGCGATTCGAGATCCAAGCCCCGATCCCCCGCGGCGTCCATCCAGAAAAGCAGAGCTTCGCGATCGCCGCAGCTGATCGCTTCCAGGGCGGGTTCGAGGCTCGACCCGCGACGCTGACGCCAAGCAGGGTCGAGGACCACCCCACCACCGAGCGTTGTTTGCGGCGATGGCCGCCGGATGATGAATCGGTCCCCACGGACAACGGTGACAGGTTCGGCAAGGCGGATCTCGGCGAGCCCGGTCTCTCCAGGTTTCAGCTCGCTCGGTCTAAGCGGTCGTAGTATCCCCTGCACCTCGGCCGAAAAGACATGGAGGCGGACCGGGACGCCCTGCCGCAGGGGCTTTGGTGCATCCGCCAATAGAGTGAAGCGGGCGCATATGAACCGGGTCACTTCGAAAGCACCGGATGTCACGAGCTGAACGCCGCGCTTCAGCTCTTCGAGGGATGCGCCGGAGAGCTGCAGCGATGTACGCTCACCGGCCGCCGCCTGGCCACGCGAGCTGCCATGCACTTGAATGCTACGTACGCGAACACTCTCGACGCTCGGCAGAAGATCCAGCACCTCACCCACCTCGACCGCGCCGCTCGCCATGGTCCCGGTGACGACCACACCAAGCCCTCGGAGATGAAAGGCGCGATCGATCGGCAGCCGAACCGGTAGTGTCGGGTCGTAGAAGACCGCGAAGCGGCCTGCGGCGCTGAAAAGCTCCTGCTTTAACTCGTCCAGGCCTTCTCCCGTTAGACTGGAGACGGGGACGATCCGGGCATCGGCGAAAGGGGTTGTCTCCAAGAGTTCCAGGATCTCGAGTTCGGCAAGTTCCAGAAGATCGGGGGCCACCAGGTCCTTCTTGGTCAGTGCCACAATCCCATATGGAATCCCCAGTAAAGAGCAAATCGCCAAATGCTCCCGCGTCTGCGGCATAACACCTTCGTCCGCAGCCACGACGAGCAGCATGACGCGAATCCCTCCCAGCCCCGCCAGTGCGTTATGAACGAACCGGTCATGGCCAGGGACATCGACGAACCCGAGTTGGAGGTCGCCCTCGGTCAAGTGGGCGAAACCGAGGTCGATGGTGATGCCCCGCGCCTTCTCCTCGGCCCATCGATCACAGTCGATGCCCGTCAGAGCTTTGACCAGCAGGGTTTTTCCGTGATCGATGTGACCCGCGGTACCGATGACGACTCGGCGAAGAGTCGAGGTGAAAGCAAGAGGCGGCGCGGCAACCGATGACGTCAACTGCGTATACCCCGCACAAGAAAAAGCATGGCGGAAACGCATGGGAATCGAACCCACACCCCGAACCGCAACCGGCCCGAGACAACGGTTTTGAAGACCGCGGGAGGCACCAGCCCCCTAGCGCTTCCGTTGATCAGAATAGAAGATTCCCCGCGGTTCGTCTAGGACCTCCTTGATCACTGCGGCCGACGAAACAACCGCGAGCCCTTTCGGCGAACTGCTCATGATCGCCCAGCGCACCCGCGAGTTCGTGGCCGAGCCCCCTCTATGCGAGCCGACCTAGGTCTTCAAGAGGCTTGCCGGGTCCACCCGGCCGGCCCGTAGCGCGGGAACCAGGCCGGCCAAGAATGCCGCCAGTGCCAGTACCAGAACCACTCCTGCGACAGTCCAGCCGTCCATCGGTTTCACCCCGTAGAGCAGGCTCTCCAGGGCCTTCCCTGTGGTCAGGGAGGCAATCAGCCCCGCCGCGATCCCCACGGCGGCCATGAGAGCGCTCCAACGCAGGACCATGAAGATCATGCCGGAGCCTCGGGCGCCCAAGGCGAGCCGAATCGCGATCTCTCGTCGGCGCTGCGCCACCGCCAAGGCCATGACTCCGTAGATCCCCATCACTGCGAGCACGAGGGCCACGGCGGCAAAGCCTCCGATCAGGCTGCCGACGAAGCGTCGCGGTGCGAGCGAGCGATCAAGGACCTCCTCCATGGTGGTCATTTTGGAAACAACCTGGCCACTGCGAAGCTCAGCCGCAACCGACTGCATCGCCTGGAGCGCCGCCGTCGAATCGCGCGAAGCGCGCGCAACGACGGCAATTCTCCGGGCGGGGCTCTGCGCAAGGGGAAGATAGGCCTCTGGAGTCGGAGCCAGGTCCAGGCTCTGCCCGCGCCCGGAAGCGACCACGCCGACGATGGTTCGCCAGGGCGTTTCAGGATCCTGCAGATCGCGCTTTAGCCGCCGGCCGAGGGGAGGCCTCCCACCGAGGAACCGGCGAACGAACTCCTGGTTGACGAAGGCGACGAGGGGAGCCTCCGCGGTGTCAGCCGTGGCCGGCATTCGTCCGGCGATCACCGGTAGCCCAATGGCCGACAAATAGCCCGGAGAGACGCTCCGAAAAACGGCCTGCGGAAGAGTGATTTCCACCGGGCGTCCTTCGACGGCGAAGGTGTCCTCCAGCCCTCGGCTGGCCAGGAGGTGCGAACTCGCCATACCCACCGCGGAAATCTCCCCCCGCTGGCCGAGGCGGCTCTCGAGCTCCGTCAGGTAGCTCGCCATGTCGCGGCTCTCCGGAAATCGGCTCGGACTCAAGGTGATCCAGCCCAGGACCTGACCCTCTGTCTTGAACCCGGGGTCGACCCGGGAAAGGGCCGCCAGAGTGCGTCCGAGAAGTCCCGCCCCCACCAGGAGAACAAGAGTTGCCGCAACCTCGGCGATCACCAGGAGGCCGCGAGATCGCAAGGGTCCGCGACCGGCCGTAGCACCTGTCGCTTCGCGAAGGCGGTCGGACGGCGGGTGGCGCCAGATCGAAAGAGCGGGCAGCAACCCGGCGAGCCCACCGACCAGCAGCGAGAGGCCGAAGGTGATGGCGAAGACAGTGCCGTCCAGGCGAATGTCCGCGAGGCGAGGCATCTGTGGAGGGGCGAAGCTCCGAACGATCTCCAGACCCAGGAACCCGAGGAGGAAGCCGAGAGCGCCGCCGCCCACCGCGAGGAGGATACCTTCCGCGTTGACGTGGCGGAGCAGATGGCCCCGGGTGGCTCCGAGGGCGACCCGGACCGCGAGCTCCGAGCGTCGATCCGACACTCGGCTCAGGACCAGGTTGCTCACGTTCACGCAAGCCACCAGGAGAACCAGGGACACGGCGCCCAGCAGAAGAAGCAACAGCTCTCGGCTCGGACCGACGATGGTATCGAGGATGGGCTCGAGGGCGACCCCCACTTCGCGCAACGAGTCCGGGTGGTCTGCGGCGAGGGCAGCGGCCACATTGTCCATGTCCGCCTGTGCTGCCACCAGCGTCAGTTGGGGCTTCAGCCGACCGATGGCGCCCACGTAAGAATATCCACGGTCGTCCGCTGGTGGTTCTAGCGGAAGCGGAGACCAGACCTGGATGTCCGGGAGACGCGGTGCACTAAATCCCGGCGGCAGCACCCCGACCACTCGATAGCCCTTGTCGTTGATCGACACAGTTTTGCCGATCAAAGATCGGTCTCCACCGAAACGGCGGGTCCAGAGCTCATGAGACAGGATGGTGACCAGATGGTTTCCTTCGGTCTCCTCCTCTTTGATGAAACCACGGCCCAACGCCGGGGCGACACCCAAGACCGAAAAGTACTCGTGCGAGACAGCGGCTCCCGGCACGCTTTCCGGGGGATCGACCCCAGCGAGGTCGGCCGGAAATGCGATGAACGCGGCCATTCCCTGGAAAGACTTGTTGCGCGCCCGCCAATCGGAGAAGACACCCCGTCCGGTCTCCTCCTCCCTTCGGCCCCCTCTCTTCTCCATATTCTGCCAGACGCTGACCAGTTCCTCGGGGCGTGGGACGTCGAGAGGGCGGAGCAGGACCCCATAGACGATGCTGAACACCGCGGTATTGAGCCCGTTTCCCAAAGCCAAGGTCAAAAGGATCGCCAGGCTGAAGGCCGGGGCCTTGCGAAGCGAACGGAAGGCGAGGTAGAGATCAGACAGTAAGCTCATGGCCAGACCTTCCGGGAAGAGACTTATCGAGCGAGCGGCGGGTCAAAGAGTAAGCCTCGGCAGAGTATAGCCTTCTATCAACCATTTCGAGAGTGAAGTTGACAGGATGCGCCAGAAGTCGCTAGCCTGCTCTCCGTGATGAACCGCCAGAGGCACCTCGCCGCGCTCGCTATATTCTGAGGCCACATCCTGTCCTCCGTGTCGAGGGCAGCCCACCGCTTTCGCTCGATCGACATTCGGCCGACCTTCTGCGCCGAGATCATCAATGTCGTGCCAGGCGCACAGCTTCCGCTCATGGCCCGTGGCCAAACCCGGATGGCCGGCTGAAGCGGCCCTGCAATGCGCGCAGCGATCGGAGGGATTGTAAAGGCTGATGGTGGGCCGGTCGAGGCCGAGGAGCTGTCGCTGCTGGTGTCGCGTGCCCGCGTACCCGGAGCCGGCAAGCCCAGGATTTTCCAGGGAGCGGGCTTCGGCCTGATCTGGGTCCCGGCGATCCCGGACGCGGCTGCACCGGATTCCGGTGGACGCTGCGTAGTGGTTCTCGATGGGACTCTCGACAATCGCACTCTGCTGGCCCGGGAGTTGGGGCTTTCCCCCGAGGCAGCAGTTCCGGGGGCTCAGCCGCTCCTCATCGCCGCCGCCTACGAACGTTGGGGACTGGAGGCAACAGCGCGCCTAAACGGGGAGTTCGCCTTTCTCCTTTGGGACCGTATCGAGCGGCGACTGGTCGCGGCACGTGACGACTTCGGTGCCAGGGAGCTGTTCTTTACCGAGGCCCAGGGGGCGTTCCGCATCGCGTCGCAACTCCAGATGCTCGGCCGGCCGAACCTGTCCGACCTCGACGACGAGTACGTGGCCGACTTCCTCACGGGGCAGGTCTCCATCGGACCCGCGACCCCTTTTCGGTCGATCCGCCGCCTACTGGCGGGCCATCGCCTCACCGTCACCGCGGAGGGCCGACCCGAAACTCGCCGCTCCTGGGATCTGCATGACCTGCCGCCGTTGCACTACAAGACGGACGCCGAGTACCTCGATCACTTTCTCGCGGTGTTCCGGGAGGCCGTGGAGCGGAGCCTAGAGACGGGGGGCCGGGCGTGGGCGGAGCTCTCAGGGGGCCTCGACTCCTCATCCATCGTCTGTGTGGCGCACGAAGTGCTCCAGGAGCACCCTGGACGCGCAGGCGATTTCGCCACCGTCACCTTCGTCTGGGACGAAACGCCACAGTCCGATGAGCGGGAGTGGTCGCAGACGGTGGTCCGGAAGTACGATCTCGTGAATCATCAGATCCGGTCGGACGACCTCTTTTTTGACGACGTCACCGAGGCAGCCCTCCACCGCAGCGAACCTCACTTCGGGATCTTTGCCCATCCCATGTATCGTGCCGAAGTCGATTTGCTCCGGCGCTCCGGCGTAGAGGTGTTGCTCTGTGGCTCGCGGGCCGAGTCCGTGGTGCTGGCGGACCAAACACCTCCTGTCCATCTGGTGGATCTCTTTCGCCGCCTACGCCTGTTCGATTTCTCACGGGAGCTCTTGCGCTGGCAGCGAGGCACTCACAGGCCCTTGGCAAACCTCTTTTTCTCTTTCGTGCTGGAACCCCTGCTTCGCCCCCACTCATACAGGCGGTCGAGCGAGGACGAGAGGCGTTTGGATCCGTGGGTGAGCCAGGACTTCGCCCGCAGGCTGGGTCTGCGCGATCGACTGCGTCGGCGCTGGACGAAGAGGACGTTTCCGACCTTGGCGCAAGAGGTCCAGTACGAGCGTCTGCGCCGTTCCGAGCAGATGGTCCACCGCGGGTATCACGAATGGACCTCCGAGGCCCGGCACCCTTTCCTCTACCGGCCGCTGGTAGAGCTGGCCTTCTCAATCCCGTGGGAAAAAAAAGTCGATCCGGAATTGGGGAAGCTCCTCTTGCGGCGCTCCCTCACCGGCCGGCTGCCAGACGAGGTACGAACGCGGCGTAACACTCGAGGCCCTGGACCGTCAGCCTACAAGGCCTACGCGAAGCGATGGGCAGCGATAGAACCGATCGTCCGAAAGTCGGTCATGGCGTCGATGGGATTTCTAGATGCGGCCGAACTCTCCCGCGCCGCAGAACTGGTGCGGTTCGGCTCTTCCTCGAAGTTCGGCGCCTTCACTTCTTGCCTCGCCTTCGAATTCTGGCTGCGCGCCGTCACCGGCGTGGAAGCCTAGTTCGCGCAGAGAACAGCCAGAGGTTTCGCCTATGAGAAGACCGACCTTCGGAAGTTCGCTCGCGATCGGGTTGCCGAGCGTCTGCTGCATCTTGCTGGCGTTCACTCCTGGTGCGGGAGAAAAACCCCGGTCGGTGGTGAGCATCTTGCTTGAGGAACCGGTCGCCGTGAGCCGTGACCGCCCCGAGGTACCGCACCTCGAGCCTTCCCTGGCGGCCCACCCTACGAAGGCAAACCTTCTGTTTGGCGCAGCCATCACCGATTCCGGCGTAGGTGACGACACAGTCGTCGACGGATTTCGCTCGGTGGATGCCGGCCGATCCTGGAGCCGGGTCCCCTTGCCCGCCTGCAGGATCGATCCTTGGGTCCGCTTCGGGACCGATGGCGTGCTCTTCGTCTCTTGTCTGGGGAAAAACAACGGTTCCCTCATCGTCTACCGGTCGCCTGACAGCGGATTCTCTTGGGAGGGTCCTGCGCGGGTCCCTGCGAACAAAACGGCGGATCGGCCGGTTCTCTCGGCTGAGGGAGACCAGGTGATCGTTGCCTTTGGTGATCGCGCTTCGGGAGTGGGGTTACGAAGCCGCCCCTATGCACCGGCCGTGGCATGGTCGGGCAATAGTGGCCGGACCTTCGGTGAGCCGGCGTTCGTGCTCCACGACCATCTGGTACAGCAACCCTTCGATGCGGTAACGCTCTCCTCCGGAGCCCATGTCCTTTTCTTCATGGACTTTGCGACTGCGCAGGAAAGGCCTTTGGTGCATCGGCGAACCTGGGCGGTACGTTCAGAGGACCAGGGTAGGAAATTCTCCCTGCCGGCTCTGGTGCTTGAGCAAAGTTTCGCCGAGATGCCCTGGTCAGTGGCCGTAGACCGTTCTACACGCCACCGGGACCGGCTGTATGTTGCTGTAGACGGATTCTGGCAGAGGCGGCCAGGGGAGTCGGCGGCAGCACATCCGGCAGACACGCCGGCGCTGTTTCTCTTGATCTCCGATGATGGCGGAGAGTCCTGGAGAACCGGACCCGCCCGGATCGACGTGCCGGAGGGTGCCAATGCCGAGACACCTGCGATTGCGGTAAATCGGAACGGAGTAGTAGGAGTTGCGTGGTATGACACGCGGAGCGACCCGCGAGGCGAGTGCTATGACATTTATTTCTCGGCGTCGGTCGACGGCGCGTCCACTTTCCTGCCCAGCGTCCGCGTGACCTCCGTGCCATCGTGTCCGCGAGCCTCCGTGCGGCAGCGTGGCGTGGCAGCGCGCTGGAGCTTCGGAGGAGACTACAGCGGGCTCGCAGCGGGAGCGGATGGCCGGTTTCACCTCTTCTGGGCCGACAGCCGTGGCGAAAACTATCAAATCTGGTCGCAGGCTGCCCGGGTGATTTTTTGAGTTGACAACACCGGGAGTGATTCTTTACACTGAATCCACAATGAGAGTTACACCTCGAATCGTATCTTCGCTCTTCTGAGCCTGCAATCTGCTCTCCGTGTCGAGGGCAGCTCGCCGACGGGAAAGTCGTCGCTTCGCTCCTCTCCCTTCCGCTCGTTGTTCACTCCCCCGAGTTTTCTCTTCGATTCCAAGCCGTTTTGTTGCCCTCAATGCCTTGAGGCCTGAAGCGAGAGGACCGCTCTCGTTGCACACATCTTCTAAACGGTTTGGCGAAAATCTTGCAGGCCCTGCGCGGCAGCTCATGCGTGGCGGTGCCTGCTTTGTAAATCCCAAAGCGGAAGGAGGTGAGTCTAAATGCAAATTCCTCAGAAAGCCGAACGGAAGCGCGAGAAGTACAGCGCTCCCAAGATGGTGGAGTACGGAGCCGTCTTGAACCTGACGCTGGGCGACAAATGAAGCCAGTGATGGGATGTCGGCAGCGGCTTCAGGCCATCCAACTAACTGTAGATGGCACATGGCTCTCGATGCTGTTGCCGGTGGGTAGGCAGTTTGCCTACCTTTACCCTGAACTCTGCATCTCGAGCGTGTCTCGAGGTGCAGAGTTCTTCAGCTACAACAGGGGTGTTCATGAGTTCCAGGCGAGCGAGCGCGGTGACCTTTCGCGCGTTCTTTACATTCTTGCTTCTCGACGTGGCTTTTCGCATAATGGGCTTCGGCCCTGTCTATCGTTTCATCCTTCGGAAGAGCCGCCGCTCCGTGAATTGGGCTCAGGAAGAGGAAAGGGCTCAGGCGTTGCGTACCTTCCAAGCGGTGCAAAGCGCCACGATGTTCTATTACCGGCGCCGGAAGGACTGTCTGCCCAAGGCGCTGACCACTTTCCATCTTCTGCGGCGCCAAGGGATTCCAGCGGAGATCTGCTTCGGAGTACACAAGTTTCCTTTTACGGCTCATTCCTGGGTGGAAGCCTGCGGCGAGCTGCTCGACGACAATCCGGCGCGTCTGAAGGGCTTTTCTGTCATTCACCGGATGGCCGGTTGAAGCAGGAAACGGCGAGATGAGCCCACTCGGCCGGCTCCGCGCGCTGGGGGCTTTTCAACACCAAGCCTTTGCTCCCGCACTACTCGCCGGACTGCTGGCTACGGCGGTCTACACCTCTGCTCAGGTTTCGATTCCTTTGGTCACCGGCTCCATCATTGACAAGGCTCTGCTGGCACGAGACTCCGGCGCCCTCCTCTCGAACGTCGCGTTGCTGATCGGTGTTGCCACGTTGAGCACCCTGTCGCGGGGTGTTCAGCAGACGCTGTTCGCCTGGCTGGCGGAGCGGAGTCGGGCGGAGCTTCAGGCCCGCCTGCTCGCTCGGCTCTACACTCTGCCGTTGGCGTTTTTCGACCGAGAGCGCTCGGGACGCCTGCAGAGCCTCCTGACGGAAGATGCTTCGATGGTTGCCCGTCTAGGGTTTCAGGCTCTGTCGGAAGCGACGATCGGCATCCTGCAACTAGGCCTCATTCTTGGAGTATTGGCAATCAGGCACGGAAAAGCCGCATGGGCTGCGCTCATGCTGATCCCGATCTACATGCTGTTCCCCCTGTTCTTCGGCAAGCGGATCAGAGCCGCCTCCAGCGAGGCTCTCGCCGCGACCGCTGAGGTCGCCACGACACTCCAGGAGTCGATCCAGGCCGTGCGTGAAATGAAGGTTTTCGACCGTGAGGGGTGGGCGGTAACTCGGCTGCGCGGCCGGCTCGCCGCCGACGTTGCGCGGCAGGTACGCCTGGCGGTAATCCGGTCCCTCCATGGCCTGAGCTATTCGATCTACTTTCTGGTGGCGGGTTCCGCATATTGGTTCGGTGGCCAGGAGCTCCTTGCCGGTCACATCAGCGTTGGTGAGCTGGTGGCCCTGGTGGCTCTCCTGGCGTACCTGGACGGGCCGGTGGGGCGCCTGGTCCAGCTCAACACCGATGCCCAGCGGGTGATCGCTGGAGTCGATCGGATCACCGGGACCCTGGGAGCGAAGGAGGTTGAGAGTGTCAACGGTGGCCGGAACCTGGAGCCGGGCGGTCATCGCGTCAGTTTCGAGGGGATCACACTCTGCTATGGCGATCCGGGACAGGCTGTCTTGCGAGATATTTCGTTCACCGTCGAGTCAGGGCAGCGGATTGCGCTGGTCGGGCCGAGCGGCGCCGGCAAGAGTTCGCTCGTCGCGCTCCTGGTTCGCCTCTACGAGCCGGAGTCAGGTCGGATCCTGATCGACGGGTGCGACCTGCGAACTTGGAACCTGGCCTCGCTTCGCAGCGAAATCGGCTTTGTCCTCCAGGAAACGATACTGTTCGCCGGGACGGTAGAGGAAAATCTCCGCTTCGGCCGACTCGATGCCACCACGGCTGAAATTGAAGACTGCGCCAGGATCGCCAACGCCCACGAGTTCATCCAACGTCTGCCCTACGGCTACCAGACAGAGATCGGGGAGCGCGGAGTAAAGCTCTCGGGAGGACAGCGACAGCGTATTGGAATTGCGCGGATTCTTCTGCGCAGGCCGGGTATCCTCGTGCTCGACGAAGCGATGTCCGCGCTCGACACCGACGGAGAGCGCTTGGTGAGGGAGGCTCTCGAGCGACTCATGGAAGGCCGGACTACCTTTGTGATTACCCACCGACCGAGCGCCTTCGTCGGCGCCGATCGGATCTTCGTTCTCGCGGAGGGCCAAATCGTCGCGGAGGGCCGGCACGCGGAGCTCCTCGCGTCCTGTACCATCTACCGGAGTCTGGTCGGAGCAGGAGCGAAAGCCGCTCCGGAGATCCCCTGACTCCGGAAAGGAGAAGCCCGTGGAGCCGTTCAGAGTTGAAATTCTTCCCAACGTCCAGTCCACCCGAGTCGAGGGAGACTACGTGCTTATGGATCTCAAGCAGGGAATCTACCTTGGGCTCGACCCGGTGGCGTCCCAGATCTGGCAGAGCTTTTTGGAGCACGGCGAGGTGGAGAGAGCGATCGAAGAGCTTTGTTCAAAGTTCGAGGTCGAGCCCGCCCAGGCGCGCGTCGATATCGAGCTCTGGATCGAGGAACTTGGGAGGAAGGGACTCGTACGGGTGAACCGGGCCCCGCGGGAAGAATGACGATCCCGCCGGAGCCCTCGGTAGATCATTCAGGCGATGGCGAGCGCAAGGTAGGCGCCGCAGCCAGGGCACTTTCCACGACTCCCTGCAGCTCCTCCCCCTGAACCTTCTTGCCCACGATCAGGCCATCCCGGCCCAGGACATAGTACGTAGGCGTAGTATCAACATTGTACATCCGTGCGATCTCTCCCTTCATCGCCTTGCCTTCGCAAATCTGGGGCCAGGACAAGCCGTACTTTATCGCAGTGAGCCGCGCATCGTCGCAGTTGGCGTCAATTGCAACGCCGATCAAAGCGAGGCCCTCGTTACGGTGCCGCTGCTGAAGGCTGCTGAGTAGGGGAAACTCCCCTACGCACCTCGTTCACGTCGATCCCCAGAAGTCGAGGACGATCACCTTTCCTTTTAGCTTCTCCAGATTCACGGCGTCGCCGACCAAAGGCGTCATGGTGAATGCCGGCGCGGGCAAGCCGGGGTTCAAGCTGTACATTTCATAGATCGCGCCTTTGGCAGCGTCGCCCAGGTCGGATCCAGGTGCGCCCTCCACCACCCTTTGATAGGCGGCCTCTGCCTCGATCAACCGGCCCTGCTCACGTTGAACGCGACCGATGGTGTACCAGAGCCTGCCCCGGAGCTCGATGTCCCCGGTATTGGTCGCGACCCGCGTCATCCTGGAGAGGAATGAATCGAAGTTTCCGGATGCCAGGGCCTCCTGAAGCAGAATCCACGCCACTTCGCCCCAGACCGGCTCCTGCAATTCGAGAGCGTCGACCCTGTCCTCGAGTTCGGCATGCCGGCCGAGCTCATGGAAAACCCGGAGCGACTCCAGAGTCGCCTTGGACCCGCCGGTCCTTGTTCGGTTCGCGCGGCCGAAATCCCAGAGCTCCAGGAGCGCCTTCCTAACCGCGCTGGTCTCCCAAGCCTCGGGCGGTTGCGCGTTCTTGAAGGCCAGGGCCGCCGCCTGCGTAGCCTCGATCAGGACTTCGACTTGATGGGTGTCCTCGGTGGCGGCGGGAGCGGGGAATGCCGGTGGTTCCTGGGAAAAAAGGACCGTTTCCGTACAACAAAAAAGTAAACCGACATAGAACGGGATCGAGCCGTTCAAGCCTCTCCATCGTCGCATGGCGCCTCCTCGCATTACGAAAAGCAAAATGAGTCTAGGCGAGTTCCGTGAAGCCGGCAAGCTCCATTGATGCTTTCCGAGGCCATACGGAACTCGGACCTGGGCTGTTGCGATTGGCTGAATCGACCTTCGCTACTATACTCAACTGGAGGCAGGTATTCGACACCAAAGTACTTCGGAGGCGATGGCAATGATCGAAGCGATGCGATTCACGGTTCTCGGGGCGCTTGCGGTTAGCTTGGGCGTCGGCACGGCGTGGGCGGAAATGGGAAAGGTTCGAGAGTTTGAGCTCACTTACGCCGCGACAGTCGAGAGGATTCCCGACGGCGCAAAGGAAGTCGACATCTGGATTCCTTTCCCTGTGAGCGACGAGCACCAAAGCGTCGAAGTCTCGGTCGACTCGCCATACGCCACGAAGGTCGAAAAAGAGGCCGAGTTCGGCAACTCGATGCTCCACATCAGGCTCGAGAGCCCAAAGGAGCGGGCGATCAATCTGGGCCTCAAGGTCAAAGTCAGACGGTCCGGATACTCGCGTACGGATTTTGGCCAGGCGAAGCCAAAACTAGCCGGGGTTACCCCTGAACTCGAGCAATGGCTCCAGGGCGACGAGCTCGTTCCATTGAGCGAACGGATCAGGGCGATCGCAGTCGAGGTAACGAAGGATCGCAAGACTGACGCCGAGAAGGCGCGCGCGATCTACAACTATGTCATCGATAACATGAAGTACGACAAGACCGGATCCGGTTGGGGCCATGGGGACATCTATTGGGCCTGCGACGCCAAGCGCGGTAACTGCACCGATTTCCACGCCCTGTTCATCGGCCTCGCGCGCTCGGTGGGGATCCCTGCGAAATTCGCTATCGGCTTTCCGATCCCCGAGGATAGGGGAGAGGGAGAGATCGGTGGATACCACTGCTGGTCCGAGTTCTACCTCGACGGCTACGGCTGGGTGCCCGTTGACGCTTC
Organism: Thermoanaerobaculia bacterium; assembly: GCA_038250865.1. GTDB lineage: Bacteria > Acidobacteriota > Thermoanaerobaculia > Multivoradales > UBA5704 > DASYKS01. The sequence goes on along the minus strand of JBBSBW010000039.1, from coordinate 24,258 downwards.
GGAGGCTGGAAAGCATCCCGAGAGGCGGGATTTCTTCTTCGGTAGCCACGATGAAAATAGGGTTCAGTTCACGATCGGCCGGGACGTGAACCTCGCTCCGCGACAGCATGGGAAGCCACTCAATTTTTTCATCTACCCGTACGTCGAGGTGGACGGCAAACCCTTTTCCGAAGGTGTTTCGGAGAGGTTCGGCTACCGCGACCTTCAAGGTAAGAGCGAAGCCGCGAACGGCGGACGCTGACGAGTTCTTGTAGATTCGAGGATTACACAACCACCACGGAAGGAAACCCCCGCAACGGATTTCTGATCCTATAGACTCGAGCCTCAGCCCAAGGCCCGGAGCGCGGCGGAGACGAGAGGAATCTCGTCGTCTTCGAGGGTGCGAACATCGAGCAGGAGAGCGGCGTCATTGACCCTGGCGAGTATCGGGGGCTCTCCCGATCGCAACCGATCGGCGAGGTCTCCCGCACTCCAGTGCTCGGAGACCAAGCGAACTCCCCAGCTTGGAATCTCGCGCGCGGGTAGCGCACCACTTCCGGCCTGTGAGGAGGTCGGCACAACGTTCGCAGCGAGCCCCGGCACCTTCGTAATCTCCCGCGCCAGGCGCGCGGCCCGCTTCTTTACGACTGCCGCGCTTGCACAAAGGCGGCGCAGCGAAGGGATTCGCTCAATCGCTGCTTCCGCCCCGTCGAGGTAGAGCCGCAGGGTGGCCTCGAGCGCGGTGTAGGTGAGGCGCCCCGGCCGAAAGGCCCGCATTAAGGGGTGCTTGCGGCATCGCTCCACCGCCTCGACGCTCCCCGCGATGATTCCCGCCTGCGGGCCGCCGAGCAGCTTGTCGCCGCTGAAGCAGACAAGATCGCACCCCGCAGAGATCGACCGCTCTACGAGCGACTCCCCCACCAAGCCGCGCTGTGCGAGGTCGACGAGGCAGCCTGAGCCGAGGTCGTGAACGGTGGAGACCCCCCGCTCCCTGCCCAGCGCCACCAGCGTCTCGATCTCGACCTCTCCGGTGAAGCCGACGACGCGGTAGTTTGAAGTATGGACTTTCAACAGCAATCCCGTCTCGGGACCGATTGCGTCGGCGTAGTCGCGGAGATGGGTGCGGTTGGTCGCTCCGACCTCGCTGAGGAGGGCACCGCTCTCGGCCATGATTTCGGGGATCCGGAACGACCCCCCGATTTCGACCAGCTCGCCGCGGGAGACTACGACCTTCTTGCCTCGGGCAAGCGCAGACAGGATGAGAATCGTCGCCGCCGCGTTGTTGTTGACCACCGTTGCGGCTTCGCATCCCGTGAGTCGACGAACGAGCTCGGCGCACCCCTCGTCGCGGCCGCCACGACCACCCGTTTCGAGGTCGACCTCGAGCCTCTGGTAGTGGCCGGCGGAGGCGTTGAGCGCTGCGACCGCTTCCGCGGGGAGAACCGCCCGCCCGATCGCGGTGTGGAGCACGACCCCCGTGGCGTTCAGAACCCGTCGATAGTAGGAGCGCGCTTGGACGCGGAGATGGTCCTCGACACGGACGAGAATCGAGGCGACCTCAACGCCCTCGACTCCGGAGGTGCCGAGCAGTAGGTCCCGACGCACCGCATCCAGGCTATGGCGCAGGGCCTCGACCACCCGCGGCCGCGGCTGGGAGGCCAAGAGCGTCCGGAATCGATCGTCGAGGAGAAGCCGATCCACCTGGGGAATCGATCGCAGGGTAGCGCTCAGGTCCGCTGCGGGCATATTCCTGAATCCTAGCAGATCTCCGGTCGGACCGCCGGGACGGCTCGCCGCTCCACCGCCGTTTCCAAGGGAATTCGCTTGCGACCCCGCGTGCTATCTTCAAGCCCGTTCGGTAGATATGACCTTTTAGCTCCGATTTGGAGCATGAGTCGCCGAGGTCGGCAGAAAGGTTTCCCATGGCTTGGTTTCAGCGCAAGTTCCGCTTGACCGCGTGTGCCACCACCGGCGGCTGAGGGGGCAAGACGGGTCCGGGGGACCTTTCCGAAATGATTGCACCCCTGCTCCGGATCGCGGGCCGGGGTGAGCAGATATTGGTCGGAGCCGAAACGGGCGACGATGCGGGGGTCTTCCTTTTGGGCGAGCACGCACTCGTTGCAACCGCCGACTTCATTACGCCTGTCTGCGACGACCCTCGTCGGTACGGGCGAGTCGCTGCGGCGAATTCTCTGTCCGACATCTTCGCGATGGGCGGTCGGCCTCTGTTCGTCCTCAATCTGTGCTGTTTCCCGCCCGAGGTTCCCAAGGAAGCGCTCGGGGAGCTCCTCAGAGGGGCGGCCGAGGCGACGGTCGCCTGCGGCGCAGTATTGCTGGGTGGCCACACCGTTGCAGACCAGGAACTCAAGTTCGGGCTTTCGGTGATCGGCGAAGTGCCGAGGGATCGAATCTGGGCCAACTCGAAGGCCGTGGTCGGAGATCGCCTGATCCTCACCAAGCCGCTCGGGACGGGCGTTCTGGTCAACGCTTTTAAGGTCGACAAACTCGACGAAGCGGGGCTCGAACCTGCGCTGTTGGAGATGGAGCGCCTCAACGCGACGGCCTGCGAGTTGGGCCTCCGGCACGAGGTCCACGCGGCAACAGACATCACGGGCTTCGGCTTCGCGGGACATGCGCTCAATATCGCCAGGGGGTCCAAGGTGACGCTGCGAATTTTCTTCGAGCGCCTTCCCGCCCACGAAGCCTTCTATCGGCTGGTCAAGGCAGGAGTCACGACGGGCTGCACCGCGGCGAACCAACAAGCTGCCGAGCCCTACATCTCGGATCAGGCAGGGCTCGGCCGGGATCAGCGCGAGCTCCTTTTCGATGCCCAGACCTCCGGCGGCTTGCTGCTAACCGTTCCCGCCGAACGCGCCGACTCGTTGGTCCGTGAGTTGATCGCAACGGGCCACACCGCAGCGGAGATCGGTGAGGTCGTTGCGGGACCACCGCGCCTCGAGATCGTCTGACCGAGTTCACGATCCGTGCGGGAGGCCGACCGAAGAGCGTCGGCTCCGGCCGGCTTCGCGCGAGTTCTCTCGGCTTCGGGTCCGGCACGGTTTCATCCTACAGAGCCAGCGAAAGCCGGCGGGGAACTCACAGCGAATTCAAGAACGCCGCCAGCTGATTCTTCTGATTGAGCGGCAGCGTGCGGTACCGTCCGGCGGAGTTTGCCGCCTGGCCGCCATGACGGACGATCGCGTCGTTTCGGGTGAGGGCCAGGCCGTCGTGCATCAGGCGGTCGCGCGTCCGCAGCCCCCAGAGCGGCGGAGTTCGCAGCTGATTGCGGGTTTGCGGCCCGCCGTTCTGCACGATCCCGTCGCCGGTGCCGACGTCGTGAAGCAGGAAATCGCTGTACGGGTGGATGACCTTGTCACCCAGGGCGGGCGGGATCACGAACGTACCGCCGTTGATCGAAGTCCCCGCGGGTGCGGTGACCAGGTCCGGCCGGTGGCAGTTGGCACAGCCGATCGCGGCAAAGAGATTGCGGCCGGCGATCGCCTCGGGCTGGGCCGCCAACTCCCCGTCGCGCGGCGGCACCTTCGTCGCGCGCATGAAGCGGGCGAAGATCTCGACGTCCTCGCCGAACGGCTCGGCCACCGTGGCCGCCTCTTCCGGATCCGGCACCGTGTCGAGGTGATCGACGCTTCTGCCGTTGCTGGTGTTCTCGGTCGGTTGGAGCGGACTGGTGATCCCCATCTCGTTCAAGTAGGCGTCGGCCGAAAACGACAGCAGGCTCGCGTGCTGGTTCTTCCAACCGAAGCGGCCGACGCGCGTTACGCCCGGAGCTTCGAGGACCGGCACCCGAAGGATCGTGCCGCGCACCTGCTGCGGCTGACTCGCCCGAATCGCTTCCAGGGTGCCGTCCGCGACCGCTTCGACAAAGCCGTCGCCCAGCGTGTTGAGCGAGGTGCGGAACGTCCGCACGTTGTCCTCCCCTGCCACCCGCTCTTGCAGCCGCGCATCGATCGCCCGGTCGTTGATCAGCGAACCGCCCGGAGGGTCGCTATAGACCCCGCCGACGTAGCGGCCGACCCGCAGCTCGGTGATCTGGCTCCCCGATCCGGTCACCGGGCTCTGGTGGCATTCCGCGCACGCCTGGGCGTTGTACACCGGGCCGAGCCCGTCGGCGATCCCCTCGCGCGATTCGAAAACTTCCCGGTCGAGATCGAACTGCGTCTGCGAAATCAGGCCGTTGGTCTGGTCATCGAACCCGGCCGGCGCTTCGATCGCCACCTTGGCTACGGCGGCCAACAGGATCGGCGACGACAGCACCAGCAACCAGTGAAATCCCTTGGCGACGCGGCTCTTTCTCGGCATCGGAAGTCTCCTCTCGGAAATAGAAGGCGAGACGCGAATCTCGCGGATTTCGAGGAGGAACAGCCGGCGTGGAATTTCCCTGCGGGTGATTCACGAACTACGCCTTGAAATCCTGCCCGGGTCGGCGCCGGACTACGACAATCCTCGGGCCTGCATGGCTTGGGTGGCACCCATTTCCGGTCTCAGTCGACGACGAAGACCTCATCCGTCATTGCCGCCTTCGCCGCCCGAGTGAGGTGGCGACGCAGGGCGACAGGATCGTCGATCGCATTGAGGGCGGAGCGCGTCGCGGTATCGAAGGTCAGACCGCGAGCCTCAAGGACGGCGAGGATGGATTCGCGCAAAGCTTGTTGTTCTCCCTCTTGCCGGCCTTCTTGCCGCCCCTCTTGTCGGCCTTCTTGCCGCCCCTCTTGCCGGCCTTCTTGCCGCCCCTCTTGCCGCCCTTCGCCACGTATCTCGTCGAGATCCTGATAGCCCTGGCGCTGGAGCAGATTGCGGAAAGTGACGGCGTGGGCGGTTTCGCGGTCGTAGAGCGCATTGACGGGCACGGGGTTCTGCAGGATCCCCGGTGCGGTGAGCTCCTCGCCCGGACGTACGAGACGCGGATCTTTCCCGCTCTCATGGACCTCGACCCGGCGCGGCCCAGAGAGGCGGACGACCCAGACCCATCGGGTGCCGGCGGCCAGCAGCTCGGAGATCTTGGCGGCGAGCTCCTTCTCATCCTGCCCCGTGTCGGCGTATTCGACCGCCAACGGCGGCGCTCCTCCTACCCAGCCGGGCATGTCGGGTACGTTGCCGACGGCCACGTCCGGGGCGCGCAGGGTGTCGGACGAGGGGGAGTATCCGGTGTCGATCCCCGCCTCCTCGACCGCCGGATCGCTTTCGAGCACGGCGCCCCCGAGAAGATTAGCGCGCGAGCCGCGCCCACCCGTGGTCATGCACTGAATGGCGTGGCCGTTGGAAAGCTCGTAGGGATCGCCCGAGCGGATCTGGTCGGCCCGGAAAGGGCCTTTGGCAGTGGGTAGGGTCTGAGCCATCGGGTGAGTGTAACAAGGAATCCGCCGAAACTACCCCGGCGAACGGGGTGCCGCGCATTGTGCCAGGAGCTTCGAGGACCGGGGAGCGCCATGCCCTCCGGTGTGAGCGGTGAGAATCGGCCGCAGACTGGACCATGATAGAAATCGCTCATGATTCGGCGCCTTACGGTCTCGAACTATCGCAGCCTCGGCGAGAAAGTGACGGTCGATTTCGGCCAGCTCACCGCTCTCGTCGGCCCCAACGGCTCGGGCAAGAGCAACGTCGTGGATGTTCTCCGCTTCGTCGCCGACGCGATGCACACGGGTCTTTCGGGCGCCATCTCCCAACGGCAGGGAATCGCAGCGGTCAGGAAATGGAGCGACGGCCCTCCGCTGAACGTCAGCGTTCATCTGGAACTGACCCTCGGGACCGGATCCACGGCCGAATACGGCTTCGAGTTGAACGGAAACAGCGCGGAGGAATTCCGGGTCAAGAGCGAAGAGGCCCGCATCGCAATCACAGGCCAGGACAGCGATTTTTTTCGCGTCGAGTCGGGACGTTGGATCGGGGGTCCGGCCGGACTCGTACCCGCGGTGGACGAGCGAAGCCTCGCACTGCCCCTCGTCGGCGGCGATGCCCGCTTTCAGCCGCTCCTTCAAGAGCTCCAGCAGATCGCCGTCTACTCGATCTTTCCCGATACCTTGAGAGCACCGCAAAAGTACGACGCAGACCGGCCGATGGACCGCCACGGGTCGAATTGGGCGTCGATCCTCAAGGACCAGCCTCAAGAGACCTGGAAGCCCGACCTGGTGGCCGCCTTGCAGCAGCTGACCGGCGACACCGAGGACATTCGAGTTGCGCAGGCCGCAGGCTATTTGATCGTCCAGTTCCGCCACCGCTCCTCAGGTCCGGAGAGTTCTCCAAGCCCCAATAATGGCCATGGCGAGAAATGGTTCGACGCGGGCCAAGAGTCAGACGGTACGTTACGGTTCGCCGGCATCGTGACCGCTCTCATGCAGGTGCCGACGGTTCCCGTCCTCGCCATTGAGGAGCCCGAGCTGACGGTTCACCCGGGGGCGATTCCCCTGCTCTACGACTTCCTTTCTCAGGCGAGCCGCCACAGCCAGGTTCTGGTCACCACTCACAGCCCGGAGCTGCTCGATCTTCTGGATGCGAGCGACATGCGGGTCGTAGATCGAGGTCCGGAGGGTACGACCGTCCGGCCGATGGCGGCAAGCCAGGTGGGCGCGGTCAAGAAGGGCCTCCTCTCCCTCGGGGACGTTCTTCGCACCGAGGGGCTACAGCAAGAGCTCGCGTTTGCCCTCGGGGAGTAACGATTGGCTAAGGGGTACGTTCTGGTCGAAGGCCATGGCGAGGTCGGTGCGGTCGGTAACCTACTGGCCCGCTTGACCCCCGATCTCAGAATTTCGCTCACCTGGGCGCCGCCCATTCGCTGGAAGAACCTTCACCTCGCTTCCGGCGTCGAAAAAGGGGCGAGCTACATCCGGGCGAAGGGCGACGCAAACGCACTTTTGATTCTTCGCGACGAGGACGACCAGTGCCCGGCCGAACGCGGCCCTGAGATTTCGGCCTGGTTGCGAAGCCTCGACCTACCCTTTCCTGCCGCCGCGGTTCTGTTTCATCCGGAGTTCGAAGTTCTGTTCCTGCCTTGCCTCGAACGGATGGCGGGAACGACCCTTGGCTCGGGCGCCACAGAGCGACCCGGCCTCCGCGAAGGCACCCGGTGGGAAGGACCGTGGGATGGCAAGCGGGGAGTCAAAGAATGGCTGAGTCGCCACTACCCTCCGAACCGAAGCTACAAGCCAACTCTCGATCAGCTCCCCCTGACGCGGCTCCTCGATTTCTCTCTGCTTCGCGCCGCGGATCTCGCCTGCTACGGAACCTTGGAGCGTGCGCTTCTGCACCTGGGCAAATCGGCGGCTGGATCCACGTATCCAAATACCTGATCGCCGGTCGCCCTCTACGCGCGCTCAACGCCCGCCGACCTTCGACCCTCCTCGTCCCGCCCCACCCGCACGCCGCCACGGACATTGCCGCCGATCGTGATTCCGCTCTTACCGGCGAATTAGAATGGACTACTCTGAGACACCACCACTCGGAACCCAGTGCTATTGAGCGCTCAAGGTCGGGCGGGGAAGCCGATCCGACGAGAGAGGTGACGATCGATTGCACGTACAAGTGAAGCACTTCGATGTTGATCTGGTGACCACCGAAGGCAGTTCCCTCACTGCCGGCCACAATCGCCGTTCCTCCCTCGGCAGCCTGCCCAATCGCGCCGGCTCCTAAGTTCTCCGCCCGCTGAGAGAGGATCGGCGCGCCGAGCAGCGCGCGAAGTGCCTCGACCGTGCCGTCATCCCCTTCGAGCAGACCTTCGAGCAACGGTGCCAGCACCCGGTGCAATCGCCCGTTCTCCGGATCGCGCGCGAGTTTCTCGACCGTTTTCTCCGCCGATTTCTCTGGATCCGCGTCCTCCGCGACCTTGCCACGCAGCCGCGCCCAGACGCTCTTGGCTTTCTCCCAGGCGTCCTCGCCAATCTTCTCGATCGCGGCGTCGGCCGCCTTGCCGCCCTTGTCCAAGAGGAAGGGCAGAGCGGGCGCGAGGGCGCCAACGGCCTGAACAGCGAGTGTGGCGAGGTCCATGCATAAACTCTCTGTAGCGGAACTGCGTGAGCTTACCAGGGGAGACGCTGCTTCTCACAGCAGCTGCTGCGGATCCACATCCACGATCAAATCCCCCGCGAAGCTCACCTGACCGAGCACGTCGTGCAGGATCTCGTGTAGGTCGCGAAGCGATGCCGACCGGAGCAGCAGCTGAAACCGCCACTCCCCTCGCAGGCGCTCGAACGGCGCGGGCGCGGGGCCGGTCATGCGGATCGATTTGGCCCGTGGGTGAGCGCTCACCCGGTTCGAGAATTCGGCGAGACGGTCGTGGGCGCGGTCGCGGTTTTTGTCTTCGGCTAGGATCTGGACCAGGCGCGAGAACGGCGGGTAGTGGAAGGCGCGGCGGAAGCGCAGCTCTTCGCGGACGAAGCCTTCGTCGTCGCCTTTGAGCGCCGCTTGGATCGCGTAGTGCTCCGGGTGGTAGGTCTGGTAGATCACCTTGCCGGGCCGGTCGCCGCGTCCTGCCCGGCCGGCGAGTTGGACGAGTAGGTTGTAGGTCCGCTCGACGGCGCGGAAATCGGGGAAGCCGAGGTAGCTGTCGGCCGTGAGCACCGCGGTGAGGGAGACGTTGGGGAAATGGTGCCCCTTGGAGACCATCTGGGTGCCGATCAGGACTTGCGAGTCGCCGCGCGAAAAGCGTTCGAGCAGGGCGGCCGGTCCGCCCGGACGGCGGGCGGTGTCGCGGTCGAGCACGGCGACTTCGACCCCAGGAAACAGCTCGGCGAACATCTCCTCCACCCGCTCGGTGCCCGCGCCGATCGGTTCGAGTGCCGATTCGCCGCAGGTGGGGCAAACGGCGGGCATCGGCCGCATCGAGCCGCAGTAGTGGCAGACCAGCTCGCGGTCGCGCAGGTGGAGGGTACGCGGCAGGCCGCAGTCGTCGCAGCGAAAATCCTCGCCGCAGGCGCGGCAGAGGAGCATCGGCGAGTAGCCGCGGCGGTTGCGCAGCAGGATGACCTGCTCGCCGCGTTCCAAGGTCTCCGCGATCTCCACCTTCAGCCGCTCCGAGAAATGGATCTCTCCCGGCACCCGACGCGGCGCCTCGGTGCGCAGGTCGACCAGGATTCCCTCCGGCAGACTCCCCTGCCCGGCGCGAGCGGTGAGCTTTAGCGGAGTGAGCTTTCCCTGCTCCACGTTGTGCCGGCTTTCGAGGCTCGGTGTGGCGGAAACGAGTAGCGCCACCGCGCCTGCGGCGCGGGCCCGGACCAAAGCGAGGTCGCGGCCGTGATAGCGCGGCGCGGATTCCTGTTTGTAAGCCGGGTCCTGCTCCTCATCGACGACGATCAACCCGAGATTTTCAACCGGGGCGAATAGGGCGGAGCGCGGCCCGAGCACCACGCGCGCCTCGCCGCGACGGACCCGTTCCCATTCCTGGTGGCGTTCGCTAGGTCCCAGCCCGGAATGGAGGATCGCGAGGTCGGCGCCGAAACGCTGTTCAACCGCTCGGGCGAGCGCCGGGACGAGCGCGATCTCGGGTACCAGCAGGATCGCCGATTTTCCCGCCGCGAGCGTCGCTTCGGCGGCCCGCAGGTAGACCTCGGTCTTGCCGGCTCCGGTCATTCCGACGAGCAGGAATGGCGAAAACAGGCCGGAGTCGATCGCCGCTTGCAAGGCGGCCACGGTCTCGGCCTGATCCGGGCGCAACTCGAAGCTCGGTGTTTCGCTCTGGCCGAACATGTGGCGGTCGAGCCCCAGGCGCTCGACCTGGGTGAACTTGCGCAAGATTCCGAGATCGGTGAGCCGCTTGAGCACCGCGGGACTCGCTTCGGCAAGAGCCGCGATCTCCGTTCCGGTCGCCGGCCGGCCGATCGCCGAGAGGTACTCGATCGCCGCCTTGCCGGGCGCGGAACGGCCGCAGGCAGCGAGGTGCGCCTCCTTCGGCCCGGGCGCCAACTCGAACGCCGAGATATAGCGTGCGCCGCGGGCGGTTCGATCTTCACTGGCGATCCATCCCCGCTCTTGGAGATCGACGATCAGCCGGCCGATCGGTTGGTCCAAGGGCTGCGCCGAGGTCGCCGCAAGTCGCTCTACCAGATCCGCCACGCTCGCCCGCCCCATCTCGCGCAGCGCGTCGAGCAAACGCTCCTCGTCAGGGGTCTTCGGCGTCGCGAACGCCCCGGCGTCGGTGGTCCAGATCTTCCGGTTTCCTTGAGGCGGCAGATCGCCGGGCACCATCGCGCGGACGACGTCGCCGATCGGAGCCAGGTAATAGTCGGCGGCGAAACGGGCCAATTCGACCAGGTCCGCCGGCACCACCGGTTCGAGATCGACGATCTCTTCGAGCGGCCGGATCTCGAATCCCTCCGGGCGCCGATCGTGGACCGCGAGCACCAGACCGGTGAGCCGTCGTTTGCCCACCCTAACCTTCGCGCGGACGCCGGGCTGCGCCAATGGGATCAAGCCCGGCGGAACTTCGTAGGTGAGGGGAGCCGGCAGCGGTAGCGGGACCGCGATCTCGGCAAAGGTGGCCATCAAGCCGAGGAGTCTACCCCGCCGATCGCGGGCGGCAGGCCTCAGAGCAGAACGCCCGGCCGTCGGTGCCGATCGCCACGGCGCGCGCGATGGGAACGTGGGTGCCGCAGGTGGCGCAGCGGATCAGGGTCATCGCGGTTGGTGTTTCCGGCATCCCCGGAGTCGCCGCACTGGAAGATCCGAACGGGCCGGAGGCCGAGCGTTGGGCCGGGGGCGCCGGCTGAACCAGTCTTCGCAGCCAGGTCGCGATGATCCAGCCGAGAAACGCCAGCTCGACCAGGCGCCAGATCAAGCCGCGGCCTTCCTACGCTTCTCGATTTCGCCCTTGAGTCGGTCGATCTCGGGGTTGGCGGGCTGCGATTGACGAAGCTGTTCGAGAACCTGGATCGCCTCGTCGAACCGGCCAAGATCGAGGCCGAGCACGATCGCCTGGTTGAACCGGGACTGCCAGTGCTCGGGAGCCATCTTCTCCGCCTGACGGAACCGGACGAGCGCCTGCTCCGACTCGCCCAGCTCGCGGTGGGTGATTCCCAGGTCGGTCAGCAGATCGGCGTCGGGTTTGGCAACCTTCTCGAACTGGAGGTACAGATCACGCGCCCGTGCCCAGTTGCCGATGTCGAAGTTGAGGTTCGCCAGCTTCCTCACCGCATCGGCGTCTTCTGGGTGCTTGTCGACGTATTCCTTAAGCTTGCGGATCTCCTCCATTCCCGGCCTTGCACCCGGCGTTCCCGGCGCACCCCCGGGGGCCAGTCCGCCCGCCACGTCGCCCGGAGCGGCCGGAGCACCGGCCGCATCGGGGGCGTTGAGCGGCGTTGACGCATCGCCGGAACCGGCGCTCGGATCATCGGAGGGCATTCCCGCCACGCGGCGCGGAGGCTGTTTGACCGCAATCGCTTCGAAAGCGAGATAGGCACCGACGAATCCAAGGAGAAGGCCGAAAAACAGGAAGAGAAGGTTGTCGCGATTCACTCGATATCCTCTTGTTGGATGGTTTCGATTTCGATGTCGCGCAACCGAGTAGCGGTCCAGGTCCCCGCGCCCGCGGGCTGACCGGTCGCCGGGTCGGTTTCCTGCCAACTCCCTTGCAGCTGGCCGCTCACTGGGTCGAGCGTACCAACGAATACCCGTGTCGGCACACCGACCCTCACCAGCGGTTCGAGCCGCAGGTCGCCACCCTCGTGGCTGCCGCGGATCGCGATCTTGTCGCCTTCCGGCGTCGTGAGCGAGCCAAAGACCACCTGATCCGAGAGCTTCAGCTCAAGCGTCCCAAGCGGCCCAGAAGAATCGAGCGCGACCTGCCAACGCCCGGCGAGTCCCTCCTCGGTCTTCACCGCCTCCGGAACGCCGAAGCTCCCCGGCACCAACCGCTCAAGCAACGCAATCCGGCGTAACCGCTCGGTGAGCGCCGAAAGCGCATGAGAGGCCCTACTCTCCGCCTCGCTCAGCTCCTCGCGCGCGGAAGCCGCCTCCCGCGCCGCGCGAACCGGAGGGGCAGAGTCCCCCGTCAGCTGATCGTCAAGCCGCGCCGATAGCTCGTCGGCATGCAGCCGCGCGCTCACCTCGCGGGTTCGCGCCTCGCGATACGCGGCGAGGTCGCTCACCAGAAGGCGGCGTTCGATCGTCAGTTGGAGCTGGACCGCCTGGGGATCTTGGACCTGGACCGAGGGCGGATCACCCGCCTGGGCCGAAGCGATGCTCGGGTCAAGAACGGCGAGCAGGCCAATGGCGAGTAGCCGGACGAAGGCCTTCGTAGGGAACGTAGCAGAAGGACAGAGGAGCATGAGGGAGCGATTCTAATGGCAGACGCCCGGAAAAAACGAAAGCCGCCCTTTCGAGCGGCCTTCGGAAGACGTCTTGCAGATGTGGAGGAGAGCCCTGTGCTTCAGCTCGCAGCCTTGGCGGTGATGTTCTGGCGCTTCAAGAGGCTCGACGTGAGCGACCGTTCGACCAGCTCTTCCGCGTCGCGCTCGCCGATGTTCTTGACGTGAGCGACCTCGCTGACGATGAAGTATTTCGCCCGCTCGTACATCTTCTTCTCGCGGAACGACAGGCTCTTGCGTTGCGACACCAGGCGGAGATTCTTGAGCACCTCTGCGACTTCGGTCAGTCGCCCGGTTTTCATTTTGTCCAGGTTCTGCTTGTACCGGCCCTTCCAGTCTTTGTACGTATCGATGTTGCCGTCTTCGAGGATCTCGAACAGGGCGCGGATGTCGCGCGTGGCACACAGCGGACGGAGGCCGACGAGCTCCAGATTGGACTTCGGAACCATGACCTTCGAGTTGTTCGACAGCAGCTTCAAGTGATAGAAGGTCTGGTCCAACCCCGCGATCTGGCTCGCCTCGATCTTCTCGACGAGACTGACCCCGTGGTTGGGGTAAACCACCTTCTGACCGATTTTGAATGTCACGATCCGGGCTCCCGTGGAGGTTGGAGAGAAACGAGGAGTGAAGAGTAAGTCTCTGGGAGACTTACGCTTACGTCGATGGGTTATACACCAGCGACGCCGTTTCGTCAAGCGCCCGGGCACCGAAATAGCCCTTTTCAGCCCTAAATTCACGCCCAAGTTACGCCCTCGTTCGCCCCGTTCTTCATCTTCAAGCCCGATTGACACCCCGCGAGCGACCGCCTACGATCCCCCTCCTTGCCGAAGTGGCGGAATGGCAGACGCAGTGGACTCAAAATCCACCGACCGCAAGGTCGTAGGGGTTCGACTCCCCTCTTCGGCACCAAAGTAACCCCTAGAACGGTTCAAGACTTGTCGCTGATATTGGCCCGATGATCGCCGCCTACGAAGCCCTCGAACGCCTGCGCGCGGGCAACCGCCGTTTCGAGTCCGACAATCGGAGCGATGAAGCCCTCCCGAGCCGCTCCCGGCGCCAGGAGCTGACTACCGGCCAGGAGCCGTTCGCCATCATCCTCGGCTGCTCGGACTCTCGGGTGCCCGCGGAAATCGTCTTCGATCAGGGATTGGGCGATCTGTTCGTCATCCGCGTCGCCGGCAATATCGTCTCGCCGTCCCAGGTTGGCAGCGTCGAGTTCGCCGCCGAGCGGTTCGGCACTCCCCTGGTCGTCGTGCTCGGCCATTCGAGATGCGGCGCCATCCTCGCGACCCTCGAAGAGATCGGCAGGCCGTCGGAAGCCCAATCGCGGGGCCTCCATTCGATCGTCAGCCGCGTCCGTCCCTCGGTCGAGCCGCTGCTCGCGACCGACCTCGGCAACGACCCGGAAGAGCTGGTACGCCAGGCCGTTCGCGCCAACATTCGCGCCTCGGCCGACCACCTGCGCCACGGCTCGGAAATCCTCGTCCAATTGATTCAGAACGACGGTCTGCGGGTCGTCGGCGCGGAGTACTCGCTGGAAACCGGCGTGGTCGACTTCTTCGACGGGGTGCCGTAAACGCCGTCGAATCCCCTTGCTTTGGGCAAAAAAACCGGCGCCGCACCCGTGAGGGCGCGACGCCGATCGAATCGACTCTAGGTTCTTCGACTACTGGAAGTAGCCGCTGACGTCAATCGTCAGTTGCAGGGTACCGGTCGGCTGCACCGCCACGACCTTGAAGGTGCCGTCGGCATCCAGACCGATGATCGCGTTGTTGGCCCGATTCTGACCGACCGAGTAGTTGATCGTCGCGGTGCTCGGGAAGCTCCCGGAGTACACCACGACGTGACCCGCGTCCGCGGAGTCGATCGCCGTCACGTTGATCGCCAACGCCTTGGCGGTCGCCGGAATGCCGCACACGTTCGTCGTGGCGAAAATCCGTTGCTGACCCGGTACGAGCGCCGGCCCGTTGGTATCCCGGGTATCGACCAAGCGGCACGGGGAGACGGTGTAGAACGAGCCCTGAGGTGGCGCGTTCGGCGGAGCCGGCGCGAGGCTCTCGATCGTCAGCTCCGAGGTGGGGCCGGCTTCCAGCACTCCGAGCGTCGCCGAAGCCGGAACGGCCGTCCGGTCGACTTCGAAGCGGAACGACACGAGCGTTGCGTAATCGATCGGGGCCGGCGGAGTCGTCCCGCTCGGCGCGGTAAAGGTAACGCCGGTCGAGTCGGTGGTCGCGGTCCAGTCGTTCGCGGCGAAGCCGTCGCCGTCCACGTACACGAGGTTGTCGACACTCGCCCCGGTCGGGTCGAACGGAATGTGGAAACTCTTGATCTGGCGGTCGAAGTCGTGGTTCTGGAAGGCGTAGGCGTAGCGCTTCCGGCCCGGGCTGGCTGGGACGTCGGTGACCTTGACGGCGAGCTGAAGGTGCCCTTCGCCGGTATCCAGGGACTTGTTATCGGCGTCCGCCCCCGGCGTCGTCGGATTGACCCAGGCATTGATCGCCGGTCCGAGGTTGTAGTTTCCCGCGGTACCGCCGGCAAACGGGAACGTCCAGGTACTGCCCGGCTTGGCGGGGACGACCTGACGATAACCCATGCTGTTGAAGATGTTCACGTCGTTCCGAATGATGTAGAACGCTTCGACGAAGTAGCTCGCGCCCGCCACCAAGAGTTCGGATTCCGCCGCCTTGAGCCCGTGGGTCGTGAAGTTTTCTCCGGCACCGCTGAAATCCTGCGTGCAGTCGCCGTTGGTGTCGAAGTGGCTCGAAATGCCGCCGCAGTGCGCCCAGATCCCGGTCGAAGCGGTTACTTCTGTCCGTGGCGCGAGCGAACCGACGCTGTTGTTAGTGCCCGTGCTGTAGACATCGGTGCAGCCCAGTCCCAGAGTGTGCCCGTTATCGAGGCAGGCGCCGGCGTCGCAGCCGTTGTTCAAAGTCAGGAACGCATGCTTGAGGTCGCTCTTGCCCAGCGGCTCGAGAACGCTCCCGGTGGAGCGCAGCATCTGCCAGACCAGGAAAGGATGTTGGTCGTTCCAGGGCGGAACCCCGAGGTTGGTGAACTTCGAGTACCAGGGGACGTTCGCAGTGCCGACGTTCTTGAGGTCCGCCGACGGCAGAACCACGACCACCGATCGGCCGTTCACCGTCGCGATGCCCGCTTGCGCGACGCTGGACATGTTGGTGAGCGAGACGTCCAACGTGCCGCTCCAATCGCCGCAGGCCGGAGGTGCGTTAATGCCCACGGGAAGAGCGGGAGCCGGCGGCAGCTTGCCGGCCGCAAGCGTCGCGTCGAGGTCGAGGACGCCGATGGGAACCCCGGCGTAGCGCTCGTCACCCATCAGCCGCGCGAGGTCCGGCAGGATGCGCAGGTCGGCGTTGAGATAGCGGAGCTTGCCGGTCGGGGCATCGAACAGCCACTGCGCTTCGACCGATGAGAGCACCGCCATGCCGGCCGCATCGTAAAGATCGAGCACGCCGGGCTTCTCCCCGGCGCGAAGCTCCAGGCTCGAAAGATCGAAGGTTCCCGCGCTGCCGACCAGGCGAAAGCCGCCGCGGGTATGCATCGAGGTTCCTTCGAAGCCGCGGAATCCGTCCCACGCCACGATGGCCCGCAGGCCGATCCGGGCGTCGAGGGCGAATGACGGCGAGTTGCGCGGCATCACCGAAAGCGGGTGAAGCGAGTGCCCGGAGACCGATGGCGAAAGATCGGTCACCTGGAACCCGAGGCTCGCGAGCGTCGACAGATCGAGCCCAACCGTCGCTACGCCATCGAGAATGTCGCGGCTGGCCGTGGCGACAATCGGCTGTTTGGCCGGCGCCGAGGGAGCGGCCCCTGCCGGCAGCACGCCCACGATCAGGCTGAGCACAACGAAAAACGAGAGAGCGATCCGGTCGGATCGGTGAAGTGAGGTCTCGGCGTGGTTCACGCGATTACCCTCCTGAGGACTTTCGGGGGTCGATTCGGACAAATGGACGGCTCAACTCTACCGAGCCGGCCGGGATGTTGCAAGACGAAGAGTCGCGAGAGCTACATCGCGCTGTGCCGATTTTTTGACGGATCAGGCACCGACTTCAGGTCGTGGTAGTTTCTCATTCGGCGGGCCTCTACCGGCTCCAGACGTCTCTCCCCCACACCCCGGACACTCCCCTTGGCGCTCACTTCGACGGTTTACAACCTGGACGTCTCCTTGGCCGACGTCGATCGAGGCGTCTACGAAACACTCGCCCTGCGCGTGGCCCTCCACCCGTCCGAAAGCTTGGACTACATGCTGACCCGCGTCCTCGCCTACTGCCTCCAGTACGAAGAGGGGATCGCCTTCTCGCGCGGCGGCATCTCGGACCCGGAAGAGCCGCCGCTCCGAATCGTCGATCCCACGGGCCGCATCACCGCCTGGATCGAGATCGGAGCCCCGGACGCCGACCGCTTGAACAAAGCCGCCAAGGCCGCGGACCGGGTCGCCGTCTATACCCATAAGAATCCTGCCACCCTGCTGCGCCAATTCGCCGGCAAGCGGATTCACCGCGCCGCCGCGATCCCCATCTACGCCTTCGACCGCTCGATGATCGAAGAGGCCGCGCAGCATCTCGACCGGCGGACCCAGATCGACCTCTCCCTTACCGGAGGGCAGATGTATCTATCGCTGGGGGACCGGAGCTTTTCGGGGGCGATGGTGGAGCATCGGATCGAGGGGTGAAGGACGACCGGCGACCGGTCGCGCGGGAGCGTCGCCGAACCGGCCCGAACGTCGCTACAATGCTGTCCGTCCATGGAGAACACAGGCAGTCACGGCTCGACCATCGGCTTGGCCGGAGTCCGACGCGAGGCTTCGGTACGGCCGGGCCGCGCGGTGCCCGCGTTGACTGTTCTCCATCATTCGGACCTGTCCCGCGTAGGCGACGTCGCCCTGCTCGGCGAGATCGTTCAGGGCGGCACGGCGCGCCTCGGCCGCCTGACGCTTGAGCTGAGCCCTCCCGGGGGGGGAGCCGGCAAGCCGCTCGGCGATCGGCACCTGTCGCGCGAACCGGTGGAGCTGTCCTGGGCTCCCGACGAAGCCGTTCTCCTGGTCGTCGGCGCGAGCCGCACCCGGGTGGAGGCCGATGGCAAGCCGATCGAAAAAGAGGCGCTGTTCTCGCGTGATCGCCTGACCCGCGGCGTCGTTCTCGAGTTGGCGGAACGAATCGTCCTGCTGCTCCACCGGCGCACCTCGGCACCCAGCTTCGAGTCCGAGACGTTCGGCCTGGTCGGCGCGAGCGAAGGGATCGCGCGGGTCCGGTTCGACATTCGGCAGGTGGCCGATCTCGACGTGCCGGTGCTGATCCGGGGCGATACCGGAACCGGCAAAGAGCTGGTCGCCCAGGCCATCCATACCGCGAGCCGGCGGCGCTCCGGGCCGTTCCTCGGCGTCAATCTCGGCTCGATCCCTCCGACGCTCGCGGCTTCCGAGCTGTTCGGCGCCGTGCGCGGCGCCTTCACCGGCGCGGTCGAGCCGCGCGCCGGGTTCTTTCGCCGGGCGCACGGCGGGACGCTGTTCCTCGACGAAATCGGCGAGGTGAGCGGCGAGGTGCAGACGATGCTTCTGCGCGTCCTGGAGACCGGCGAGCTTTATGCGGTGGGCAGCCAGGCAGCCCAGAGGGTGGATGTCCGGGTGCTCGCGGCGACCGATTCGAACCTCGAAGCGCGCGCTAGGACCGGCGATTTCCGCGCGCCGCTCCTCCACCGCCTTGGCGGCTACGTGATCTGGCTCCCCCCCTTGCCGGAGCGGCGCGAGGACTTCGGCCGGTTGTTCCACCATTTCCTGGCCGAGGAGCTGGCGCGGGTTGCCGAGGGCGAGCCTCAGGATGCCGGCGAGCGTATTCCGGCGTCTTTGGTTGCCCGGCTCGCGCGCCACGATTGGCCGGGCAACATCCGCCAGTTGCGCAATGTCGCGCGTCAACTGGCAATCGCGAATCGCGGCAAGGAGCGGATCGAAGTCACGCCCGCGGTCGAACGCCTGCTCGCCGAGTCGCCGACCGGACTCTCGGGCGCGGCGCGGGCGACCGGCGCCGCGGCCCCGCCTGTCGGCTCCCCCGCGGTCGCGAGGAGGCGGCGCGGTTCGGAGATTCCCGACCTGGAGGTCGAAGACGCGCTGCGCTCGAACCGATTCGATCTCCAGGCGGCGGCCACCGCGCTCGGGATCTCGCGCCCTTCGCTCTACGAGCGGATCGCGGCGCATCCGACGCTCCATACCGCGAGCGACCTGTCCGCCGCCGAGATCTCCGCTGCTTATACCGCCTGCGGGGGCGACCTCGAACAAATGGTCGACCGGCTCGAAGTCTCGGCGCGGGCGCTCGGCCGCCGGCTGCGCGAAATGGGGCTTCTGCCGCGCGGCGACCGCGAGGGAGGAGCGTGACCGGTATTGATGACGAGCCGGGCGAGCGGCCTTCGGTCGCCGTGCAGATCGGTCCCTACCGCATCCTCTCGCGGCTCGGGGCGGGCGGCATGGGGGAAGTCTTCCTTGCGCTCGACGAGCGGCTCGACCGCCGGGTGGCGCTGAAGCGAATCCGGCCCACCGGCGTGCCCACTCCCGATCGCCGCGAGCGGTTTCGACGCGAGGCGCGGCTCGCCGCCCGGCTGAATCACCCGGCGATCGTCCAGATCTACGACGTCTTGTCCGACGGTGACGCCGAGGTCCTGGTGTTCGAATACGTCGAAGGGACGACCCTCCGGCGGCTGGTCGATCTGGCGCCGCTCTCCCCGGGGCGCGCGGCGGCGCTGGGGCGCGACATCGCCGAAGGTCTCGCCGAGGCGCATCGCCAGGGCATCGTCCATCGCGACTTAAAGAGCGAGAACGTGCTGGTGACCGCCGCGGGGCGCGCGAAGGTGGCCGACTTCGGCGTGGCCAAAGGCCAACTCGAGGGCGACGACCTCACCGCCACCGGCATGGTGGTCGGAACCACCCGCGCAATGTCACCCGAACAGGCGCGCGGCGAGCCGGCCGATTTCCGCTCCGATCTGTTTTCGCTCGGCGTCCTGCTCTACGAGGCCCTCGGCGGCCGTTCGCCGTTTGCCGGCGCCAACCAGTTCTCGACGCTTCAGCGGGTCTTGAACGACGATCCCGCGCCGCTCCTCTTGGCAGTGCCTGCCGTGCCGCAGAATTTCTCCGATCTGGTCCATCGGCTGCTCGCCAAGGAGCCTCACCTGCGTCCGCGGAATGCCTCCGAGGTGGCGACCGCGCTCGCCGCCTGGGCCGATTCGACCGCCGACAATGAGCAGCCGACCTGGATCGATTTACCGCCGAGCCTCTCGGTTCCGGTGCAAGCCACGGCACAGGCGGCCCCCTCGCAACCCTTCCTGCCTCGCCGGTTGGTCGCGGGGCTCGCCGGTCTGTTGGCGCTGGGCGGCGCGACAGCGATCTACCTCGCGATCCGAGCCCCACGTCCGCCGCTCGAGGTCGCGGTGCTGGCCCCCGAGATCGGGCCGACCGGCGCCGGACGCGCGGAGGTCGACCTGCTCGCAGCGGCGGTGCGCGACGCGGCTTTGCGCCAGGTTGGCGACCTGGAAGGGGTGGCACCCAAGGCTCCCGAAGAGGTCGATGCGGTGCATGGCCCGGCGAGCACGGTGGCACGGGCGGTGGCGGCCGGCGAGCTGATCGCCTCGCGCCTCGATTGCCGCGCTACGACCTGCCGGCTGACGCTGCGCCGGATCCGCGGCTCGGACGGCGCGCTCGTCGGTTCGGAAAGCCAGGATCTGCCGATCGAAGATCTGGCGCTGGCCAGCCACGCCGTCTCGAGCCAGGTGGCGCGCGTCTTTTCCGATCGGCCGCCTCGCCGGGGCAGCCCCGAGCTTGGCGCTTCGAGCGCGGATCTCGCCGAGCTGCTGCGCCTGCGCCGCGAGCTCGATGCGCCGACCGGCCCAGGAATCGATGCCCTGCTTCGGAGCGCCGCGGCTCTGCGAGCCCGGGCGCCGCGCTTCGTCGACGTCTTCCTCCTCGAAGCGGACGCCGAGCGACTGGCGTTCGTGCGGTCCCGCCAGGCCGGCCATCTCGAAGCGGCGTACGACCGGCTCGGAGAGGCGAAAAAGTTGGCTCCCGAAAGCCCAGAGCCCTATCGCTTCGAAGTTCTCGTCGCCCTGGCCGGCGGCGATCCGACGCGCGCGACGCGCGCGCTCAAAGGATTTTCCGCCAAGAACCCGGGCGATCCGCGCGCGCTGGAGTTGGGTGCCCTGGTGGCCAATGCACAGGGGCATCCGCGCGAGGCGCTCGAAAAGCTGCGAGCCGCCGTGCGCGACTATCCCTCCCGGCGCCGGCTGCGCAATCTCGCGACGCTCGAAGCCCAGCAGGGGGAAATCGCCGAAGCGCGCGCGCACCTGAGCCAACTTCTGCGCGAAGCGCCCGACGATGAGCAGGGCATCAACTCTCTCGCCGGCCTGGAGTTGGGCAGCGGCGATCCGGCAAAAGCCGAGGCGCTCTACGCGCGGATGGTGCGCGCCTCTCCCCGCCTGGTGCCGCTCACGAACCTGGGGTTGGCCCGGATGCTGCTCGGCCGTCACGCTCAGGCGGCGGAGAGCTTTGAGCGCGCGGCCGCGCTGTCCCCCGCCGATCCGTTGGTCGCATTGAATCTCGCCGATGCCTGGGAGTTGGTCGGACGTCGGAAGGAGGCGGCCGCCAAATATGCCCAGGTGGTCGCCGCGATCTCCGCCGATACCACGGCGACCGATCCCCAGTACCGCTCCGCCCTGGCTCAGGCGCTCGCGCACCTCGGCCGCGGGCCGGAGGCGGTTGAGGCGATTCAAGAAGCCCTCCGCTTGGCGCCGAAAAACGCCCAGGTCGCCTACGAGGCGGCGCTCGTCTATGCCCTCCTGGGCGAAGAGTCCTCGGCCCTAACCAACGCCCGCCGCGCCTTGGCACTCGGTTGCGAGCCGCGCTGGTTCGGATTTCCCTGGTTCTCCACTCTGCGCGCCCGCCCCGACTTCCGCACTCTGCTGGCGCGCGGAGCGGGCGCCTCCTGACCTCGATCGGCTATTTGTTTTGGCCCGGAGGCTCGACCAGGATGGTCGGATCGATGACGTCGGTCGAATTGTCTTGGTGGATCAGAAAACTGGCAGTTTGAGCGCCACCGGTCACGGCCGTGGTCACCTCGACCGTAAAGCTCGAGCCGTTGGGGACCTCATTCACCGTGTAACCCGTCGGCGGCGTGGGGTCGCCCGTGGGACTCGTCCCCCAGGTGATCCCCGGATCTTTGATCTCGAATCCGTCGATCGTGTAGGACATCAGGAAGGTGCCGAGCGCGTTGATCGTGGCTTGGCGCGAAGCATCGTCGAACGTGATGCCGCTCCCCGTGGGAGCGGTGCTTGTGAATTTGAATTTCTCTTCCGGAGTCTTGCTGATCTGAATCGCCACACTACCGGTCGGAACTGTCTCGGACATGATCCATCCCTCCTTGCGCCTGCGTTTCTTGGGGCCGACCGTCTGGGGCCGACGCTCAGCCGCGCGGGGGATCGACCAGAATCGTCGGGTCGCTGATCGCTCCATCGGCACGATGGACCAGGAACTCGACCGTCTGAGGATAGGCGATCCCCTCGTCCGGCACGTCGATCGTCACTGAGAAGGACGCGTCGCGCTGTTCCCAAGTCACGTTCTTCGGCTGGCCCTTGGGAAAACCGATCGCGGGGACCGCAAGCTTGAAATCGGCCATGAAGTTGAGGTCGAACGTGCCGTAGTCCAGGATCGTCCCCGAACGCGAAGCGTCGTCGAACGTGATGTCGGGCGATTCGTACTTCGTCTCATAAATGAAACGGCCCATCGAGTCGGTGTCGATCTGGACGTCCAGGATTCCGGTCAAAGTTTCTACCATCAGGGGCATGGCCATGGCGTTCTCCTTGGGCGCAGTGCCGGTCGCCGGTTCGGTTTCTAGCCTGCTGGAAACTCGAAGGTGTGCTGGCGCTGCTGACGGTTCGGGTTCAACCTCTGGGAAGGGCAAAGCGTATGCCAACCCATTAGCCCGGTGTCGGTGCCTATCCCTACCGTCGGCAGCCCTTCGGAAACGCGTCGGCGACGCGTCGCCGACGCGTCGGCTTCGTCATTACCGACGCATCGGAAGTGTTTCTAGAACTTCGGCAGCGACCCCAACAGATACTTCAAATTGTCGTCGCGCCACTTGACGCCCGCGCCGAGGAAGACGGATTGGTTTTCGAGCGGGTCGTCGAGCCCGCCGACCAGGTAGAGGTTGGGGTGCAGCTGCCAGCGGCCGGTGAGGCGAAGGTGGGGGTTCTCGTCGTTCTGGCGGTTGAAATCGAACGCATCGAAAGAGAGCAGGAACTTGTCTTTGTCAAACGGCAGCTCGACCGAGGCGCCGCCGGTGTTTTCGATCAGGCCGGCCCAAATGCGCAGGTTGCTCGGCGCCTTGTAGCCGAACAGGGCGGAGGCCACCCGGGTGTCGTCGCGGGTTAGGGTCTCGACCGTTTTTACTTCGCGCGTGCCGTCGGGAAAGGTCGTCGTGAAAGTCTGCGTCTTCGTGCGCAGCTTGCCGCCGGGGGTATTCGAGAGCGCCGCCCGATAGAGCTTGTTGCCCTCACCCGGCTCGATGTCGAGGCGGAACGTCGATTGCGACTCCTTCGGGTCCGAGAGGTAATAGCTCTGAAGGTCGAGATCGAGTTTGAACTTCTGAAGCGCGCCGAGCGAGCCGCTGATCGATTTGACTCCCCCTTCGATCGAGTCGAGGGTGGAGACCAGCTTGTCGTGCGCCGTCTCGTCGTTGATCAGCTTGCCGATCGTCCCATGGCCGGAGGCGATCTTGTCGGTGATCTTGTTCAGGTTGTCGACCGATACCTGGATGTCGCCGGTCACCTTGCGCGCGTTCTCCATCGTCCCGGACAGGTTGCCGCGGTTCTCGGCCAGGATCGCAGAGATCTGCTTCGCCGTCTCTTCGAGCTGGCCCGAGAGGCGCGGCAGCTCGGAGGCGAGGTTGGCGCCCACCTGCTCGAAGTTGCCGATCGTCCTGCCGAGCTGCACCCGGTTCTCCGCCACCAAAAGGCGGATCTCGTCGCTCGTCTGCGCCAGGCTGGTCATCAACTGCCCCAAGCTCACTCCGCCGGTCTCCCCCGCGAGCGCGCCGGACAGCGAGCCGGTGATGCCCTGGATCGAGTCGCCGATCGCCTGGATCTTCGCCATCGCCTGGTCGAAGCTGATCGGCGTAGTGCCGTGGAGGACGGCTTTGTCGGGCAGCGGCGGCGCGCCGGCGGGTCCGGGAATCAGCTCGACGTATTTTTCTCCCAACAGGCCGAGGTTCGCGATCGTGGCGGTTGTCCCTTCGGTGAGACCCAGCGGCCTTTCGAGCACCATATGCACTTTTGCCTGGCGACCTTCGAGGCCGATGCCCTCGACCCGGCCGACGCGGACGCCGGCCACGCGCACCGCCGCCTTGTCGTCGAGACCGGCGACCGAATCGAAGACCGCGGAGACCTCTTTGCCTTTCGCCCCCCAAGGACTCCAATCCTCGATTTTCCAGACCAAAAAGCCAAGAATCGCGAGACAGATCGCGGTGAACAGCCCGACGCGGATGACGTTGCCCATCGTCAGCTCCTAGTTCTTCGAGAAGGCCGCGCTCTCAACCGTGAGCGGACCATCGGCAATACCATGGATAAACTGTTGCACCCGCGGATCGGGGTGATTCCGGAATTCCTCGGGCGCCGCTTCGGCGACGATCTTGCCCTGGTGGATCATCGCGATCCGATCGCCGATCCGGAACGCGCTCTCCATGTCGTGGGTAATGGTGATCGTGGTCGAATGCAGACGGTTGTTCAAATCGATGATCACCTCGTCGATCAACGCGGTGGTCACCGGATCGAGCCCGGTGGTCGGCTCGTCGAACAACAGGATCTCGGGCTCGACCGCGATCGCGCGGGCGAATCCCACCCGGCGCCGCATACCGCCGGAAAGCTGCGAAGGGAGCTTGTCGGCCACCCCTTCGAGGCGCACCAGCGCCAGGCATTCGTC
>JBBSBW010000038.1:0-67206 GCA_038250865.1 Thermoanaerobaculia bacterium | reverse complement strand
CTTCTACACCCTCGCCGCTTCGGTGCCGAGCTGGAGCTCGGCGCTCCCAGGAACTACAACAACCGCCCCTCCTCCCTCCGGACCGGGTTTGACACCCCCACCCCGCTTGCGACTACACTCCCCCCCGTCACGCGAAAGTGGCGGAATTTGGTAGACGCGCAAGATTCAGGATCTTGTGGTCGCAAGGCCGTGGGGGTTCGAGTCCCCCCTTTCGCACCATCCCCCTTCTCCCTCACAAAATCTTCCACACCCTCGCTTTTCCGTCGTCGTAGACGAGCTGGAATCGTTTCGCGTAGCTTGGATCGCGCGGCAACGACGGCTCCGAAGCGACGATCGTCAGCAGGTGGGTCACTCCCCTCGCTCGAAGCCCCTCGGCCAGCAGATTGCCCGAGTTCAGGAGCTTGAGGATCTCCGAATAAGGCGTCCGGCCTCGCCAGTCGCCTTGATATCGGCCGGGTGCGTAGTACACGTGATTCTCGGCGTAGAAGCCGTAGACGGACGCCGCGGAGCCTTCGGTCCGGGCCAGAAACCGTAGCGCCGGATAGGCGGGAAACCGGTCGGCGAGAAATGCCTCACGCGCCGCGGGCGATGCCGGAAGCGGTCCCTGCCGATACAGGTGGTAGAGGCTCCAGAGCCACGCCGGAGCGAGCGCCAAGAGAATCGCCGCAGGCAGCATCCACCGGCGTCGGCCAAGCCGGGGAGCGAGGCTCAAAGCCGCCGCTAGGCTGAGCAGCGGCAGGATCGGCAGGAGGTAGCGCGCGTCGATCGGCAGAAAGAGGAATGCCCCCAGGTAGGCGAGCGAAGCGCCCAGCAAGAGGCGAATCCGGCGATTCCTCCGGAGGGCGAAGAGCGTCGCGGCGAGCGCGAGGATCAGAACCGGCGACCAGGGCGGCATGCGCCCGAACTCCGGACGGCCAAAGGTCAGCGTCCACGGCAGCCGCAACATCTGGATGAACTGCGAATGTCCGTTCCCCTCGGACCAGGGAGCCAGCTCGGCCGGCCCGCCCCAGACCGACTCGCCGAACAGCCGCGTAAAGAGGGGGAAGAAGGGATTGCCGGTGTAGACCGCTGTCCGGACATACCAGGTCAGGGCGAAGACCAGAACGCCCCCGAGGCTTGAAGCCAGCCGGCGAAATCGCTCGAACTTGCCGTCCGCTCGGGCGAACAGTGCGACGGCGAGGACCGCGCCGACCGGAAACAGTCCGAAGTACTTCACCCCGGCGGCCGAGCCCGCGAAGATCCCCGCGAGGCCCCAGCGCCGCGAATCGTCCGGAGTCGCGTCAAAACGGTCGATCTGATCGAAGGCGGCGACACCGAACAGCACCAGCACCGGCTCGCAATAGGCGGTGCCCGAAAGGTAGGCGACGATCGGTCCGCCCAGGAACAGCGCCGCCGCCAGCTCGCCGGCCCTCCCTGCCGATCCGAAGCCCTCGACCGTCCCTTCCCGCGAAACCCGCTTAGCCCAGCCGAACAGAATCGCCGCGGTCGCAAGGGTCGCGAGCAGCGAGAGGAGCTGCGCCGCGCGGTCGCCGTCGAGAATCATCGCCTCGGCGAACAGCACCTCGCTCGCCTGGGGGAAGATCGGGAACCGCAGGTCGGCCAGAAACGGCAGGCCCCCGGTCGCCACGAATGCCTTGGCGAACGGCAGGTGGTACATCGTGGTGTCGAACCCCGTCGGCGGATAGAGCGCAAGGGCGATGAGGGGGAGGAGGACGACGAGGATGATGGCCACTCGCGAAGCTGAGAGTCGTAGGGGCGGAGCTTGCCTCCGCCCGGAGCCCTTTCGGCGAGCCGAAATCGCCAGAAGCCCGGTCCCGATCACCGCCACCCCTCCCACCAGCCCCCAGAGCGTCAGCCAACCGCAGATCCCGAGCCAAAATCCGAGGGCGGCGAGGAGGGCGAGCCCGAGAGCTACGTCCACCCCTGCTCGACCGATCCGCTCGTCTCCTCGCCTCTCCGCCCCGAGCGCCCGGCGGGCCGTCGAACCGAGCCACCAGGCGGCTCCTCCGAGTCCCGCGGCGGCGAGGAGCGGCCGGGCGAGATCGGCTAAGGCGGAAAAGAATTCGATCATCCGGCGGCTTTCGGGGGAGCTAAATCCTATGCTGTCTTCGCTCTCCGCGGACACCGCCCGGTTCCCGCCCCGGCTTCCGAGCGCCTACCCTATCTTGTGGTCGGCCGCAACCTCCTCCCCTACGCCTTGTAGCTTTTCTCAGGCCTCTGGTAATCTTGCCGGCCCATGCTGAAAGTCGAACGCCTCGAGATCTCCGGTTTCAAATCCTTCGTCGATCCAGTCGCGGTCGACTTTGCCGGCGGCGTCACTGCGATCGTCGGCCCGAACGGTTGCGGCAAGTCGAACCTCTCCGAGGCGATGACCTGGGTGCTCGGCGAGCAGAGCGCCAAATCGCTCCGCGGCGGCACGATGGAAGACGTCATCTTCAACGGCACCGACAGCCGGAAACCGCTGGGAATGGCGGAAGCGACCCTCACCCTCCGCACCGATCCGAGCTTTCCTCACGCGAACGACGGCAAGATGACGATCACCCGGCGCGTCTTCCGCGGCGGCGAAAGCCAGTACAAGCTGAACGGCAAGACGGTGCGCTTGAAGGATATCCGCGACCTGCTGATGGACACCGGCCTCGGCCTGCGCGCCTATTCGGTGATCGAGCAGGGGAAGATCGGCATGATCCTCTCCGGCAAGCCGCAAGAACGCCGGAAACTGCTCGAAGAGGCGGCCGGCGTCACCCGCTACAAGGCGCGGAAGGCGATCGCCGAGGTGAAGCTCGAAGAGGCGACCGCGAACCTGCTGCGGCTCGACGACGTGATCTCTGAAGTCGAGCGCTCGGTGCGTACCTTGAAGCGCCAGGCCTCGGCGGCGAAGCGGTTCCAGGAAAAAGAGGTCGAGTACCGCGAGCTGCTGGAGAAGGTTCTGTTGGAGCGCTGGGCGGTGCTCGCCACCCGTCTGATCGAGCTTCAGACCCGTCTCGACGCCGCGGTCTCCCGGGAAGCCGAGCTGGCCGCGGACCTTCACCGCGACGAGGCGGAAATCGCCGCAGGGCGCGAGCGGCTGGACGAGCTGGGGCGCGCGGTCGCCAACCGCCACCAGCGCCACGCCGAGCTGGGCACGCGGGTGGAGGGGCGCCAGCAGCTGATCAAGGGAAGCCGCGAAACCCTGCGCGAAATCGGCGAGCGGGGCGCTCAGGCGCAGGCTCTCGCGGAGCGGCGTCGGGCCGAGATCGGTCATCACGAAGAGGCGCTCGCCTCGCTTGAAAATCGCCGCGCCGAACAGATCGCCGAGCGCGACGATGCGGCCTCTGCGGTCGAGTCGGACGAGCGGCAGGTGGCCTCCGCCGACCGCGAGTTGCAGCTCGCCCACGCGCGGCTCGAATCGCTGCGCCGCGAGACGCTCACCGCAGCCACCGAGATCAACGCCGTGCGCCAACGCGCCCAGCACGCCCAGATCGAGCTGGAAAAAGGCAACTACCGCCTGCACCACCTCGACCGCGAGATCGAGCAGCATGGCGCCGAGCTGGCCCAAGCGCGCGAGGGGCTGGAGCTGGCGCGCGAAAAGGTCCTGGCTTCCGAAGGCCGGCTCGGCGAGCGCGCCGCGGAATCCGAGCGGACGATCGCCGCTCTCGAAGCGCTGATGCGCCGCGAGGCCGAGGCGACCGACGGCCGCCGGAAGCTCGAAGATCAGCTTTCCCAAAGCCGCAACCGGCAGCGCATTCTGGCCGAGCTGTCGCGCGCCGACGCCGAGCGGCGGCGGAACCTGGTTTCGGCACTCGAAGCGGCCGGCCACTCCGAACCCCGCTTTCTGGCCGAGCAGGCTGATCCGCTGGAGGGTTGGGAGCGCGCGCTCGACTTCTATCTCGGCGAGCTGGCGGACGCCGTGTTGCTCGCTCCCGGGCACGATCCCCTAGCCCTCGCCGACGCGCTCGCCGGCCGGGCGGAAGCGGCGCTGATCGCGCCGGTCGCTGCGAACACTGGCCACCGCTCGCACGCCCAGGATTTCGATCCCGGCGATGCCCCGGCGGCGCTCGCCCGGATCACCGCCGACTCAGGCGTCCATCTTTCGGTCGGCGAGGCCCTCGGCTTCCCCGAGGATCTCGGCGCGGCGCTCCCTCCCGCGTTCCTGGTCAAGAGCCCCGAAGACGCGCGCCGCCTGGCCGCCACGCACTCCGGCGTAGCGTTCCTTTGCCGCGAAGGGCTGTGGATCGAAAACGGCACAGTGCGCGTCGAGGGCGAACGGGCGACCCCCGGTGTGCTCGAACGGGAGCGCGACCTCGCCGAATTGGGCCGCGCCATCCCCGACCTCGAAGCGCGCCTCGCCAAGGCCGTCTCCGAGCTGGAACGGCTGCTCGCCGACCGCTCGCAGATGGCGAAAGATTCGAACCGGCTCCAGACCGAAGTCGGCCAGCTCCGTCAGGAGGTGGCCGTCGGCCGCGCCCGCGCCGAGGACTCCGCGCAACGCGAGCGACGCCTGGCGACCGAAGGCGAAAAGCTCGGCGCGGAGCGCACGACGATCGCCGCCGATCTGGACAAGATCGGGGTCAAAGGTCGCGAGCTGGCGAGCGAGCTCGGCCTCGCCGAAGAAAAGCAGGCAGGCCTCGCCGAGCGCTTCGATCGCGCGCAAGCGGAGCTGGATGCCGCCAAGGGCGCCCGGGAAAGCCTGCGCGCCGAAAGCGCCGGCCGCCGCGGCCGGCTCGACCTGCTCGAAGAGCGGCTCGATTCGCTGAACCGCGAGATCGCCCGCCTCTCCGGAGAGCTGGAAACCGGTCGCCGCCAGATCGCGGCCTGGACCGAGGAGAGCGACAGGTTGGGCGAGCGTCGCGCGCAGATCGAAGAAGAGGTGGCGCGCGCCGAGGTCGAGCTGCAGGCCGCGCTCGAAGAGCGCGTGGTGGTCGAGAGCCAAGTGCTCGCCGATCAGGCGACGCTCGACGATCACCGCCAGGGTCTCCGCGGTATCGACGAGCGGATTCTGGTCTATCGCGCGCAGCGCGACACCGCGCGTTCCGAAGTCGAGGATCTGCGCATCCAAAAGGTCGGGCTGGAGCACGACGTGCAGCACCTGGGCGAGACCCACCGCCAGGAGTTCGAGCGCGAGCTGCCCGATCCGGCCCCCGCGCCTTCCGGAGCGCTCGCCGAGCTGGACGTCGAACTGTCGCGCTGCAAGGCGACGCTCGAC
Organism: Thermoanaerobaculia bacterium; assembly: GCA_038250865.1. Lineage (GTDB taxonomy): Bacteria > Acidobacteriota > Thermoanaerobaculia > Multivoradales > UBA5704 > DASYKS01. Next base: position 62,024 of record JBBSBW010000038.1, on the reverse strand, counting down.
CGCTTAGGTCCCGTGAACGTGCTCGCGCTCCAGGAGCACGACGAGCAGGAGGAACGGTTCAATTTCCTCACCGTCCAACGCGCCGACGTGGTCAAGTCGGTCGAGAGCCTGCGGCAGACGATCAAGGAGATCAACCAGACCTCCGCCGAGCGCTTCCGCGAGACGTTCGTGGTGGTCAACCAGGCGTTCGGCGAGGTGTTCCAGCACCTGTTCCGCGGCGGCGAAGCCGAGATGCGCCTTCTCGACGAGGACGATCCGCTCGAAAGCGGCATCGAGATCGTCGCCCGCCCGCCGGGAAAGCGGCTCCAGAACCTGATGCTGCTGTCCGGCGGCGAAAAAGCGCTCACCGCAATCGCCCTCCTGTTCGCGCTGTTCCGCTCGAAGCCCTCGCCGTTCTGCATCCTCGACGAGGTCGACGCGCCGCTCGACGACATCAACACTTCCCGCTTCGCCGACCTCTTGCACCAAATGTCGAAGCAGGACACCCAGTTCATCGTGATCACCCACAACAAACTCACGATGGAGATCGCCTCCAACCTCTACGGCGTCACGATGGAAGAAAAAGGCGTCTCGAAGCTGGTCTCGGTCCAGATCGAAGCGTTGCAGCCGGAGCGGGCGGTCGCGTAGCGGCACGACTTAGAATCGCCCTATGATTCCTGAACCAGCCCTCGCCTCCACCGACGATATCCGGCCCGAATACGATTTCGATTTCGCGAAGGCGGAACGGGGTCGTTACGCGAGTCGGATCAAGGCGGAGGGCTTAAGTATTGTCATGGTCGAGGCAGATTCTTCCCAGTCGGCTGACCCGGCGCGCTGAGATGACGGCGAGCCGAAACCGGAGGTGATCGATGGACAGAAGCCGCGCGATCCAGATTTCCTACTTTTTGCTGCGCGTCGTGTCGGGCTTTCTGCTCTTCCAATCCGGCGCTATGAAATGGTTCGGCTTATTCGGAGGAATGCCGAAAGGCTCTCCGCCTTTCGAGCTGGCCTCGCAGATGGGAGTCGGCGCCGTGATCGAAGTCATCGGCGGGCTCTGTATCCTGCTCGGTCTCTTTACGCGCCCCGCAGCGTTCCTCTGCTCCGGCATGATGGCGGTCGCCTATTGGCAGTTCCACGCGCCCAACGGCACCTGGCCCGCCCAGAACTTCGGCATGCCCGCCGTCCTGCTCTGTTTCATCTTCCTCTACATCGCGGCGGAGGGAGGCGGCCCCTGGAGTCTCGATGCGCAGATCTTCGGCAAGAGTCAGGTGTCCCGAAAAGCTTGAGTTCGTTCATCGCAGCCTGAACCCAACCCGGAGAGCCCCATGCTCAAAATCATCGGCATCGTCCTCGTCGTATTGATCGCCGCCCTGCTCGTGATCGCGGCGACGAAGCCCGACACGTTCCACCTGGAGCGCCAGACGACCATCCAGGCGCCGCCCGAGAAGATCTTTGCCCTGATCAACGACTTCCACAACTGGACGGCCTGGTCGCCCTGGGAAAAGCTGGATCCTGCCTTGACCCGCACCTACAGCGGAGCCTCAGAAGGAGCGGGCGCCAAGTACGCGTGGAAAGGCAACAGCGATGTCGGCGAAGGAACGATGGAGATCACCGACGCCACCGCCCCGTCCCGGGTGGCGATCCAGCTCCACTTCATCAAGCCGTTCGAAGCGACCAACCAAGTCGAATTCACCCTCGAAGGTCAGGGCGATTCGACGAAAGTGACCTGGGCGATGGACGGCAAGAATCCGTTCCTCTCCAAGGTCATGCAGGTGTTCATGAGCATGGACAAAATGGTCGGCAAGGACTTCGAGTCCGGGCTCGCGAACCTTAAAGCCGCCGCCGAGAAGTGACGCCGGAGAATGAGGCTGCCGTGAGATAGGCTCATGCCGGCCTCACCAATCCTATTTAAGCGTTTCCCCCATGCCCCCTCGCCGCCCATTTCTCACCGCCCGCTGGGAGCACCTCGGCCTGCTCAACTACGAGGTGGAGCCATCGCTCCTGCTCCCCCTCGTGCCGGCGGGAACCGAGCTCGACTTCTGGCATGACCGCTGCCTCGCAAGCCTGGTCGGGTTCCGTTTCTTGAGCACCCGGCTGCTCGGGATTCCGATTCCGGGGCACCAGAATTTCGACGAGGTGAACCTTCGCTTCTATGTCCGGCGCAAGGGCGACGACGGCGTCTGGCGCCGCGCCGTGGTGTTCGTTCGCGAACTGGTTCCTCGTTGGGCGATCGCAACCCTCGCCCGGTGGGTCTACAACGAACCGTACCTTGCGGTGCCCATGACCCACGACATCCGCGTGACGCCGGAAGCGGGAGGCTCCGCCACCTACGGCTGGCGTTACCGAGGGGCCTCGTTCGCTCTCTCGGCGGAAGTCGAGGGGCCGGCCCAACCGCTGGTCCCCGGCTCGGAGGCCGAATTCATCACCGAGCACTACTGGGGTTACACCCGCCAACGCGACGGTGGAACGCTCGAATACCAGGTCGAACATCCCTCCTGGAACGTCTGGACAGCCACCCGAGCGACCTTCACCGGGCCGGGAGAGCGTCTCTACGGACCCGAGTTCGGGCCGATTCTCGCCCGGCCTCCCGCCTCGGCCTTCCTTGCCGTGGGATCGCCCGTGGCGGTTCACAAGGGCCTACGGCTGGCGATTCCTTAGGCGAACATCTTCACGGCCGCTGCAATGAAACAGGCGGTGGCGATCGCGATTCCCGTGGTGGGGGTGCGGAACCAATAGCGCAGGCCCAGCGCGAGATACGCGAGGCTCGCGACGATCGCGAGGATTAGGAAGCTCGGCGAGCTGCGCAGCAGTTCCATGTGGCGGAACCCGAGCAGCAGATAGACGGCGGAGAGCACCATTCCGCCCAGGCTGTGGCTGCCGTTGAAGCCGATCCAGGCGTTCCACATCGTCAGCCGGCGGGTGAGGACCGGGGAGGTTGCCTTCATCGCCTCGTTAACGCGCGGATCGCGGGCGTCGAACTTGTTGGTGAAAAACGTGAAGGCCAGGTGCGCGGTGGCGAGGAAACCGAAGATCCCTGCGCCGAGAAGAATCAGAACCTGTTCGATCATGGCGCCTCCATCGGTGCGACGCCGCGGAAGAATCCAGCGGCGGTCCATGCGGCGAACGAGCGCTCGACTTCTCGGGCGAGATCCGCGTCCGAGGCGGCGACTTCAGCTGCCTTCGCGAGTGCCTCCCGTAGAGTGCCTCCGTCGAGAATCGCATCGAGCAGGGCGTACTCCGCCTGCGAGAGCGGATGTCGCCGCACGACGAAATCGCGACGGCAGAGCGCCAGATGCTCGACTCCGGGAACCGGATACTCCAGCTCGTCGTCCTCTCCCGCCTGGCGCGCGGCGGTGTAGAGGTCGTTGAGCGGAAAGCGGAAGGTAAGCAGCTGAAGCGAAGGAGAAGGAATCAGGCGCGCGGAGGCGAGGCCCTCGGCTCCGAGCGCCTGGAGAGCTTCGACCGAAAACGGCGGCTCTCCTTCGAGTCCCGGGCCGTCGAACACCCGGGCGATCGCGTGCTCGAAGCGGGCGAGATCGGCGAGCATCTCAGGCCAGGCGGGGGGATCGCCCGCGTTGGGAGCGCGAGTCTCTTCGAGGAACTGCGCGAACCGGTCGCCGAGGCGGTCGAGCGTGTAGCTGCGCGACGGGTGGCGCTGGAGGTATTCGAACGCGATCGGCTCGAACAGATCAGGCCCCAGGATGCGCCGCAGGATCGGAAAGCATTCGCCGAGGCATTCGAGCAGCCGCGCGTAGTAGGCGTGAGCGTAGATCCCGACCCGCTCACTGGCGGTCAAGCTGTGAGAGCGGCGGACGATCCGCTCCAACTCGTCGCGGCCGAGGCCGATCAGGCGTTGCGCTTCGTCCCCGGAGAGGCCGCTCGCCACCCCTTCCGGGTGGCTGATCACCGCTTGGAACCAGCTTTGGACGACATCGAGCGCCGGCTCTTCCCGCGGCTCGGAATCTTCCCGGCTCATGCGCGGCTCAGGCGACATCCGGCCGGATGTGATGGAGCGGGTGCGGCGCGGGCTCCTCGCCCAGCCTAGCGACGAAGGCCGCATCCCGCCAGGGCTCCCGCCTGGAATCGTTCGGCGTCTCGACCTCCGCGATTTCCGCCCGGGGTTCGGTGAACCGTTTCGCTTTCAGCACCTCGGCGTGGACCACGTCGAACGGCGGAATGTGCGCGTCCCATTCGAGCAGCGTCGAAGCGCCGCCGGTCAGCTGGTGGCCCAGCCGATAGAGGTCCCAGACCGCGTCGATCACCGGATGGTCGTGGGTATCGATCAGATGGGTGCCGTAGTCGCTGTGGCCGGCGAGATGGAACTGGACGATCCGCTCGTGCGGCAGCGAGCGGACGAACTCCTCAGGCTCCAGGTCGTGGTTGAAGCTCGACACGTAGACGTTGTTGACGTCGAGCAGCAGGCCGCAATCGGCCTCTTCGGCCATCCGGCCGATGAACTCCCACTCTTCCATCGTCGAGTGGGCGAACGTCACGTACGAGCTGGGGTTTTCCAGCACCAGCGGTCGTTCGAGGATGTCCTGGACGATCTTGATCCGCTCGACGACATGGCGGAGCGTCGCCTCGGTGAATGGCACCGGCAGCAGGTCGTGGGTGTTCTTGCCCAGCACACCGGTCCAGCAGAGGTGGTCGGAGACCCAGGCCGCCTTCACTTCGGCGGCCAGGGATTTCAACTTCTTGAGGTAGAGGCGATCGAGCGGATCGGTCGAGCCGATCGAGAGCGAAACCCCGTGGAGCACCACCGGGTAACGCTCGGCGATTTGGCGCAGCACGTGCCGCGGGCGCCCTTGGGAATCGACGTAGTTCTCGCTGATCACCTCGAACCAGTCGACCGCCGGCTGCTCGGCGAGGATGTGCTCGAAGTGAACCGAGCGGAGGCCGACGCCGGCCCCCAGGTTCGGATTCCCAAGACGCGGGGCGATCCGGGAACTCATCGGCCGCGGCCCGCCCGCTTCGTCTTGTCCGCGCGGAAAATCTTCAGCCTTCCGCGCCGCAGCTCTTCGGCGCCGGGCTGAACTTCTTGCCCGCCTTGGTCATCGCGGCTTCGTAGCCCGTCCGCGCCTTTTTCCACGCATCGCCATGGACCGGCACCGCGCAGCTCCCCTTGCCCTTACAGGAGTTCGTGCCGTCGGGACCTTGGCCCGCGCAGTCGTTCGAACCCGAGCAGCCGTGCGCCTCGACGTTCGAACAGGTGCCCAGCCCCGCGCAGTCGTTCTTGGCATCGGCCCCAAGCCCCTTGCAGGTGTTCAGGCCGCAGCAGATGTGCTTGTCGCCGAGCCGGAACTCGGGGCTCGCCTCGGCCGCAAATGCCGACTTGGCGGCAAACGACCCGGCGAGAATGCCGCCAAAGGCTGCAAGGGTGAGTTTGCCGAAATCGCGTCGATTGAGGTTGCTCTGGTCCATGGCGGTCTCCTTTTTCTTCTGAAGATCGGATCTTAAGTCCCGCACTATCTACGGTGGAGAAGATTACCGCGGATTCCCGGCCGCGCGCTCGCCTCAGGTCGCGGCGAGCAGCTCCCGATCGATCCGGTCCAGGACCTTCAAATCGACGCCGGGATCGAACTTCCGGGCGAAATGGTAGTTCCCCGCGGCGAGCATAGGGACGTCCGCCTCGGTGAGGACGCGCGGCGACCCCTTGTGCGCCTTCGAGTAGTCGATGTAGCGCCGGTCGTCGTTCGTCAGATCGAAGCGGCCACTGTTGAGCAGAACGGTCTGGACCAGCGACTCCTCCGGCGTGATCGTCCCCTGGTAGAACCGAACCAGATCCGGATGGGAGGCCAGGTATTCCCGGAGGTAAAGGACGGCGCTACGGCGCAGCGAGAACCAGGCCCAGCCGCCGTGCAGGCGAAACTGGTCGTTGAACGGCGTCGCCAACACCCGGCGGCCGACATACGCGCCATAATCCAGATAGAAGTGGATCGGCAGAATGCGGGTCGCGAATCGCACCGCATGGAGAGCCTTCAAGGTCCAGGCGGGCAGCCGGCGATAGCGGTAGTGATAGCGATTTCGCGCCTTACGCCAGGACCAGGGATTGGCGGCCGAATGAACGTCCCACGAACGGATGAAACCGTCACCGGTTGCGGCGGCAAGCTCCGCCTCCATCTTCGGGGTCGAAAGGGTCGGGTAGTCCTGGCCGGTGAGCGTCACCAACCAGTCGTAGGCGATCCCTTCCCGCTCCAGCCAGTCGATCATGTCCAACAGCGGCTGCACCTGGCAGGAGTAGTGCGCCCGAATCTGCGGCCCGGTCGCCGGAAACAGATGGGTACGCGGAAGGTCCGCGAATGGCGCCCAGTCGAGCGGATGGCCCGCGGCGAAATTGTGCTGCACGATCACCCGCGCTGTATCGCTGCCGCGATGGAGCGTCTTCACCAGGCGAAGAATCTGCTCGGGATCGCGGTGGGTCTGGATGAAGAAGCAGAGGTTGGCGCTCAGGGACCGCCTCCAAATCGAAATCGACAAATCGAGGGAACGTCGCGGGGAACCTACGCGGACTTGGCTCTCGGCGTCAATCGCGCTCCGCGCGCCGCGGCACTCCGCGCGATTGACGGCCAAGGCCCTACCCGGTACTGTAAGTACTACCATCACTGCTGCACTCCATGTTTGACGCTCAATCCCACGGCCCACGGCCTACGGCTCTCTCCGAAGGGGGACAGGTCCGTTCGCGACCCGCGCCGCCGCTTTCGGACGCCCATATGCCTCCGCCGCCGCCGTCATACCCGGCTTCCGCCGCCGCTCGGTTGGGGCATCAGGTAGAGAAATTTCGCTTCGTGAGCGAACCGACCCACTCGGCCGCCACCGTTCCTATTCAGAGAACCCAGAGGGGCGGGGGCCGTTCGCGCAACGCGGCGAAGCTCCAACAGCAGATCCGCACGCAGCAGCAGCAGGCGCAGGGGCGCTTCGCCGCTTCGGCCCCCAAACATGCCAAGGCGGTCCGGAAGGGAGCGGCCCGGCGCGCCCGGCAGGCCGAGGAGAAGCGCCGGATGAAGGCGACCTACCTCGGTCTCGATCCGGAGCACTCCTGGCAGGAGATCATCGACGGGGATCACCACGAGCATGGCGCACAGACGTTCGACGAGGGATTGCACGCTCCCCCGGCCGAAGAGTACGCCGAGTACGGTTTCGATTCGGCCGAAGCCATGAAGGAATCCCACTCGGAGCCGGGCTATCTCGAATCCGCTAAAAACGCCCGCGCTCAGGTCGCAAACTCTTTAGGGGAACGGATGGATTCCGCGTTTCTCGCGGGCATCCATTCGACCGCCACCCGCCATCGGCGCACCGACCCAAACTTCCGGCCGGGGTATCGGGATACCGGGGATCGAGGGGTCAACGTCTCGTACAACGCGGATCCCGACTACGCGCCCGGCGCGCCGAAGCAAGCGCTCGCCGAAGTCGATCCGGAGGTCGCCAAGCCGTTCACCGTGCCGGAGGACGCCGAGCACCTCTTCGGCCAGAACGACGAGCTGGACTACCACCGAGCGCCGACGGCCACGGGCGACGAGGACAACCTGGGGATCTGGTTCAAGCCGAAATCGAAGAAAGCCGTCAAACGGCATGCGGACAAGATTTTCTCCGACTACTATTCCGGCCTCAAGGACAAAAACACCGAACGTGAAAAGCTGGTCCACATCGCGGCCACCCACCGGAGGCTCGAAAACCTCCACCCGTTCCGCGACGGCAACTCGCGGACAAACCGCCTCCTCCTGCACAAGATGTTGGTCGAAAACAGGATGACGCCGGCTATTTTGGGCAATCCCCTTCAGGTTCACCTGCAGTCGAACGAGGAGTGGGCCGATACCCTTCACGCCGGCATGGGCAAATGGCGAGAGGCGCGCCAGGAACAAAATCGCAGATAGACCGGCCCTCGCTTCAACGGAGTCCGAACAGCTCCCCCTGCCTCCCCGGCGCTCCCGGGGAATACCGCGCGAGGTAGCGGTCGATCTTGAGCTTCCTCCGCGTGCTGTCGGAGCTCATGTATCGGATCGCGCCGAAGATCGGGCGGATCGGCGCCCAAGGGCGATCGTAGCGGCCGAGGCACCAGAAGATACCGCTGTACGAGTTGGGGTTCCGGCCGTCCAGGGCGTATTTGTTGTTCAGCTCGATCAAGATCTCGACCGCCTCGCGAGGGCTCCGGCTCCAGTGCAGCACCTTCTTGCCCCAGAGCATCCGGAGGTAGTTGTGGATCGTTCCCTCGCGCACCAGCTGGGTCTGCGCCGCGTTCCAGATCTCGTCCCGGGTCTGGGCCGCCTCGAACTCCGCGAGAGAGTAGATCTCCGTCCGTGGGTCGCTCTCGTGCGCTTCGAGCGTCTCTCTCGCCCAAGCCGGCAGCGACTCGTAGCGGTCGATGTCGTCCCGCCGCGCGGCGTGGTTGTAGCCCAGCTCGCGCCAGGTCACCAGCTCATCCAGGAACGACTCGGCGGCGGCGCTCATCCCCCACCACCCCTCCTTCTTGCCGTTCTTGAGCGGCCCGATTTTCGCCGGGGTCCAATCCTCCTGGTCAGCCAGCTCGATGAGAATCTCAGCGGTCGAGATGTGGCCAAAATGAAGATAGGCCGACAGCCCGCTCGTCACCTCCTCGGCCGGTTCGTTCCTCGCCTCGCCGTAGCGGCTGAGGTTGCGCTCCAGAAATCGGCCCAGCCGGGCGCGCGCCGCAACCTCGCCGCCGGGAGTCTCAAGGACCGGAGGGATCCCGTGGTCGATCGGCAGAGAGTTGAGAGCGCCAGAGGTCCCGGAGAGCATTTCGCTCGAGGCGGCGGGCCAGCGCTTTGCGATCTCCCTCGGCACCCCGCCGAACTTCGGCAACGGCGAACCCGAGAACGGCTCGGCGGCAGGCAGATCGCCGAGATGGCGCGGCAGCTCGCCTTGGAGAAACCGTCGCAGGCTGTACGCCGTCAGATGCGTCTTGTCCGCGGCGCGAATCGGCAACAGGCCGTTCGAATCGACCGCCTCCACCAGAACCTTTGACCGCTCCGCCGCAGCGGCGAGCATTTTTGGCAAAAAGAAGACCGGAGCATCGTCCGCGACGATCAAGCAGGCCCGCGCCGCAAGCGCTTCGAGCAGCCCCGAGCCCGCGCCGTCCGCGGGTTCGACGTAGGAGAAGTACCCAACGCCGCTCCCCGCCAGAGCCTGCTCGTGCTCCGCCATGCCGTCCAAGACGAATTTGTGCAGGCGGTCGCTGGCCCAGCGGTACCCGCATCGGATCGCCTCGAAGATCAAAAGAGGTTTGTTGAGCTCCCGAGCCCGCTCGACCGCCCGATCCAGCGCGAAGTTCCAGGACAGGCGGCGAAAGGCGGTCATCCAATAGAGGACGTACTCGCCGTCCGGACGAACCGGGGCGGTGTTTAGATTGCGCAGGCGGAGGGCGGGGATGGAGCTGCGGTGGGCGGGCATCGACTGTTCTTAAGCGCGCGAGTCGGCCGATGCATTCCGGATCTGTCGAGATTCCTCGGGCTTGGCGCCGGCGCAGAGCCAATTGTGAACCGCCTCCTCCGGCCGGTCTGGATTGGCCCAGACGATCCGTCCGAGATCTGGAAGCCCGGCGCAGGCAAGGCAGAACAAGGCGAGCGCGGTCTTGTCGCAAGAGAGGATGGTCTCGTCGGTTGCCGCTGCAGCCCGAATGAGGTGGAGATCTTTCTCCAATGCCGCCCGCTGGTTCGGCCGAAGCTCTACATGCTTCAATCTCGATTCCCAAGGAAGCCGCGGAGCCTCGGAGAGCCTTACGATACGGCGGCGAGAGCGCATGCTGGCTCGCCAGCGGCTGGAGAAAAGAGTTTCGTGGAGGCTCCACTCCTCGGCGAGCTTCGGATCAAAGACCGCGGTGTGTCGAGTCTCCAGAAGGATCACCTCGAGTGCCTCTCGCGATTCGCTGGATCCGCGACCCGCAAGCGAGGCGTCAACGACGAGCTGCTTTGGCTTTCCGGGCACGCGGTACGCTTTCGAGGTCCCGGGCGTCAGCGGCATCGAGGTAGCGCCTCTGGGCCGAAAGCTCCGCCTCGCCGAAATCCTCCGGCCAATCCCCGTAGGCACCCGCCTCGTCGAGATCGCCCGAGTGAACGACGGTACAGCCAGCCTCGTCCCGCTGGAACCAGTGCAACTTGACCAGATCAGGGATCATCTTGCCCTCGGCCACGAGGGACTGGACGGCGATCAGAAGCAGTGAGCTGTGGGTTTCGGCGACAACCTTCACGCCACGCCTTGCCGCCTCACAGAGAATCTCAGCCAGAGCGACCTGCGCGCGCGGATGAAGGTGGATCTCGGGCTGTTCTAGATAGACGAGTTGACCGGGGGCCGCAGTCAAAAGCGCAACTAGGACAGGCAGCGTTTGGGACACACCGAAGCCTACGTCCGCGATGTTGACCAGATCCTTCAAACCGCCCTTGGCTGGGGCTCTTAGCCGCCCGACGTTCAGCTCGACCCGGGTGGCATCAACCTGGCGGGCCTCGACCTTCCAGGTCAAGCCCAGCTTCTGGAGCTGAGTGCTGAGAACCTTCAAGCGAAGATCGTTCTTCTCCTGCCATGCAAGGATGACGCTCGCCGCGTAAACCGGGAAAGGGCCGGGAAAGCGCTCTCCGACCGCTGCCACCGGGTAGGAACGATCAGGGTTGCCCCGCAACCCCGGGAGGTGGATCACCGAACGGAGCGCAGAGTCGACGCTACCAAGACTTGAGAAGAGGGTGACAACCGGTTCCTTCTTGATCATCCAACCTAGTAGGTCTTCACCTCCCCCGCCGGGTGGACGAATCATGAAGTAACAACGGTCTCGCTCGATCGAACAACCAGGCCCGGATCCCAGGTTCTGATGCATCTCCTCAGCTGTCATCTCAGCCCGAAGTACGACTCGACTTCGGCCTCTCTCCACGGCCATCGAATCCAGGGAGAAATTACCGACCTTGGATTTCGAGAACGACTCGAAGAGTGAGATCTCACCAACCTCGATCCCCACCTGGAAGCTCCCCACTTGGGCCCGCCCTTTTTTCGCCAGCATCTGCGAGGCGTCCGTGAACCGCACGTGGGAATCGCTCAACAGCAGTGGTCCCGGGTCGTAGGTCGCCTCCAAAGTCTGCTTGAGGAGAAGCAATGGCTGCATCACCGACGACTTTCCGGAGCTGTTCGCTCCCGCGAGCAAAGTCAGCGGCGCGATCTCGATCCGGGTTTCGCGGGCGAGCGACTTAAAACCCGCGACAGTGATCGCGGTGATTTCGGGGACCAAGGTCTTCTCTTTCGCCATGACGTCCTTAAGTCTACTCCCGCGCAATGCTCATCCCCAGCCGCTCCAGCAGATTCTCCAGGATGCGGGCAGTGAGACCCCACACCTGATGCCGGCCGACGTGGTAGATGAGGAGATTCCTCTTCGCGCCGTCGATCTTCACTTCGCGCTCTTCGACCAGATCGGGATCGGCGAAAGCGGAGAGTGGGAGGGCGAAAACCTCGGCGATCTCCGACTCGTTCGGCTTGGCTTCAAAGGGGTAAGGGACGGCTCCGACGCAGGGGACGACGCGGAAACCGACCGGGGAACCAGTTTCGTCCAGCTCGCCGAGGCGGAAGACGCGGCCGGGTTCGAGGCCCACCTCTTCGTGGGTTTCGCGCAGCGCCGCCGCCCAGGCGTCTTCGCCGATCTCCCGGCCGCCGCCGGGGAAGGCGATCTGGCCGCGGTGGGTGGGCAGGTCGTCGGTTCGCTTGGTGAGCACGGTCCAAAGCTCTCCGGCGTCGACGAACAGAGGAACCAGGACCGCCGCCGGCCGGGCCTCGCTCGGCGGCAGGCGCCGGGGGGGCGGCGAGGAGAGACGGGCGCGGACTTCGAGGAGCCAACTTTCAGCCATGGTGCGCTTTTTACCAGAAAAGGTGCCGCCGCCCGAGAGGTTTGAGCGCGAGGTTTGTCTCCTGCCTGCCCCTCCCCTGCACTACAGTGGGGAAGAACTTCCAACCGAATGGCATCAGCCCCCCTGGAGACCCGCCCATGAACGACCTCGTCCAACGCCTGACCGTCGAGCAGCCGATCATCGCCAGCATGCGCCCGGAAAATACCGTAGAGCTGTTCAAGGCCGCCATCGATCGCGGCTACGTCCACTGCAAATTCACCGAAACCCGCGGCGGCACCGAGCTGGGCATCCGCCTCGATCCGTCCGAAACCGACCTGTCGGACGCCAACTACGAGGCGAAAACCGGCATCGTGAAGCTCGCCGGCAATTTGATCCTCGACTATGTGAAAGTCCGGTTCCGCGGCAAGATCGACCTGGCCACACTCGCGGGGACCGGCAATCTGGAAATCCTGGGCGAGGTCGCTCCGGGCAGCACGGAAACCGCGGCGTAAAAGACTCGGCTCCGGGGGACCGTGGGGCGCCCACGCCCCCCTCTTGCCGCTGGGGAAGAATCGCATAGACTCCCCCTTACGATGCGGACAATTCGGACTCCCGCTCTGGCCTTTGGCGCCTTTGCGGCCCTGCTGGCCGGCTGTGCGGACGAAACGCCGACAGCTCCCGTGACGGCCACGGTGCAGTTCTCGTACGTCGCAGCGCCTGCCGTTTCGGCGCCGCGCGACTACCCCTACGGGTGTATCCGGGGGGTGATTCGAACCCACGTTTCGGTCAGCTGGAAGGGGCCGCGGATCTACATGGAGCCGCATTCCAACTCGCGGTTCGAGACGCAAGTCGCGGGCGCTCCGGTCGGCCGCGAGTTGTCCGTCGCCGTCTCGGACCCGAACGCCTGTTTCCGCAATGCGGAAGGACGGGCCACGTCCGGTATCTCGGCCAACGGCGTCCGCCTGACCCGCTGGGTGACGACCGGAACCGAGGGGGCGCGGTTCCTGTTCCGGGTCGCTGCCGACGGCACCGTCATTCCGTAGAGTTAAGAGCTTCGGCCAAGTCGTCTGAGGACGGAGCGAAACTGTCTGAGCCCGAAGGGCGAGTTTTGAGCTCCGCCCGCAAGACGAACCAGGTCGGCCCTCAGGCGCCCCCAACGAAGGTACCGAGCGCGCGATCCTTCTTTACGCCGGGAAAGCGCAGCGCCCGGCCGTGGGCGACGCACCAGATCCCGGCCTGGAGCACTCCGGTCGCAAAGATCGCCTCGGTCAGGTTTTGCAGCGCATCCGACTGCTTCATCTCGAACGGCCGCATCGCCCCAGTCAAGACGATCGGCACCTTCGTGCTGGGGATCTCCTGATAGAGACGTTCGCCGGTCTCCTCCAGAGTATCGGTACCGTGTAGAATGACCACCCCGGTCGGACCGCGGCCGGGGGCTTCCACACCCAAGCTCCGGACCATCGCCGCGATCTGCGCTCGATCCTCCTCGACCAGGTCGAGGCTGTCCTTGGACATCAGGTCGAGGACCTGGATGCTCGTCTCTTCGAAGCGCAGCTCCTCCAGCATGCGCTGGACGATCGAACGTCGGTTGACCAGCTCGCCGGAGCGCTCATCGTAGGTCTTCTCGATCGTCCCGCCCGTAGTGACCAGCGCGATTCGCCGCGCGCTCATTCGAAGCTCTCGTTCATCTAGGTTCTCCAGGAGCGGCATCGTATCCACCCGGAAGCCCCGACGGAAGAGCAAGCAGCCGGGCTGCAACCGGGCGGCAACCTTCAAAGCCCGGGACCGTATACTTTTGCCGGCGTAAGCCTTGTCCAGCGCCCGGACGCGGGCGGCGACATCAAAACCCTCGAGGAGCCTCATGCCCAATTCACCCACCCGTTTTACCCTCGCGACCGCCCTGCTCGCCGCCACCGCCTTCGCGAGCCTGCCCGTGATCGCGGCGACCGCGCCGAAATCCATGGCACCGGCCAAGACGGGATACGACGCGGTCGCCGCCGAAATCCGCGCGACCCTCGATCCCAAGGCCGACCCCTGCCAGAGCTTTTACCAGTATGCCTGCGGCGGCTGGCTCGCGAAGACCACCCTGCCGGCCGACGAGTCGCAGTTCGGCCGCGGCTTCTCGCAGCTCGCCGACACCAATCGCGAGGTGCTCCGCGGCGTCCTCGAAGAGCTGGCGAAGAAGCCCGGGACCGATCCGGACGACAAGAAGCTCGGTGCCTTCTACTCCTCGTGCATGGACGACGCGGCGATCGAGAAGGCGGGTGCCGCACCGCTCGCGCCTCTATTCGCCGAGATCGCCAAAGCGACCGACCTCGACAGCGCGATGACCGTCGCGGCCATGTTGCAAAGAGAAGGAATCGAGGCGCTGCTGTCGACCGCCGTCGAAGGCGATTTCAAAGACCCCGACCTGTCGATCGCCTATCTGACCCAGGGGGGCCTGGGCCTCCCCGACCGCGACTACTATTTGAAGGACGACGCGGACAGCAAGGCGCTGCTGGGGGACTACCAGGGCCACGTCGCCAAAATGCTCGCGCTCTCCGGCGAATCCGCGGCGGACTCCACGCGTCACGCGGCAGCCATCGTGGCTTTCGAGACCGAGCTGGCCAAGGCTTCGCTGCCGCGCGCCGAGATGCGCGACCCGAACAAGATCTACCACCGGGTCGATCCCGCGGCGCTTTCCGCCATGTCTTCCGGCCTGTCGTGGGCGCCGTTCTTCGCCGGTCTCGGCCAACCGAATTTGACCCTGATCAGCGCAGCGCCCGAGGGATTCTTCAAGGGCCTCGCCGATACGCTCAAGAAGACCGATCTCGAAACCTTGCGCGCCGATTTCCGCTGGCTCGCGGTTCATTCGCGGGCCGACCAGTTGAGCAAGGCGTTCGTGGACGAGGACTTCGCGTTCTTCGACAAGCGGTTGCAGGGCCAGCAGGAACTGCAGGTGCGCTGGAAGCGCTGCGTCGAGGCGGCCGATGGCGCCCTGGGTTTCGCGCTCGGCCGGGCGTTCGTCGCGCGCCAGTTCGCCGGGGAGAGCAAGAAGGTCGCGGTCGAGATGATTCAGGACATCGAGCACTCCTTCGAAGCCGGCCTCCCCGATCTCGCCTGGATGGACGACACCACCCGCGCCCGGGCGAAGGAAAAGACCGCGGTCCTGGTCAACAAGGTCGGCTATCCGGACAAGTGGCGCGACTATTCGGCGCTCTCCGTCGCTTCCGATGCCGGCTATTTCGCCAACTCCCGGGCGGCGACCCGCTTCGAGGTCGACCGCCTGCTCGGCAAGATCGGCCAGAAGGTCGATCGCACCGAATGGGGCATGACCCCGCCGACGGTCAATGCCTATTACAACCCGCTGCGCAACGAGATGGTCTTCCCGGCCGGCGTGCTTCAGCCGCCCTTCTTCAGCAAAGACCACCCGGCGGCGATGAACTACGGCGGCATCGGCATGGCCATGGGCCACGAGCTGACCCACGGCTTCGACGACCAGGGGCGCCAATTCGACAGCTCAGGACGGCTGCGCGAATGGTGGGATCCGGCAGTGGTCGGCCGCTTCCAGGAGCGGACCAGCTGCGTCGAGAACCTCTACTCCGGCTTCGAGGTCCAGCCCGGCGTGAAGGTCAACGGCAAGCTGACCCTGGGGGAGAACATCGCCGACTTCGGCGGCATCAAGGCGTCGTTCCGGGGCCTACATTCCTGGGCCGAGCGCAACGGCAACCCCGGCCCGCTGATCGAGGGCTTCACCAACGACCAGCTGTTCTTCCTCGGCTTCGCCCAGAGCTGGTGCTCGCTGCGCCGCCCCGAGTTCTCGAAGCTGCTGGCGACGGTCGATCCGCACTCGCCGCCGAACTTCCGGGTCGACGGCCCGCTGTCGAACTTCCCCGCCTTCGCCGAGACCTTCCACTGCGCCGCGGGTACGCCGATGAACCGCGTGCAGCGCTGCGAGGTCTGGTAGCGGAAGCTCGATTTTCCCTTCGGGAGCGGGAGGCGGTCGCCTCTCGCTCCCGGTCTCTGGAACGAAAGGCTCCAGACGGCTAGAATGCCCGGATGATTCGACGCCCTCTTCTCCTCCTCTTCCTTCCCGTAGCGCTCGCCGGCCAGATCGCCTGCTCGCGCGGCGCGGAGACCCCTGGTGCCGCCCCGGCCGCGGGCACCGCTCCGGCCGCCGGGAATCCCGCTTCGACCGACCCCTCCAAATCCGCGACGGCCCCCCCCGGAACGACCGCTCCGGGCGAGGCGGCGAAGCCGCAACCGCGGGTCGATCCCACCCAGTTCCCGGATGTCGTGGCTCGGGTCGGCAGCGATGCGATCACCCGGTCGGACCTCTTGAACGCCTCCCAACAGCTGGTCGCCCAGAGCGTGCAAGGGGGATCGCCGCCCCCCGCGCCGACCCTGCCGTTCTTCAAAGAGGTGCTCGATAACCTGGTCGTGCGCCAGCTGCTCTACATCGACGCCAGGGCTCAGAAGCTGACCGCGAGCGACGCCGATGTGAACCGCCGGATCGCCGAGATCAAGAAGCACTTCCCCGACGCGAAGAAATTCTCCGAGGCGCTCGCCACCCAAGGCATCACCGAAAAAGCTCTCGCGGACAACGCGCGGACCATCCTCTCGGTCGATCGGTACGTCGCCGAAAAGTTTGCCTCGACCGTTAAGATTTCCGAGGCCGACGTTCGAAACTTCTACGACACCCACCCGGATGAGATGAAAGTCGCGGAGCGGCGCCGGGTACGGCACATCCTGATCCGCCCCGAAGGACAGGACCAAGCAGCCAAGGACAAGGCGAAGAAAACCGCCGAGGATCTCCTCGCTCGGATTAAGAAGGGCGAGGATTTCGCCATCGTCGCGGGCCAGTATTCGGCCGATCCCGGCTCCAAGGGCAACGGCGGCGAGCTGCCGCCTTTCGCCAAGGGCGAGATGGTGCCGCCGTTCGAGCAGGCGGCCTGGGCGCTCGGCAAGGGGCAGCTTTCCGGCGTGGTCGAAAGCCCGTTCGGCTTCCACATCATCCAGATGATCGACGTCGTACCGTCGAGCACGGTGCCGTACGAGCAGGTGAAGGGGCGCATCGAGCAGTTTCTGCGCCAGCGCGACATCAAGATTGCCGTGCACAAGCAGGCCGAAGAGCTGCGGGCGAAGACCAAAATCGAAGTGATGATCTAGGAAAACTTGAGGGATTTCGCGATGGATCGGCAACAGGCCTGGCAGTTGATCGTCGAAAACGTCCAGGCCGCCGGCCTGCGCCGCCACATGCTGGCGGTCGAAGCGGCGGTAAGGGGCTACGCGGAGCGCCTCGGCGAGGACCCGGAAATCTGGGGTCTCGCCGGCCTGCTCCACGATTGGGACTGGGAGATCCACCCGACGCTCGAAGGGCATCCGAAGGACGGCGCGCCGACCCTGCGCGAGCGGGGATGCGACGAAAACGTCTTGCGCGCGATCCTGTCGCACAACACCGAAGGCACCGGGGTCGAGCGCGAACGGCCGCTCGATTTCGCGCTGCTCGCTTCTGACGAGATCACCGGGCTGATCCTCGCCGCGGCGCTGGTCCGGCCGAGCAAAGACGTGCGTGAGGTCGAGGTCAAGTCGATCAAAAAGCGATGGAAAGAGAAGACCTTCGCCGCCGGGGTCGATCGCGACCACGTCGAGGCGGCGACCGCCGACTTCTCCCGCGTATGCTTCGACGGCCAGCTCGACCTCTGGACCCACGTCGGCAATGTCCTCGCCTCGATGCAGGGGGTGGCGGCGGAGCTGGATCTCGACGGGCGGCTGGCGGGCCCGAGCGCTTGAGCGGCTCCGGCGGGGCCGCTCCTCGCGGTTCCGCCCCCCTTTCCTATTCGTGCGTCGATGGCTTCTCGAGAGCCCGCTCAACGTCTGCCATGGTGATCATCATCGTCATCGGGTCGAGCGGCGACTCTTGGAATCCTGCCCGCTGGTAGAACCTTTTGGCATCTTCCGTAAGGGCGTGGAGAAGCACCGCGCGGATTCCAGCCTGCTCGGCGATCTGAAGCGTTCGGAGAAGAGCATCCCGGAGGAGCCCGTAGCCCAACCCAAGACTCTGATGACGGGAATCCACGGCGAGACGGCCGACGATCATCACGGGAATCGGTTCCGGCATCTGCCGCCGCACCTTTCCCGTGGCGGCTGAGCGGGTGACCGCGCCGGTAGCCAGCGCGTAGTAGCCGATGACGCGGTTCTCGACGCAGGTCACATAGGTTCGCGACGAGCCCCGCGCCTCGTTCTTCTGCGCCAGGAGCTTCAGCCAATCGTTCAGCTCGGGCACGCCGCAATCAAAACCAGAGCGATCATGGTGATCTTTGAGATGTTCAGGGGCGCGGATCTTGGGTTCGATGCTCATCGCTCCCAAGGAGCGTCTGTTCCGAGGAGCTTTTGTAACCGCGGGTTCTCTCTCGGAGGAGAGTCCAGGGCTTCCGTGAAGCGTTGATACGTCGGGTCGTCGAGCTGAAAGAACCGTAAATCCAGAAGCACGGCAGCAGCTTCCCGCCGGGCCACCTCGAGCATGAACTCGGAGCGGTTTTTCCCCAGCGCCTCGGCCGCCCGGTCGATCAGCTCTCGGCTCGACGCGTCGATTCGTAGGTTGATCGAGATTCGTTCAGCGGTTGCCGGGGCGGCCATCAAGCTCCTCCTGTCTATACAATGACCATACACCTTGGTGTAGGCATTAGCAATACGCGGGAGCTGGTGGAGTCCCACGCTTCCCGACAGCGCCATTCCTGGAAAGATTGGAGGCGCCTGCCGGTCAGGGTGAACAGGGAAACGCCAGCCGATCGCGCAGGCCGAACGGCGCGGCGCCGGCGGTTTGCACTAGACCTTTTCGGTAGTCGGGCACGATCAGCGAAAACAGACTGGACGTGGCCGACGTAAGGCCGGCGAGCAGGTTGGGGCCGGTGCCGCCGTTGCCTTGCCACCAGGTCATCTCGACAGAGTAGCGGCCGTTCCTCAAGCAGGCACGGGCGGCCGAAGGCACGCAGGCAGGCGGTGGAGGGGGCTCCTCCGGATAGCGCTCCCCGAGACCCCGATGGCGGGATCGAGCGGTACGCGGCGCTCGCGGATCGATCGATCGGTGGCTGGTGAAGCGGGTGAGAATAGGGGGCGAAAGGAGCCCGGCGGCGCCTCGCACGTGCTGTCGGATGGTGCCCTGACCTGGCACTTGCGGTGAAGTGATTGGCCAAAAAAGGAAACCAATATAGGGTCGCTACGATGAGAGCGATCTCCAGTCAAATTGAAAGCGATGTCTACCTTGACCTGAAGCACCGCTCGACCTGCCGATCGTCGGCGCCTTCGTCGAAATCGGGCCAAGAAATCTTCCATCGCCATCCCCTCTTCCCCGACGACGCTGGCAGACCGCCGCGTCAGAGGAAGGACGGGCGGGGCGAGGAGCTAACCGGTCCGCTTGGGCCGGGCTGGGATTTCGGTTTCCGCATGCGCCTTCGCGAAGTTCCGAACGGCGACATCGAGCTGTACGACGGCCGCCTGCGCCGGGAACTGTTCGAGAAGAACGGCGACGCCAGCTACCAATCGCCCTCGGGTCTATTCGCGGTTCTCACGAAAAGCAGCTCCGGTTTCCTGCTGATCGAGAGCGATCACTCGTTCGTTCGCTTCGACCTCTGGGGCCGGTTGATCTCGATCGCCGACGGCCTTAATTAAGGGCAGGGAAACGCCATCCGGTCGCGCAGGCCGAACGGGGCCGCTCCGGGCGGTTTGCGGTAGCGCTTCACGGTGCCGGCGATCTCGTCGCGCACCGTGATCTCCACCTCAAGATCGCTCGTCACCGCTCCGTAGACCCACATCTTCCCGTTGGCGGCGCACCCGTCCTGGACCTTCACCAGCACCGCCCAGTTGTCGGGCAAGATCAGCGAAAACAGGCTGGACGTCGCCGAAGTCGGTCCCGCGAGCAAACCCGGGCCGGTCTCGCCGCTCCCTTTCCTCCAGGTCGTCTCGACCGAATAGCGGCCGTTCCTCAGGCAGGCGCGGCTGGCCGATGGCACACAGGCAGGCGGCGGAGGCGGCTCGTCCGGATAGCGCTCCCCGACCAGGAAGCGGAAACCGTCGGGCAGCGTCGTATCCGGCCAGGTCGAATGGCCGAAGCCCTCGCGGATCTCCTCTTCCCAGGGGATGCCGAGCGCCTGCCATTGCGCCTTGAGCGCGGCGTAGGAGCCCCCCGTGTAGTTGGGATCGGTGGTGCCGTAATACATCCGGATCGGCGCCTTCCAGCGCGGATCGGCGACCGAGGAAACGACGCGGCTCGGGCTGGCGAGCGAAAACACTGAGGAGAACCCAAGGATTTTGGTGTAGGCGAGCAGGATCGCATAGGCGCCGCCGGCCGAATGCCCGGCGACCGCGATACGGTGCGGATCGAGCTGGATCTCCTCCCCCACCAAGCGGAGCGATTCGGCGACCGTCTGGTCGTCCACCGCCGATTCCCAGCCGATGTTGCGCTCGGATTTCGGCAGGATCACCACCGCCCGAGCGGCCTCGGCCGCCGGGATGATGAACGGCTTGTAGCCTTCCGGTTGGCCGCCCGCGCCATGGAAAAACAGGATCGCCGGAGCCGGATGGTCGCGATCGAAGCTCGCCGGCAGGTAGCGCCAGAGGTACGAACCGGTCGCGGGGATCGTAAACTTCCGCCAGCCGGGGCTGCTCGCGGTGATCGCTGCCTCGCCGCTCCGTGCGGAGAGCAACAGCACGAATAGAGCGAGCAGGGCGGCGGGGCGGATTCGGAGTGCGCTCATCGAGGAATTGTACTCCCGGGCTTGTGTTACCTTCTCTTACCGGCTGCAAAGGCCTTGCCGGTTCTTGAATTGCGGCACCCGTGGGGCGCCGGATAACTCTCCTGGTGATTTCAACCGATGAATCCTCCTGAATATGCCACCCTCTCCCGCGACGTCCGCGGCGTCCGCATCCCGGAAGGGATGCCTTCGATTCTTTCCGCCGGCCAGCGAGTGCGGATCACCCAATCGCTCGGCGGCTCCTACACAGTGGTCACCGACCGCGGCGAGATGATCCGCCTCGAAGACCGCGACGCCGACTCGATCGGCCGCGAGGTGCTCGGCCTCTCCGCCGCAGCCGAGACCGGAACGCTAGAAGAGCGGGTCTGGGCGCAGCTCAAAACCTGCTTCGACCCGGAGATTCCGGTGAACGTCGTCGATCTCGGCTTGATCTACAGCTGCGACCTGACGCCGGCAGAAAGCACCGACGCCGGCTCCCCGGAAACACCCCCGGCGACCGACGTGCGGGTTCTGATGACGCTCACCGCACCCGGCTGCGGCATGGGGCCGGTGCTCGCCGACGACGTCCAGAAGAAGATCGAGGCGTTGCCCGGCGTCGGCTCGGTCGGTGTCGAAGTGGTCTGGGATCCCCCTTGGAACAAAGGCATGATGACCGAGGCGGCGCGCCTGCAGCTCGGGATGTTCTGACGATGGCGGAAAAAAGCCCGATCGCTTCGATTCCGACCTCGACGCGCGACCGTCTCGACTATCTGCTCGACCACCAGCCGCACTGCGACCTCTATCTTTCGCAGATTGCCGACCCTCGCGGCAAGACGGTCCTGGTGGCCGGCTCCGGCGCGGGAACCGAAATGCTCTGGTGCCTTCGCCAAGGCGCGCGGGAGGTCGTGGGCATCGATCTTCTCCCCCAAGATCCGGAGGCGTTGCGCCTGGCGGTCGAGCAGCTCGGCCTCCCCTCGACAGCCAGGTGGGAAATCCGGCAGCTCGGGGTGGAAAATGCCCCTTCCCTCGGCCGCACGTTCGACCTCGTGCTGTCGAACAACGTGGTCGAGCATGTGGACGACATCGACGCCACGCTACGCGCCTGCGCCGCGATGATCGCGCCCGCCACCGGGCGGATCGCGATCTTCACCGATCCGCTCTACTACTCCTCGACCGGCTCGCACCGCCCGCATCCTCCCTGGCAGCACCTGATCGATACCGACCTGCTCGCCCCGCAGGAGGAGATCCCGCTCAACCGGATGCTTCTGGCGGATTTCCTCGCCGCGGCGCGCGGGGCCGACCTCGCGATTCTCCATCTCTCGCTGATTCCCGACCGTGCCTTGGCCGAGCTGCCCGGCCGGCTGGATGCCCTGCGCGCCGCTCCCGGCGCCGAGGCCATCGCAGCCTCCGATCTGGCGCTCGAAGGGATCGCGGTCGAGTTGGCCCGAATCGCGCCGAGCGGCTCGGAAAACAGCGTGCCGATAGGTTCCGTCCAGGCCACCCGCGAATACCTGGCACAGCTCCATGGAGGCCGAATTTCCCTGGTCTCGGTGCTGGGAGACAACGACACGCCGCTCGCCGCGGCCCCGCCGCTTCGGGTCGATCCCGACGGCGAGCCGCTGGCGCTCCGCTTCGAGCTGCCGCGGACCGCCGGAGCGCGTTCGCTCCGCTGGGCGCCGCTCCACAGCCGCTTCGTCCGGATCTGGCTCACCGAAGTGGAGTGGGACGACGACGAGGGCAAAGCCCACCGCATCGAGCCGGCCGCCCTGCGCACCAACGGCTCGATCGGACCCGACGGATCGATCCGCTTCGCGACCCTGTCGCCGTGGATCTCGTTCGACCTCGCCCCGGGCGCACGGCCCGCCCGCCTGCGCCTCGCCGGTGCCTGGAAAGTCGCTGCCCAGGAGGCGGCGCTCGCCGAGCTGGAAGCCCGGCTCGACGCCCGGCTCGGCCGAATCTCGCGGCTTTATCTCGACACCGGCCACGGCTTCTCCGAGCAAGAGGCGGTCGCCGAGCGGATCGATCCTTCCGCCGCCCGGATCGGCCTGCGGTTTCAGCTGCCCACGCCGGTTGCGGCGAAACGGCTGCGTTGGGACCCGACCGAGGGGCAATTCGCGATCGTCCGCATCGAGACCGTCTTTGCCGAGCGCACTTCGGGCGCCAGAGTGCCGCTCAATGTGGCCTCGGCCGAGACCAACGGAACGCGGCTCCCCGACGGAGCGATCGCCTTCGACACCCTCGATCCCTGGATGATCTTTCCAGCCTCCGGCGAAGTCGCGGCGTTCGAAGTACGCGGCAGCTGGCAGGTGCTCGATACCGGAGTGCGTATCGACGAGATCCGCACGGAGCTGGCCGCCCTCCGCCAATCGCGGAGCTATCGCATCGGGCGTGCGCTCACCGCGCCGCTGCGCTGGTTTCGAAGAGGGTAGGGAATGCCATCGTCAACTCGCCCTTCGAACCCTTCGCCCCCTTCGACCTCTCGGAACGCTACGACTCGGCGCGAATTCCTGCGCGGCTCGCTCGCCGGGCTGGTGGCGCTTCCCGCCTTCTACCAGGCCGCAGATCTTCTCGCCGCCTCGGCTCCCGCTCCTGCCGCGGACGTTCATTACTTCTTGCGCGACGAGGCCGGGTTTGCCGAACACCGCCAGATCTTCAACCGGCGGATCGTGGCGGCGCCGAAGGTGATCGCCGTTTGCCTCAATGAAAAAGGAGTGCAGGCCGCCGTCGCCTATGCGCGGAAGGCCAACCTCCCCATCGCCGTCAAGAGCGGCGGGCACTGCTTCGAAGGATTCTCGACGAACGACGGCGGGCTGATGGTCGATCTGTCGGGGATGAACCTCCCGAAGTACGATTCTTCGCCCCACCGCCTCACGATCCAACCGGGCGCGAAGCTCGGCGCGGTCTATGACTTCCTCGCTCCTCGCGGGCGGCTGATCCCGGCCGGCTCCTGCGCGGGGGTTGGCGTGGCGGGGCTCACGCTCGGCGGCGGGTATGGCTTCTTCAGTCGCCAGTTCGGTCTCACCTGCGACAGCCTGCGCCGCGTCCGGCTGGTCGACGGGAGGGGCGGTCTTCACGATTCGAATGACGAACCCGAGCTGCTCTGGGCCTGCCGCGGCGGCGGCAACGGCAGTTTCGGCATCGTCACTCAACTCGACTACGACACCCATCCCGCGCCCGCCCATTTCATCTCCTACCGCTTCAAATACAAAAACCTCACGCCCGCCGCCGCGACCCAACTGGTCAAACGCTGGTTCGGCTTGATGGCGACGCTGCCCAACAGCGCCTATTCCTCCTGGGTGCTGAACGGCAGGCATCTGACGATCCTGCTGACCGACACCCATCTCGATCCCCCGCCAGCTCTAAAGTCGATCCTCGGCGAGCTGAAAACCGGAGCCACCGAAGCGGCGCCGCCGCGCCAGGACACGTTCGCCCTCGGGATCAAGCGCTACAAAGGCGGCACCGCACCGATCTACTTCAAGAACGCCTCCGCCGGCTACTACCGCGGCTTCGCCGATCTCGAAGCGGTCTTCCCGACGATCTGCGAGAAGGTGAGGTCGTCGAAAGTCACCACGCTGCTCCAGATCAACACCCTCGGTGGGGCGATCGCCGATCCGGCGCTCGAAAGCACGGCCGCCTATCCTCACCGAAACTTCGGCTTCCTCGGCGAATTGCAGACCTACTACGACCGCCCCGCCCAAGAGAATGGCGCGGTCGCCTTCGTCCGCGACATCCAAGCTCTACTGACCCAAAACGGCATCAAGGCGCATTACGCGAACTATCCCGACATCGATCTGCCGAACTGGCAGACGGCCTACTACGGCGGCAACTACCCCCGTCTGCAAAAGCTCAAGCGGGAGCTGGATCCGGACGATCGGATTCGGCATCCGCAGAGCGTGCGGGCGTAGGAGCCTCGCTGAGACACGCCCCGAATCCCTTCATGAACGATCAGCCGCCCCTCCCCCCGGGACAGCGAGAAACCGAGAGCTTCCCGCGTTTCGGCTTAACCCCGTTCGCGCGGCGGTTCCCGACCGAGACGGGGCGGATTGCGATTCAGATCGTCGGCGATGTCCGCCAGCCCATAACCATCGAGACCGAGTTGGACCGCATTCCCCGAGTGGAGCAAACCTCGGACTTTCATTGCGTGACCACCTGGACGCATCGAGCGCTCCGGTGGAGCGGCCTTCGCTTCTCGGACTTCTACTCTCAGATCTTGGTGCCGCTCGCCGAACCTCATCCAGAGGTGAAGTTCGTGGTGCTCTATGGCCAGGACGGCTATCGTTCGATCCTGCCGCTCGAAGACATGCTCGCGCCGGACGTGCTGCTCGCGGATCGGCTGGACGATCGACCGCTCCCGATCGCCCACGGCGCGCCGTTGCGCCTGGTGGCCCCCGCTCACTACGGCTACAAGAGCGTCAAGCACGTCCACCGCATAGGGGTCCTGCGGAGCGCCGCCGACTTTCGACAGATCCGCCTCCGCTTCCTGGTGCATCCAAGAGCGCGGGTCGCCCAGGAGGAGCGTGGCCGGTGGTTCCCGGGCTGGATTTTGCGCTATCTCTATCGCCCGCTCATCCGCTCGACGGCTTCGCTCTTCGAGCGCGCGCTACGGAGCCACCTGACGTCAATCGGCCTCGAGGAATAACTGTAGGCATCTGAGGCTACGGAGAAAAGAGATTTCCCTCCGGCCTGGCCAATGCGAGTAGGATTCGGCCATGAGCAACGATCTCTTGGCAAGGGTCACGTCGAACTCCGCGATTTTCGGCGGAAAGCCGATCCTCCGAGGCCTTCGGATCTCCGTTGAGCTAATCCTCGCGCTACTCGAGCAGGGCGTCTCGCGGGAAGAAATCCTCGCGGACTACCCGGATCTCGAACCGGACGACGTTCGGGCTTGCCTCGCCTATGGGGGGTAGGGCGAGGTCTTACCATCGGAGCCGTTATAGACGGCAAGGTCATCGTTGATGGCCCTTCCCTACCGGAAGGCGCCGTCGTCAAGATCATTTCGGGCGATTCTGAAGCCACTGTGCACCTCTCCGCGGCAGAAGACACCGAGCTTCTCGAAGCCCTCGACGAAGCTGACCGCGAGGAAGGAATCTCCGCCGAGGAGATGTTCGATCGACTCAGGAAGTTCTGCAAAATTTGGCCCTTCGTGTACGAATCAAGCCGAGGGCCGAGCGGCAAATCGATCGAGAAAGCCGCTGAATGACGGGCCCAAAGTCGCCTCACTACACCAGGGCCTTCGTTAAGGACCCTCCGGCACCTTTACCCCAGTTTGGTGTCATTCGATTGTCGGCGGGGCACTTAAGCCGCCAGCACTACGTTGACAAATGGGTTACCTTCCCTTAGCCTACGAATGTTCGCAGGGAAATTCTAAAACCGCGGTGCTTGAGTTAATTCCTTTGTAATGTAGATAGCGACTCGAACAAACGTTTGCACCTAGATAAAGATAAATGGACTTCTACACCGTGCCCGAAGTACTCATTGAGAACTGTGAACTACACGCCAGAGCTCATCATCACAATCACCGTCGCATCACAAAGGAGTTCATCATGAAGACAGAGTTCATCGCCGCTATCCACTCTAAGAATAAAGTTCGGCTAACATTTTTCTCAAAGGAAGACGGAGATCAAATTGTCAGGTTGTGTGCGCCTATGGATTTCGGTCCCAGTCGCCGAGCCAAAGCAAAGGATGACCGATTCCACCTCTGGGACTACGACTCTGATACAAAGAGCCATACGTTGAGCCTACTACCTGAGCAAATCGTGAGCATTCAAGTGCTCGCTGACCACTTCGATCCATCAGAGTTTGTCACGTGGGACACGAAAACGGCCTCGCCCTGGTTCGTTCCAAGGAATTGGTCTGACTACTCTTAAACTTTAACGAACTAACGGGCGCTAAGTTGGGAGCTGTCGTGCGCGGAACAGCTTCTTGACCTTCCATCGAACGGACAGCTACCAGCAAGAAGGCGGCTCTCCGATTACGCCAACGATAGGCCGTACAGGAACACTCCGGGGCACTACCGGGACACCAAGTGCGCCACAGACTCGAGTAGAAATGTCCGCTGACAATCTTTGGATCAAGACCCTAATTGCCCAATCCAGAATAGGGCATCCCTTGGTGACCGAAGCGGTTTCGGCCCGGATAGCGGAGTTGCTGAAGGATCGACTTAGCGAAGGGCAACTTTCCCAGACAAACCTCACGGCAGCTGGAAGTGCACTTATCGCGGAAATGGTCCCTGGCCCACCAACGGCTGGCAGACGAAAATGAGGATCAAGGTCATCCAGTTGTCGTGGTTTCGCGGCGCTTCCGATCCGGTTTCTCTCGAACCTAACTGCAAGTCAATGGTCGTGTACGGAGTGAACGGTTCCGGGAAGTCATCTTTCGTGGATGCTGTCGAATATGTCATTAATAATGGCAAGATCAGACACCTCACCCACGAGTACAGCGGCATGCGCCAAGAGAAGGCTGTCCCGAACACACACACGCCAAAGGGTCGAAAAACCGAGCTGAGGATCAGGTTCAAGGACGACTCGGAACTCAAAACCGAAATCGCCCACGATGGCTCTGCGAGGAGTTCCGGTGGCGAGGCAGTCGCAATGCAAACCTGGGATTACCGGCGGACGATTCTTAGGCAGGACGAGGTCGCCGCATTTATCCGCGACACCAAGGATTTAAGTATTCAGCCTTGCTGCCTCTCCTCGGCCTGAGACCGATGGAGGTGGCAGCCGAAAACTTACGGCAGATCGCCAAGTCTGTCGAGGAACAGGCGAAACTCAAGGAGACCAAGGGCACGCTAAAGGAGGTCGAGACGAAACGAGGGGCGACCTTCGGCCAGGACAACTACGACCAGATTCTCAAGAAGATTGAGGGACTCCACAGGAAGTATTGTGCGGACAAGGCCACCACAACAGATGCGTTAAGCCGCTGCGAAGAGCTGAAGGCAGCCATCGACATGCGGATCACGGGTTCCTCAGGCGACCAGAAGCGCTATATTGCCTTCCAGGATGCGACCGCGCGCGACCTCAAACGTCATGTCGATGCAGTGCGCGTCTCCAGTGGAAAGCTAGTGTGTGCGATCGAGCCGCTGATCGCCGAGAGACTGGAGGTCTTGCAGTCGACCGGTAGGTTCGTGGATCGGCTGGGAAGCGAGCAGGAGGTGGAATGCCCAGCTTGCGGACAGCAGATCTCGGTTGATGCCTTCCAGACACATGTCCAGACAGAGCGAGTACGACTCCATGAGATCAACGAGGTTTTTGAAACCCGAAAGGCGTCTATCGGCACTCTGTCCGACACAGTAAAGGGGTTGAAGTCCGACCTCGGCAAAACCGACGTCAAGTCATGGCGGGCCGAAGTTGCCATGGGACCTCTCGCCGAAGGCTTTGCGTACTTAGACGGCATGAACGCCGACGCTCTTCGCGCCTCGTGTGGCGAAGACGACTTGAAGTCGATCGAGGACAAGCTGTTGCCACTGGTCAATGCTGCGGCGTCCGCCTCCATGGACGCACCGCCCGACACTCAGGTGCTCTCGGCGGACAAACAAATGGTCGAGACGGGTCAGGACGTGATCACAGGCATCGAACAGGCCAGTGCGGCGGCGCGCGCCGAGGCTCTCGTATCCTTTATCACTTCATTGGAACAGGGCATACGCGAAGAGATCAGAACGAGATCTAACATGGTGATCGACGAGATTTCGGAAGATTTACAGGCGATGTGGGCAATCCTGCATCCGGACAGGGCGATCGAGGACGTGCACCTCTATCTCCCCAAGAACGTAGACAAGGCAATCGAGATCGGCTTGACGTCCTACGGAGTCAAGTTGGAGTCCCCCAGGCTCACGCTCTCCGAAGGCTACCGGAACAGCCTCGGCCTTTGTATCTTCCTAGCGATGGCGAAACGAGAGGCGGACAAGGATCGGCCGCTGTTTCTCGACGACGTGGTCATAAGCTTGGACCGGAACCACCGTGGCATGATCGTCGAACTGCTGGAGAAAGAGTTCGGTGCGCGGCAAGTGGTTATTCTGACCCACGACCGCGAATGGTATACGGAACTGCGCCATCAGCTCCACGATCGAAACTGGGCGTTCAAAGCGCTCTTGCCCTACGAACCCCCGGAACTCGGCATACGCTGGTCCCACAAGACAATGACCTTCGATGACGCGCGCGCCCAGCTCAAGGAGCGCCCCGACGCCGCCGGGAACGATGTGCGGAAAATCATGGACGTCGAACTTGCGCTCATTGCAGAGCATCTGCAAATCAGCCTGCCCTACCTGCGCGCAGACAAGAACGACAAACGCACGGCGCACGATTTCCTAGAACGCTTCTCGGCTGACGGGAAGAGGTGCTTTCAAACGAAGGTGGGCGAAGTGTACGAGGCCCGCACGGATTCGATAGCCGCATTCGACCATGCCGATCGACTTCTGGTCTCTTGGGCTAACCGGGCGTCTCATACCTTCGACCTTGTACGCCCTGAGGCGACAAAACTGATAGATGCCTGCGAAAATGTTCTTGAGTTTTTCAAATGCTATTCTTGCGGCAAAGCCGTTTGGCTCGCTCGCGCAGAAAAATGGGTCCAGTGCCAATGCAGCCAGATCCGCTGGCGGCACGGTTAGAGTAGGACCAATCCGGAGTGAGGCGATGAATGAGTGGACAAACGCAGCAGCGGTCGCGAATCGATGGCACGGCGAGTCCTACCCAAAGGTCGCATTATGACCCCCGACCAGATCGCCACATGGGCCCTCGGCGGCGAGTCCGAGACGCTGGAACTCAAGCGCACCACCGGTGAGCGTCGCGAGGGGACGCGCACGCTTTGCGCGATGTTGAATCACCGCGGCGGCCGGCTGCTCTTCGGAGTCGAGCCCGATGGCCGGATCGTCGGCCAACAGGTGAGCGATCACACTATCGAAGAGGTCGCACTGGAGTTGCGTCTGATCGACCCGCCGACGTTTCCGAGCATCGAGCGCGTTCCGCTCGGCAACGGGCGCGAAGTGCTGGTCGTAAGCGTCTCCACCGGCCAAGGCCGACCCTATAGTTATCGCGGGCAGGCGTATCGCAGGGTGGGCAACACCAGCCAGGCCTTGTCGCGCGACGAGTACAACCGCATGCTTTTGGAACGCCTGCACGGCGAGCACCGCTGGGAGAACGAACCAGCTGCCGGCTGGAAGGCGGCGGATCTCAACGCCGTCGAGATCGGGCGGACGCTCGAAGAGGCGATCCGCCGCGGTCGCATTGAGGATCCGGGAACGCGGGAGCCGGAGGAGATCCTGCGCGGCTTCGGTTTGATGAAGCAGGGGGTGCTGCTACGGGCGGCACTTGTGCTGTTCGGACGCTCGGAGCACTTGATGGCTGAGTTGCCGCAGTGCCTGCTGCGCGTCGCGCGTTTCGCCGGCACCGACAAAACGGAGTTTCGCGACAATCGGCAGTTCCGCGGCAACGCGTTCGAGCTACTGCTCGCCGCGGAGCGCTTCCTCCTCGAACACGTGCCGGTAGCGGGTCGCGTGGTGTCCGGGCGCATGGAACGCGTGGACGAACCGCTCTATCCGCCGGTGGCCGTACGCGAAGCGCTGGCCAATGCCTTCTGTCACCGCGACTACGCCCTCGGCGGCGGCTCGGTCGGCGTGGCGGTCTATGACGATCGGCTTGAAATCACTTCCTCGGGCACGCTGCACTTCGGGCTGACGCCCGAGGCGCTGTTCGGCCCGCACGAATCACTGCCCTGGAATCCCCTGATCGCCGGAGTCTTCTACCGTCGCGGCATCATTGAGGCCTGGGGGCGCGGGACGCTCAAGATGGCGGAACTGGCCGTCTCGGCCGGATTGCCGCGACCGGAGATCGAGGACGCGGGAGGATGCGTGACCGTGCGGTTCCGGCCAACGGGCTATGTGCCGCCGGAGCGGGTTGCGAAAAATCTGACCGAGCGGCAACGAAAAATTCTTGCGCTCTTAAGCGCCAGCTCGCGGGGCCTTGCGTTGCGGGAGATTCGGGCGGGCCTAGGGGAAGCGCAAGCCGAATGGGAAGTCAAAGACGACCTGGCTCTGCTCAAGCAATTGGAGCTGATCCGACCGCACGGGTATGGTCGCGGTGCCTCTTGGAGCCTTGCAAATCAATGACTTGCAACGTTCCAGGGACGGACTCCAATTCTTACTCCAATTCCACTCCAATTCACTCCAATTCCTGGCTATTTCCTGCTCTCCCGGCTGCTCATTCCTGGCCTCCCACCACTCTACGCCGCGAGCCGCACTTTCTCCGCCGTCACGACCAGCGAGCCGATCCGCGCGCTGCCGCGGAACGGCACGACGGCGAGGGTGAACCACTTACTTTTGCCGGCGACGGCCCCGGGGCCTAAGGGCAGGCGGTTGCCGGGCCAGCCGGAGAGGACGTAGATCAGCCGGGTGGTGCGCGCGGGGACCCAGAGCTGGGACAGTTCTTCGTGGAACGGCTCGTGGCCGCGGGCGACGAAGGCGAGATCCTGCTCGGGGACCGCGTGGACCACGAGATACTCCGGCAGGTACCACTGGAGGTGGCGCTGCCAGGGATAGAGAAAACCGTCGGCTCCCGCCGCCCCGGTGCCGGACAGCTCGACGGTGACCAGCACGGTCGTTCCGGGCGGATAGCGGTGCAGGGTGTCGAGCGTTCGGTCGAGCTCGTCTTCGTATTCGCGGATCGCGGCGGCGCGGAACTCGTGCTTGGCGACCGCAAAGAGGCGCGGCTCGTCGGGCGAGCGATCGGTCCCGAAGAGGAAAATCCCGGCGCCGCAGGCGACGGCGACCCCCGAGGCGAGCAGCGGACGCCAAGGGGACGGCTCCGCGGGTTCTTGGGCTCCCCTGCCCGGTTCGTTCTCGAACAGCGGCGCAGCTGCGAGCGCGAGCGCGGTGAGGAACGCCGGCAGGTAGACGAGGGTGTATCCCGCCTTGGTGACGTGGAACAGGGCGAAGAACGCGAGCGGCGGCAGCGCCCAGAAAGCGAGCGGCACGGCGAGGGCTCGAACCGCTGCGAACGGTTCGCGCCAGCGCCGCGGGGCGAAGCCAACGGACACGGCGAACAGGCCCAGCAGCGCGAGCGCTCCGGGCAGAATCCCTTGGAGCGTCCACTTGGTCAGCACTTCGAGGTTGTGTTCGAGCGCGCCCCAGCCGGCACCGTAGAGGATCGAGGTCGCGGGCAGCAGCGTACGAAAATGCTCGGCGCCGATTCTCTTGTACTCGGCGTATCCTCCCGCTTGGAGGCAGAGCGGCACAAACCAAGCGAGCACCAGGCCGAGCCCCAACGCCGCGCCGAGCGCGATCCGCGGCAATGGCAGCCGACCGGACCGCCAGGCGCGCCAGACGCCGTAGAGGAACAGCGGCGCGAGCAGCACCATGGTCGATTGGCGCAGGCCTCCCACGAGAGCGAACAGGGCGACCGCGCCGTAAAACGCCGCTCGGCCCTCCCCCATGCGCAGGACCGCCGCGGCGATTACCACGGCGAGCCCCCCTTCGACGGCATAGAGCAGCGGCAGCTCGCCGTAGAACCAGAGCAGCGGGTTCGTCGCAAAAAGGGCGGCGGCAAAGATCCCAACCGATAGCTTGCCGCCGGAAAGGCGGGTCGCGAGGAGGAGCATCGCCGCCGCCCCCACCCCCCCCGCGAGGATCGCGAGCCCGACCATCCCCTGGAGCGGCTCGATGCCCGCCAAGCGGAGCAGCTTCAAGATTGCGATGTAGAGCGGATAGCCGGGCGGATGCGGATGATGCGCGGCGAGGTTGTACCGCTCGACCCCGAGCGCGAACTGAATCGAGTCGTGATCCCACATCCGCCGGGCGGCGAAAGGAAGGCGGATCAACACGGCAATGAGGCCCGCCCCGAACGCGGCGAGGCGGATGCGCCAAGCGGAAGAGAGGGGAGGGAAGCGCAAAGCGGCGCGATCGTACCGCAGGCGGCTAAAGGTTCGCCGGATCGAAGATGACGCCAGGATGAATGCCGAGATCCGGTTGCCTGCGCCGATTCATTGACGGCACAGCAAAGGAGGCTCAGGATCAAGAGTCAATCAAACCCATGCGCCTGTTACTGATCGAGGATTCCGAACGCCTTCGCCGCTCCCTGGCGGCCGGCCTGCGCCATGCCGGCTATGCGGTCGACCTGGCCGCGGACGGTGTTGAGGGCCTGTGGTACGCGACCGAGAACGAGTACGACGTGATCGTGCTCGATCTGATGCTCCCGGGCCTCGACGGTCTCTCGCTCCTCGGAAAGCTGCGCGCGTCCGGCCGGCAAACGCACGTCCTGATCCTCTCGGCGCGAGACCTGGTCGAAGATCGCGTGCGCGGTCTCGATCTCGGCGCCGACGACTATCTCGCGAAGCCGTTTTCGTTCGACGAGCTGCGCGCCCGAATCCAAGCGCTGGTGCGCCGTGCCTACGGTTCGAAGAGCCCGGTGGTGAGGTTGGGCGAGATGGAGGTCGATCTCGCCGCGCGGCGCGTCCGCAGGGGCGACGAAATCCTCGACGTCACGCCGCGGGAGTTCGCGGTGCTCGAACTCTTGCTGCGGCGCCGCGGCGAGGTCGTCACGCGACGGGAGTTCTGGGAGCACCTCTACGAATTCGACGCCGAATCGTCCAGCAACGTGCTCGATGTGCTGATCTACTCGCTTCGCAGCAAACTGGGGCCCCGCGGACGGGAGAGCCTGATCCAAACCCGCCGCGGCACCGGCTACATGATCGACAAGGACCCGGCATGAGCTCCTTGAAGGGCCGCTTGACGGCCTGGCTGCTCGTCGGTCTCGCGGTGCTTTTAGTCGGTGGCGGTTGGGTGCTCAGACGCTCGCTCTCCGCCCGCCTGCTCGGGGATTTCGACGACGCGCTGATCGCCGAGACCCGTTCGCTCAGGGCTCTCACTCTAAAGCGGGGAGGTGTGGTGGCCTTCGATTTCGCCGACGAGGTGATGCCGGAGTTTTCGACCACCAAAGACCCCGCCTACTTTCAACTCTGGCGCACTGATGGGGCGGTGCTCGAACGCTCTCGCTCGCTCAAAGGAGGGAACCTTCCTCGCCTCGGCGATCTTTCCGACCGGCCGAGGCTGCTCGATCTCAAGCTGCCGGATGGTCGCAACGGGCGTCTGGTCGAGGTTTCGTTCCACCCTCGACTCGAGGAGGACGAGGGTGGACCGATCCGCGGCGACGACCCACGCGACCTGGGTCGCTTCGCCGAGGGCGACCGAATGGTTCTTGCGGTAGCCCGGGGCCGAGACCGCTTGGACGCCTCGCTCGCCGCACTCGACGCCCCCCTCGCACTGGTGATTGCCGGGCTGCTCGGCGGCAGCGTGCTGCTCGTCCTGACCAGTCTACGGGCCGGTTTCGCCCCTCTCGCCCAGGTGGAGCGGCAGATCGAAGCGATCGACGCCGGTTCGCTCGGCGCGCGGATCGATATCGCCGACCCGCCGCGCGAGCTGCGCTCCGCGATCGGCCGGCTGAATGGGCTGCTCCGCCGTCTGGAGACCTCGTTCGAGCGCGAGCGCGCCTTTTCCGCCAATCTGGCTCACGAGTTGCGAACGCCGTTGGCCGAGTTGCGCGCCGTCGCGGACGTCGCCCTTGAGCTTCCCCGCGACAGCGGACAGACCGAGGCGTTCTTCGCCGACGTCCGGGCGATCGGGCTTCAGATGGAACGAATTCTGGCGACCCTCCTGGCGCTCGCGCACTACGACGGCGGGCCCCCCGTGCTCAAGATCGCCGACTTCGACTTGGGTACCGCGCTCTTGGCGAGTTCGCAAACTGTGGCGACCGAGGCTGCGGCCCGCGGCATCCACTTCGAATTCGACGTTCCCTCCGTGCTTGGGGTGCGCACCGATCCGGGGAAACTGCATTTGGCGCTGGTCAATTTGTTCGCCAACGCGGTCGCCCATGGCGCCACCTCCGAACCGGGCGGGGGCTGGCTCCGGTGCCGGGCGGAAAGAAGCGGGGATCGATTCTTGATCCGGATCGAGAATCCGGTCCAACGGCTGGCGGCGAGCGACCTGCCGCGGATGTTCGACCGCTTCTGGCGCCTCGATTCCGCGCGGACCGGCGGCACGCACGCGGGCCTCGGACTCCCGCTCGTCGCCGCGATCTGCGTGGCGCTCGGAATCGAGATCGAAACGACGCTGGTGGACGGAGTCTTCTCGGTCCAGCTGCGGGGACCGGCGGATTCGGCTCATCTCCCGCACATCTGTCTGGAGCTATAAAGAGGACTGCGGAGAGAAAAACGGCTCCGCCCAGGCCGTTCTCATGTGCGGCCACGAGCTTCGCTCCATCCTCCAAAGGAGATCGCTATGAACCACCGAATTCTTTTCTCCTGCGCCACGCTCGCCGCTCTCCTGGGCCTCGTCGGCCCAGCCCACGCGGCGGCACCGACCGGCACCACTCCTCGCAGCGAGAACACCGCCACCGCTCCAGGAGATTCCGGAGTCCGTCGGGACGTACCCGCGGCCCTGGCGAAGAAGGCGAAGATCACTCTCGATAGCGCGCGCACGACCGCGCTCGCCAAGGTCCCCGGCGGCAAGGTGCTGTCCGAGGAGCTGGAGAACGAACAGGGCAAACTCATCTACTCCTTCGATATCAAATTGCCGGGCAAGCCCGGCATCGAGGAAGTCAACGTGGACGCCATCTCCGGCAAAGTGATCAACCAGCACCACGAGAGCGCCAAGGCGGAGAAAGCGGAGGAGAAAAAAGAGGGCAAACCCGCTCCGCCGCACGGGGGTGACCGCTAACGAGGAAGCGCTTACGCCGCAAACAGCAGACGCAGCAGCTCGCCGCCGACCTCGGGGGCGAGCCCTCCTCCCAGCTGGACCCGGCCGAGCAGAAAAGCGGGCGGCTGGTGGCCGTTCATCACGGCTTCCAAGTCGGCCGCGGCGATCCGCACCTCGACCCCTTCGCCCGCACCGGCGGTGACCGGCGGCGGCTGTTGCGAAAGATCGACCGTCCAGGTTCCCCCGTTCGCCCCGTCGATCGCGAACACCCAGGCGCGCGCGAGCCGCTCCGGCACCGGGCCGATCCCTTCGAGCGTCATCGGCAGCACCTCGTCGAACAGGGTCGCTGCCGTGAAACGCCCCTCGTCGGCTTTTTCCAAGCCGGTGACGAAGCCGTCCTCGCGGAATTCGACCCGCGGGTAACCGAGCTGTTCGAGCCGTAGGTTCATCCGTTCGCGATACGCCAATGGAGTCGGCTGGATCGCGTGCCAGGGCAGCTTCGATCCGGCGCCGATGCTCTCGTCCGAGATCTTGGTCGACATGTAGGCGCGCCAATCGCCGCCGTTCGGCCGTTGGCGGTGCTCGGTGACGAACACCTTGTCGATCAGCGCGGGGTCGAATTCGACGCCGAGAAAGCCGAAGAGCGCCGAGAGCGTGGTCCGAGGGTCGCGGACCAGGTCCTCGTAGCGGAGACGGTGCGCCCGCGGCCCCATCTCGCGCTCGAAGCGCAGCATTTCGGTCGTCCGTTCCTCCCAGGCATCGATGAACCCCAACGTGTGGTTCGGGTAGTGCTTCCGGAGGACGGCGTCGAGCATCGGCATCGGCTGGGTGTATGCCGTGAAGCGGATGCACGACGATACGAAATCGAGACAGTGGCGGTGGAGCATTAGGAAGCGCGCTTCGGGGAACGCCCCGGCGAGCAGGTCGGCGAAGTCGACGTTCGACGGCGTCTTGTCGCACCAGAACCGCTTGCCCTTACGCTCGGCGAATTCCGCCATCATGCCGTCGATCACCCGCCGGATGTCGGGCAGAAAGGGATCGTCCGGACTCGGCTTCAAGCTTTGATAGGTGCGGTCGGTGGTCTCGTGCAGGCCGGCGAACGTCGTATAGAGCGAGGAGGTCAAACGCCCGAGCGACAGCTCGTCCGGGCAGCTGATGTCGGGATGGGTATCGAGGATCAGACGCAGCAGCGTCGAGCCCGATCGGGGGAGCGAGATGACGAAGATTCCGGGGTGGTTCGACATGGCTGCTACTTTATCTTGGCTCCGGGTGCCTGAGAGCGCGCATCGCCAGGGGTAACGCCGCTTTCGCCCACCGCTCGTACTGCCGGCCCGACGGGTGAAGGCCGTCACCGACCAGCTCCCCCGCCGCCTTGCCCGCCGCGCGGGTCTCAGCCGTTACGTCCAAAAACGCCGCGCCGGCTTTTTCGGTTTCGGCTTTCGCCGCCGCGTTGAACGCGTCGATCTCCCGGGCGATCTGCACCGGCACGGAACGCCCCGACGAGGCGCCGAACGCGGTCACCCCCCAATCGGGGATCGACAGCACGACCACCCGCTCAGGCCGGTTTCCGGCAAAGCCGATCGCCGCTTCCAGCAAACGCCGGAATTCGGGGCGATACGCCTCGACGGTGCGGCCGCGGTATTGGTTGTTGACGCCGATTGAGAGCGTCACCAGGTCATACGGACCCCGCGGCTTTGCCTCCAAGATCGCCGCCGACAGCTCGTCGGTCGTCCAGCCGGTGCGGGCGATGATTTCGGGTTCGGCGGCGAGCGGCAGGCCGTCGGCCGCGAGCAGCGCCGCCAGTTGGTGCGGCCAACGCTCGGCCGGCTCCACCCCTTCGCCGATCGTGTAGGAATCGCCGAGCGCCAGGTATCGCAGAGTCGTACCTCCGGAGGATTCGGCCTTGGAGCCCGCCGCGGTTGCGGCGTATAGGGTCAGCGTTGCGCCGAGGAGGCCGACGGCCAGCAGGGCGAGCGGGTAGCGGCGTTTCATGACTTCTTTGCCGTGGTCGGCGCGGTCGACGGATCGGGCATCCGGTCGGCCGAGAAATCGGCGCTGGGTTGAAACGTCGGCGGACGGCGCGCTTTCGTCCCCTGTTCGAACGCGAAGGCCAGGCGGATCAGCTTCGCCTCGCTCCAGGCCGGACCGGTGAATGAGATGCCCACGGGCAGACCGAACGCGAATCCCGCCGGCACCGTAATGCTCGGGGTGGCGGCCACCGCGGCGATCGATGAGGTGCCGCTGGTATAGGCGTCGCCGTTGACCCAGTCGATCAGCCAGGCAAACCCGTTGGTCAGGGTGACGATCGCATCCAGCCGATCCGCGGCGAGCGTCGCCTCCAACCCTTTCGTCCGTGCGCCGTCGACGCAGGTCTGCCGCGCCTTCTGATAGGCCTCGTCGGTGAGCGGTCCTTTGACCTCTGCCGCGGTGAAGATCTCCTGCCCGAACCAGGGGCTCTCGCGATCGCGGTGCGCGTCGTTCCAAGCGATCAGATCGGCGAGGTTTTCGATTGGCCCACCGCGCTCGGCGAGGTACTTCGCCATGCCGTCCTTGAACTCATAGAGCAGCACGTCGTATTCGGCGTCTTCGATCTCCTTGTTCCAGGCGAGATCGACCGGGTCGATCACTGTCGCGCCCAGCTTTTGGATCGCGGCGACCGCGCCGTCGAAAATCGCATCGGCCGCCGGATTCTTGCCGAAGCCTTGGCTGCGAACGACGCCGATCCGCGCCCCGGCGAGCGCCTGCGAATCGAGCCCGTGGGCATAATCGGTAATCCCCTCCGCCGCGGCGGTCGCCGGATCGCGCGGATCTTTTCCGGCGAGAGCGGTGAGCAGGATCGCCGCATCCGTGACCGTGCGACACATCGGTCCCGCGGTGTCCTGGCTCGCGGCGATTGGAATCACCCCCGCGCGGCTCACCAGACCGACTGTCGGTTTGATCCCCACCAGCCCCTGCACGGACGCGGGCGAAATCACCGAGCCGTCGGTCTCCGTGCCAACGCCCACCGTGGCGAAACTCGCGGCGATCGCGGCTCCGGTGCCCGAGCTGGAGCCCGAGGGCGAGCGGTCGAGCGCGTAGGGGTTCCGCGTCTGGCCGCCGCGGCCGCTCCACCCGGAGGTCGAACGGGTCGAGCGGAAGTTCGCCCACTCCGAAAGGTTGGTCTTGCCCAGGATCACCGCTCCGGCGGCGCGCAACCGCTCGACCAGAAAGGAGTCGCGCGGCGGGCGCGGTGATGGAGGGGAATCGAGCGCGAGCGAACCGGCGGTCGTCTTCATCCGGTCCGCCGTGTCGATGTTGTCCTTGATCAACACGGGAATTCCGTGGAGCGGCCCGCGCGGGCCTTTCTCTTTTCGCTCCTTGTCGAGAGCGTCGGCGATGCCGAGCGCATCCGGATTCACCTCGATCACCGAGTTGACGCTCGGCCCCGAACGGTCGAACCGCTCGATCCGGTCGAGATAGGCGGCGGCGATCGAATGGGCGGTCTCGCTCCCCTGTTCCATCCGGTGCTGAAGGTCGGCGATGGTCGCCTCCTCGAACTTGAACGGCGTCTTGGCCGCCGCGGTCTTCGGAGTCGCGGCGCTCGGCGCCGCCTCCGCCCGGCCGGGAGGCACGAGCGCCTTGGCCGCGAGACCCGCGGCCAGGCCGCCGAGCAGCTGACGACGGGACAACGCAAGCTCGGAGGTCGAACGTTTCGACTTGGGCATGGCGGCTCCTCGGGTGAGAGAAAAAGCTGCGACGACTCTACCCGAGTGCCCCCTCGGCAGGAAGCGAAATCGTCAGGAAACCGGTACCATCTGCGCCCGGGAGGTGACTGCCCTTGAGAACCACACTGCTCCGCTCTACCTTCGTCTTCGCCGTCCTTCTTTCCCTCTTCGGTGCCGCCCTCGCCCGCGCCGTCGATCGCCGTCCGACGAAATTCACCGCCGCCGACGGGACCGAGATCCCGGCGATTTTCTTCGACAGCCGGGCGACCGGACCGGCCGCCCTGTTTCTGCAAGATTGCGACGGAGACGCGCCCGAGTTGGACAATCTGGCCGGCAAGATCACCGCCGCCGGGCCGCGCGCCCTGCTTTGGTACTACCGCCCCGGCGGCAATCCTAACGAAGCGCTCGACAAAGCCACCGCGGACGCCAACGCCGCCTGGCAGATGATGATCGGCCAGAATCGCGTCGGCTCGGACCGGATCGGCCTCGTCGCGATCGGATGCGGCGCGAGAATTGCAATTCCGTTGGCCGCCAAGACCGGCAAGGTCAAACTGATGGCTCTGATCTCCCCCGACCTCCAAGGCGTCACCGACGAGCAGCTCGCCGCGATGGCCGACATTCCTTTGCTGATCTTCGCCAACGACGGCGAGGCGGACGCCAAGCGGCTGTTCGCCGCGACCCACCACGACAAAAGCCAACTCAAAATCTATCGCCGCCCATCCAAGGGAATGAGTCTCTATAAGGCCGACGGAACCTTGAAGGGCGGTATCGACGACTATTTTGAATTCGTCTACGGCAGCTGGGCGCACCCCGAGTACTGAAGTGGAGATGCCGATCCGGCACCTCCTCTCTCTCGGGACGACCGGGCGCCGACCGACGTCAAGCCATCACGACGAGAGAAACCCTCTCACCCGCCAGGAGGCACCCTACTTGCGATACGAATCACCTCGAAAAGCTCTCGCCCTGCTCGTTCTGCTGCCGTTCCTCGTCGCCCCGGAGGCCCGCGCCGACATTCGCCGCCCGGCGCAATTCAAGAGCGCCGACGGCACCGAGCTCACCGGGACGTTCTTCGACAGCCGGGCGGTCGGACCGGGAGCCTTGTTCCTCCTAGATTGCGAAGGAGAGGTGCCCGAGCTGGTCAATTTGGCCGGTAAGATCACCGCCGCCGGACCGCGCGTCCTGTTCTGGAACTATCGCCGCGACGGCAACCCCAAGGCTTCGATCGAAAAGGCGACCGCGGACACCAACGCAGCCTGGCAGTTCCTTACTCACCAGGCGCGTGTCGGCACCGACGTCATCGGCATCGTAGCGATCGGCTGCGGCGCCCGGATCGCGATTCCGTTCGCCGCCAAGACCGGCAAGGTGAAAGTCATGGTGCTGCTCTCGCCCGACCTCGAAGGGGTGACCGACGAGCAGATCGCCGCGGTCGCCAACATCTCGCTGCAAATCTACGCCAACGGCGACGAGGCCGGTGCCCAGCGCCTGTTCGCGGCGAACCACAACGACAAGACCCAGCTCAAACTGTATCGGCGCACCGAGAAGGCGATGAACCTCTATCGGGCCGATCGATTTCTCCGGGACGGCATCGACACCTATTTCCAGAACGTCTATGGGGCTTTTTCGGCTGACGA
Organism: Thermoanaerobaculia bacterium; assembly: GCA_038250865.1. GTDB lineage: Bacteria > Acidobacteriota > Thermoanaerobaculia > Multivoradales > UBA5704 > DASYKS01. Next base: position 21,509 of record JBBSBW010000038.1, on the reverse strand, counting down.
CTTCTGAGGCTGAGCCGGCCCTCCGGCCCCCCATGCCGTTCGTGCTCGGCGTGGGCCGCTCCGGCACCACGATGCTCCGGCTGATGCTCGATGCCCACAGCCAGCTCGCCATCCCGCAGGAGACCGGGTTCGCCGAAGAGATCGAGCGCCGCCTGTCGGCCGGAACGCCGCTCGCCGAGGCCGCCCTCGGCGCCATCTCGGATTGCGATAACGCATCCAGCTTCGGCCTGTCGATGGACGACCTCGCGCGCGCTTTCCTTGACCTGCCGCGGGGGGATCGAAACGGCGCGGGAACGGGCCTCGCGCTGCGCGCCTTTTATTCGCTCTACGCACGGTCCCAGGGCAAGCCCCGAGCCGGAGACAAGACGCCGATCCATACGGGTCATATCGCGCGGCTTCATCGCCACCTGCCGGAGGCGCGCTTCGTCCATCTGATTCGCGACGGCCGCGACGTCGCAACCTCGATTCGCGAGCTCTGGTTTGCCCCCAGCCGCGACCTGACGGCTCTCGCCCGCTGGTGGCGGGAAACGATCGCCGTGGCGAGAAGCCAGGCGCGCGATCTGCCGCCGGGCCACTACCTGGAAGTCCGCTACGAAGAGCTGATCTCGAACCCCGAGTCCGAGCTTCTCCGGATCTGCTCCTTCCTCGACTTGCCGTTCGAGCCGCAGATGCTCGCCTTCCACACCCGAGCCCAAAGCCGCCACGCCGAGATGCAGACGGTACGCCGGCCGGATGGTCGTCTGGTCGTCACCGCCGAGGATCGCCATCGCCAGCACCGCCTGACCCACGAACCCCCTCGGCCCGAGAGGATCGGCCGCTTTAGGAACGTTCTTACGCGAAGCGAAATCTCGGCGTTCGAGGCGGAGGCCGGAGGATTGCTTCGAGAGCTCGGCTATCCGCTCGCCGCGCGACCCTGGGAACGCCTATGGGCGCGGGCGCGCCGTGCGCGACCGCACCCACCGACCGGTTCATGACGCCCTTCCGCGGTACGCTCAAGTCCGCGAAATCGTTCAACGTTTGGTGTTCTTCGGACGTCGGCCTCGCGCGGTAAAGCATGGGGCCCACCGGAAGTTTACGGCCCGGGCGGCGGAGGCGGGGAGATTTCCGCCGGCACCGCCGCTCAGCCGGGGAATCGCTTCGCGAGCCAGGCCTCGACCTCTTCCGGATGGAATCCGAACGGCCCGGTCTTTCCCTTGTAGACGATCACCCGCTTCTCATTCATGACGTAGATCCGCTCCGGCCATCCGGCATAGACCGCATCCCCGGTGTTCTCGATTTCGTCGACCAGAAGCGGGATCGGAAAATGAAACCGGCGGATGAAATCGTTCGCGATCGCCACCCGCTGTGCCGTGCTCTTCGGCTGCGGGTAGCAGACCCCTTCCTTCTCATTGCTCTCCATTTGCCACTCGTCCGTCGGGTGCGCTTCGCGAATATAGACCGCGACGAACGTCGCCTTGTCTCCATACCGCCGGTACATCTTCACCAGGCGCTCGACCGAGCGCCGGAACGGCGGTCAGGTATAGCTGCCGAAAATGACCACCAGCGGCCGGTCGCCCATCCGCTCTCTCAAATGGACCCGCGTCTTACCGTCGAGCGCCAACAGCGAAACGTCCGGCGCCCGATCGCCCACCTTGAGCATCCCCTCTTGCCGCGTGTCGTAACGCAGCATGCCCCAAACGTTGCTCGGGCCGATGGCGACCAACGCCCAGGCGACGACGCCCGTTACGACAACGCCCAACCCAATCGCGGTCCAGCGGATGGCTCGCTTGATCGATGGCTTCATGGCATCACTCCCATTCCCTTTTGCGGAGTTTGCCACGAACCCACCCCTCAAGGCGGGCCACCTTCCTACCCCGCCGCCTGTTCCCCCTTGGATTCGCGAGCGTCTATAAACGGGGGCGCCGGGCGTCTCCGTTCGGCGACGATTGAAGGAGCGAGACCTGGGCAGTAAAGCGTCAGGTTCGGGCTCAAACATTGCAAGAGATTTCTACCCGTGAAAATACCGCTGAGATCGAGCGAACGCGGACCGTTGACGGCCGCGATTCTCCAACCGTACCGTCGAATTTTCTTCCTTCTCGTGTTCTTCTCTCTCCTCCTGCTCGCAACCCTCCTCCTCTCCCGCCCGGCCGGAGCCAGAACTGAACGCGGCGCGGCGGTGGAAACCATGGCGGCAGATTTCTCCCTGCCGACGAAAAGCGGCAACGTGGCGCTCGGATCGCTGCGCGGCAAAGTCGTGCTGATCGATTTCTGGGCTTCGTGGTGCGGCCCCTGCCGGCAGTCGTTCCCCTGGCTGCGCTCGATGGCCTCCAAGCATGCGCCCGAAGGGTTCGTTGTGGTCGCGATCAATCTCGACAAAGACCGCGAAGCGGCCAACGAGTTCCTGCGCGATTTCAAGCCCTCATTCGACGTCGCCTTCGATCCCGCGGGACGAACCGCCGAAGCGTACGACGTCCGCGCCATGCCTTCGAGCTACCTCGTGGGACGCGACGGACGGCTGGTCTATTCCCATGCAGGATTCACCCTGCGGGACGAGGAAACGATCGAAAACAAGATCAAGGAGGCGGTTGCGAAATGAAAATTTCGGTCCAGTGGTGGTTGCGCGTCGGTGTCGTCTTGGCGCTCCCCGGATTCCTTGCCGGTTGCGCGTCCGTTAAGCCGTGGGATCGCGATCTGCTCGCCGAAAGCCGGATGCGATTCAACCCGTGTCCGATGCTGCACTCGATCGACGAGCACATCTATTTCAGCAAGGAAGCCTCGATGGGCGGCCAGAGCGCCGCCGGAGGAGGCTGCGGGTGCAACTAGAGACGCCGGGAACCTCGGCCGGCACGACCAGCGCCCTGCGAGAAAGGCTGGGCAAGGCCGCGCTCGCGCTCCTTTTGGTGCCGGCCTCGGCCGGCGCGGCGGATTCCGGGGCCAAGACTCAGATCGATTACACGACGCTGCTCTACGGCGAGCAGGGGCGCGCTCAGGTGGTCGAGCCGATCCTCCGCGCCACGCGGTTGTTTTCCGACGGGCAGTCCTTCTCGCTCCAGCTCGGATTCGATTCGATCACCGGCGCCTCGCCGAGCGGCGCACTTCCCTCGGGTAGCTTCCAGAGCCGCACCAGCCCCTCGGGGCGAGTCACGACCCTCAAGGCGGGTGAGATTCCGACCACCAGCTTCTCGGATCGCCGCACCGGGCTCGATGCCGAGTGGCAGAAACCGTTCGGCGGGCGCTTCACGACGACGATCGGCGCCCACGCCTCGACCGAAAAGGATTACGACTCACTGGGTGTGAACGGCAAGGTCTCGGTCGACCTGATGCAGCACCTGCTCACGGTTTCCGTCGGCGCCGGCTACAGCGACGATAGCGTCTCGCCGGTCGGCGGCACCCCGCTCGGTCTGTCCGACGGCTCGGTGGTCACCCACGGAGCGAACGCGAAGCGGGTTTCGAGCGCCCTGCTCGGGATTTCCCGGGTCCTGTCGCGCCGCTGGCTGGTGGGCATCGACGTCACGCGGTTCGAAGAGAAAGGGTACCTGACCGAGCCGTATAAGGTGATCAGCCTGGTCGATCAGGTGACCGGCTTTCCGCTCGACCAGGTCACCGACAAACGGCCCTCCACCCGCTCGCGCACCTCCGTGCTGTTCAGCTCGGTCTACCACCTGACCGACGACGTCGTCTATGCCTCGTACCGCTACTACACGGATTCGTGGAAGGTCCGCTCGACCACGTCCGAGGTGAGCTACCGCCACGATCTGGACGAGAGTCGCTATTTCGAGCCGCACGCGCGGTTTTACCAGCAGAACGCGGCGAGCTTCTTCACCCCCGGGCTGGTCCTCGGCCAGGATCTGCCGCAGTTCGCCACTGCCGACCAGCGCCTCGGGCGACTCACCACCTATACGATCGGCGCAACCTATGCGTTCCCGCTGTTCGACCTGCCCGGCCTCTGGACCGTACGGGCCGACTACATCCGCCAGGAGGGAGTCGGCAATCCGCCGAGCGCGGTCGGCGTGCAACAGAACTTCAATCTGGCTCCCGCGGTCAATACCACCTCGCTAGTGGTCGGATACTCGTTCAAGTTCTGAGGTGAAATCCCCGTCCTTAGGCGCGCGCCGTCCGGAAGTTTCGGCGGCGCGCGCATCACGTCTCGAACGGGTCGAAGACTACTTTGTCGGCTCGTTCGACGCGATGGCGAGCCCCTGCACCGTCCTCGTCGATTGCGACGATCCCGACGAGGCGGCGGCCCTGGTGGAGATCGCCGCGGCCGAAGCGCGGCGCATCGAAAAGAAGTTCAGCCGCTACCGGAGCGACAACCCGGTCTACGAGATCAACCACGCCGCCGGCCGGCCGGTCGAGGTCGATGCGGAAACGGCGCAGCTGATCGATTACGCCACGACCTGCTGGGAGCTGTCCGGCGGCCTGTTCGACATCACCTCCGGCGTGCTGCGCCGAGCCTGGACGTTCGACGGCGGCACCCGGGTGCCAAGCCGGAAGGCGATCGAAGAGTGCCTCGCCCGGGTCGGCTGGCATCGCGCGACCTGGACCGATCGGACTCTCACGATGCCAGCGGGGATGGAGATCGACCTCGGCGGCATCGGCAAGGAATACGCGGTCGATCGCGCGGCCGCCCTGATCGCCGTGCAAACCGAAACCTCCTGCCTGGTCAACTTCGGCGGCGACCTCCACGCCGGTGGGCTCCGCCGCGGCGCGCGCACCTGGACCGTCGGCATTGACGATCCCGGCCGCACCGGTCAGGCCGCGCTCTATCGACTCGACATCTCCCACGCGGGACTCGCGACCAGCGGCGACGCGCGACGCTTCGTCACCTGGCGCGGCCGGCGCCTCGGCCACATCTTGAACCCCAAGACCGGCTGGCCGGTCGAGGACGCCCCCCGCTCCGTCACCGTCGTCGCTCCCACCTGCCTCGAAGCCGGAACGCTCTCCACCCTCGCTTCGCTCCAAGGCGCGGGGGCGAAAGCGTTCCTGGAGCAGCAGGGGGTGTCGTACTGGATCGCGTAAGAAAGACGCCTACGGCGGTCCAAAGCGAGGAGGATCCGGCCCGCCTCGTCGCCGCGCCCGTCGCTCATCGCGAGCAGCATTTGGACCCTGCGCTCCCTTCCAGGGCGCCGGGCAAATGCGCAGACGGAATCGGCCCCTTCGGCAACGGTTCGGGCCGCCGACGAGCCCAAGGCGGGCCTGGAAATGGCGACGGCAGCCATCCAAGCCCGCCTAGGCGTCGTAGAATCGATTCAGAGCCGATGACTGCCTCTCCTCTCCTCCTGGTCCTCTCTCGCGGCGCTTCTTCGGAGCGCGCGCAGCGGCATCTATTGCCCGGCGCGCTTGGCGCCCTGGAACAGGAGGCCCACGAAGCGTTCCTCGCCGCCACCCTGGCTGCCGGGAGCGAGGCAGGCTGCCGCCTCGCGGTCAGTTGCCCCACACCGGTTACAGGCAGCGGGGATGTCGCCTGGCTGCCGCAAAGCGACGGCGATTTCGGTACTCGGCTCGAAGCGGCCGTCGCCGAGGCGTTCCGCTTCGGCGCGGGATCCGCCTTGCTGGTCGCGGCCTCGGACGTCCCAGGGCTCTCCTCAGCCCATCTCGAAGATGCGCTCGGGTGGCTTTCCGAGGACCCGGAGCGGGTCGTGCTGGGGCCGAGCCCGGACGGCGGGATGTATTTGGTCGCCTTTTCCCGACCGATCCCAGGGCTTGCCACCGCCGCGCGTTGGCGGCGCCGCGACACGCTTTCGAGTCTGGTGCGCACGCTCACCGCTCTTGGGCGTCCGGTCCTGCTGCTCTCCCCTCTGTGCGACCTCGACCGTCCGACCGATCTCGACCGATGGCTCGCCGGCTGCTCTACCGCGCGCGCGGCATCCGAGATCTGGTGGGCGCTCGTCGGCGCGCTCCGCCGCGCCCTGGCCGCCCGGCTGCGCCCAGAATGCCCCGCCGACGTTGGACGGGTCCGCGTCTGCCGCGGCGCGGTTTGTTCGGGCCGCGCTCCCCCGCTTCTCCCATTTCCCGCCTGACTCGAACCCGCTGTGCTCAAGGCCCGGAAGGCCTTGGGAGCGCTTCTAACGTCATGCCATCTGCGATCCATTTCGCGGGAGATGAGGATGCCTCAAACACCGAACCGTTCGCGCGCCGGGCTGGGCCGGAACCGCGCTGTGCTTTTCCTTTTTGCCCTGCTTTCGGGCATCGTGCTTCTGAGCCTGCCGACGCCGCTTGCGGCGCAGCAGGCGAGCCTCGAAGTTCTCGTGCTCGACCAGGGCACCGCCGCTCCGCTCGTGGGCACCGAAGTGATCCTGGCGAACTCGGATCTCGGCCTGCGCTCGGCCGCCACCACGAACGCCCAAGGGAAAGCCCGCTTCAGCTCGCTTTCGACCGCCGGCAAATACCGGGTCTCGGTCGCGGAGACCGCCACCGCCTACGGCATCGACTCGGGCGAGCTTTCCCTGCGCGCCAACTTCGATCGCAGCGTCACCCTGTCGCTCGCGCCGAAAGAGACGCTGACCGGCGAGATCGTGGTCACCGAAGGGGTGGGTGTGGCGCAGATCAACACGATCAACGCCGAGGTCTCGGCCTCGCTGCGCCAGGTCGAGATCGACAACCTGCCGGTCGAAGGGCGCGATATCACGCGCGCGCTCTATCGCCTGCCGAACGTGACCCAGGCGACCGGCTTTTACCCCGAGGCGCCGAACGTCAGCATCAACGGTGCGAACTCGCTGTTCGCCAACTACATGCTCGATGGGCTCGACAACAACGAGAACTTCCTGGGCGGCCAGAAGTTCGCCGCCCCGGTCGGTTTCATCAGCGACATCACGGTGCTCACCAACAATTACTCGACCGAGTTCGGCCGGACCGGCAACGGCGTGATCAACCTGACCAGCCGCTCGGGCGGCAACACCCTTCACGGCGAAGCGTTCTATCTCTCCCGCCCGGGGCCGTCGCTCGATTCGGCGAGCCCATTTGCCCAGCGCGACCTTTCGGGCAACCAGGTGAAAGACGGCTTCCGGAGGAATCAGGGCGGACTCTCGCTCGGCGGCGCGATCGCCAAGGACCGGACGTTCTATTTCCTCAACGCCGAAACGACCCGGGACGACAAGGACAACCTGCTGAACAGCCCCGCGCTCGGCGTCTCGACGACAGTTCCGGGCACCAATGACTTCACCTACCTGTCGGGCCGGCTCGATCAGCGTTGGAACGACGGGCTCCATTCGACCTTCCGGTTGAACGTGGGGCAAGTCGGCATCGAACGCCAAGGGGGCGGCCTCGACGGCGGGGTGACCTTCCCCTCCGCCGGCAACACGCAGGACCGCAACTCGCTGCTCGCCGCGGCGAACAACTCGTGGGTCGGCCGCGAGTGGCTGTCGGAGAGCAACGTTCAGTTCAGCCGGTTCCGCTGGAACTACGCCGATCCGCAGAACCCCGCCAGTCCGCAGGTCGCGGTGCTCGATCCCCGAGAGCAGACGATCGCCGTGCTCGGCCACCCTGGGTACGTCTTCAACGACCTGGAAGAGAGCTGGCAGCTGCAGCAGAAAGTCTCGCTGTCGCGCGAGCGCCATACCTGGAAGGCAGGCGTCGAGCTGCTCTCGTCGGATTTCGGCCTGCGCGGCGGCGGCAACCCGAACGGCAACTACACGGTGAAGCTCAATCCGGCGCAGCTCGCGGCATTGCGGGCGAGAAACCTGGGTGCCGGGCTGTCGATCAACGACATCCCGAGCAACGTCCAGGTGCTCGACTACAACATCGAGATTCAGCCCGGCTCGTTCGGCAAGCGGCAGGAGATCAGCTCGCTCTACGTCGAGGATCTCTTCTCGGTCAGCTCGCGCTTGAACCTCACCCTTGGGCTGCGCTACGACTACGACAACCTGTCGGCCGGCGGGGCGAAGGACGGAGACAAGAACAACCTCGCGCCGCGCTTCAACTTCAACTACCAGTTGAACGAGAAGAGCGCGATCCGCGGCGGCTTCGGCATCTTCTACGACAAGATCCTGTACTCGATCTACAGCGACGCGCTACAGCAGAATTCGACCTCGGCCGGCTTCCGGACCCAGATCGAACAGCTGATCGCGCGCGGGATCCTGCCGCGCGACACCGATCTTTCGCGGATTTTCAACAACGGCAACCTCTCCGCCGACTTCAACCGCGGCGTCACCTATCTGCAAGGGCCGCGTCCCGACCTGTCGCAGCGCGAACAGATCGTCAGCAACGAGCTGCGCATCCTGAACCCGAACGGCTACGACAACCCCTACACCCAGCAGGCTTCCCTCGGCTATCAGTTGCAGCTCGACCGCAAGACCCTGTTCTACGTCGATCTGGTCTCGGCGCGCTCGTACGACCTGTTCCGCCTGCGCGACCTGAACGCGCCCGCCCCCTACCCCATCGACCCGAACCACGTGGTGGTCCGCACGTCGGCACAAGCCGACGCGACGCGGCCGGTCGCGGTCCGGCCCGGCGGCGCACGCAACATCGTCGTGACCGAGACCGGCGGCCGGTCGAACTACGAAGGCTTGTCGCTCAACCTGGTCAAGGACAAAGGCGGCGACCGCTGGTCGTATCGCCTCTCCTACACGCTCTCGCGGCTCAGGAACGACACCGAGGACATCAACTTCCGCGCCCAGGACAGCAACCGGTTCGGCGACGAGCAGGGGCCGTCGATCAACGACCGCCGCCACGTGATCAATGCGCTGCTCTTCCTCGCGCCACTGCCCGATCTCACCGTTTCTCTCGCCGCCCTGATCCAGAGCGGCCAGCCGATCAACCGTATCCCGAACGCGCGGCTCTACGGCACCACCGACTTGAACGGCGACGGCCGCTCGTTCGGTGACGCCTACGTCGGAAACAGCGACCGCTCGCCCGGCGAACGGCGCAACAGCGACCGCCTCCCGTGGTCCAAAACGCTCGACCTTGGCCTGCAGTACCGGCCACCTTTCTTCGGCCGCCGGTTCGAGGTCCGGGCCGACGTATTCAACGTCACGAACGCGGTCAATCTCTCCGGCTACAGCAACAACTCGACCCAGAGCAATCAGATCCAGATCGGCCCGAAGGGCTCCGGAATCACCCGCAAGAACGCCGGCCCGCCGCGCCAGTTCCAGTTCGGCCTGCGCTACAGCTTCTGAGCCGACCGATGAGATCGCTTCGCTCCGCTCTGTCCTGGGGCGTCCTCGCAGGCGCCCTGCTCGCCTCGGCCGGCTGCGGCCGGGGCGGCGCTCCCGCCCCGACCGGCACCGATCGACGTTCGTGGTCTGAGATCGAGCAGGCCGCGCGCGGTCAGACGGTCACCTGGATGATGTGGCAGGGCGACCCGTTCATCAACGCGTACGTGACGAAGTTCGTGGCGCCGGAGCTTGCCCGACGCTACGGCATCGAGCTGCGGACCGTGGCCGGCCAGGGGGGCACCATCGTCTCCACCCTTATGACCGAGCGCGAGGCAAAGAAAAGTTCGAGCGCGATCGACTTGGCCTGGATCAACAGCGAGACGTTTTACCAGCTGCGCCAGATCGGCGGGCTCACCGGGCCGTTTACCGACCGGCTGCCGAACGCGCGCGCGATCGATTTTGGCAACCGGTTCATCCGCTACGACTTCCAACAAGAGGTTAACGGATTCGAAGCCCCGTGGGGCAACGTTCAACACGCGTTCATCTACGACAGCGCACGGGTCGCCGACCCGCCGCGCGATCGCGCCGCCCTTTCCGCGTGGGTCAAAGCGCATCCCGGGCGGTTCACGTTCGACACCGGCTTTACCGGCATGACGTTTTTGAAAGAGCTGCTGATCGACATCGCGGGGGGCGAGAAGGTGCTGGCCGGCGCGTTCGACGAAACCCAGTACCGGCGCGCCGCGGCCGGACTCTGGGCCTACCTTCGCGAGATCCGCCCCTATCTCTGGAAGAAGGGCGAGACGTTTCCTTCCGACCTCTCTCAGATCCACCAGATGTTCGCCAACGGCGAGCTCGACTTCACGATGAGCAACAACGACGGCGAGGTGGACAACAAGGTGCAGCAGGGGCTGTTCCCGAAAACCGCGCGCGCCTACGTCTGGGACACCGGAACGATCCAGAACTCCCACTATTTGGGGATACCGAAGAACGCCGCGCATTTGGAAGGCGCGCTGGTCGCGATCAACTTCATGATCTCGCCCGAAGCGCAGCTCGAAAAGATGAAACCGGAGGTCTGGGGCGACGGCACGATCCTCGACGTCTCTCGTCTGCCCGCGCCCTGGCGGCAGAAGTTTGCGGCGCTGCCGAAGCGAAAGAACGGACCTGAGCGGGCGGAGATCCAAGGACGAGCGCTCCAGGAGCTGGCGCCGGAAACGATGATTCACCTCTATGAAGATTTCCGCACCGAGATCCTCGAAAAATAGACTGGAGCGCGCGGCCTTCGCGCTCTTCCTGGTCGTGGCGGTGGTGCCGATCGCCGCGAGCCTGGTCTATGCGTTCCTCTACACGATCGGTCTCGCCGGCCTGCTCGGCGGCGGATTCACCGGTCGCTCGTGGTCGAGGGTTCTCGGCGCGGCGGAGCTCTGGCGCTCGTTCGGCTTGTCGGTTGCGGTCGCGGCCTCGGTGGTCGCCGCCGCGACCGCGGGCGGATTGGGGCTCGCCCTCGGTCTTCGCGACGAGGTCCGGAGCGGCCCGCTCTCCTCGGCGCTCTACCTGCCGCTCGCCCTGCCGTTTTCGGTCGCCGGGTTCGTCACCTACCAACTTCTCGCGCCTACCGGGCTGCTCTCGCGGCTCGCCTTTGCGCTCGGATGGGTCGCTGGGCCGGCCGATTTTCCGGCACTCACCAACGACCGCTTCTCGATCGGCATCGTCGTCGCGCACGTGGCGCTCGCCCTGCCTTTCATGACGCTTTTGTTTACCGAGTTGCACGGCAGCGAGCGGATCGGGATTTTTACCGCGCTCGCCCGGTCGCTCGGGGCGTCCCCCGTCCAAGCGCTGCGGAAGGTGGCCGTGCCGATGCTGCTCCGGCGGGCCGCGACGCCGATGCTGCTGCTCTTCATCGTCGTTCTTGGCTCCTACGAGATCCCGCTGCTGCTCGGCCGTCAGGCGCCGCAGATGCTCTCGGTGCTTACCTACCGCAAGTGGCAGCGCTTTGACATCTTGGAAAAGCCGGAGGCGTTCGTGGTGGCGCTCGCCTACACCGTGTTCGCCCTTGGGGTTTTGGGGCTTGCGCTCCGCCGATCCAGATTGGAGAACGGCGCTTGAGCCGCGCCCCCTGGGTGCGCAAGGCGCTCGCGCTGGTCTTCGCCGCGCTCTGCGGGTTGCCGGTCGCGTTGCTCTTGCTACTCTCTCTGGCTGCACGCTGGCCGTACCCGCGGATTTGGCCTCAGGAGATTCGGCTCGATCCCTGGCGGGACCTTCTGGACGTGGCACACGGCGACCTCGCGCGGACGCTCCTGGTTTCGTTCGTGCTCTCCTCCGCGGTCGCGCTGGTCGCAACCGCTCTCTCCTATCTCGCCGCCAAGCGGATCGCGTCACACCGGAACCGCGCGCGGCTCTCTCTCCTTGCCTACGCGCCGTACGTCATGTCGCCGGTCGTCCTCGGCGTATGCATCCTCTATCTCTATCTGCGGCTTGGCCTCGCCGGCACATTCTGGGGCGTGGCGCTTGCGCAGACGATCTTTTCCACCAGCTTCGGCGTCGTCTTCTTCCTCGGTTTCTGGACCGAAGAGAAGCGCGCTCTAGAAGATCTCGTGCGCACGCTCGGCGGCACGACCTGGCAGCTCTACGCCAAAGTGCTCCTGCCGATCTCGCGCGGCGCGCTCGGCCTGTGCGCCTTCCAGACCTTCTTGATCTCGTGGTTCCAGTACGGGCTCACCGTACTGATCGGCGGCGGCGCGGTGCGAACGCTGCCGATGAAGGTGTTCGATTACATCAACGAAGCGAACCTTTCCTACGCCGCCCTCGCGAGCCTGCTGCTCGTACTCCCCCCGGTGCTCCTGCTGTGGGTCAACCGACGGCTGTTCCTCCGGATCGTCTGATGTTCCTCGAAGTTCAGAGGCTCGCCAAGTCGTTCGGGAGCCGGCCGGTGCTTTGCGGCGTCGATCTTTCCGTGCCACGCGAACAGACCTTCGCGATTCTCGGCCGCTCGGGTTGCGGCAAGACGACGCTGCTCAAGGTGCTCGCGGGGCTCGAAGATCCGGACGCGGGCACGATCCGCTTGGGCGGCGAGGAGATCACCGGTCTGCCGCCCGAGCGCCGCCGGGCGCTCTATCTCTACCAAGAGCCGCTCCTTTTTCCACACCTCGACGCGTTCGAGAACGTCGCGTTCGGCCTCCGCTTGCGCCGCACCCCCGACCCAGAAGTACGCGCCCGGGTGGACTCGATGCTCGCCGAGCTGGAACTGGTTTCCGAGGGGCGAAAGCTGCCGCACCAGCTTTCGGGCGGGCAGCGGCAGCGCGTCTCGTTCGGCCGCGCGTTGATCGTCGAACCCGCGCTGCTCTTGCTCGACGAGCCGTTCAGCAGCTTGGACGGCGAAACCCGCACGGCGATGCAGACGCTGTTCAAGCGTGTCGCCGCGGCGCATTCGATCACCGCGCTGTTCGTCACCCACAGCTTGAAAGAGGCGCTCCTGATGGGCGACTCGATCGGCCTGATGCGCGACGGCACCCTGCTGACCTATCCTTCGAAAGACGACTTTCTGCGCGATCCACAAAGCGGTGCCGACGCGGAGATCGCCTTCTGGACTTCGCTGCAAAGGAGTACGCCGTGACCTCACCCCTGGATCACTACGAATCGATCTACTGGGTCTTCACCCACCTGTGCAACGACCACTGCGCGCACTGCTACAACGATTCAAGCCCCGAAGGCGAACGAATGTCGATCGAAGACTGCTTGGCCGTGGTCGGCAATCTGCCGGATCGGGTCGATCGCCTGATCCTCTCCGGCGGCGAGCCGCTCTCCGAACGGCCGAAGCTCTACGCGATCCTGGATGCGCTACGCGCCAGGTACGGCGACGCCACACAGATCATGCTCCAGACCAATGGCGATCTGCTCACCGGAGAGATCCTCGACCAGTTGATCGCGCGCGGGGTCTCCCGCTTCGACATCGCGAGCATCGACCGCTTCCACAAGCACGCCGGGGCACGAAAGGGGGTTCTCGAACAGCTGTTCAAGTCGCGCGGCCTGCTCGACGACGCGACCGCGCCGCTGATCGAAAAGGACCACCATCTGAAGCGGGGGGTGCTCTCGTACGGCTTCTGGGGTGCCGATGAGAACTTCTGGATCGGCGGCAACTGGGCGCGCGGCGAGGCGATGCGCCAGGGGACCTGGCTGCGCAACGGGCGCCACAACTTCTGCGCCGTGCTCTCCGGCGGCAAGGGCTTCTTGGGCGGCACCGAGCTGCCCCAGGAGATCTCGATTCAGCTCTGGAAGATCAACCCCTGCTGCCCGGGAACCAAGCATCCGCTCGGCGACGCCCGCATCGAGAAGGTGGCCGGCGTGATCGAGCGTGTCGCAACGTCGCCCATCCTGCAAAAAATCAACCAGGGGGACCCCTACGCGATGGGAGAATCGATCGGCATCCCGCGCGAGGAGGGTGTCGCGCGCGCCGTGGCGCTCCAGAACGTCTGCCTCTGGTGCGACGAGTTCTTCGACCGCCATTTCGACCTGGCGACGCTCGCACCGCGCGACCCGGAAGCGGTCGGGCCGCTGCCGGAACCCGCGCCCCGACCGGTGCTGCCGATCGTGCCCTGAGCCGGTTGGGCTGAACCGATGAATCGCGCGCTCTTTTCCAAGGCCTTCCTGCTACCGGTCGCCACCGCCTGGGCGGGTCTCATGCTGCTCGTGCCGGCGGCGCTTCGGATAGTCGCCGTGGCGGACGGTCCGAGGCTTGCCGTCCCCCTTGGGATACTTGCGGCAGCGACCCTGGTCGAGGCGTTTCTCGGCTGTTTCCTCCACGAGAAGATCGCGCGCTGTACCTCCTCCTGGTTCGAGCGGGCGCTACGCTTCGGGAGCTTCGCATTCCTGCTCGCGGCCGGTCCGCTCCTGGTCGTCGCGTTCGGCCTGTGGGGCGCCTGGCCGACGGCGCTTTGCCTCATGCTCGGCCTCGCCGCCTCGATTGGCGCCTTCGCCGTGCCGGTCCATCTGCTCTACGTGCTCGATCCCAAGGCGGGCGCCCCCTACTTCTCGATGGCGCAGAAGTTCCAGAAAAGCGCCAACGACTAACTTGAAGCCGTTGCTCAGCTTGTTGGGTGGAGTTCCCCCGGTTTTGTGGACACTCAACAAGGCGCAATGATGCGCCGGGAGGTGTCCGATGGTACGCAGAAAGCGGCGGCAGTTCTCTTCAGAGTTCAGAGCAGAGGCGGTTCGGCTGGCCAAGGTGGGCGACCGCAATCTGGTGGTGGTGGCTCGCGACCTGGACCTGACTCCGAGTGCGCTTCGGCAGTGGGTGCTTTAAGGGAAAGAGGGTGCGGAGCCGAAGTTCTGGGGGCGATCACCAGCGATGAGCGGGAAGTGTTACCGGCTTCCAGAAGCGGCGCCCGGCGGCCAACAGTGGCGCATTGGGGAGCACTCCTCGCCTACGGTGACCTCTGCGGGCAGATGACGACTTGGCGACCGCAGTGTGAACAGATGACGAGGCGATCGGAGATCACAACGAGGTCCACTTTACCCGACCGACTGGCCGAGAACGAGGCGCGCTTCGCGCGGATGATGATGCTTCGCTTCTTACGGCTCTCTGCCTGCCTTGACCGCCGGAATCACGCCCTTTCTAACAACCGCCGATAGGAGAGCTGGTGCGGTTGCGCCGGGAGAACAAGCGCCTGTTGATCGAGCGAGAAATCCTAAAAAAGCGGCGGCTTTCTTCGCGAAGGAGAACGGGTGAAGTTCTCGTTCATCGCCGCGGAGAAGGCCGAATTCTCCGGTGAAAAGCCTCTCAACTTTCCCGCAAGGCCACTGCCGGTGCTACCCGAGTCGCTCGTCGGGCGGGAAGATAGCTCGCCGCTAGAGCCACGAGTGCCAGCAGCAAGGGGACACCGATAAAAGTCGCGAGGTCGTTGCTGCGAACGCCGAACAGCAGGCTGGACATCAGGCGGGTGAGCGCGAAGGCGGCGACGATTCCCAGGCCGAGGCCAAGAGCGGTGAGCTTCATCCCTTGGCCCACGATCATGGCGCGGACTTTGCCGCTGTCAGCCCCGAGCGCCATCCGAATGCCGATTTGATGCGACTGCTGCTGGACCATGTAGGAGAGGACGCCGTAGATCCCGATCACAGCCAGGAGGAGGGCGATCACGGCCAGCGCGCATAGGAGCGCCAGATTGAAGCGTGGTCGCGACATTGAATCTCGAACCCGTTGATCCATCGTCATCAGTTGTGAGGTCGGAACGTCGGGGTCCAAGGCTTGCAGGGTAGCCCGAATTGGACTCGCAAGGCGCTCCGGGTCGATCGCCGTTCGTACCACGAGCGTCATTGGCATGTGCTCGACGTAATTGACGTAGACCAACTCCCGCTCGTCGACCCCTGGGCCTTCCTGCTTGGCGTTGCCTACGATGCCGATGATGGTCAGCCATCGGGTATCGATGTCGGCCCCCTTGGCGGAGCCCAAGATCAGCCGCTTGCCGATCGGATTCTCATGGGGAAAATAGTGTTGCGCCATGGCCTGATCGATGAGGGCGAGGGAGGAAGTCGTTGCGACCACAAACCCGTCCTGGGCCGTGAAACCACGGCCGCGGATTACCGGGATTCGAACCGTCTCCAGATAGCCCGGACTGATCGCGCGCCAGTTGACCTCAGGAGGTACGTCATTGGGGCCAAGCGGCCGCCCTTCGATCTCGAAGTTGCCCGACCACGTGCTGTCTCCCAAAGGAACTTGCGAGACGAACGCCGCGGATTGCACCCCGGGCAACCCTTGAGTCCTCTGACGTAACTGGTCATAAAACACAACAAGAGCCTCGGGGTTTGGATACTTCGCGCGAGGCGGCGTGATCTGTACGGTCAGCAGGTGGTCCGGCTGGAAACCGAGGTTGACTTTCTGAAGACTCAGAAAGCTGCGGATGAGTAGGCCCGCGCCAATCAGCAGGACCAGCGCCAGTCCGACCTCGGAAGCGACGAGGAAGCGGCGCAAATAAAGCCCCGCGCGCCGTGAGGTCCCGCGCGAACCTTCTTTCAGTGCCTCGTGAAAGCTGACTCGCGAGATCTGCAGGGCCGGCAGGATTCCAAATAGGACGCTGGTCAATAGGGCGAGGAGGAGCGTGAAGACGACCACCCAGGGGGCAAGGACCGAGGTCTCGTCGAGCCGCGGGATATTGGGCGGATTGAGCGCTAAAACCAGACGGACGCTCCAAAACGCCAGGGTCATCCCGCCGACCGCTCCGGCCAAACCCAACACGACGCTCTCGGTCAACAACTGGCCAAGGACCTGGCCCCGGCTGGCGCCGAGAGCGGCGCGGACACCCATCTCGCGCTGCCGGGCGTCACTTCGCACAAAGAAGAGATTGGCGACGTTGGCGCAGGCGATCAGTAGGACGAAGCCGACGGCGCCAAGGAGCACGAAGAGCGCGGGGCGAATCTCGCCGACGATTTCCTCTTTCAACGGGACCACCAGGGCGCCAAATCCGCTGGAGGCGGGATAGAAGCCGTCCTTCTGGTTCTCGGCCTGGATCTGGCGAGCGATCGAGGACAGCTCGCCTTGGGCTCGCGGGACAGAGATGCCGGGCTTCAAACGGGCCAGGACGCTCAAGTAGTGGGCGCCACGCTCCCCCGGGTCCGCGGGGTCGAATCCGAACGGCACCCAGAGCTGCGTTTCTTTGGAGGGAAAGTGGAACTTTTCGGGCATGACTCCGATCACCTCGAACGGTTGACCGCTAAGGGTCAACACCTTGCCCACGATCTCCGGATCGCTGCCGAACCGCTTGCGCCAAAGGTTATGACTCAGGATGACGACCGTGTCATGGCCCTTGCCATCCTCCTCATTGGTGAAGGTCCGGCCCAGCTCGGTCGGCACGCCGAGGATCCGCCACAGGCTCGCGGTGGTGTAGGTGACCGGGAGACGCTCTGGGTCAGCGACGCCGGTGAGGTTCATCTTCCACTCCGAGTAGGCGGCAAACTCGTCGAAGACCCGATTTCGCCCCTTGAACTCGAAGAACTCCGGCGGCGAAACCGTCGATTTCGGAATGTCCTGCCCAAGAAACTCGACAAAGACCCGTGCGATCCGGTCCTGATCGGGAAATGGCAACGGCTTGATCAGAACACCATAGACCACGCTAAAGATGGCGGCGTTAGCGCCGATGCCCAAGGCGAGCGTCAAGACGGCCACGATGGTGAAGCTCGGGGCCTTGAGGAGCGTGCGCACCGAATAGCGAATATTTTGCAGTAGGGCGTTCATCCCTAGTTCCTCGTCGGTTAAGCGAAGCTCGGTGCTTAAGGAGTCAGTGTCCCAAAGCGGAAAGCCGGGACAGCGCGGTTCTCACCTCGGCCTGAAGCCTGGCGTCGCCGCCAGCTTCGACGGAGCGCAGCGCGGGGATCGCGCTTTTTTCGCCCGTCCGTCCAAGCGCCCAGGCGGCGACGCGCCGGACGCGGGGCGCCACATCTCGCAGCGCCTCGATCAGCGGTTGCACCGAGCGCCCGCCGCCGATTTCGCCCAGGCCCGCCGCGGCCCCTTCACGAGCCAGCGGATCAGAATCTCGCAAAGCGCGAGTCAGCGGCTCCAGGGCTCCTGGATCGCGAAGATCGCCGAGCGCCCAAGCAGCGGTATGACGGACGTTGGGTCTCTCGTCGCCGAGAGCCTTGATCAGCGGGTCTACGGCTTCGAGGTCGCCCAAGCGACCGAGGGACCAAGCGGCCAGGTGACGCACCTGCCAACTTGGATCGCCCAGGGCCGCGATCAGCGGCTGGACGGCGCGCCGGTCCGCCAGCAGACCGAGCGAGTTCGCCGCCAAGTGACGAACCTGCCAGCTCTCGTCCTGCAAGGCGCCGACCAGGGGCTCGACCGCGCCTCTGTCACCCAGGTCGCCGAGCACCGAGGCGGCCAACTGGCGAACTTCCCAATTCTCGTCATGCAGAGCTTCCGAAACCAGCCCGGTCGCTGCCGCCCCAGAGGTTGCAAGTGCGTAAACCGCGAGATGCCGGACCTCCCAGTCTTCCTCCTTGAGCATCGGCGCGATCAGGGCTTCCGTGCCGCCTTCGCCTCGGTTGCCGAGCACCCATAGGATTTCCCTGCGGGCCTGGGGATTCCGACTCCGAAGTTCCGTAGCCAGTTCGTCGCTCGAGAGACCCTTCGTCCAGGCCGTCGATCCAATTCGGGCCTGGATCGAAATCTGGATCTGCCTCCGGGGCTCGATGGGCGCATTCGAGGAGGACGAGCCGTTGTTCTTGCCCTCGCCCTTGTCTTCATCCTTGCCCTCGCCCTTGTCCTCATCGACCTTGGAATCGGTGGTCTTCTCTCCGTTCGGCTTGCGCAAGGCTGCGTACATCGAGCGTTCCTCCGCTGGTTTGATCATCGGGCTCACTTTGTCGGGCAATAGCGATATCCCGGCCGCCGCGCCGGAGGCTATGACCAGGATCAGCGCGCCGATCAGGCCGCGCACCGAGAGCTTCGAAGGGGTAGGCAGCGCCAGCAGGCGGCGCACCCGTGCCGAAATCGAGCCGTCGCCGACGGCAAGGATGAGCCGGGAAGAGTTCGCTCGCAACTCCTCTATGCTGGTGAGGGCGCAGGCGTAGGTGTACGCATCGCCGCAGACCGCTACCGCCAAGTCGTCGCAGCAGTTCTCCCGTTCGACGCGGATTCGATCGGAGACCCGCCAAACCGCCGGATGGAAGAAAAGCAGGCTCTCGATCGCGCATTGCAGCAGATTGACCAGGTAATCGCGCCGCCGGACGTGGGCCACCTCGTGCGCCATGACGCTCTCGAATTGCGCCGTGGAGAGGCGGTTCAACATGCTGGTGGGGACCAGGACCATTGGGCGGAGCCAGCCAACGACCACCGGGACCTCCAGTTGGTCGCTCACTCGGAATTGCACGCGCTCGACACCCAGCCGTCGGGCCAGACGTCCCGCACGGAACGCACGGTCCCCAGCGAGCGGCTCTCCGCAGCCCCCCCGGAGCCGGTGCGCGACGATCCATCCGCCGACCAGCCTGACGGAGAGCGCTACGACCCCGGCAAACCAGAAAAGCGCCAGGTATGGGAGCCCGCCGCGACAGATCGCGCCGACGTGCACCAACCACGCCGGGATCGTCAGCGACGAAACGACGGCGCGACCAGGGAGGGCGAGGGGCGGCGAAGACCGCAACGACTCGACCGGCGCGCCGGGCGTCCGGGCAAAAGCCGCGTAGACGAGTCCCACCGGAGTGATATTGGCCACCGGGGGCGCCGCCGGGGAACCGTTCGACATCCGCCAGGCAGTCAGCGCCGACAGGCCGAACATCAACAGGAGCGCCCCGCAGGCGGAAACGTAGCGGAGCCTCGCCGACCGCGGCGGCAGGCTACGCTGCAAACCGGCAACCAGCGCGGCCACCAGGGTTCCCTGCCAGATGAAGTGCAGCAAGGTCCAACCCAGGCGTTCGAAGGGAAGGCCGGACAGCCAAGCATTCAGCTGGTTCATGACTTTTCTCCAGCAAGTTCGTCGAGCAGTTTACGCACCTCGCTCAGTTCGTCGGGAGATGCCGGCTTGGAGGACAACGCTCGGAGAACCAGCTTCGAAGCGGAGCCTCCGAAAGCCCTTTCCATCAGGTCCGAAACTAGCTGACCCTGGGTTTCGTCGGGGGACAGGCGAGGCCGGTAGAGGTGCGCGCGCTGGGCTTCGTCGCGGACCACCAGCCCTTTTTCCGTCATGATCTGCAACAACTTGAGCGCCGTGGTATAGCCGATCGGCTGGCTTCTGCCCAAAGCCTCTTGCACCTGACGCACTGTGCTGGAGCCCTCCTCCCAGAGGACGCGCAGGATCGCCAGCTCGGCGTTCGTGGGCCGCGGCAGCAGAGGACTCATAGGGTGTTTCCCGTATCCCAAACCATACTGGCAATGCTATACGAAGACCTTCGTCGAAACAATCCCCCTCAGCCGTCGACCTCGAAGATAAGGCCCTCGGTGGCGGTAAGGCTCAAGTTGACCACGCTCGCGTCCGCCTGCGGCTGCATGCGGAGTATGGCGCCACCGTAGCGCTCGCCGAAGACGAAAGGTCCCCAGATGACGTCGTGGGGGGAGCAGCCGTGGTCGCCACTCTGGTAAAGGTAAGGTCTGGACGGGATGTACTCCTGGGCCACCCAGTTCTTCGAAGCGAGCGCATTGCGGACGACACCCTCCCATTCGGCCGGGTTGGTGAACAGGCCAACGTAGACCTCTTTTCCTCCGAAGAGCTGGGAATTCTTCACCACCATCTCCTCGCGGCGGGATTCGAGCAAATCGGGAAGAAACACCCGGTCGCCGCGGAAACTCGTGCGCTCGGCTCGGACCAGCCGGGTCCAGGGCACATGGAGGTCGAGGAACTTCCGTTCATCGTCGGTGAAGTCGTTGTCTCGACCCTCGTCGGAGAGGAGGGCGATGTTGCGTTTGTCGCTCAGCATCTTCCAGACGGGACCGTTGTAGAGATTCAATCCGCCCGCCTTGAAACAGCGGAAGACCCGCGAGTCGGTATTCCTTTCCATGTCGATCACGGCGTGGATGCGCGAGCCCCCGAGGAGAAGGCGGTCGTGCTTCGCCGCCAGTTCATGGCCGAAGCAGATGAACGCGTCTCCTCGAAAGACTCCCCCGACGCGGTCGAGGACCGCACGGTATTCCTCCCGCAGATGGTGGCCGAAACTGACCCTTCTCTCCGAGCTCGATCGGTTCTCCGACAGCACGGCGACGTTGACTTCGCCCGCCGTGTCGAGACCTTCCTGCCGTGCCTCCTCCAAGATGTGGGCAAACAGTTCGCGCGCCGTGTTGACGTGCGAGACGTGGATTCCGAGCTCGGCGATCAAGTTCGCCGTGGCAGGGTTGCTCAAGTGCATTTCGGCCAGGATGCCGCTTTCCCAGCCCCCGAGATCGGGAAGGATGTTGAACTCGATGCACTGGAAGCCGCGGGCGCCGCAAATGAAATCGCCGCGCGAGATCGCTCCCGAGATGCCGTTCGGGGGATCGAGGAAGATTTCCAACAAGGAAGGGTCGTCGAAGCCGTAAAAGCGCGCCATCTCCTCCAGGTCGCCGCGAAAGACCTTTTGCGGGACGCTGCGAATCAATTTGCTCACGCCGATGCTGACCCGGGCGAGCTCCTGGATCTTGGACCGCCTCACGAAGGTGGGCCAGGATTGCTGGCGGAAAAAGAGCAGGAGATTCGGCTGGTCGAGGACTCCGAAGCTGGCGCGACTGAGGTACTCGGGCCTCTGACGGACGGCTTCCCGGAATTTCCAGTCCTCCTCGGAGAGGTCCAGATGGGCCGCCCGGATCTCTTCTAACCGGTCGGTGTCGGTAAAGGTCATGGAGGAACTCCTTGATGAGCGATGGATGGTATTTCGGCTCTTGCGATGCAGGCCTGGAGCCCTTCCGCCACGGCGCCGACGTACGGCTCGAACAGTAGACCGGCATGGTAACCCGGCACTTCCAGCACCTCGACGACGTGCGGAGTGAAT
>JBBSBW010000037.1:0-68296 GCA_038250865.1 Thermoanaerobaculia bacterium | reverse complement strand
GGGGTGCGCCCCCCCGGGGGGGGTTGGCGGCGGGGGGGGGGGCCCCCCCCCCCCCCCCCCTACGGGATGCGCGGTCGACGGCGCTATCCGCTCTATCGGAGCGGATGGGGACAAAGACTCTCGGGACGTTTGGGCAAGCTGGGCGGCATCCCCAAGAACCTCGCCCGGCTTTCCGGCTTTCGGGACCGAAGCTCCCTCTTCCACCGTCCTCCCGAGCGCGATCGAGGGATCTCGGCGGGCGGGTGGCCTTGAATCCCCTGGCCTCGGAGGGATCTCCGCCACCCTGCCCCCAGATTCCTCGCTCCCGCTCGGAATGACGGTGGGAGAGGAGGCAGGAGCGGCAAGAACATCGGGAGCGGAACTCCTCTCCTCGCCGCGAAGCGAGGCGACCGGCGGCGCCGATCTCGGCCGGTCGGTGGCCGCCCAGGGCGTTTCTGCCAACGGCGTTTCCGCCAAGGGCTCCATCGCACGTTGTATCGGGCGCTCCGTGACCGCGGAGGAAGGCAAAAGAGGCGCCGAGCCGGTGACCGCCTCTCCTTCGGTCGACGTCGGGTGCGGTATTCTCTTCTCCTCCGAAAGGGGAGTGGAATCTTCAGTAAGGGAAAAAGTATTCCTGTCAACTTCCTCACGCGAAGGACCGAAACCGTCTGCCGAGCGTTCGTCTCGCGGCTCACGGTGGGTCGCCGAGGTGCTTGGCCTGGCCTCGATCGTCGGCGATTCGACGAGAGGCTCCGCGATCGGAGGGCGGTGCGTCTCGCCGGGCCGGTCGAGGGCCACCTCCCCTCGCTGAGCCGTTTCGGTCCGGTCGGACTCTGCCGTCCTCCCGAGCGAGAGCGAGGGATCTGGGCGGGCGGGCGGCCTTGAATTCCCTAGCCTCGAAGGGCTCTCCGCCGCTGCCGTCCTACCGGATTGCTCGCTTCCACTCGGAATGATGGTGGAAGGAGGAGTTGAAGCGGGAGGGATAGCCGTAGCAGTAGCGGGAGCGGGAGCGGTACTCCTCCCATCCTCTCCGCGACCCGAGTCGACCGGCGGCGCCGAAATAGGCAGGCCGGTTGCCCCTTGAGGCGTCGCGGTCGAGGGCTCCATCGCCCGTGGGACCGGACGCTCCGGAGGGGAAGGACGAAGAGCCGCCGAGCCGGTGGCCGTCTCTCCTTCGGTCGATGTCGCTTGCCGACTACTCTCCGCCTCCGTGCGGGGAGTGGAATCTTCAGAAAGGGAGAAAGGCCGGCCGCCGCCCCCCTCGCGTGAAGGACCGAAATCCGTTGCCCTTCCTTCTTCGCTCAGCCCCCCTCGGCTGCTCGCGGCGGCACTTTTCTCCTCGATCGTCGGCGGTTCGACGGGAGACTCCGCGGTCTGATGGCGACGCGCCTCGCCGAGCTGGTCGAGGGCCTCCTCCCCTCGTTGAGCTTTTCCCTCCCGCTCGGTGGGCGCCAGTCCTGCCGCTTCGGATTTCCCGGCCGGAGCCGTCGGCCGATCGGACCGGAGCCGCGCGGGTAGGGGGAGCGGAGCATCGTCGTCGGGGCTTGCCGATTCCGGCCGTGGCTCGTTCGTCCGTTCGACCGATCTCTCCGGGATTGCCTCCGGTTGCCGCTCCACCGACCGTAAACGTTTCGGCAGCGACAACGGCGGACCCTCGGGCTCCAGGCCGAAGGGTCTCGTGTCTTCGGCGAAACGGGGTGCCACCCAGGGCCGGACCGTCGGTCCCAGGCCCAGCGCGCGTTCGGCGAGCCGCGTGAGGAAATCCGACATCGTTCGGGTCCGGCCTCAGCGCGGCGCGGCGAAGGGAATCGCCGGAAGGCTCATTCCGAGATCCTCTCGATGTAGGCCTGGCGCCGCGCCGGGCTCATCGCCAGAATCTCGCTCTGGTTCCAGCCGTAGGCCCGGGCCAGGGCGTGAACTTCTCCCAGCAGCCGCTCCGACATCGCGGCGGTCTCGGCCCAGAAGAAGTTGCAGATGTCGAGATAGGCCGACCAGCCGTGGCCGCAGCGGGCGCAGCTCAAGCGAAGCTCCACCTCCGCCTGCGGGTCGTCCGCCGTCATCCGCTCGCCCAGGGCGGCGACGATCGTTTCAGGCAGTCTTTCGAGAAGCTCCGGCGCGGGGATCGACACCCCGTCGTGGCTCGCTTCGAGGATCGTCCGGCGGAGCAACTCGGCGCGCACCCCCTCCACGTCGCGGCGCGCGTTGGCTGTGGCGGCGGAGAGATCGCCCGCGGTCGGCAGGCGATAGCGCAACGCCCAGCCGTTCTGCTCGAAGCGCCCTTCGAGAAGCGGAACGCCGACATCTCCGCCGTCGTTCGCGACGTAGATGTCGCGGATCGGCAGCGTGAATTCGAGGCGGGAGTTGCAGACCGGGCACTCGGTCCGGCCGCGCAGGTCGGGGCCGAGCGACCGGTCGCGAAGGGCGAGAAGCCCGGCGTCACGCTCGCCGACCGTGAGGCCGGCGAGCTCGCTTCTCTTTGTTCCGGGCAGCGCCGCGCCGAGAAACGCGAGGGCGCGCTCGGGGAGCGTGCGTTGCGTGCCACGCTCCCAAACTTCGAGCAGCCCGTCGGCGGACAGCGCGCGCACGGCTTACGACGAGGGCTGCGTGAAGCTCGGCAGCGACGGCGCGCTCACCGAGTCGTCGCGCGTCCACCCCTCGTTTTGGAGGGTCAAACTTTCAAGCGCCACGGCGTTGGCGCTGCCGTCGAGCTCGGGCATCGCGATGTATTCCGAGGGCCAACAGTTGAAGATGTAGTAGGACATGACCACCTGGCCGGCCTGGTTCATCAGCTGGATGTTGATGTCCTTGCGGAAGTCCTTGAGCGAGACCTCCTGGCCCAGCTTGCCGGTGTTCGGGTAGTACCAGATCTTGTTCGCCCACTGCTCGAAATTCACGTCGAACGTGATCCCGCGTTCGAGCGTCACCGGCCCGTATTCCGTCTGGCCGGGCAGGCGCCGCACGCCTTGCGGAGCGCCGCCCTCGCGCCAGGAGGCGACCTGGGTGGTCCGGGAGAGCGCGCTCACCTTGCTCACCATGGCGATCGGGGTGGTTCCCGGCGGCGTCGGGCTGGATCCCCAAAACACCGCGAACTTGTAGTTCAGAAACGGGTCGACGAGGCTGGTTGCGACGTTCGATGGCGCCATGACGTGGTTCTCCTCTTCCTCTTCGGGTCGCTACGGATTACGACGTCTGTCCCGCGATCTGCTGGATCTGCAGGATGACGAATTCGGCAGGTTGGACGGGGGCCACGCCGACGATGATGTTGACGATGCCCTGGTCGATGTCGGTTTGGGTAGTGGTGGTCGAATCGCAGCGGACGAAATAGGCCGACGCCGCACTCGCGCCCGAAAATGCGCCCTGCGAATAGAGCCCGGCGAGGAAGCTGCCGACCGAGACGCGGATGTTCGCCCAGAGCCCTTCGTCGTTCGGTTGGAACACCGTCCACTTCAAGCTCTGCTGCAGCGACAGCTCGATGTAATCGAGCAGGCGGCGGACCGGGATGTATTTCCACTGGCTGCTGATCTGGTCCGCGCCCGCCAGGGTTCGGGCGCCCCACGAGAGGTTGCCGAACACCGGGAACGAGCGCAACGCGTTGATCCCGAGCGGATTCAGCTGGCCGTTTTGCGCGTCGGAGATCTGTACGGCGATCTCGGCGCCTTGGAGCACCGCCTCGGTTCCGGCCGGCGCCTTCCAGACCCCTTCGGTGGCGTCGACACGGCCATACACCCCGGCGAGCGTGCCGCTTGCGCCGACGTTTCTCGGCTGGAAGTTCGCGCTCGGGTCCGGGATGATCAGGCGCGGAAAATAGACCGCTCCAGAGTAGTTGTCCTCGCCCAGCACGTAGGTCTGCGCCCAGCACTGCATCGCCTCGACGGTCACCACGTTCTGCGGGATGTCGACGATGTAGAACGCCTTGCGGGGAGCGCAGAACGCCAGCGCCGCGGTGATCGCGCTCGACATCTCGCCGGTCGAGACACCGGCTTTGGCGGTCGCCGGCAGGCAGAGCGTGTTGAAAACCGCGGGGGCGATCCGGTCGAGCGCGTCGAGATTCGCGTCCTGGGTGAGCACGCCCGGGCCGGGGATCGCGCCGTTGGCGCCCCCCTGGAGCGAGAAGCTCAGCGCATCGGCTCCGACGGCTGGAATGCTGGCGGTGCCCGGGGCCGTGCCGCCCGGAGCGGGAATGCGGATCAGGCGCGACGCGGCGTTGATCACCGCCGGGGCGTACATCGCGCTGGCTGGATTGAACGTCAGGTTCAGGTAGCTCTCGGAGCCCAGCTGGCGCCCTTGGACGATCTCGGTGACGCTCAGATTGAACGTTCCGGCGGCGATCTTTTGATTGCCGACCTGGGTGGGGGCCGAAAGGGTGACCACGAGGTTGTTGCCCCAGGATCCCGGGTTCGCCGACTGGATCAGAAACCCCGCGCCGCTCGCGCCGGCGAGGGCGGCGATTGCGCCCGCCGTGGGGTCCGTGTTGACGACCCGGACGAACCAGCCGATCAGCCCGCCGTTCAGGTAGTACTGATAGGCGGCGTAGGTCGATTCGCTGTCGCCGTCGATGCCGCCGTACAGACGCTGGAAGTCGCTCCAATTGTTGATCTGGAAGGCGACCGGCGTGAACGTCGGATCCGAAACGTCGGCGCTGTTGTCGGCGATCGAAATCGGGCCGCGGCGGAAATAGTCGACGAAGGCGGTCGACGACGTGGTGACGCCGGTGACCACCTGCTGCGTGTTGGGCAGCTCTTCGATGTAGATGCCGGGATAGCTGACTTGTACGGGCACGGGCTCTCCTTGCTCTCCGATCGATCGACTTCTACGGTCAAGAGGCCGACTGGCCGGCCAACAGCTGGAACTGCAGGATCACGAACTCGGCGGGCTTGACCGGCGCGATGCCGATCAGCACGTTGACGATGCCTTGAAGGATGTCGGTTTGCGTCGTCGTCGTCGAGTCCGCGCGGACGAAGAACGCCTGATCCTGGGTTTGACCTTGGAGCGCCCCCTGCACCCAGAGGCCGGCCAGGAAGGTGCCGATCTCGGAGCTCAGGTTTGCCCACAGGGGTGCGGCGTTCGGTTGGAACACCGCCCATTTGAGGCTCTGGTCGAGCGACAGTTCGATGTAGTCGGTCAGTCGCCGCACCGGGATGTACTTCCACTCGCTGTCGATCTGGTCGGCCCCGGCGAGCGTGCGCGCCCCCCAGCTGATGTTGCCGAAGATCGGGAAGGTGCGCAGGCAGTTGATACCGAGCGGGTTCAGCTGACCGTTCTCGCTGTCGGTCGTCTGCACCGCCGGGGAGGCTCCCTGGAGCACCGCGGTGGTCCCGGCCGGAGCGACCCAGACGCCCAGCTGGGTGTCGGTCCGGGCATAGACCCCCGCCAGGGTGCCGCTCGCGCCGACGTTCCTCGGCCGGTAGCCGTTCACCGGATCGGGCATCACCAGCCGCGGGTAGTAGACGGCGCCGTGAATGTTGTCTTGCGACAGGAGGGCGGCATCGGTGGCGAACTGGTTCATCGCGGCGACGTTGTTCGTCGCGGGCGGGATGTCGACCAGGAACATCGCCTTGTGGCCCTCGCAGAACTGGATCGCGTTGGCGAAGATCCCGGCAATTTGGCTCTTCGGGTCAAGGGTCGCGATCGCCGGCATGCACAGGATGTTGAACACGCTCGGCGCGATGTCGTCGAGCGAAGCGAGCGGGTTGCCCGTGGCGTAGGCGCTCGAGATCAGATCTCCGCCCGAGAGATTCGGATTGCCATCGTCGCCGCCGGAAAAAGCGAGGCCGATCGAGCGCGTGGGAGGCGTGAGCCAGACGCCGGTCGCCCCGGAAGCCGGAGGGGGCGCGATCGCGGTCACCAGCTGGGCGGTCGACAGCACCCGGGAGACGAAGCTCCCGGAGTTGGGGTTCGAAGACGTCAGATTCGAGAAGCTCTCGGTCTGCAGGATGCGACCGTTTTGCACCGCCTGGGCGGTCAGGTTGAAGGTCCCTGCGCCGTTGCCGGGCGAGAGCGTCACCACCACGCTGTTGCCCCAGACGCCAGGGTTCGCCGCGGCGAGCTGGAAGCTGCCGGCCGGCGGGCCGGGGTTGGCGGCCGGGGCCGGCGCAGGTGCGGGCGCTGAGGGAGCTGGAGGATCGGGCCCACCTTTCGGCTTCAGCCAGATCGCCTGGTTGCCCACGGTGAGGGTCTGGTTGTTCGCGTCGAGCGCCACGACTTGGAGCGTCGCCGCCGAGGTGCCGTTCGGGGTCGGCAGCGCGGAGATCGCGACCGTGGCGGAGAGTGTCGCGGCCGGAATCGGCGCCGGGGGGACACTGACGATGGGCGAGAAGGTCTTGCCGCCGTCGGTCGAGAGCTGAAGCGAGTACGAGGCCGGGGTGACGCCGTTCGGGGCGGCCCAGGTGACCGTCACCGGATCGGTCGTCGTCAGGTCGATCACCGCGTTCGCGACGGGCGCCGACACGGCGATCGGCGGCATCGCCTGAAGCGTAACGTTGCCGGAGCTTCCTGCGGCGATCGGGTTGCCCAGGGCGTCTCGTCCCACCACCTGAAACTGCGCGGTGACCGGCGCGCCGGCCGGGGGCGTCGGCAGGCTCGGGATCTGCGCCGTCACGGCATCGCCCGGAATCATCGCCGGGGAGGTCGCGATCGGTGCGAACGTCGCTCCCGCGTCGGTCGAGATCAGAATCGCGTAGGTCTCGGGTGCGGTGGCCGGCTTGTTCCAAGTGACTGCGATGGGCAGGCCGCTCGGCAGAGTCACCGTGCCGGTCGGGGCGGTAAGCGTCAGAGTCGGAGTGCCCGCCGGCAAGATCGAAAACGGCGCGCTGTCGCCGCTCGCGAGCAGGTTCTTGGTCGAGTCGTTCAGGACCAGACGCACCACGCCGCTCGCCGGAGCCGTGAGCTTGGGTAGGGTGAGCGAGAACGGCGAGGCCGCGGAAGCGGCGAACGGGTTCGTCCCCTTGCCGCTGGGCGTCGCGCTGGCGAAGGTCCGTCCGCCGTCGGTCGAAAGCAGCGCCGTGACGGTCGCGCCGGCCGGCGGGGTCGGAACCGAGTAGGCCACGTTCACCGTGCCGCCCGCGGTCTGCGCACCGCCGCCGGGCGAGGTGACGGAAATCGAGGCCGCCGCGGCTGCCGATTTCGCGGAAGTCGGATCGACCAGCCGGATGATCCAGGCGATCTGACCCCCGTTCAGGAAGTACTGGTAGACGCCGTAGCTCGCTTCGCTGCGGGTGTCGATCCCGCCGAAGATGCGCTGGAAGTCGTTCCAGTTATCGACCTGGGTGGCCTGATTGACAGGTCCGCGCGAGAAGAAATCGACGAACGCGGTCGCCGAGGTGCTGACCCCGGTGACGGTGTGGACGCTACTCGGGATCTCCTCGATGTAGACGCCCGGAGAGGACACGGGGACGGTCATGCCTCATCCTCCTTAAAACCTGATCCGAAGGGCGCGCCGGACGGCGGCGAGCCTCACAACGCGACGTTGCGAAACGAGAGGTTCGCAGCCGCAGTTTCTGGCAAAGAAGTTGGGCGCCGAGTATGTTGTCGAAGGTAGAGGCGTGTCAAACGCTCCGCGGGCGAGTTCTACCCCCCAAACTTGATCGGGTCGCCCAGCTCGTCCAACGAGAAGTTCGCCATGATCTGGTGGCCGTTGAAGTCGAGGACCCGGATGTCCTCGTCGTTTTCCAGATCTTTCAAAATGTTGGCGAAGGAATGCTCGTAGCGCGCCTCGACGGCTTCGCGGTCGACCTCGTAGGCGATGAACTTGTCGATCCCCTTGTAGCGGAGCTTCGCGACCAGGCGCTCGTCGGTCAGCTTGGGGTAGGTCGACAGGACGAGGATCGGCCCGGTGCCGGAGAAGATGATGTAGGCGCGCAACGTCGACTTGGGCATGCCGGGCTCCTCTGGAGGTGAATGGGCGGCCAACGTAACCGGCCGCCCGGGGGGCTGTCAATGGTGAGCTGCGAGATAGCCCGAAATCAGCCGAGACATCGCGCGGATCCCCACCGGGACCGCGCCGTCGTCGCCGCGGAATGTCGGCGTGTGCAGGCCCCCCGAAGTGGTCCCCGCGCCGAGCGTTCCGAGGCGGAAATAGAAGCTCGGGACGGCGTTGGCGAAGAACGCGAAGTCTTCGCCCCCCATGGTCGGCTCGGAGACCGAGTAGGCGTCGGGCCCAAGCGCCTTTTCGAGGATCGCCCGCGATTCCGCTGTGAGCGCCGGGTCGTTCACTGTCGGCGGCGCGGTGCGCTGGTAGTCGAGTTCGAACGAGCCGCCTCCCGCTTTCGTGGTGCCGTCCAGGATTTCGCGCATCCGCCGCTCCACGAGATCCTGCACCGCGGTCGAATAGGTCCGCACCGTCCCTTCGAGCCGGACCTCGCCGGGAATGATGTTGAACCGGTCGCCGCCGCGGATGATCCCCACGGTCACCACCGCCGTTTCAAGCGGCGGCACGTTGCGCGAGCGGATCGTCTGGAGGGCCATCACGGCCTGCGAGGCGATCACCACCGGATCGACTCCCTGGTGGGGGTAGGCGCCGTGCGACTGCTTGCCGATGATCTTGGCGACGAAATGATCGACCGCCGCCCAGGTCGGCCCAGGGTTCGCGGCGATCTTGCCGACACCCAGCTCGGGGTAGGAGTGGAGAGCGAAGATCGCGACCGGCTTCAGATCTTTGAAGATCCCCTCTTCGAGCATCACGTCCGCGCCACCGCGCTCGCCCGGCGGGGGACCTTCCTCGGCCGGCTGGAAGATGAACATCACCGTGCCGGGCAGGTCGGCCTTCACTGCGGCGAGCACCTCGGCCACGCCGAGCTGCACCGAGGTGTGGATGTCGTGACCGCAGGCGTGGGCGATTCCCACCTCCTGCCCATCGTAGGTGCCTCGCTTGGTCGATTTGAACGGCAGGTCGCTCACTTCGGTGACCGGCAGCGCATCAATGTCGGCCCGCACCGCGACCACCGGACCGGGCTTGCCGCCCCGGAGAATGCCCACCACGCCAGTCTTCGCGATCCCGGTCTTGACCTCCAGGCCCAGCGCGCGCAGACGCTCCGCGACCAAGGCGGCGGTATCCACTTCGCGGTTGCCCAACTCCGGGTTCGCATGTATTCGGTGCCGGACCTCGGTGATCTCCGGGGTCACCCGGGCGACCTCGCGGTCGATCCGAGCACCTAGATCAGGTGCTTTTGGAGCGGCGGCCCCGGCGAGCGAGGGTAGGGCGAGAAGCAGGAGCGAAACGACGGCGATTTTAGGGGTTGTCATGGCGCGATCCTATCGCGCAACCGGCGGCCGTTCGTGGCACATCTGTACGTGGCAAAACCTACGTTTTCGGCGCTGCGTTGCCGCGAAATCCCCGCGGATCCCGCGCGAAGGCCCGCAGTTGGCCGCAGGCGGCGCTGACGTCGTCGCCCCGGGTTTTCCGTACCGTGGCGGTATACCCATGCCGGTAGAGGCGCTCCTGAAACGCGGCGGTCTGCTCCGGCGTCGAGGGAATCATCGTGGGACCGAGTACCGCGTCCGGGTTGGTTGGGATCAGGTTGATCTTGCACGACAGGCCCTGGAGCAGTCCGGCGAGACGGTCGGCCTGGGCGAGCGAGTCGTTCACGTCTTTGATCAGAATGTATTCGAACGTGATCCGCCGCCGCGGTTCGAGCGGAAACCGGCGCAGCGTTTCGAGCAGATCGGCGAGCGGATAGCTGCGATTGATCGGCATGATCCGGCTGCGGAGCTCGTCGTCCGGCGCGTGAAGCGAGATCGCGAGGTTCGGCCGGCGCTTCCAGCGGGCCATCTCCTCGATGCCTGGGATGACCCCCGCCGTCGAGACGGTAATCCGGCGGATCGAAATGTGCTCGGCGAGGATCTCGATCGCCGAGCCGACGTTGTCCAGATTGAGCAGCGGCTCGCCCATCCCCATGAACACGAGGTTCAGGCCGTCGGCCGGATGATCCCGATCCTGTTTGATCGCCAGAACCTGGGCGATGATCTCCCCAGCTGAAAGATTTCTCCCCGCGCCCCAATAGCCCGTGACGCAAAACGAGCAGGCGAGCGCACAGCCGGCCTGGCTCGAAATGCAGAGCGTGCGCCGGTCGCCGTCGGGAATGTCGACCGCCTCGATCGAGGCGCCGTCGACCAGCCGGAACAGATACTTCGCGGTGCCGTCCTCGGAGATCTGGCGCGACGCGATCTCCGGCCGCTCGATGCGGAAATGCTCAGCGAGCGTCGCGCGCAGATCCTTCGCGAGATCGGTCATCGCGGCGAAATCCGCGAGCCCCCGGGTATGGATCGCGTCGTACAGCTGGCGGATGCGGAACGGCCGATCGACGTAGGGGGCGAGAGTTTCTGCCAGTTGGTTCCGATCGAGGCCCAGCAGATCGGGATGCGGTGCCGGGGTCATTCCTTCCGGGGGGCTCATTTCTTCCGGCGCAGGCGGCGGGTCGGATCGATGCCGATCGAGCGCAGGAACCCGAGGTCGCGGCCGTCGATTTGAAACGCGGGCTCGGGGGAAGGGGCCAGCGCGGCGCTCTCGGGCCGGGCGCTTTTCGTGGGCTTCGCGAGCTTTTCGAGCTTGTCGTTCAAACGATCCGCGAGCACGGTGGCGCGGGCCGCGGGAACGAGAGGCGGTTCCTCGTCGCCTGCTTCCCGCTTGCAGTCGAGATGAAGGACCATCGCGTAGCCTTCCTCGCGGATGCGGCGCAGTGAGCGCGACACGTCGGACGACTCCGAGATCGCCTCGGCGAGGGCGCGGCGCAGGTCGCGAATCAGGGGCTTCAACCGTTCGTCCAGAACTCGTTCCTCCTTGGCCTTCGATCTGCCGAAATCCGATCGCCAAGGCGCCCGACGAAACCTTGCCGGGGTGAGTGGGCGACCGCTACGGTTCCGAACCGACCGGCGGATTATCGCCGTCACCCCCCGGGGTGTCAAACCGAGCCGTCCCGGAAAAAATCCCGGTCCCCGTTGACTTTTAAGCCGTCAGGTGCGTCGCTTCACCGGCTCGCCGGACCGTGGTAACCTTTAGTGCCGCCCGCGCCTTTCGCCTCTTTCGGGCTTCCTTCCCGATGAATTTATCCGATCTCGCGCCTTGGCTTGCCGCCCGAGGATTCGCCTCCGAGCGGATCGAGCCTCTGCCGGGCGACGTCTCGCCGCGCCGCTACGGCCGGGTCGGTCTCGCCTCCGGCGGCTCCGCGATCGTCGCGATCTACCCGGAGGAGATCCGCCCGGCCGCCGAGCGGTTCCTGCGCGCCACCGCTCTGCTCCTAAACATCGAGGTTCCGGTGCCGCGGGTGCTCGCGGCCGACCTTTCGCAAGGCCTGATGTTGATCGAGGATCTTGGGCGACAGACGCTCGCTGAGCGGACCGATCTGGACGACGAGCAGATCGCACCATATTTTCGCCATGCCGCGGAGCTCGGCCGGCGGATCGCCACGCTGCCGCCCGCGGCGCTGCTCGACGAAGCAACCGGTGAGCCGTGGAATCCGCCGCTCGACGGGCCGCTTCTCCGCCGCGAGCTGCAGCAGACGTGGGACGTGTTTCTGACCCCGCGCGCCCTCCTCGGTTCTCCGGAACAGGAGCGCGCGATCGGGGCCCTGTTCGAACAAATCTGCGCCCGCCTGGGCGCGGAGCCCGCCGTCGCCTGCCATCGCGATTTCATGGCGCGCAACCTGATCCCCCGATCCGGAAGAACCGGCGAAGTCGCGGTGATCGATCATCAGGATCTGCGCTTCGGACCGCCCCGCTACGATCTTGCTTCGCTCTTGAACGACACGCGCTTCCCGAGCCCCGCGCTTGAAGCCGAGCTGCTGGAGACGACTCTCGGCGATCCAGGAAAGATCGAGAGCTACCACCGCGCGGCGGCCCAGCGGACGCTCAAGGCGGTGGGCACCTTTGCCAAGTTCGCCGAGCGCGGCGTGCCTCGCCACCTGCCGCTGATCGCCCCGACGCTCGCGCGAGCTCTGCGTCACCTGGAACGAATCCCGGAAGGCGCCGCGCTTGTTCCCGAGCTCAAGGAACTTTGGCGTCCCGCTCTCTGAACCCCGGCGCACCATTCTGCTATGCTGTGAGCGGGGGTAGGCTCGCTTCAAGGCGATCTCTGCGCCACCCCCCTGGAGAATAAAACAATGCCCAACCTTGGCGTTCCCGAACTGCTGATCATCTTCGTCATCATCATCGTGCTCTTCGGTGCGACCCGATTGCCGAATATCGGCAAGGGTCTCGGCGAGGGCATCCGTAACTTCAAGAAGGGGATGAAGGGCGAGGACGATCCCCAGCTCCCCAGCAAGACCACCGATCCCCGCTAACACGGGATTTCGGTCAAATCGGCCCCGATTCGGGCCGATTTGGCGCAGGCGTCACGAAAAAGAGGCTCCGGGCGGTTCGATCCGCCGGAGCCTCTTTTTCTTTCGACTTCAAGCGGCGCCTACCGGGTCATCGCGGCGAGCGTCTCGGTGATTTCGGCGTGAGGCAGGGTGTCCGCATCGCCGTGCCACAGCCGACGGTGAAGCCCGAGGTAGCGATCCTGGACGCGCCGGACGTAAGAACGCGTCTCGAGAAACGGCGGCACGCCTTTCCATCGATCGACCATGCCGGGACCCGCGTTGTAGGCTGCGAGCGCCCTTTCGAGGTCGCCGTTATAGCGATCCAACAGACTCGCGAGGTAGCGGCTGCCGGCTTCCAGGTTGGCCTTCGGATTAGTCAGGTCCGGGCTTTTCGGCGTGCCACTGCCGGCGGGACGGACCTGCATGAGGCCGACCGCGCCGCGCGGCGAAACGACGTTGGCGGCAAACCCCGATTCCATTTCGACCACCGAGGCAATCAACAGGCCGTCGACCCCCGTGCGGGCCGAGACGTCGACGATCGACGCGCCGTAAGGGAGCGATTCCAGGTACAGGCGCTGCGCGTCGCGTCCGGAAGACGAGACGGGAGGCGAAGAGGCGGGTTCGGCCAGGGTCGAAGCGGGCGGAGTCGTTTCGAGATCCGAAAGCGTCGGGATGGACGAGATCGAGGGGCTGGAGGTGAAGGTCAAAACCAAGAAAACCGCAATGGACACCACCAAGACAGGCCAGTGCCAGGTTGTTCGTGTTTCGGTACTCTGCATGGGGAACGGCTCCCTTTGTCTTCCGTTAGGGCGTAGACCCGCCGCTTCGTGGATGTTTACGAAACAGAGGTCCGCTGCGCGGAAAGTACACGTCGAGCCCGGGAGCCCGGGTCGGCGCCGCGAAATGGTAAGGAAAGCTTCTGCTAGATCTGTGCCAGAACGCCCAGGGTTCGAACCGCCGTGCGGTTCAACCGAGGGTCGATCGAGGTGCCTGCGGCACCGAGGCGGTGTTCAGGTGACCGGATCCTTTCGCCGCTGAGCGCGGCGCCGATCGTAATCCTCGGAGTGGATTCCGAGAGTGGAGACTTTGTTGCGCAACGTGTTGCGATGGACGCCCAGCGAGCGAGCGGACCGGCAGAAGTTGCCAGAGTTGGACTGTAGCGAGGCAAGGATGAACTGACGTTCGAACTCCCGCCGCGCCTGCTCCAGAGTTACGCCGCGACGAACCAGCTCATCGACGATGAGAAACAGACGCCCGTTCAAGTTCTGGTCGGCCAAGGTGAAATCTCCGCTGGGAAAAGGGGCTCGAAAGCGGTCTCTAGAATACCACACGGGATGGGTTCGCCGACGGCAAGGGTGAGGAGCGAGAGGTAGTTCCTCGGTCGCCGCCTCCTGATCTGGGCGCGCCTGCCATTGCAATGAACGCGCGATTGCTCGTGCAGAACTCCCTACGCCCAGAGTAGCCGGACGTCGTAGGCTTCGAACTGGCGGTCGGCGGTGAGGATTTCCAGGTTCTCCAATTGAGCCTGCGCGATCAGCAGCCGGTCGAATGGGTCCGTATGATGCTGTGGAAGACCTCCCGCCTGCAAGGCATGGATGTGCTCCACCGGAAGAGGTGCGGTACCGCTCGTGGCCATTCGAGAGGGAACGTACTCTTCCGGCCTCAGGGGGAGCGGCAGCTTCCCGAGGGAATACTTGATCGCGATCTCCCAAGCGCTCGCGGCCGACAGGAAAAGGTGAGTCTCGGGATCTTCCAGCAACTCTCGGCTCTGCGGCGACAACCGCTTCGAACGGGCCTGCATCCAAAGCCAGCTGTGTGTGTCGAGGAGGATTCTCACGACAGGAAGTGGGACAGCACTTCGTCGGGTAGCGGCGCGTCGAAATCATCCGGCACTTCGAAAAGCCCATCGTCTCGCCCGATCACTCTCTGGACCTTGGGCTCCATCGGCACCAGTCGGGCGATCGGCTTGCCCGCCCTGGCGATGACGACCTCTTCGCCGTTCGCCACGCGCACCAGCAGTCGCGACAAATTCGTTTTCGCTTCGTGGACGTTGATCGCGGCCATCCTTTGATACTGGACTAGGCGGTGGACTAAGTCAACGACTTCCGGATCGTGGGAATCTGACTTCGTTCGCCTTTCCGCTCCTCCTACGCCTCTTGGCTCCCGATCTCGCGGTTCCTGGGGGAGTGTTCTAGACTGTCGCCCTTCGGCAGTGCCTTGGCCCGAGATGTGCTCGACTGAGTCGAGGCCGTTCGGTGTCCTGGGTTGAGCCCTTGACCGACCGAGCTAAAACCCGAAAAACACAGGAGATCGCGATGGCCGAGAGAAAGCCTAACGAGCAGTTCATGAAGCCGCTGCAGCCCTCTGAGGCGCTCGCTGCGGTCGTCGGTAGCGCCCCGCTGCCGCGCACCGAGGTGACCAAGAAGGTCTGGGAGTACATCAAGAAGCACAATCTGCAGGACCCGGCCAACAAGCGCAACATCGTTGCCGACGACAAGCTGAAGGCGGTTTTCGCGGGCAAGGGCACGGTCACGATGTTCGAGATGACCAAGCTGATCAACGCCCACCTCAAGGACCCGTCGAAGTAGCAGGCGCCGCGCGGAGCGGCGCGCCCGTGGGCAGCGGGCGCCGCCGCTTCGACCAGGCGGTCCGCCGCCTCGCGCATCTTGAGATCCCCGCGCTGTGATTACCCACGTCCCGATCGGCACGCCGCTCCTTTGGGGCGGATTTTTTCTCCTCATCTTCGCCCTGCTCGCGCTCGATCTCGGCGTGTTCAACCGCCGCGAGCATCGGGTCGGCCTGACCGAGGCGATCGTTTGGAGCGTCGTCTGGACGCTCGTGGCGTTGGCATTCAACGCTTGGGTCTACCTGCGTTTCGGCCACACACCGGGGGTCGAGTTCCTGACCGCCTATGTGATCGAACGCTCTTTGAGTTTCGACAACATCTTTGTCTTCATCGTGGTCTTCAACTACTTCGCGGTGCCGGACGAGTTTCATCATCGGGTGCTGTTCTGGGGCATCCTCGGCGCTCTTGTCGCTCGCGGCCTGTTCATCGGTCTGGGGACCGCGCTGCTCGCGAAATTCTCCTGGCTGATCTACCTGTTCGGCGCCTTCCTGATCTACACCGGCTGGAAGGTCCTGCGCGAGAAAGAGACGAAGATCGAGCCGGAGCGGAACCCGGTGGTCAAGCTATTCCGCCGGCTGTTCCGGATCACCGAAAGCTATCGGGGCAAGAACTTCTGGTCGCGCGAAAACGGCTTGCTGTACGCGACCCCGCTGCTGCTCGTCCTGGTGGTGATCGAGGCGAGCGACATCCTGTTCGCGGTCGATTCGATCCCCGCCGTCTTCGGCGTCACGCGCGATGGGTTCATCGCCTTCACCTCGAACATCTTCGCCATTCTGGGGCTACGCGCGCTGTACTTCCTGCTCGCCGGCCTGATGCACAAATTCGGCTACCTGAGCTACGGCCTGGGACTGGTGCTCATCTTCATCGGCGCCAAGATGGTCCTCCATCCGTGGATCGAAATCCCGATCGAGCTGTCGCTCGGCCTGGTGCTCGTCCTGCTCGCCGGCTCGGTCGTCATCTCGCTGCTCCGTCCGCCCAAAGTGCCGGAAGAATCCCTGGCCCCAACGTCCGAGCGGTCCGCCGAGTAGAGAACCCGCACTTCGCAGATCGCTTCCGGAGGTTCCCCCGAATGAAACGATTCGCCGCAATTCTCCTTCTCGTCGCCCTGCTCGTTGCGAGCGGGCCATTGCCGGCGGCCTTCGAGCCCGCCCCGATCGGTCGCGGCGGAGCGGTCGCCGCGAACGACCACCGGGCCTCGGCGGTGGGGCTGGAAGTCTTGAAGAGCGGCGGCAACGCGGTCGACGCCTCGATCGCGACGGCGTTGGCGCTCGCCGTGGTCTTCCCCGAAGCGGGCAACCTGGCGGGCGGTGGTTTCGCGGTCCTGCGCCAGAAGGGCACTTTTGCCGCGCTCGATTTTCGCGAGGTGGCGCCGGCTGCAGCGAGCCGCGGCATGTACCTCGACGAGAAAGGCGAACCGAGGAAAGGCGCCTCGACCGTCGGACCGCTCGCCACGGGAACCCCGGGCTCGCCCGCCGGGCTCTGGGAGCTACACGAAAAGTACGGCAAGCTCCCCTGGGCGCGGCTGGTCGAGCCGGCCGAGCGCCTGGCGCGGGAAGGGTTCACGGTCGATCGCCACCTTCACGAACGGCTGATCCATCCCGACCAGCAACGACTCGCGCTGTTTCCCGAGACGCAAAGCCTCTGGCGCGTGGGGACCGAGCCGCTGCCGGTCGGCACGTTGATCCAACAGCCGGCGCTCGCCAAGACCCTCGCCGCCTATCGGGATCACGGGCCGGAGGCGATCACCCGAGGCGCCGTCGCCGCGGCGGTCGAAGCGGCGTCAAGGCGGCACGGCGGGGTGCTTACGGCGGCGGATCTTGCCGCCTATCGGCCCACCTGGCGCGAGCCGCTCCGCTTTGCCGCGTTCGGCTGGCAGCTCGCGACGATGCCCTTGCCTTCCTCCGGCGGCCTGATCCTCGGCGAGACGTTCGGCCAGCTGGAGCGCCTCTCGTGGCCCAAGCTGCCGCGCTTCGGCGCCGATCGCGCCCATCTGCTCGCCGAGGCGCTCCGCCGTTCGTTCGCCGACCGCTACCTGCTGGGCGATCCGACAACGACCCGCGCCGACGCGGCCCAGCTGCTCGATCCCGCCTGGCTCGACCGCCGCGCCGCCTCGATCGACCGCGGGAAGGCGTCGCCCTCGAAGGGGATTTTCCCCTGGCCGGGCGACCCGCTGCCGGCCGAAAAGCCGGAGACCACGAACATTTCGGTCATCGACGCGGACGGCAACCTGATCGCGCTCACCACGACGTTGAACGACCTTTTCGGCTGCGGCCTCTACGTTCCCGAGATCGGCTTTCTGAACAACGAGATGGACGACTTCGCGACCGCGCCGGGACGGCCGAACCTGTTCGGGCTGATTCAAGGCGAGGCCAACGCCGTGGCGCCGGGCCAGAAGATGCTCTCTTCGATGGCGCCGACGATCGCCTGGCGCGCGACGCCTTCGGGCGAAGAGGCGATCGCGATCGGCGGCCGCGGCGGATCGCGGATTCCCACCCACGTGGCGCAGGTGCTGCTCAACATAATGGTGGACGGCGATTCGCTCGCCGAGGCGCTCGGTCGCCCCCGCCTGCACCATCAATGGCTGCCCGATCAAATCGAGGTCGAGCCGGACACGTTCTCGCCAGAGACCCGCGCCGAGCTGGAACGGCGCGGCCATGTCATTCAGCCGGCGATCCAGAGCGCAAGGGTGTTCGCGATCCACCGCCTGCCCGACGGCCGGATCGAAGCCGCGGGCGACCCGCGCGGCCCGAACGGAGCCGCAGTGGTCGATCCGGAGCGGTGAGCCGGCAGTGATTTCTTTGCCTACCGTGATCCGCGGAGATTCCAGGTAAACTCCGGCCGGTTTTTCCAGCGAGGGAGTTCAAGCAATGGTCCAGGTGCTGGTGCCCAAAGAGCGCCGATCCGGCGAAACGCGCGTCGCCGCGACGCCCGAGACGGTCAAGAAAATGGTGAAGGAAGGGCTCGCCGTGGCCGTCGAACGGGGAGCCGGCGAAGCCGCGTATTTTTCCGACGCGGATTACGAAGCGGCGGGCGCCGTTCTTCTAGACGCCCCCGACTGGGCGGCGGCCGACGTGGTCTTGAAGGTCGCGCCATTCGCTGAAAACGAAACGCCGAAATCCGGCGCTCTCGCGATCGGCCTGTTCGCTCCCCACGGTCCCCTTGATCGCGTCCGCCGCCTGGTCGCGGGCAACGTCACCACCCTCTCGATGGAGCTGGTGCCGCGCATCACCCGAGCGCAGGGGATGGACGCTCTCTCCTCCCAAGCCTCGATCGCCGGCTACAAGGCGGTTCTGCTCGCCGCGGTCCATCTGCCGAAATATCTGCCGCTCCTGATGACTGCCGCCGGCACGATCAAACCGGCCAAAATCGTCATCATGGGCGCCGGAGTGGCGGGACTTCAGGCGATCGGCACCGCCCGCCGCCTGGGCGCGGTGGTCGAGGTCTCGGACATTCGACCGGAAGTGAAGGAACAGGTGGAGTCGCTCGGCGCCCGCTTCATCGAGCTGCCGATGCTCGAACAGGAAAGCGGCGCGGGAACCGGCGGCTACGCCCGCCAGATGGGCGAAGACTTCCTTATCCGCCAGCGCGAAATCGTCCGCGAACGTCTGAAGACGGCGGATGCCGCGATCACCACCGCGCTGGTCCCCGGCCGGAAAGCCCCCACCCTCCTCACCCGCGAGATGGTCGAAGCCATGCGCCCCGGCTCCTTGATCATCGACCTGGCGGTCGAACAGGGCGGCAACTGCGAGCTTTCCCAAGCCGACCAGGAGGTCGTCCACCAGGGCGTTCGCATCCTGGGTCCGTCGAACCTCCCCGCCACCCTGCCCCACGACGCGAGCACCCTCTACGCACGGAACGTTCTCGCTCTGCTGCTCCACGTGACGAAGAAGGGCGAGATGGCTCTGGATCCGGAGGAGGAGATCGTCAAAGCTACGCTGCTCACCCACGCCGGAACTGTCCTGCACGGCCCGACGGCAGAGCGGTTGGCGAGCGAAGCCGGGGCCTGATCGGGCGCGGCGGAGTACCCGGCGCACGCGCCCACCCGATTTGCGAGCTTCCGGACCGACTGGCCGAATTCTCCGACCCCGGATTGCGACGCTACGCAGCGCTGCACAGACGCTGCGTACCACTCCGCGAACGCAATGCACCGAGTTTCGAACGCGAGAAACAGAGTTTGAGACGCAAAGTTCCGGTGATTGAACGCAAAACAGCGGAACGCGAAACCTAAGACGTCGATCACGAACGCCGCAACCCGCAACGCGGACGCCGAAAAGTAACCTCCAGCCTTGGTGCGACGCAATTTTGCGTCTCTAGCGCTCGGTCTTGCGTTTGAGCAGTGGTGCGCAGCGTCTCCGCACCCCTTCTTTGCGTCGCAATCTTGGTGGTTTGTGTTCAAAAACCGGATCCGGGCGGTCGCGTAGTGCTCCTTGCGTTCGACCGACAGGTTCCGTGAGTCCGCGAAGCCCGGCATCGCACCAAATCAGCGGCGCTCGCGGTAAGTGCGACGGGTTCGCGCGTTCGATCACCTGGAACCAAGCTCGAATCGTCGGTGTTTGCGTCCGCCGGGGCGCTCCGCGGCGGATGGAGCGAGGAGATTACGGCTCGGCCACAACCTCGGCGGAGGAAGTAGCCACTGCGGCACGTCGCAGCCAGGTGCCGAGCTGCGGAAGAACCTGACACCCCAGAATCTTCTTCTGTTGCGCTTCGCTCGCCTCGATCCCGCGCGCCGCCAAAACTTCGAGAACCGATCGGGCAATTCCTTCGGCCCGGCCCTCCTCTTTGCCTTCGGCTTGGCCTTCTACCTTGCCCGCGGCCTTCGCCGCAGCCTCTCGCTTCAGAATCACGGGATTCCTTTTGGCGACCAGCGCCTCGGCCACCGCATTGTCGGCGATGGCGGCATCGAGCAGCGCAGCGACTTCGAGCGGCTTTAGCAGGCAAGGGTCCTCGATTCTTGCTACCGATTCCAACTGGCGCCAAGCCCGGTCTTTGGCGGACCACTCACTGACCTTGCCGCTTTTGACCCACAGGGCGAAGATCCTCCTCACCCCGCGACGGTGCATGCGCTCGGCTTTCTCGGTCGCGAGCTTCTCGCTCTGCTCCGAAACGATCTCGAACGCGATCTCCTCCAGATAGCGCCGGCCGGTCGCCGGGTCCGTTCCCTCCCGGCGGACGCAGGTGTCGGACGCAAAGTCTGAATCCACCCCGTACCGGGTGATCAGGTCGGTCGAAGCGCGGTATCCCGAAGCGACATGTGCCCGGAGCACGTAGTCGAGTTCGGTCTGCTGATCGGCGT
Source organism: Thermoanaerobaculia bacterium (assembly GCA_038250865.1). Classification (GTDB taxonomy): domain Bacteria; phylum Acidobacteriota; class Thermoanaerobaculia; order Multivoradales; family UBA5704; genus DASYKS01. The sequence goes on along the minus strand of JBBSBW010000037.1, from coordinate 48,108 downwards.
GGGGCGCCTCCGCCGGAAACGCCTCCATCCTCCTGCCGCCGATGATCTCGTCCCGGGTGACCTCCGGCTCGACCAGATGATCGTCGACGTTCGGAAACGAGCCGCGACCAGGTAAACGCATCGCCGAGCCCGACCCATCCGGCCCGGGCGCTTTGAGGCTATAGGCCCTGCGGTTCTCGTCCATACGTCGAATGATAACCGACTGCTGGAATTCCAGCCTCGGTTGGTGCCCGGCCGCCACCCGCGCCGCCGCCGAAAGAGGGTACTGTCTCCTGAAAGAGGGTACAAAAGAGGGTATTGTCTGTCCATGAGTTCGTTTCGTGGGGACTTCCTGCGCCGCTTGCCGATTCCGATGAGTGCGGCTTGGCTGCTCTCGGACATCGCGGAAGCGAAGGGCCGGCAACCAGAACGAATTCGAGGTCGGCCGCTTCGTGAGCCTGGAGCGCCTCATAGAGGAGTCTCGCGGCGATTACCACGAGGCGCTCCGCAAAAGCTCAGAAGGTTGGCAGGAAGGGAAGCACGACCTCCTGCCCTGGCTCCACTATTTCCTCGCCGTCCTCCGCCGCGCCTATCAGGAGTTCGATGCGCGAATCGATGAAGCTCCGCCTTCCCCGCGGGGCACCAAGACCGCGCAGATCGAAGCCGCTATCTCGAGATTCCCGGGAGACTTCACGCTCGGCGATCTTGAACGAGCCTGCCCGGCAGTCAGCCGAGAGCTGGCGCGTCGGGTTCTCCGAAGGCTGCGCGACGCCGGCCAAGTCGAAAGCCTCGGCCGAGGGCCGGGAGCGCGCTGGCGTCGAAGGGGGGAGTAGGTCTAGGCCCTGGGGCGTGGCTCCGACCGCGGGCGGCGGATGCGGGGAGCTGGCGGCAACGCCATCACCCAAGCTCGGCCTGGCTCCAAAGCCGTTCTCGCGAGTCGCGAGTTATTCGGGACCGAGAAGGACTCTTAGTTTCTTTGTGATCACGGCCACCAGATCGGGAGGAAGTCGATCCAAGTAATCCGCACGGCGCTCGCGCCAATCGAGGCTCTTGACCTGATCGGCAAGGACAACCCCTGTGACCGCCAGGTTGTTCGGAAGCGCCACCTCGAAAGGGTATCCCTTCACCTTCGTTGTTACCGGGCAAAATAGGGCCAGCCCCACCCGCGCGTTGTAGGCCTTGGGGGAAAGGATGACCGCAGGGCGGCGTCCCGATTGCTCATGCCCCGCCTGAGGGTCAAAGGTCAGACGGACGATGTCACCGCGATCCGGTACGTAGGCCATCTACCAGACCTCGTTCCCTACCGGAGGGCCGGTCGTGATTTCCTCGTGGATGTTTTCGTCCGTGATTCCCGCAAGAAGTTGTTCGAGGGTGAACTCGGGTGCAGGGCGCGGCGAGATCACGATGTTGCCCTCGTTCACCAAGATCTCGATCGAGGTGTCCGCTTCAAACCCGGCGTCCTTGGCAAACACCCTCGGAATCCTGACCGCCAGACTATTGCCCCAACGCTGGATTTTGCCGTGCATCGAGCGCCTCCCGTGTCTACAATGAGTCTACGGTGATGCCTGGCTTTTCGCAATCCGTAATGCGAGGGGAGATCGAAGGTTCCGGCGGGGGCGCCGCCGCCGAAAGAGGGTACTGTCGCGTTTCGCGGGGACTTCCTGCGCCGCTTGCCGAAACTCCTGAGAGCTTGGGCTGCGCGCACTTTACCCCCCACACCCCAACCGAACCCGCTTCTTCTCCGCCCGGTGCTCCGCCAACGACAGCTCCTTGAACGCCGGGAAATCCGCAGTTTCCACGAACCGGATTTTCGTCTCCGCCGTCCGTTCCAAAATCGCGAGTCCCTCCTCGAAGCGGAGGGTCTGTCGGAAGCTTCCCAGCGTGTTCTCGGTCGCGGTGTCTTGGGGTTCCAGCTTGCAGGCGGCTTCGGGGAGGCGGAAGCGCCAGATGGTTTTGGCGATGCCGGGGGAGAGGACGACCGGGATGGGGTTGGCCGCCCGGTTGTCGAGCACTCCGGCGGAGGGGGTGGCCGAGAGCGACGTGGCTTGGAAGGAGCGGGAGGCGTTTCCGAGCAGGCCGGGCAGCGTGAGCTGGATCGACGCCGTGGCGTGGGGGAGACCTTCGCGCTCGGGCTGCCAGCTGAGGCGGCCGAGGGTGGCTCCCGGGAACAGCCCGGCGAAGATGCCGCGCAGGGTGGCGTCGATTTCGTTCGGTTGTTTGTCCGCGAGGGTTTCGATCAGTGAGGCCGCCTGCCAGCCGGAGAGGTCGAGCTTGGCTTGGCCTTTGGCGTCTCCGGTAGGCGGTTCGGACGTGGCGACGCTCAGGTCGATCGTCAAGGTGCGCGCCTCGCCGGCCGGAAGCGTCGGCGTCCGGACCAGCTCGCTCTTTTCCCCTTGCTCGCCGCGGACGACCAGGGCGTCCTGGTCCTGGTCGTGCGGCGCGAGCCAGACCAGCGAGGAGCCGATCTCTTGGGTCGCGTCGACGAACAGGTAACCCCCTGCGACCGGTGATCCAGGCGGTAGGTCAAGACCGGCGACGGGGAGCGCCGCGATCGCGTGGTTGAAATCGAACGGCGAGGGAAAATCGCGGTCGATCCGGCCGAACCGGTCGAGGCGGATCAGCACGGGATAGGCCTCGATGCCGGCTGCTGCGAGCAGGTCGACCAGCAGAAGCGCCTTGTCCTTGCAGTCGCCGTATTTTTTGCCGATCGCCTCGGCTGGCGCGTGCGGAATGTAGCCACCGACTCCGACCTCGATCGCGACGTAGCGGACGTCGCGCTGGGCGTAGCGGGCGAGCGCCGCGAGCTTCTCCAGTTTTGTTGCAGTCGGCGAGAGGGCGCGGACCACCCGCTCGGTCTCGGCCCGCACCCCGGGCGCACCCCGCGGCACGGCGCGGAGCAAGCCGGCCCACCAGGCGGCGATCCCGCTCCAGTCGGAGGTTCCGCCCCAGGCGAAACGGAGGGTCGGCCCTGGGTTGGTGGGTGCCGAATCGAGGGTGCGATCCGCCGGCAGGTCGTGGCCGGTAACCCGGACTCCCCCCGCGATCGGCTCGATCTGGAGGCCCGCGGTCGGTCCGGAGATGTGGAACCGAAACCCCGGTCCCGCGCCGTGGACCTCGACCGACAGTGCGGTCGTCCGGTCGCGGCCGGGGGACAGGTAGATCAGGCCGCCGGGAAAGTACGGTTGCTCGACGGTCGCCGATTCGACTTCCAGCATCGAGCCGACCGGTCCGGCAGGGAACGTCACGGAGCGGACTTTGACCGCGCTGTGAAGCACCCCGGCGGAGCTGACCTCCGCGGTGTCGACGTCTTTCTTGCCCGCTTCGATCACCTTGCCGTCGGGACGGAACGTCCGGGCTTCCAGCTTTTCGATCCGGGCGTTCTCGTCATAGCCGACCGAATAGGGAGACCAGGCGGTGAAGTCCTCCGCTGCTTCGAGGCGGACGCGGATCTTCTCTGTCGTGCGCATCGAGCCATCGAGGCGCACCTCCACCCCTACCGTGCGTTCGAGTACGGTGGCTCCGCGTGCCGGGTCTCCGCCGAACGCCCATAGACCGATTGCGCCGAGGAAGGCGAGCGAAACGCCTCGCCTCGGCCCGGGAATCGACCTAGCGGCGGACGAGAACCAGAGATTGGGCATCGCTTTGGGTCGCCACGGCGAACAGGTCGCGCACGAGGTCGCATTCTTCGCGGGTCGAAAACTGCTTTTCGCGCACCGCGAACGTGCGGTGGATCGTCGCTTTTCGGCCCGGGTCGTCGATCCGGATCGTGAGGTTGAACGCGCCGGCCGCGCTGTCGCTCTTGGCGGTGCGGGGCGCGATTTCGACGTGCCACCCCTCGGGCCAATGAATCTCGAAGTCGACCTGCTCGGTATAAGGGAAATTGAACAGGATCGGTGAGCGCCGCTGTGCCGAAGAGGCCGAGAAGGGTTCCGTCTGCGGCCCGAGGGGCCGGCTCGCGGCGAGCGTCGCCTCATCGCGCAGGGCCTCGTCCTCTTTCTGGGTCATCGTCCAGGAGAGCTCGACAGTGCGATCTTCGACCGATTCCTTGGCCGCGACATCGGTGAAGTCGTACCCCTCGAACCGCTTGACCAGCCAGTCGTGCCAGGCCCCCGCGGTTTTCTCCGGCGTTTCGCGCCAACGGAGCTTGTCCGTGGCCGAGAGCCCGGTGATCTCGAGCTTGCCGGTGCCGGAGAGGCGCCCCCCCTCGTCGAGTTGGAGTGTCAGGGTCGCCTTCTCGACGTTCAGGTCGGCGGGGCTCTGGGGGAGCACCACACCCTCCGGCTTTTTAGGGTCGGGCAGCAGCGCGGCCGTCCCTTCGTAGTCGGCGTCGAGCCGTCCGAATCCGAGGCGCCGGTCGGTCGGATCGAGATAGACCCGCCCGCCGTCTTTCGGTCCCAGCTCGACCGCCACCAGCACGCGATCGAACCAGGCGGGGTTGGCGACCTGGGCATCGATTAGACCGCTGCTTCGCGGCGCCGCCCAAACCCGCCGGGCGTAGAGCTTCACCGCGGCGAGCATGGTTTCGAGCAGCAGCGCCTTTTCGGCCGCGGTGCCGTGTCCGGCGCGCAGGATCGCATCGGCCGAGGGCTCGGTCCCGGTGAGAAAGATTCCGGTGTTGTCGTCGTCGAACGCGATCTCGTCGCGGACGAAGGTGTAGATCGCCGCGGCTCGGTCGCGCGAGGTTGCGCCCGCCTTCTGGACCAGCGTTTGCGCCTTCTTGCCGGCGTCGCCGCCCCGCCGCCGAGCCTTTTCCCAGGTCTCTTTGAGGAAGTCGGAAGTCGCGGCCCAACTCTCCATCAGCCGCGTGTGGACGGTTCCCTCGTCGAACACCGTCGGGACCAGCATGATCTGGGTCGCGAGATCCGCGAACGGCAGGCCGTACGGTTCGTCAAGGATCGGCGGCAGGTTCTCGGCCCAGGCGCGCAACGTGCGCTTGTCCCGGTCGCGCCCCTGCTCGGTCTTAACCCCCGCTCGAAACGGGTCGCGCATCCAGGTCTGGACCCCGAGCGAGCCGGGGATCAGGTAGCGGATCTCGGCCAGCCGCACCGGGATGTCGGAGGAGAAATAGAACGGCTCCAGATAGAAGATGTTGTCGAAGCGCAGCTCGTACTCGGCGTCGAGGATCGCGCCCACCTCGACATTGGGGAAGGCGAACGAGGTGACGTAGTACTTCCGGCTTTTGGAGAGCTTACGCTCGAACTTGGCGTCCTTAGCCAGCTCGACCACCCGGCCGTCGGGGAGAACGGTGCGCGCCGCGAGGCTGAAGAGCCGGACGAACGAGGAGTGGAAGAGTTGGATCTCGCCCCGGTCCTTGCCTTGCTCGGTGAGAATCTTCACCCGTTCGCGCACGATTACCCGAGACGAAATGTCGCTGCTCGCCGGGTCCATCATGCGGAATTCGGCTTTCCGGAACAGCACCACGGCGCGGGCGTTCGGTGCGCCGGCCACCTGGGTGAGGGCCTTTTCTTCGGCCGAAATCGGCGGAAATTCGGCCTGCGCCGTGGACGGCAGGAGCGCGAGGAGGCCAAGGAGGGGAAGGGACAGGGCGATTCGGGACATCGATCCTCCGAAGACCGGATCAGGAACGTGGCGCGCGAAGGGCCATGCTAGCAGCCCTCCGCCAACCCCTTGGACACCCTCGCCACGGTTTCGTGGGGAATTGTGACGAAGCCGTCATCTAAAGCGTCGGACGGCGCGTAGAAGGTTTGGAGCAGGCAGACCGAGGCCACCTTCGGAGCCTTCGGGTCGCCGCAGGAACCGGGGTAGAAGATCAGGAGGTTTCGGGTGTCGCAAGCGCTGCCGGTCGGTCAATGGTTCGGATGGTGGCCGACAGTCGGCGGCTGCGGAATCCTTCGCCCTGGCGTATATTCTGGGGAAACCTCCGCCAACCGGGAGACCGTCCGCTTGAGCCCCAGTACCGCCGATGCCGACGATTCGGCACTGCTTACCGCCATAGCGCGAGGCGAGATCAACGCCTTTCAGGTTTTCTACGATCGCTATGCCGCGCGCGTAACCTCCTACGTGCGGCAGCTGAGCCGCGACCGGGAATCGATCGAGGACCTGGTCCAAGAGGTGTTCATCGCGGTCTGGAGGAAGGCCGGGAGCTACAGCCCGGAACGGGGCGACGCGGCGGGCTGGCTCTACACGATGACCCGCAACAAGCTGGTCGATCAGTGGCGCCGGGTGCGCGAAAAGGCGGTCGAGCTCGACGCCATGCACTCCTGGGAAATGCCGGCGATCGCGCCGCCCGAAGAAGATCTCTACCTTTCCGTCCGCCAGGCGCTGTTCCAGGTTGCCCCGGATCAGCGCGCGGCGATCGAGATGGCCTATTTCGGTGGCCTCACCTACGAGGAGACGGCGGTTCGTCTCGACCTTCCCGTGGGCACCTTGAAATCGAGAATTCGCGCCGGTCTGCGCTCTTTGCGCTCGGTGCTGGAAGCGGGGTAATTTCGTGCATCCACCCGAAGACATCCTCCTTTCGTTCGTTTCGGGCGAGGCCGATCTGGCCCGGCGGGCGCTGATCGAAGGGCATCTTGACGGTTGCCCCGATTGCCGCGCCTCCGTCCGGTCGCTTTCCGTACCGGGTTCGCGCCTGTTGGCCGGAATGCCGGGAGAGCCGGGAGAGCCGGGCGGCTCGGGACTTTGGGATCGCCTGCGCGCCCGGGTGGCCGAGATCGGTCCTCCTCCCGCCCTACCCGCTTCGCTGCTCGCCGGCTGTCCCGTACCGGCCGGCGCGATGCGCGAGATTGCCGAGCTGGGACCCGTGCTCCGCGAGCCGAACTGGCAGTTCGCGGGGGCGATCGGTGCGGCGTTTGCCATTCTTTCCCGCGACGCCCGGACCGGGGCAATGCTTCTGCTCGGCCGGATGAAGCCGGCGAAGTTTTTCCCCGAGCACCGCCACCTCGGGCTCGAAGAGATCCTGATCCTCCGCGGCGGTCTCGAAGACCAATACGGCGACTTTACGGCCGGCATGTACACGTCCTACGAGCCAGGTACCATCCATCGGCCGTGGATCGACGAGCAGGAGCCCTGTTGGACGCTCAGCCGGCTGGAGAAACCGGTCGAGTTCCTCGGCTGGCGCGGCGTGGTGCAACGGATGCTTGGCAAGTAGATGCGGCTCAGCGGATATCACTTTATGGCATGCTGGATATCCCTTGGTTTGCCTACAGCCAACGGATCGCCCCGCCCTGAATCGCCCGGGTCTTAGGGTCCTGAACGAAAGCCGCGACGCCCAGTTTCCTTCCAGCAGTAGCCTCTCCGATCGGTAGATCGACCGCGCCGGTTCCGTGGCCACCCGGGGCGGCGCCGAGGGCGAAAGCCCGCAGCAGCCGGCGGACGACGGCGTCGTTCTTGAGCGTCCGGCCGCCGTTTTCGCCTCGGCCGACTTTCGTCACCAGGCCGTTTTCGACCAGCGCTACGAGCACGTCCGCGTCGCGCGGCAGCGCTCCGGCGTGAGAGGCGGTAACCTTCGCGCGCAGGCCGGTGGGGGTTTTTTCAACCGTCAGATCCAGATCGACCGTCGGTTTGTCCGCCAACGCCTTGGCGATCGCAGCTCGTACTTTTCGCTCTTCCGAGCCGACCATCTCGTCGGTGCCGTTCACCACCAGCTGCGGCGTGTAGATCCGGTTCGTGTCGTACGCCTGGGCGTAGAGCTTCTGGCGCGCCGACCAATCGGCCGAGGAGAAGGGATCGGTCCAGCCGATGTAGTCCCAATAGTCGACGTGGTACGCGAGCGGCACCACCTTTCCGGCGAAGGCCGGTTCGGCGGCGATTTCCGATAGCAATCGGTCGGCCGGCGGGCAGCTTGAGCACCCCTGCGAGGTGAACAGCTCCACCACCGCGATGCTCCCCGCAGCGGGAGGCGCGGCAGGAGTGGGAGCCGGGGACGAATTGCGGAGCATTAGAAACGCGGCAAGCGCCAAGGCCCCGAGCGCGAGCGCCGGGATCAGCCGGGAAGAGAGAGAGGAGGAAGTTGGAGTATCGAGCATGTTGAGACCTCCTGGAGCCGGCGACGCATCGTCGCTCGGGGTGCTTGCTGTTGATCCGATCGCCCTGGGAGGCTTGGATTCATGCGCGCTCCAGGCGGTAGCACCACGATTCCAGGCTGGTGCTGTGCATACCGAACCTCCCGGAGCAAAAGGCTAACACGCACCCCGATCGCGCGCATCGGATCGGTCCCGTGCTCTCTACGGACTCCCGACCAGAAACCGCGCGAGCCGCTCCCAGCGTTCCGGGCGGGGACGAAGCCGCGCCGAGACTTTCCGGGGCGGCCCTTGCCGGGTGCCGTCAGCAACGAGGACCGGGATCACCTCCGAGGGGAAGGCCCGCCGCCGCTCGCTCGGGCCGAGCAGCCAGATCTTGACCTGGGTCGGCGGGTCTTCGGCCAGCAGGACCGTTGAGCGGACGGCTTGGATCACTTCCGAGCCGCGCCCCCGGCCGCGTCGGACGAGGATTGCGCAGCGGTTCGCGGGCCAGCTCGCGCCGAGCCGGGCGACCGAGCCGTCGAGCGGGATCAGCACGGGTGCCGGCCGCCCACCCGCGGCCTGAGGCAGATAGTGGGCGAGGCAGATCTCGGTCGAGGCGTTCAACGCGAACACCGGTTCGCCCGGCTCTGCCGAGGCGGCGATCACCCGCGCGGCCCAGAGCCAGTCGGAACGGTGGGCGTAATCCCAAACGATGCCACCCACCGCGGCGAACGCGAACGTCCCCAGGACGACGAACTGCAGCTCGCCGCGGAGCACCGGCCGGATCGCCAGCGCCTGGAGCCGCCGGCAGCTCTCGGCGAGACCTAGGCCGAGCAGGACGGCGAGAAACAGCCAGCCGATCAGCATGTAGCGCGCCTCGCTCCAGTGCCCGGAGAGTTGGAGCACGACCTCGACCCCTACGGTTCCCGCGATCGCCCCCGCGATCACCGCCCGGCCCTCTCCACTCCGAGCGGCGCGCCAAACGCCGAGACCCACGAGAGCCAGAGCGAGCAGTCCCATCCAGCCGAGCGCGTGAGAGTCCGTCCCGAACGCCAGCTCGTGCCAGCGTTCGATCAGAGGGCCGAGGTGCCACCGGGTCGGCGGGCGCTGCATTCTTTGGTGTCTCGCGGCGAGCATGACGGAGAGCCAGGGGGCATAGGCGAGTCCCCAGCCGAGCAGGAAGAGGGGGACCGCCATCAGCAGGCGTCGGGTTCTTCGGCGCGTTTCTTCCTCCTCGTCAAACGCCCGTTCGATCGCGAGCCAGGCGATCGGCACGAGGATCGCGACCGAGAGGTAATGGGTGTAGAGAGTCGCGAGCACGGCGAAGAAGAAGCCGACCCCGCGGCGGGCATCCGGAGAATCGAGCAGCCGGTCCGCAGCGGAGAGCGAGAGCGCGGCGCAGAACAGGGCGAGCGAGTAGGGGCGCAGCTCTTGAGAGTAATGGACGTGAAACGGTGCGAGCGCCATCGCCGCGCCCACGAGAAGACCTTCGAGCCGGCCGAACCGGCGGGCGACCCAGCGCGCAACGATTAGGATCGTGCCGATGCCGAACGCGATCGGAATCAGCCGCCGCGCCGACTCGCCGAGCCCCAGGTGAAGGCCGAGCCAGGAGAACACCCCTTCAAGCGGCGGATGGACCGCGTCGGCCCGTAGGGCGGCGAGCATCTCGCCAAAGCCGCCGCTCGCCTGATTCGTCTCGATGATCTCGTCGAGCCAGAGCGAAAAACCGCCGAGGTTCGCGACGCGAGGTAATAACGCCAGCAGGGCGAGACACGCTAACGGCCCTGCGGAAAGACCTCGATTTCGAACGCGCATGCCCTGTTATCGGATGCGGACCCTTTCGGCGTTTAGCCCCGGGGGACCAATCCCGCCCGCCCAGGTGCCAAACGCTTGCGGGCTGCCAGGAAGGATCGGCGCCCTCTCGTGCCACAATCGCTCCGCCGTGACCGAACCGACCTCGTTATCCGCCGTTCGTCCCAACCTCGCCGCGCGCGTGCCGCAAGGAGGCACCAGCGATCCGGACGAAATCCTCAGCCGCTTCATCGATTGGGCGACCGACATGGGGTACGAGCTCTACCCGGCCCAGGAAGAGGCGCTGCTGGAGCTGATGGCGGGCAAGCACGTCATCCTCAATACGCCCACCGGCTCGGGCAAATCGCTGGTCGCCCTCGGGCTCCACTTCAAGGCGATGTGCGAAGGGCAGATCTCGTACTACACCAGCCCGATCAAGGCGCTCGCCTCGGAGAAGTTCTTCTCGCTGTGCAACGACTTCGGGCCGGAAAACGTCGGCATGCTGACCGGCGACGCGAGCATCAATCCGACCGCCCGGGTGCGCTGCTGCACGGCGGAGGTGCTCTCGAACATGGCGCTCCGCCAGGGCGAGACGCTCGACGCGCCGTACGTGGTGATGGACGAGTTCCACTACTACTCGGACGCCGAGCGCGGCATCGCCTGGCAGGTTCCCCTGCTGGTGCTCCCCTATACGCGCTTCCTGCTCATGTCGGCCACCTTGGGCGACGTCTCAGCGATCGCCGAGCACATCAAGAAACGCACCGGCGGCGAGGTCGCCCACGTGATTTCGGAGCATCGGCCGGTGCCGCTCGACTTCGAGTACCGCGAGACGCCGCTTCACGAGACGATCGAAGTACTGCTCGAACAGGGCCGCTCGCCGATCTACATCGTCAACTTCACCCAACGCGAATGCGCGGAGCTGGCCCAGTCGCTCACCAGCATGAAGACCTCCACCCGCGAGGAGCGCGAAAAGATCCGCGACTCCATCGCGGGCGCCCGGCTCGACACGCCGTACGGCAAGGAGTTCCGCCGCTTTCTCTCGTTCGGCATCGGCGTCCACCACGCGGGGCTGCTGCCGAAATATCGCCTCTTGGTGGAGCAGCTCGCGCAGCAAGGGCTCCTGCGCGTGATCTCCGGAACCGACACGCTCGGCGTCGGCGTGAACATTCCGATCCGCACCGTGCTGTTCACCAAGCTCGCGAAGTTCGAGGGCAAGAAGGTGGCGACCCTTTCGGTGCGCGACTTCAAGCAGATCGCCGGACGCGCGGGACGAAAGGGTTTTGATACCCGGGGGAGCGTCGTCGCCCAGGCGCCGGAGCACATCATCGAGCAGCGCATGCGCGAGCGGAAGTCGAGCGGCGGCGGCAAGAAATCGAAGGCGCCGCTGCGAGGCCCCGCCAAAGGCGAGGTCTCGTGGAGCGAAGAGACGTTCCAGCGGTTGATCCAAAAACCGCCCGAGACGCTGCGCTCCCGGTTCCGCATCACCCACGGAATGGTGCTCAACCTGCTCCAGCGCGACGCCGAGATCAACGACCCGAACCGGCCGAACTTCTCCTCGCTCCGCGAGCTGATCGAACGCTCGCACGAGGACGAAGCGAGCAAGGCGAAATGGTTGCAGTTCTCCGCCATCATCGTCCGCTCGCTCTACCGGGCAGACGTGCTGCGGGTGACCAAGGACACCCAACGCAACTATTATTGGGTGGTGATCGCGGAAGATCTCCAGTGGGATTTTTCGCTCCACCACGTCCTGTCACTGTTCCTGATCGAAACGCTCGGCCAGCTCGATCCGGAATCCGAGACCTACGCCCCCGACCTGATCACCCTGGTCGAATCGATCCTGGAAAATCCGGAGGCGGTGCTCCGCCGCCAGGTGGACAAGCTCAAGACGGTGTTGATCACCCAGCTCAAAGCCCAGGGGGTCGACTACGACGAGCGCATGGAGCGGCTGGAAGAGGTCACCCACCCGCAACCGATGGCGGATTTCCTTCAGCACCACTTCCTCCGCTTCCGCCGCGACCACCCTTGGGTCGGCAACCGCGACATCGCGCCGAAATCGATCGGCCGCGAAATGTTGGAAGGCTTCTTCGGATTCTCCGACTACGTCCGCCAGTACGGGCTCCAGCGGAGCGAAGGGGTCCTGCTGCGCTACATCTCGCAGCTCTACAAGACGCTGGAGCAAAGCGTCCCCGAGCTGGCGAAAAGTCCGGAGGTCTACGACGGCATCGGCTTCTTCCGCGCGCTCCTCCAGCACACGGACACCAGCTTGATCGAAGAATGGGAAAGCCGCCTTCACCCCGAGCTGCTGCTCGAAAAGCCGGAGGAGAGCGAACGGGACCGCCGCGAGCTGCGGGTCAAGGAGCTGCTCGGCAACCCGATGGCCTTCGGAGCCCGGGTTCGCGCGGAACTCCACCTCCTGCTCCGAGCGCTCGCCAACCGCGATTGGGAAGAGGCGGCGGCCTCGATCCTCCCCGCGCCCGACGATCCGGAAGGCCCGTGGACGCCAGAGCGCTTCGAAACCGCCCTCGCCCCGTTCCTCGCCGAATATGGCGATCTCACCTTCGGCCCCGAAGCCCGCCGCCATCAATGGACGACGATTAAGAAAACCGGCAACCGCACCTGGGAAGTTGCCCAGACTCTCCTCGACCCCCAAAGCGACAACCTCTGGGCCGCGCGCGGCACGATCGATCTCACGGATCCGAGCGTGCTCGAAGGACCGCTTGTGCATTTGGAGCGGATTGGGGCGTAGAGGAAAAGCTGAGGGAGCGTAGTCTTGCCGCAGCGCCTGGCACGGATCGACCCAGCTCGAACCTTCTAATGCCTGAACCTCTCCACCTCACCGCCGCCGGCCACCGCCTGGAGGCCGTCCGGCACGGTCCTCCGCCGGAGTTCTCGCCGACGATCGTGATGCTCCACGAGGGGCTCGGCTGCGTCGCCGCCTGGCGCGATTGGCCGGCGCGGCTCTCGCGGGAGACGGGGCTCGGGGTTCTCGTCTACAGCCGTTGGGGGTATGGCGGGTCCGATCCGGTGGTGCCGCCCCGGCCGCTCCGCTACATGCACGACGAGGCGCTCGATTCGCTGCCCGAGGTTCTGGCCGCCGCGGGGGTGCGCGACGCGATTTTGCTCGGCCACAGCGACGGCGCGTCGATCGCCCTGATCTATGCCGGCAGCCCGATTTCGAAACGGCCCGGCGCGCCGTGCTTGCGGGGTCTGGCGCTGCTTGCGCCGCACGTCTTCTGCGAGGAGATCTCGGTCGCGGCGATTTCCCGAGCCCGCGAGGCTTACCTTCATGGCGATCTCCGGGAGAGACTCGCAAGACATCACGGCGAAAACGTCGACGGCGCGTTCTGGGGCTGGAACCGGGCTTGGCTCGATCCCGGTTTTCGCGACTGGAATCTCGAAGAGTTCTTGCCCGGCATCGAGATCCCCGTACTCGTCATCCAGAGCGAGACCGATCCCTACGGCACGCTCGCCCAGGTCGAAGCGATCGAGCGCGGCGTGCGCGGGCCTTTCTCTCGATTGATCCTTCCGGAGTGCGGCCACGCGCCTCAGAAGGATCGTCCGGACGAGACGACGGCGGCGGTCGTCGATTTCGTGCAGAGGGTCCTGAGCTAGACGCAAGAGACCCCGTGGCACGGACCCTGCTCTAACCCCTCTTAGTGGGCGGCTTTCTTCCTACGAACACTCCATTTCGCCGCCACCTTAGGAGGACACGATGAAAATCCAAAGATGGACCTCAATGGCGGTGATCCTGGGGGTCATCGTCCTGTCGGCTGGAATGACCGCCTCTCCTGCGCGGGCCGATCATGGGTCGCTACGGGGCGAGGTCGGGATCTACTACGACGAGCTGTCCCCCTATGGGGACTGGGTGGATGACTCGCAGTACGGCGCGGCCTGGTGCCCGCGGCATGTGGGGTCGGATTGGCGACCGTATTCCGACGGTCGTTGGGTCGACAGCGACTACGGCTGGACCTGGGCTTCGGATGAGCCGTTCGGCTGGGCCACCTATCACTATGGCCGCTGGGCGTTCGATTCCCGCTACGGCTGGATTTGGGTTCCCGGCACGGTCTGGGCTCCGGCTTGGGTCTCGTGGCAGTACGGGGGCGGCTATGTCGGCTGGGCTCCGTTGCCGCCGACGGTCGGGTTCGACTTCAACGTCGGCATCCGTCTCGGAGGGCTCTCTTTGAGCGCCGTGATCCAGCCGCGCGACTACCTCTTCGTTTCGGAGCGCGGATTCCTGGAGCCGCGGGTCGGCCGCTATGCCGTGCCCCGGACGCGGAACCAAGATCTCTGGCGCAGGGCGCGCAACGTGACGAGCTACACCGTGGTCAACAACCGGGTAATCAATCGCGGCATCGCGATCAACAACATCGAGCGGGCGACCGGGCGCAGGGTGCCGCGCTTCCGGGTTGCGGAAGTGAATAGCCGCGGCTCGGCGGGGGTCTCCAGGGATCAGCTCCGGGTCTTCCGTCCGCCCTCCGCGCAGCTTCGCTCGATTGACATCGCAGTTCGCAACGACGCCGGAGTGCGGCCGGGAATCGACCGGGATCGACGGAACGATCAACGGGTCGACGACCGAGGCCGTCGCCCGGACGTGAAGCCGGTACCCCGTGGCCAGGAACGCCGCGACCAGGTCGGAATCGGAGCCAAGCCGGTACCCCGCGGCCAGGAACGCCGGAACCAGATAGAGCCGCGGCCGAACAACCGCCCGAACGACCGGCCGAACGACCGGCCGAACTCTAACGACCGGCCGAAATACCGCCCGAACGAGCGGCCGGTAGCGAAGCCCGTGGATCGTCCCAATTCGCCTCCTCCGGTGGTCCAGAACCGGCCGCACCGTCCGGCCGAGCCCGAGGGGTACGCGCCCCGGCCGCGCAATCAGCGCCCTGAGGCGAATCGCCCGCAGCCGCGCCAGAGCGATCGGCCCAGCGCCCGTCCGCAGCAGCCCCGCGAGCGGCGGCGTGAGCAGAGTCCCGAGGCTCGGCCGAACCGGCCTCACGGCGGAGGCGGTGGGGGCGGCAATAACCCCGGTCGGCCGAAGCAGAATGGCCACGGCGGCTAAGCGGTCCGTTCGACCTCCGTTTCTCTAGAGTTTCGTTGCCGACGGCGGTGCGACCTGCACTGCCGTCGGCAATTTTGCTGGCACCCTTTTCGGAAACCTCGCCCTCTCCGGCCCGTAGGCAGCTTCAGCGTTCACTTTCGACCGTTCGGCCGCGGAGGACTACCGCCCGCCGGGCTTCTTCTCGGCGTCCAGCTGCTTCTGCTTTTCGCGCACCATTTGTGCCAGCTCGGCCTGGTGGGCCTTGCCGATTTCGGCGCCGATTTGGGCGCCTTTCTGGAGCAGCTCGGGCATCTTGGTCAGAGCCTTCTTCCCCGTCGGCGTGCGATAAAACGCGATCATCTCTCGCGTTTCCGGCTCGGTGAACGTCTCCATGTAGATCTTGATCAGCTGCGGCGCCATGGCGTCCCAGGTCAAATATTTTCCCGACCACTCGATCAGGACGCCGCGAAACGGCGCGATCCCTGGATTGGCTTGGATCTGCGCATCGATCATCGCGGTGGCGCTCCCTACCATCATCTTTTCCAGATCCATCAGACCGAACAGCTCGGTCACCGCTTGCTCATGCGAGCTGATCGCCGGCTTGGGCGCAGCGCCGGTTTGTTGGGCGTGCGCGGATGCCGTCCAAAGGACCAGTAGGGTCACGGCCAAGAGTTTGCGCATGGATCCTCCTTGTTCGAGAGTTCGAGGAGTGAAAAGGCTGGAGAGCATCATTGCGTCGCGGAGGGCGGGCCGCCCGAGCGTCTCAAGGTTTGGCGAGGCGCGCCTTCAACCGATCGAGATTCTGGCGCGCCTCGTCGTTTGCTGAGCTTGCCTCTTCGTAGAGGTGGAGCGCTTTCAGCGAATCGACCTCGACGCCGCGCCCTTCTTCGTAGAGGTGGCCCAGCTGGAGCTTGGCCACTGAAGTCACCTTCTCGGGGTTTCCGTCGGCTGCCGCTTTCTCGAGCCACTGCGCGGCGACCGCGGCGTCCGGGAGAACGCCTTCGCCGACCAGGTAGCGCATCGCAAGATTGAACGCTCCCGCGCCATCGCCCGCCTCGGCCGCTTTGCGGAACAAGCGAACGGCTTCCTGGGGATCGGCGGGCACACCGCGCCCTTTGAGGTAGAGCGCGCCCAGCCTGTTGGCCGAGGCCACATAGTCCTGTTCGTCGGCCAAGCGGTAATAATGGCGCGCGAGCTCGTCGTTGGGTATCGTCCCGACTCCCATCTCCAACATATAGCCGAGTTCGTGTTGCGCCATTGCGCTGCCGCGCTCGGCGGCCCGCTCGGCCCACCGGAAAGCCTCGGCCTGTTCTGCGGGGAACTCGCTATCGGAGAGCAGGCGGACGAGTGCCTCCTGGGAAGGAACGTCGTCCGCCGCTGCCTCCTCCCGGAGTCGCGCATAGGCCGAAGGGTCGCCCCGCCCCGCCCGCTCCAGCAGATCCGGAATGTTCCGCGGCGGTTTGCTGAACGTGGCAAAGAGCACCCCGAGCAGGACCAGGCCGACGATTCCGCCAAGGGCACCCAGACAGCCGAACCGGTCGAGGACCGGAATCCGGCTCTTGCCGAGCGACGCCTCGACGGCCGCGGTATTCAGGGCAAAGCCCCGTCCGCAGACGTCGCACAGCCGGTAGGCCTGCTTCTTCGAGACGAAGCCCAGGATGTAGTAGAGGTGGTTCAGCTGGTATTGGAGGACCGTGCGGAACGTCCGGTCCTGCTCGCAAACCGTGCAAGGAGCGACCTCCGCCAGCCCGAGATCGATCGTCTTCGTCCGCTGGCCCCAGATCAGAATCGACATGCTCCCCCTCGTCGAGCGAAAATGCCGCTCTAGCCGACATAGACGTTTGAATCGGGGAGGAGACTTAGATCGAGGCTCGGCGAATCAAGCCTCGAACATCGCGCTGATCTCGCGGTAAGGCACGGCATCCTCCGCGAAGGTGAACGTTCCATTCTCGCGCATCTCCCGGCCGGCGCGCAGGAACGCCCCCAGGGCCGCGCGGGAAAGGGCGCTTCCTACGCTCACCCGTTTGACGCCGATTTCGGACAGCTCGGCGAGGGTGAGCTGCACACCCTGGAGGCCCATCACCACATTCACCGGGCGATCGACCGAGCGGACCACCGAGGCGATGTCCTCGCGGCTCGACAGGCCGGGGGCGTAGAGCACGTCGGCGCCCGCTTCCTGATAGGCCTGAAGCCGGGTGATGGTGTCATTGAGATCAGGCCGGCCGACCAGAAAATTCTCGGCCCGGGCCGTGAGGGTGAATGGGAAGGGGAGAGACCGCGCCGCTTCTGCCGCTGCGCGGACCCGTTCGACCGCGAGATCGAGAGGGTAGATCGGATCGTCCTTCCTCTGGGTGTAGTCCTCGATCGACCCGCCGACCAGCCCGGTCGCCGCGGCAATGCGAATCGTCTCCGCCACCGTTCCCGGCTCGTCCCCGAAGCCATGCTCCAGATCGGCGCTCACCGGCAGGTCGGTCGCCGAAACGATGCTTCCCACGTGAGCCATCATCTCGTCGCGGCTCGTCACGTTGTCTCGCCGCCCGACCGAGAACGAATACCCGGCGCTGGTGGTCGCGAGCGCCTCGAATCCCAGGTACGCGAGAAGGCGGGCGGTGCCCACGTCCCACGGATTGGGGATGATGAACGCGCCGTCCCGTTCATGGAGCGCTCGAAAGGCGGCACCTTTGTCGGCTTGGGTCCTCATGCTGGCGCTCTACAGGTCCAGCGCCGTCGGATGCCGCGGCTGGTAGAGGCCCAGCTCGCCTCCGCCGGGGGCAGAGCGAAGATCAGCCAGCCATGTCCGGCATCGACCGAGCGAAGCTCCAAAACGTCGGTGAAGAAGGCCCGATCGGCTTCCGGATCGCGGCTGTAGAACAGGACGTGGGCACCGTTGAACATGGCCGGACCCTATCAATTTTTCAGACCGGAGCGGAGCGGCGGAAACCAGATTCGCCCCAATGGCATATTACCCAGGCAGGGTAACCACGACCCTCAAGCTTTTCAGCCGAACCTGCTACCCTCGACCTCGGCGCGGCGCGAAGGTGCGTCTCGCGCCCCCGACAGGAGATTCCGCCCATGGTTACAGTCGCTCTATTCGTCCGTTTGGAAGCAAAACCCGGAAAAGAAGCTGCGGTCGAAGAGTTCCTCAAAGGAGGCCTCGCGATCGTGATGGAAGAACCAGAGACGACCGCTTGGTTCGCCCTCCGCCTCGGACCCTCGACCTTCGGCATTTTCGATGCGTTCCCGAGCGACGCCGGCCGGCAGGCGCATCTGAACGGCCGCGTGGCCGCCGCCCTGATGGCCAAAGCGGCCGACCTGTTCTCGGTGCCGCCGTCGATCGAGATGGTCGACGTGTTGGCCGCGAAGCTGCCGTAAATCAGACCCGTTCGATCGCCCCGGGGGGCAGGCGGGCGAGCAGCTCGCGCACCGTTTTTCCCGTGAGCGGCACCCGCACCTCGGGGATCAAATCGGCGAGCGGCTGAAGGACGAAGCGCCGTTCGGCCAGGAGCGGGTGGGGAAGGGTGATCTCGGGGCGCTTGGAGATCCGCTCGCCGAACCAGAGCAGATCGAGATCGAGCGGTCGCGGTCCCCAGCGCTCGCCCCGTCGTCGGCCGACCGAGTGCTCGATCGCCTGACAGAGCGCCAGGAGCGATTCGGCGTCGAGGGGCGAGCGGGCGACGAGCGTGCTGTTCAGATAAGGCGGCTGGGCTACGGCTGAGACCGCGGGCGTGCGGTAGATCGGCGCCATCCGGAGGTCGACCAGATGGGCACGTAAAACGCCAAGGGCCCGCTCGAAGTGCTCTTCGACGGGCCCGAGGTTGCCACCGAGGGCGAGTGCGACGAACGGTTCACTCGTCGTCGTCCAGATCCTCTTCTTCTTCTTCGGTTCCGAGATCGGCGCCGACCAGATCGTCATCGATCAATTCGTCGTCCGCGACGACCTCCCCTGCGACCTCTTCCGGCTCATCGTCGAACGTGCGCGCCGCTTCCACTTTGCGCTTCTTGCGCGCCGCTTGGGTCGCTGCGAGTTGGGTCGAAGGAGCGGCGTGGGACTGGTTCGCGCCGCACTTCGGGCAGATCGGCTCCGGCTTGCCCAGGTCGTAGAACTTGGTGCCGCAGCTATAGCACTCGTGCTTGCTTCCGAGCTTGGTTTCGGCCATTGAGACGGATCTCCGCCGCGGCGAAGTAGCCGCGTTTTCAGGCGCGGGAACGTAGCACCCGCTCCCGGTGGTGTCAACGGTGGGGGCGTCCAGAGGACGTCCAGAGGTCGCCCGAGGGGTTGGGGGCTATCCGATCGGAGCCTCACTCGGCGCCGCATAGGTTGGCGCCCAATCCGGCATGACTCTCTTTAGATACTCATCGAACAGTGGCACCGTGAACGCTGTGTCGCCATGAGCTGGGCTGTAGATCATTCCTTTGACAATCAGCGCTGACCGCCGGGGCGCCACGGTCTCAACTCTGACCCGCAAGCACGTTGCAATGTCCCCTGATCGGTGCGGTCCGGGTCCAAGGTGGGCCATAGCGCGGAGATACTCCTTTTCTTTTGGCGTGAGCCGATCGTAGCGGACAAGGAAGAAATTCTTGTCCAGCTGTTTGATCACCGTCTCTCGAGCGGCCTCTACGTCGCGCAAGCTGATCGGTGAGGCTTCGGCATGATTCCAGACGTGATATCCCCACTCTTGCAGGAAGTAAGGGTAACCGTGGGCTAGCTCTACGAGTTTGTGGAGTGCCGGCTCCTCAAATTCGACACCCGCCTCTTGGGCCGGAATCAAGAGCGCCGCCGCAGCATCATCGTGCATCAGAGAGCCGATTTCAGGGAAGTCAAACAGTCGCTCCGCGTAGGATTTCGCATCTCCCGCAATGCCTGGCAGCTGGGGAAGACCCGCCCCCGCCAGAACGACGGGCAAGTCGGACTGCGTAGTGCGGTGTACGGCCATGATCAACGCACCTAATTCATCGATCGAGAGATACTGAACTTCGTCGATCGCCAGGAGGAAGCCCGAGTCTCGCGAGCGCACGGCCTCGCCGACCGCTACCAGGAGATCGGTGATGTCCTCGGCGAGGATCCCTGAATCGCCCTGGCCGAAGAGCGGTTCTACATCAACACTTACCGATGATCCGTCTGGCAGCTGAAGGCTAAATGCCTTCAATACACCGAGAGCCTTCTTGATCGCGTGCGTGGGGCCCGTGTTTCTCAGGTTTAGCAGCACTTTTCTCAAATGCGCTGCGAACAGAGCCCTGAAATTTTTGGTCTCCGGTGCTTCAATGTACGCATAGAGAATGCCTTCAGCTACGGCGATTTCGACGAATCGATTGAGAAGGACCGTTTTGCCTACGCCCCGGAGTCCGATGGGCATTAGGCTTTTCCCAGGTTTGCCTGCGAGAGCCCGGCGCAATGTCACTCCAAATCGATCAATCAACTCATCTCGACCGATTAGAGCAGGCGGTGGGGCTCCGGCGCCCGGACGGTAAGGGTTGGTGAGCTCATCCATTTCAACAGACCTTACCACGACTTATGGATCTTACGGCGACGAGGCTAAGGTCTGCATAACTAGCGTCTGCCCTGCTCTGCGACGGCTTTCACGCCAAGCCGCTGACGAAAACGCCGTAGTGCCCCGCAGCACTACGGCGTCAATTCTACAGGTGTGATTTCTTTACGAGGCGGTATCGAGGAACGGCTTGAGCTTCGTCGAGCGGCTCGGGTGGCGCAGTTTGCGCAACGCCTTGCTCTCGATCTGGCGAATCCGTTCGCGCGTGACGTTGAATGAGCGGCCGACTTCTTCGAGCGTGTGCTCCGAGCCGTCGCCGACGCCGAAGCGCATCTTGAGCACCAACTCCTCGCGGGGGGTCAGCGTCTTCAACACCCGGCGCGTCTGTTCGCGCAGGTTGGTAAAAATCACCGAGTCGATCGGCGATACCGCGTTCTTGTCCTCGATGAAGTCCCCGAGGTGCGAATCTTCCTCTTCGCCGATCGGCGTTTCGAGAGAGATCGGCTCCTGCGCGATCTTCATGATCTTTCGGACCTTCGAAGCCGGCAGGTCCATCCGCTCGCCGATCTCCTCGGCGGTCGGCTCGCGACCCAGCTCCTGGACCAGCGAACGGCTGGTCCGGGTCAGCTTGTTGATCGTCTCGATCATGTGGACCGGGATGCGGATGGTCCGCGCCTGGTCCGCGATCGCCCGGGTGATCGCCTGGCGAATCCACCAGGTGGCATAGGTCGAAAACTTGTAGCCGCGCCGATACTCGAACTTCTCGACCGCCTTCATCAGGCCAATGTTTCCCTCCTGGATCAGATCCAGGAACTGCAGCCCGCGGTTGGTGTACTTCTTGGCGATCGAGACCACGAGTCGCAGGTTGGCGACGATCAGCTCTTCCTTCGCCCGCTCGCACACCGACTCGCCCGCGCGGATCTTGTCGATCGTCGAAGCGATCTCCGCGTGGGTCGTGCCGTAGCGCTCTTCCAGCTCGCGCAGGGCCGTGCGGTACTTCTCGATCCGGCGCCGATGGAGTGCGCGCAGGTCCTCGTTCGTCTCGCGCTTCAAGGCGGTTTGCGCCCGCTTGATGTCGAGTTCGAAACGGGAGAACTGGCGGTCGATGTCCTTCAAGAAGTCGACCAGGCGGTTGCGCGTCTGGACCGAGAAGTCGATCGTCCGGATGTCCTTGGCGATCCGCGCCACGACCCGGTCGATCTCGCGCTCGATCTCCAGGTACTTCTCGCCGTCCGGCTTGCAGCGCTTCTGGCGCTTGCGCAGCTCGCCGATCTCCTGGTCGTTGACGGCGATCTGCTCAAACACGCGCAGGTTGTTCTTGATCCGGTCGGCCGCCTTGGTATCGAGCGGCTCGTCCGGGTCGGACGACATCAGCTCCATCATCAGGCGCTTGTCGCGCTGAGCCATCTCGTTCAAGCGCAGCAGTTCGCGCAGAACCACCGGGTTCTCGCACAGCGCCTCGTAGATCAGCCATTCGCCCTGCTCGATGCGCTGGGCGATCTCGACCTCCCCCTCGCGATCGAGCAGGGGGACGGTGCCCATCTCGCGCAGATACATGCGGACGGGGTCGTTGGTCTTCTCATGGACGGTCAGGCCGAATTCGGTCGTCTCGTCCTCTTTTTTGTCGAACTCATGGGTGGCCGACTCGGACTCGTCGCGGTTCTGGTAACGCTCCGGACGGTCGATCACGTCGATGCCCAGCTCGGCGAACCGGAGATACACCTCATCCAGCTCGTCCGGCAGGGCGACCACCTCTTCGGGCAGCAGCTCGTAGATCTCGTCGTAGAGAAGATAGGTCTTCTCCTTGCCGAGCTCGATGAGCTGTTTGACCGAGGAGTATTTCTCTTCGACCGGTGCCAAGGCGGAAATCGTCAAAATGTGCCTCCTCGCGGCGTCTTCGGGGAGCGGATCATCGGGCCTATGTAAGCGGTTGCGGGGATCATGGCGTCAGCTCGAAGAACCGCCCGCACTCATCCGAGACCCTCGGGAATGCAGGGAGCGGGCCAACCTCGTCTTCTCGGCGAGGAGCCTTTCCAAGCGAACGTGATCCCCAGCGCGCTCGGCCCGAAGGACATCGCTCGCCAGATCTTTGAGCCGCTGCTGCTGCCAACGGCGTACCAGTTTTTCGAGGGACCCGGAAAGCCCAGGCTTTCCAGGGGTAACGGAGCCTTCTATCACGATTTGAGACAGGCGGGCAATTGCCCGATCGTCGGGTTCCAGCTCGGCGCGCACCGAGCGAACATCCGGGGGGGAGCCAATGCTCCGGCCGTATAAAGCAACGAACGCACGGAAAATATTCCGGCATTCGGCATCGAGAAACGCCTCGGTCTCAGGCAGCTCGGAAACCGGCGGCACTCCCTCTCCCGCGAGCAGGAATTCGAGCACCTGCTCCTCGGTCGTCCGCACCAGACGGGCGACGCGAATCTCCGGCTCGGCCGGGGCGGAGGGCCGGGGCGATTCGCCCCGGTTCGGGGGGGGCTGGGCCCCCATTCGCCGCGACATCAGCTCGACCGGCACTTGAATCCTCTCCGCGGCCACCCGCGCGTAGCTCCAGCGCAAAATCGCATCCGGGATCGGACGGAGCAGTTCGGCCACCGCGGCTGCCGCTTTGGCCTGTTCGCGCGGGTCGTGCGCGCTTTCGGCCGGGGCGATCCGCTCCAGCTCGGCGATCACGCCGTCGGGAGCCTCGGCGACCGCTGCGGCCACCGCCTCCGGCCCTTGGGCCTGGCGCAGAGAATCGGGATCGTGCCCGTCGGGAAAACGCGCCCGGCGCACGGCGAGCCCTTCGGAAAGCAGTAACGGCAGCGCCCGGCGGAAGGCGCTTTCCCCGGCGTTGTCCCCGTCATAGGCGATGACCGCCTCTTCCGCATAGCGCTTCAAGAGCTTCGCCTGTTCGGGGGTTAAAGCGGTGCCCATCCCCGCCACCGCCCCTTCCAAACCGCAGGCGACGGCGCCGAGGACGTCGAAATACCCTTCGACCAGAATCGCCTTGCCGGTTTCGCGGATCGCCCGCTTCGCCTGGTCGAGGCCGTAGAGCAGCGTCCCCTTATGAAAGCTTGCGGTCTCCGCGGTGTTCACGTACTTCGCCTTGTCGTCCCCTAGAGCCCGGCCGCCGAAACCGACCAGGCGTCCCGCGGCGTTCTTGATCGGGAACATCAGACGGTTGCGGAACCGGTCGTACGGATCTCCCCCCTGCCGTTCGGCGCTCCGCTCCGGCCGGGTGATCAGGCCGGAAGCTTCGAGATCGCCCGTGGGGATCTTGGTGCGCAGGGCTTCGAACAGGCCGCGCCACCCTTCGGGCGCGTAGCCCAGGCCGAAGCGCTCGATCAGCGCGGGCGGAATGCCCCGCTTTCCGAGGTACCCCCCGGCAAAAGAGGAGCGCTTCAGCTGATCGACGAAATACCCCTGGGCGGCGGTGAGCGCCCCTTCGAGGTCTCGCTCGTCCCGGCCGCCCCGCCGCTCCGGCGCCGCGGGAAGCGGAATGCCATAGCGGCGGGCGAGCGACTCGATCGCGGCCGGAAAGTCGTCGCCCGAAAGGAGCATGTGGAGCTTGATCGCGTCGCCCCCCTGGCCGCAGCCGAAGCAGTAGAACAGCCCCGGGCCGGGATCGACCCCGAACGAGGGGCTTTTCTCTTTGTGCAGCGGGCAGAGACCCTGATACCGCTTCCCGGCCTTCTGCAGCCGGGTGTGCTCCGAGGCAACGGAGAGGATGTCCGCCGCGTCGCGGACCGCCTGGATCAGTTGCGGAGTCAGATGTACGTTGCCGAGGGCCATGGGTCGGGGTCTTGGGTCTGGATTCGTTGAAAGTTTGAGACGCCTACGGGCGGCCGAATTCCGGTCGCCGGTAAAATCTGCCCGCGGGATACCCCTTGGAGTGCGCATCGGCCCTTAATTGAGGACGCGACATCGAGCGTCGGAGCGCGCCGCACCAAGGCGCCCCGGCCATGAGCTCCACTCAAGACTTAGAACGTTCGCCGGCGCGATTCCGTTCCTTATTCCACCTAATTAGGCGCGATCAGGCGTTCCGGAGAGTCACGATGGTCGCGCCGTTGCCGCCCTCTTCCGGATCGCCCGGCCGAAGGTTCGCGACCGCCCGGTGGCTGCGCAGGTGCTCCCGGACCGCCTGGCGGAGCTTGCCCGAACCGTGACCGTGGACGACCCGGATCTCCTTGTGGATCCCACGGACCGCCTGATCGAGGTAGGCGTCAAGCTGTTCGAGGGCGGCCTCCACCCGCTGGCCGATCAGGTGGAGTTCCGGCGGGGTCGAGGCGCTCTCCTCGGCGTCGCGCGAGCTGCCGCGCACTCCGCCCATCCCCCCCGGCACCGCGCGCGGTCCGCGGACTCCTCGAACCCCTCGATCACTGCCTTCCACCCGGCCGGCGCGATCCGCGGCGACGAACGCCTCCGCCTTCGCCGGTCCGTCGCTCCCGGGGGCCAGCGCGCCCAGCTCTTCGGCCCGGCAGCGGACCCGCTTGCCATGGACGGAGACCTCCGCACGGCCCCCTTCGAGTTTTTCGAGCTTTCCCTGCCAACCGAGACCCAGATGGCGCACCAGGCCGCCGACCTGGAGAGGTCCGGACGGCGCCTCGACCTCCTCGACCAGCTCCGGCGCCTCGGCGAACAGGCGCTCGGCGGCCTCCACCTCCAGGCCGCGGCGCTTGCCCTGCTCGAACCGCTCGCGGAGGCGCTCGACCTCCTCGCGCAGCTTTGCCGAGGTCTCGCGCCGGAAGGCGTCGAGATCGCCTTTTAGTTTCTTCCCCACGGTCTTCCGCTCTTCGGTCGCCGCGGCTAGCTCCTCGGCCAGCCGGCGGCGGAGTTTCTCGGCGTCCGTGCGCTCGATCTCCAGCTCGGAACGCGTCTCGGCCAGCTCCTGCCGCGCGCGCTCGACCTCGACCAGCAGGCGGCGCAGGTCGCGATGCTCGGAGCCGAGTCGGGCCTCCGCCCGGTCGAGCCACTCGGCCGGCAAGCCAAGACGGCGCGCCAAGGCGATGGCCTCGCTCCCGCCCGGAGGCCCTGGCACCAGCCGGAACGTCGGCCGGCCGGTCGCCGGATCGAACTCCATCGCTGCGCACGAGGCGCCGCCGGTTTCGAGCGCCGAGGCGGCGAGCTGCGCCAAATGGGTGGTGATCACGGCGAGGGTTTTCTTCTGCGCCAAGCTTTCCAGCAGCGAAGTCGAAAGGGCGGCGCCCTCTTCCGGATCGGTGCCGGAGCCCAGCTCGTCCAGCAGCACCAAACTGTTCGGGCCGGCGGCCTCCCACGCTTCTTTCAACCGGAGCAGCCGGCCGGAAAACGTCGAGCGGTCGGCGAGCAGATCCTGCTCGTCGCCCACGGTGGCCACCAGGCGGGAGAGGAACGGCACCCGGCTGCCGACAGCGGCGGGTATGGGCAAGCCGCACAGAGCCGAGGCGGCGAGCAGGCCGGCGGTCTTCAAGGCCACGGTCTTGCCGCCCGCGTTCGGGCCGGTGATCACCAGAATGCGGCGCTCGCCCATCAAAGAGAGATCGAGCGGCACGATCGTCCCGCCGTGCCCGGCCTGGCCGAGCGCCTCGCGCCGCGCCTCGGACAGGCGCGAATCAAGCAGCGGATGCCGCGCGGAGAGCAAAATCAGCTCGGGCGAGTAGGTCGACGACGCCCCGGCCTCCGGGCCGATCTCGGGCAACAGAGCCTCGGCGACCTCGGCGTAGCGCAAAGCGGCTTGGAGCAGATCGAGTTCGGCGACGAAATCCGCGATGCCGCCCGGGCCGGAGATCGCCGGAAGCTCGGCTCGCGCGGCTGCGATCAGCTCGTTCAGGATTCGCCGACGCTCGGACTCCTCGTCTTCGACCGACTGCTGCAGCTCGTTGTTCGACTCGACGACCTCGATCGGCTCGAAGTAGAAGCTTTTGCCGGTGCCCGACCGGCCATGGATCAGACCGCCGCTTCGCCCCTTGGCTCCCGCGTCGAGCATCAGCACCAGCCGCCCGCCGCGCAGCGGGATCGTCTCCTCCGACAGCTCGGTTCGATGGTTCTGGACGTAACCGCCCAGCTCGGAATAGAGCTGATCGCGCACCCGCCGGATCTGCTTGCGCAGGGCCGCGAGTTTCGGGCTGGCGTCCTCTCGGACTTCGCCCCGCCGGTCGAGCGCTCGGTCGATTTTCGACAAAAGCTGCTGCAGGTCGGGCACCCGAAGCGCCAGCCGGAGCAGCGCCGGGCACGATTCCGCGCCGCGAATCCGCGACGCCGCCTGGCGCGAAGCGCGCAGCAGATCGGCCAGCCGCACGAGATCCAAGCCCTGCACGGGCGGCCGGCCGGTCACCAAACGCTCGACCAACTCGCCCACCGGAACGTCGAAATCGGGGACCAGAGGCCCCAGCCCCAACAGCCGGCCAGCTTCTTCGATCCGCCGCCGCTGGGCGAGCAGAGGCTCCTCTTCCGTGAACGGAGCGAGCGCCAGCACCCGTTCGCGCCCCAGGTCGGTCGAGGCGAAATGGGCGACGACTTCGAGCAGAGATGGCAGCTCCAACGCCAAAGCGGTCGCCTCGGAGAGGACTCGGGTGCCCTCACCGGTTTCCTCGGGGCTCTCGTCTTCAAAGTCGGGGGGCTGGTTCATCACGGGCTCGGTCGAGTAGGTTCAACAGGTTGGGGTCAAAAGAAAAGCGGGAGCGGGGTAACAACCCCTCTCCCGCTCACAAGACCTGCTCGGATCGCGAGGCGTCAACCTCAGCGGATCAGGACAGTCCCTGGCGCCGCTCCTCGACCAACTTGCGCGCTTGCTTCTTACGCGCTTGGATGGTCTTCCGCTTGCGCTTGACGGAGGGCTTCTCGAAGTGCTGCCGCTTGCGCAGCTCGGTCAGAATGCCGGACTTCTCGATCTTCCGCTTAAACCGGCGGAGGGCATTCTCGAAGCTCTCTTCTTCACGCACGTGCACGACGGGCATCCGAAATCACCTCTCTTCTGTCGCAGCTCTATGGTTCGGTCGGCCGGTTCACACGACTACCTACCCGCCCATGGCGCGAATCTTCATCATCTCAGGGTGGGGTGGGGGAGGTCAAGAGGGTCGGACGCCCGCCCGAGTTTCCGCTAGGTCTCGTCTTGGCTATGCCGCGTTTTCAAGGTTCTCGCGCAAGATCCGTGGATGCCGAGCCGCGATCCGCAGCAATGCGACCGCGGGACCCTCGGGGCGACGGCGACTCTGCTCCCAATTTCTGAGGGTATGGACGCTGATCCCCATGGCCTGGGCAAACTGAACTTGGGTGAGCGCCACGAATCGTCGTAGCGCCGCGACATCCTCGCCGGACTCAAAGTCCCCCGCCATCAGGCGCTTTCGCAGCCGCGCCGGGATCGCCCGCGCGAAATCCTCCTCGGTTAGCTCGGGAATCTCAGTCATAGCTCGTTCCTATGTGCGTGATAGAGGCTTTGTTCACGCGGGTTCGCCCAACGCGCGCTGATGATTCGGGTCGTGCCCTCCAGTGCCGCAGGCCGTTCGATGGTTCCGGGGATCTCCTGCCAATTCATTGTAGGCTTTCGCCAGAAGGAGGCTGAGAGACTAATGATCCGGACCTCGATCTCTAGTATCGAACTGGCCAACAAGACGCAGGAAGTGGTCGGTCGAGTGCAATCCGGCGAGGTGGCGGTCGTCGAGACCTCCGGGCGGGAATTGGCCGTTCTTTTGGACCCGGTTGATTTTCGCCTCCTCCAGGCGCTCGCTCATTGTGCGATCGAGGATCGAGAGCGGGTAGGGCCGAGCGATCCCGATGTCGGGGCTCTACAGGCATATCTGGCGGACGAGATCAGCCTTGGGAAGGCAGCCGACCTTTTGGGCCTGTCGCGATTTGAGCTTCAAGACCGCTTCTTCCGGTTAGGAGTGCCCCTGCGGCTCGGGCCGGCGACAATCGAGGAGGCACGGGCCGAGGTCGCAGCGCTTTTGAACGTCGATTGAGCGGCTCAACGTGATCCTGGTCCTGGCCGACACGACGGTTCTCAGCAACTTCGCCCACACAGGGAGGCAAGATCTCCTGCGTCGAGTGTTCCCGGAGCTGAGTGCCCCCAGAGCGGTACGCGAGGAGCTGTCGGCCGGTGAACGTCGTGGCCGAATCCCGGTCGGCGATTGGTCTTGGCTGGTGCTTGTCGATCTCAGTGAGGCCGAGCGCTTGCGTGCGGCTGACCTCGAACGGTATCTCCAGGCCGGGGAGGCTGCTTGCCTCGCGGTCGCCGAGGCTCGCGGCGGTTTGGTGGTCACGGATGACAGCGCCGCGCGGCGCTTGGCAGGTACCTTGAAGCTCAAGATCTCTGGCACCCTTGGTGCTTTGGTGGACCTCGTTCGACGAGAGATCCTCTCTCTTCCCCAGGCCGACGCCCTCCTCGCGGAGATGATGACTCGCGGGTATCGGAGTCCGATTCGAACGCTCCGTGAAGTCGTTCCTCAGATTTGAACCCTTCGGCTGAGGAGACCCGCATGACGAAACGTTCCGCCATTCTCACCTTTCTGGTTCTCGCCCTTGCCGCCGAGAGCGCCCTTCTCGGTTTTCTCGCGCTGCGTGCCCGCTGGCAAAGTACGGCAGGCGCCACTCCCGT
Organism: Thermoanaerobaculia bacterium; assembly: GCA_038250865.1. Classification (GTDB taxonomy): domain Bacteria; phylum Acidobacteriota; class Thermoanaerobaculia; order Multivoradales; family UBA5704; genus DASYKS01. The sequence continues at coordinate 19,296 of JBBSBW010000037.1, read as the reverse complement.
CCAGCGTGGCCGGAAGGTCGCCGAGCGGATGGGCTGTTTCGCCTGCCACGGGCCGGGCGGAGAGCGCGGCATCCCGAATCCGGGCGCACAAGGCGAAACCGTGCCGGAGTGGAGCGGCGGCACCTGGATGATGTGGAACGACAAGGAGGAGGACACCCGCGCCTGGATCCTCGACGGCCATCCGCCTGGCCGCAAGCCTGATGAGGCGGCGCTGCTCCGCATGCCCGCCTACCGCGGCCTCCTCTCGGAACCCGACCTCGCCGACCTCACGGCCTACGTCCAAACGGTATCCGCCGCGGGGGGCCCCGACGACCCGAAAGAGATCGAAGGCATGAATCGCGCCCAGGCGCTCGGTTGCTTCGGCTGCCACGGCCCCGAAGGGCGCGGCCTGATCGAGAACCCCCGCTCCTTTAAAGGCTACGTTCCGCCATGGGACGGCGATGACTTCGCGGAACTGGTCGCCAACGAAGCCGAGTTGCGCCAATGGGTCCGAAACGGAACCTCGGACCGGATGAAGCAGAACCCGGCCGCCTCGGTGTTTCTAAAGAGGCAGCCGATCAAGATGCCCGCCTTCGGGCAGAAGGCTACCGATGCCGATCTCGCGGCACTTTGGGCTTATGTGCAGTGGGTGAGGACGCACCCGCGGACCGGGGTGGCGGGGGCGGGGCCAAACGCGGGTTAAAGAGCGGGCGTGGTAGGTTATCCATGGAGTTCGGTAAGCCATGCAGCCCGTGCCCATAGATACCCAGCCGGCGCGCCTTCCGCCCACCTCGGAGTCTCTCCTCGACGACTCCCAGAAACCGTATTTCCTCTGGTGGACGAACGCCACGGCGGGTGATCTCAAGGTGCATCTGAAGGCCGACGACCCCGAGGTGCGCGCCTACTGGATGGGCGCTTTGCTCCGCGAAGCCAACACCCGCGATGTCTGGCTCTTCACAACTCCCGAAGCCATCAAAGCCCTTTGGCCAAACTTGATCCGCTATCTCGGGCGCTCTCGAGACATGTGGGCCTGGCTTCTGGAGCTTCCGAAACCCGAATGGCCGCCGCTCAGCCAAATCCGTGCGGAGCAGGCGCAAGAAGCCGATCGGCAAAGGTCCGCGAGCGCCAACGGCGCGCCCGATACTAGCCTGGGGCAACGCCCCAGGTAAGGAAACGTAGAAGTATCAAATAGGGCTGAAAGCCCGGCCCATGTTTTTAGTGGTAAGAGGGGCCTAGAATCTCCCAGTCGTCTCGCAGAGGCAGCTCTTATACTTCTGCCGCGTCCAACAAAGGAATAGCGCCATGCTCGGATTCGATCGCATCACCTTTGATCCCGCTGTAATGGCCGGTCGGGCTTGCATTCGCGGCCTGCGGGTGACGGTCTCGCTACTCATCAATCTGACGGCGAACGGCATGTCTCCTGAAGAGATCGTGTCCGAGTATCCCTATTTGGAAGCCGAGGATGTGCGACAGGCCCTTCAGTACGCTGCCTGGCTGGCCGAGGAAGTCTTAATTCCAGCGTCGGCGTCGTGAAGTTTCTCCTCGATATGGGCATCTCGCCCACGATCGGGAAGAGACTTCGAGCAGGCGGTTTTCTCGCCGAGCATCTCGTGGAATTGGGTTTGCACCAACTCTCCGATCGCGCAATTCTCGAGAAGGCGCGAGTTGACGGCAGCATTGTACTGACCCACGATCTGGACTTTGCCGAGTTGATCGCCGCGAGCGGCGCGCGGCTGCCGAGCGCGGTTATTTTTCGCCTTCGCAATATGCGACCTGAAAACGTTGGTCGTCACCTCGATCGCGTCATCGAACAGTGCGGTGTTGCGTTGGAGGAAGGAGCCATCGTCAGTGTAGGAGATGCCCTTCTGCGTGTGCGCTTGCTGCCGTTCGACTCAACAGATTAGGCGCCGTCTCTCCTCCTTCACCGCTCCTCCCGCCCCCCGCCCCCCGAAAGCCGATGCGCGAGCAGGATCGGCAACGTCGTCACGGCGATCACGAACAGAGCGGTCACGTTGGTCACCGGCCGATCCCGGGGGCGGGTGAGTTGGTCGAGTATCCAGATCGGCAGGGTCCGCTGCTGGCCCGCGGTGAAGGTGGTGACGATGACTTCGTCGAAGGAGAGGGAGAAGGCGAGCATCCCACCGGCGAGGAGCGCGGTGGCCAGGCCCGGCAGGACGATGCGGCGGAAGGTTTGGAAGGTGTCGGCCCCGAGGTCCATTGAGGCTTCGATTTGGGAGCGGCCGGTGCGGCGCAGGCGGGCCGCGACGTTGTTGTAGACGGTGACGATGCAGAACGTTCCGTGGCCGGCGACGATGGTCCAGAAGCTGAAGGGGAGGCCGGTGAGCGCGAGCCCTGATCGGAGGGCGATACCGGTGACGATGCCCGGCAGTGCGATCGGCAGGATCACCAGCAGGGTGACCATTTCGCGTCCGGCGAAGCGGCCTCTCACCACGGCGAGCGCCGCGAGGGTGCCTAGGACGACAGCTACTGTTGTCGAGACCGCCGCTACGCGGAGCGAGAGGGAGAACGCCTGCCAGAGGTCGGCGCGCTGCCAGGCCAGGCTGAACCAGCGGAGGGTGAGGCCGGGGGGCGGAAAGGTGAGCGTCGCCTCGTCGGTCGTGAAGGCGTAGAGGAAGACCACGAGCAGCGGTAGGTGGAGGAACAGGATCGCGCCGAGCGCTGCGAGCTTCAGTCCCAGCGGGGCGCGTTCTCCCCCGCGGGAATCAGAACCCGATTTGGATCTGACGCTAGAGCGCATCGAACGCTCCCAGCCGCCGCGCCCAGGCGAGGTAGGCGGCCATGATCAACATGGGCACCACGGTCATTGCGGCGGCGAGCGGGACGTTGCCCGCCGTACCCTGGTGGCGCAGGACGGCCTGGCCGATGAATAGGCTCGAATCTCCGATCGTGCCGGGGATGATGAAATCGCCGAGGGTGAGCGAGAACGTGAAGATCGAACCCGCGATCACTCCGGGGAGCGCGAGCGGCAGCGTCACCTTGCGAAAGGTCTTCCCTGGCGGCGCGCCAAGATCGGCGGAGGCTTCGAGCAGCGATTTCGGCACCCGTTCGAGGGCGGCCTGGATCGGCAGGATCATGTACGGCAGCCAGATGTAGAGGAAGACCAGAAAGCGGCCGAGGGTCGAAAACGAGAGCGACGGTCCGCCGATGCCGGGAATGCCGAGCACGGCGTCGAGCACCCGGCTCATTCCCACGGCGGAGAAGAACCAGGAGAGGATCCCCTCTTTCGCCAGGATCAATTTCCACGAGTAAACCCGCACGATGTAGCTCGACCAGAGCGGCAGGATGACGCCGAGGTAGAGCATCGACCGCACCCGGCCGCGGGCGTAGCGCGCCATGAAATAGGCGAGCGGAAAGGAGAGCAGGGCGGCGGCGATCGTTACCGCGGCGGCCATTACGGTGGTGCGGCGGAAGATGTCCAGGTTCGCCGGGGTGAAGAGCTGCGCGTAGGTGGCGAAAGAGAAACTCCGCACCACCTGGCCGGTGAAGTCATCGACGTGGAAAAAGCTCTGGACCAGGAGGGCGGCAAGCGACCCGAGGTAGACCACGCCCAACCAGAGCAGCGGCGGACCGAGCAGCAGGCCGAGCGCCCAGCGCGGATGGCGGAACAGGAAGTTGGCGGCGCGGCGGAGCATGGCGATTTCCAGAGACTCCGATTACCCGACGAGCGCGCGGATTGCGGAGGGCTCCCAGGCGAGCCGAACCCGCCGACCTTGGGCGCAAGCCGCATCCGCTGCATCCGCGTCGAGGTTCTGCGCCACCACGGCCAGCTCCCCGCCCTCGTCGAGATCGACCGTATATCTCGTGTGCATTCCCAGATAGACCGCTTCGCGGATCGATCCCGCGGCGATTGCCTCGCCCGCTCCGGCGAGAGCTTCGGGCGCGAGCAGGCGAATCCGCTCCGGCCGGATCGCCGCGGGGCCGGGCGTCCCCGTCAGCCGCTGGGCTAAATCGCCGACCAGCAGGTTCGTGGTGCCGACGAAACCGGCGACGAACACCGTCCTCGGCCGCTCGTAGACCTCGGCGGGGGTGCCCACCTGCTCGACGCGCCCCTGGTTGAAGACCGCCAGGCGATCGGACATCGCGAGCGCTTCTTCCTGGTCGTGGGTGACGAACAGAAACGTGATTCCCACCTGACGCTGGATCGCTTTCAGCTCCGTCTGCATTTGTTGCCGGAGCTTCAGATCCAGCGCGCCGAGCGGCTCGTCGAGCAGCAGAACGCGCGGCCGGTTGATCAGGGCGCGGGCGAGCGCCACCCTTTGACGTTGCCCGCCGGAAAGCTGCGCCGGTTTCCGCGCGCCATAGTCGGGCAGGCAGACCAGGTCGAGCGCCTCGTCCACCCGGCGGCGGATTTCGGGTTTCGCCACCTTCTTGATCGTCAGGCCATAGGCGACGTTGTCCGCTACCGTAAGATGAGGGAACAGCGCGTAGTCCTGGAAGACCGTGTTGACATCTCGTTCGTACGGAGGCAGGTCGGTCACGTCGCGGCCGTGCAGCTCGACCCGGCCGGCGGTCGGCCGTTCGAATCCGGCGAGCATGCGCAGGCAGGTGGTCTTGCCCGAGCCCGAGGGACCGAGCATCGCGAAGAACTCGCCGTCCGCGATTTCGAGCGAGACGCCGTCCACCGCGCGCACCTCTCCGAAATGACGCGAGACGTCGACGAAACGAACGGCTGGCGCGGTCATCGCGGTCATCGCGGAATCGCCGTTCGTCCGTCGAGATTCAATTCGAGATCCTTAAGTTGCCTACCGGCCGCCGAGAATCGCGATGTAGTCCGTCGTCCAGCGATAGTAGGGGACACAATTCTTAGTGCCATCGCCGCAGTCGGAGGTCGGCGTCCGCCAGAACGCGATCTTGTCGAAGTTGTCGAAGCCGTTCGTGGCACAGCCGGTGTCGGTCAGCAGCGCATTGCCCTTGCAGGCCGCAGGCACCACGGGCACCGAGCCGAACCAGGCCGCTACGTCGCCCTGGACCTTCGGCGCGATCGAGTGCTCCAGCCATTTGTAGGCACAGTTCGGGTGCTTCGAGTCGACATGCATCATGGTCGTATCCGCCCAGCCGGTTGCCCCTTCCTTCGGGAAAACGCTCGCCACGGGCTGTTTATCCGCTTGGAGCAGGTTGACCTGGAACGGCCAGGTGCCCGAGGCGACGACCCCCTCGTTCTTGAAGTCGTCGATCTGGGCGTTCGCGTCGTGCCAGTACTTGCCGATCAGGGTCTTCTGGCTGCGCAGCAGGGTGAGTGCCTCTTTGTATTGCGGTTCGGTGAGCGCGTACGGATCTTTGATTCCGAGCGCGGGTTTTGCCGACTTCAGGTAGAGGGCGGCGTCGGCGATGTAGATCGCGCCGTCGTATGCCTGCACACGGCCCTTGTTCGACTTGCCGTCGGGCAGGGTGGTCTCGTTGAACACGACGCTCCAGCTGTCGGGCGGCTTGGTGCCGAACACCTTGGTGTTGTACATCAGCACGTTCGGTCCCCACTGATAGGGAACGCCGTAATGTTTGCCGCCGACCGTGTGCCAGGCCGCGTTCTGAAGCCGCGGATCGACTTGGCCCCAACTGGGAATCAGGGCGGTGTTGATCTCCTGGACCTTACCCCCGGCGACCAATCGGAGCGAGGCGTCACCCGAGGCGGTCACGAGATCGAAGCCCCCATCGTTCATCAACGCTACCATCTCGTCCGAGGTGGCGGCCGTCTTCACGCTCACCTTGCAGCCGGTCTCTTTCTCAAAGCCGGTCACCCAGTCGTAGTTCTTGTCGGTCGCACCGTTTTCGACATAACCGACCCAGGCGACGATCGAAACTTCCCCCTCGCCCGGTCCCACCGCCTGGAGGGGGTTTCCTGGACCGGTCGAAGCGGCGGTCGCGCCGCCGTCCGGGACGTCCGGCGCCTTCGGCGCGCAGGCGGCTGGAAGAATTGCGAGAAGTGCGGCGAGGATCGGCAGCCACGGCGAGCGTCGGCAGGTCATGATCGGCTCCTTGCTCGGAATCGAGAGGATCGGTTCCGCGGGTCGTACGGTCGAGAATTCGTTGGCGGAAGATTAGTGTCGGGAAGGGGGCGTTCGCAAGGCCGGTTTCCTTTCGCCCGCGGCTCGTGTCCAAGCGGGTAGGATGAACCTACTTGGCGTAGCGATCCCGATCCGGATTCCGATGATGACCCCCAGGGAGCAGAGCCCCGCCTCGTTCCGAGCGCTCCCCCTCGATTCGGTCGAGGACGAGCGGCGGCTGCTCGCCGACTATTCGCGCGGCGACCGCGCCGCGGCCGAGCGGCTGGTGGCGAGTACTTATCGCCAGGTGTTCGCGTTTCTCGCCAAGCTGTGCGGCGGCGACGCCGATTTGGCGGCCGATCTCACCCAGGACACCTACAAGAAGGCGTGGGACGCCCTTCCCCGGTTCGACGGCCGGTCGCGGTTCGCCACCTGGCTCTGCCGGATCGCTTACACCACGTTCCTCAATCACATCCGCCGGCCTCGGCGCGTGGTGCAAATCGAGGACGAGATGGCGGATCGCGTCGCCGATCCGGAGCCGAGTCCCGAGGATCTGGCCGGGCTCGCGGTTTCCGGCGAGCGCCTGCGCCACGCGGTGATGGCTCTGCCGGAGCCGCTGCGCCAAACGATCACCGCCCATTTCTGGGGCGGCACCGACATTCCAGACATCGCCCGTGACGAGGGGGTCACCGCCGTAGCGATCCGCAAGCGGATCAAGAAAGCGTTCGCCGTGCTCGCCCATTCGCTCGATAGAACGTTCGGCTCGTCGACCGAAGCCACCGAGGAGGACGCGCGATGAACGCCAACACGGAGCGCAACGAAATCCGCGAGAGCGAGCTGCGCCGCTTGCTGGCCGAAGCTCCCCCTAGCGGCCCGGCGCTCGAACCGCCGGCCGACCTGTTGGCCAGGCTTCAAGAAGAGATTCCGGACGCGATCGAACTCCATCCCGCGCTGCGCGGCGGCGAAAACGTCCTGCCGTTTCGCGCTCCCGCGCCGCGGACCCCCATGGCCCGCCGCAAGGTCTGGCTGATCGCTGCGAGCCTGCTCGCGATGGCCGGTGCGAGTTACTTTTCCTTGCGGGTGCGCGACGTGGTTTCCGTGCCGGAAAATGTGGCGGCCCATCAGTCGGTGGAAGTGGCGAACGGGCGCGGCGCGATTCCGACCGGGGCCGACTCGGCCCCTCTGCCCAAAGTGCCGGCCGAAGGCACCGAAGCCGGGATTCAATCCCCTTCGGGATCCCCCGCAGCTCCGCCGCCGCCGGCCGACCTCGAGGCGCTCGGTTACCTCGGCGGCCCACCGGCTTCGGAGGCGGCCGCGGAAAAGGGCAAACTCTGGGACCGACTCGACGAGACTCGTCGGCAGGCGACTCCGGCAGACCAAGCCCGTGCCAACGAGGCGCTTCGGCGGCGCGAGGGCAGGCAGGCGAAAACCGAGCAGCCCGTGGAGGTCACCGCGGGCGTGGAAGGCGGAGTCGAGGGGGGAGTGCCCGGAGGGGTCGTGGGCGGCGTGGCGGGGGGAGTTGTGGGCGGCGTGCCCGGCGGAGTGATGACGGGAGCTGCGGCTCCATCCCCGGCGACCGAGCCGGCCAAGCCGGCCCCCTCGACCGGCGGGACGGCTGAGCCGAACGACCAGCCGTACGCCGACACCTTCTTCGAGAGCGCGGGGGTCAATCCGTTTATCGATACCGACGAGGACCGCCTCTCGACGTTCGGGCTCGACGTCGATACCGGTTCCTTCACCGTGATCCGGCGCTACCTGGAAGAGGGCCATCGGCCGCCGAAGGATGCGGTACGCCTGGAAGAGGTGGTCAACTTCTTCGACTACGGCGACCCCGCTCCGGCGCACGGCGATTTCGCGGTTCGCCTCGAAGGCGCGCCGAACCCGTTCGGTCCGCAGGGCAAAATCAACGAACGCCACCGCCTGGTGCGGGTGGGGATCAAAGCCCGCGAGGTCGATGCCGCCCGACGCAAGCCCTCGGTACTGACCTTCGTGGTCGACGTCTCGGGCTCGATGGACCAGGAGAACCGGCTCGGACTGGTGAAGCGGGCGCTCGAGCTTTTGGTCGCCGAGCTGCGCGAAGACGACCGGGTAGGTCTGGTGATCTTCGGCAGCGAGGCGCGCACGATCCTCGAACCGACGGCCGATCGCTCGGCGATCCGCGAGGCGATCGAGCGGCTGCGGGCGGAAGGTTCGACCAACGCCGAGGCGGGATTGAACCTCGCCTACGACGTGGCGCGCCGGGCCTACCGCGCGAACGCCAACAACCGGCTGATCCTCTGTTCCGATGGGGTCGCCAACGTCGGAAACACCGGCCCGCAGTCGATCCTCAAGCGGATCGGCAAGGAGACTCGGGCCGGCATTGAACTCTCGACCGTCGGTTTCGGCATGGGCAATTACAACGACGTGTTGATGGAGCAGCTGGCGGACAAGGGGGACGGACGCTACGCCTACGTGGACACGATCGAAGAGGCGCACCGGATCTTCGTCGACGGGCTCGCCGGAACGCTCCAGACGATCGCCAAGGATGCCAAGGTGCAGGTGGAATTCGATCCTACAGTGGTCCAGAGCTGGCGCCTGCTCGGTTACGAAAACCGCGACATCGCGGACGACAAATTCCGCGACGACACGGTCGATGCGGGGGACATCGGCGCGGGACACGCGGTGACCGCGCTCTACGAGGTGAAGCTCGCCGAGCGACCGGCGGCGGGAAAACCGAACCCGGCGAACCCGGCGATTGCCACGGTTCACCTACGCTGGTTCTCCAAGGAATCCGAGCGGGTGACCGAATCGGTCCAGGCACTGCCGCTCGACCGGCTCGCTCCCAAGTGGCAATCCGCGAGTCCGGCGTTCCGGTTGGCGACCCTCGCCGGCCAGTTCGCCGAGATCCTGCGCGGTTCCCCCTGGGCGAAGGGCGAAAGTCTGGTCGAAGTCGCCCGGCGCGCGCGAGAGCTGGCCGATCAGACCTCGGGCAAGCTACATACCCAGGCGATCGATCTCGCGACGCTCGCGGATTTGGCGGTCCGAGCGAGGTAACCCCTCGACTCCACCCTCACCCCCTGGCCCCCTCTCCCACCCGCACACACCCCCGCCCGGGAGACGGGGAACGATGGCGAGGCGGCTAGCCGAAACATGTCCCGTTGGGCGGCGCGGGTGGTGGCTCCCCTCTCCCGGGAGGGTGGGAGTGCGGGTGGGAGAGGGGCCGGGGGTGAGGGCTTCTACCCCTTCCGCACCCGCACCACGGCCCCGGGCTGAGCCGTGAGGTTGGCCCCGTCGAGCCGGGCCTCGACGAAGATCATCCGTGAGGCCGGGTCGATCTCCGGCGAGATCCGCTCGATGGTGCCGGAGAGATCGCCCAGATCGGCGGCCGAAGCGATGATCGGTGCGTCGAGAGCAAGGCCTTTCGCCTCGGCCGGCGGCACCGCGAAGCGGACGATCAGGCCCCCTTCGCTCACCAGCCGGACGATCGGTGTGCCGGCTCCGACGGTCGCTCCGGGATCGAGAAAGCGCTCGGCCACCGTGCCGGCAAAAGGCGCCCGGATCTCGCTTTCGCCGACCGCGATCTCGGTCAACCGGACCCGCGCCCGTTCGCCGGAAACCCGGGCACGGGCGGATTCGAGCGCCGCCTCGGCCTGCTGCTTCTGGATCTCGGCCTGCGCGAGATCCTCTTTCGAAAACGACTCGGGGATCGACAGCCGCCGCTTCTGACGGCTTTCTGCATCGGCGAGCGCGAGGGTCGCCTGCCGCTCCGCCGCCTGCGCTTCGCTCAGAGAGGCCCGCATCTGATCCAGCTCCCGGGCAAGCGAAGCGGCATCGAGTCGTGCGATTGACGCGCCTTTCGCCAGGTGATCGCCCGGCCGGACGAAGACCGCCTCCAACCGGCCGCCCGCCGCGGCGGCCACCGAAGTGGATTGGCGCGAAACGAGAACGCCCAGATATCCCGCCGGCCGACCGGCCGAGGCCGCGGCGATCCGCTCGACCGGTGCGTCGGAACCCGGGGGAGTGGCGGATTTGGCGGTTTGACCGACGGGCTTTTCGCCGCCGCAGGCCGCGAATCCCAAGAGAGCGAGCGGTAGGACCCAGAATTTCATCGGGCGATCTTACCTCTCCTGCCGAGCAGACCCCCGGCATGCCGCGTGCTAGCATCCTCCCTCGTGAAGGACCCCCGCCTCCAAGCCCTGATCGCCGACCTTTCCGCCCGCGAATCGATCGTCGTCGCCTACTCGGGCGGTGTCGATTCGGCGCTGGTTGCCGCCCTGGCGTTTCGCGCCGTGGGGGATCGGGCGCTCGCCGTCACCGCGGCGGCCGAGACGCTCGCGGGCGCCGAGCTCGACCATGCGCGAGCCCAGGCGGCGGAGATCGGCATCCGGCACGAAACGGTCACCTACAGCGAGCTGGACGATCCGGAATTCGTCGCCAACCCGAGCCACCGCTGCTACGTTTGCCAGGGGATGCGGATGGACGCGATGCTTACACTCGCCGCGGCACGCGGTTACGCCACGGTGTGCGACGGAACGAACGCTTCGGACCCCGGTCCCGATCGGCCGGGATTGAAAGCGATCCGCGAACGGGCTGTCTATTCTCCGCTGTTCGAACACGGCATCGACAAGGCGACCACCCGGGCTCTCGCCAAAGAATTGGGCCTCTCCGCCTGGGATCGGCCGGCGAACGCCTGCCTTTCCTCGCGCATTCCCCACGGCCAGCTGGTCACCCTAGGCAAGCTCAAGCGGATTGAAGCGGCCGAGGAGATCGTGGCGCGCGAAGGGTTCCGTGTCGTCAGAGTACGCCACGAAGCCGACGGCGCCCGGGTCGAAGTGGCTGCCGATGAAGTGGCCCGCCTCGCCGAACTCTGGCCGGAGCTGGAAGCCCCGCTCCGCGGCCTCGGCTTCGCCCGGGTGAGCTACGACCCCTCGGGCTACCGCCGCGGCGGAGCGGACCTGCCCAGCCAACCTGAGACTCCCGCCGCGTGAATCGCGATCAGCTCTCCGCCCTGCTCGCCGACGTGGCGGCCGGCACGACGGCTCCCGCCGAAGCGCTCGAACAGCTCGCCGAGCTGCCCTATGCCGATCTCGGCTTCGCGAGGCTCGATTTCCATCGCGAGTTGAGGAACGGTTTGCCCGAAGCGGTCTACGCCGAAGGCAAAACCCCCGAAGACCTGCGGAAGATCGCCGCCCGCTTCGTTGAAGCGCACGGCCGGCTGCTCGTGACCCGGCTCTCCGTCTCGGCCGCCGAGGTGCTCTGCGCCGATCTGCCCAATGCCACCTACCACCAACGCGCCCGGGTGCTCACGGTCGGCGGCCCGGTCGAAGTGGTGGCGGGAACGGTCTCGGTGCTTGCCGCCGGAACCTCCGACTTACCCGTCGCCGAAGAGGCTGCGGTCTGCGCCCGCTGGTTCGGCTGCCCGGTTGAAACCTCCTACGACGTAGGGGTCGCCGGCCTTCATCGCCTGCTCTCCCAACTCCCCGAGATCCGCAAAGCTGCGGTGGTCATCGCCGTCGCCGGAATGGACGGCGCACTCCCGACGGTGGTCGCAAGCCTCACCTCGGCCCCCGTGGTCGCGGTCCCTACCTCCGTAGGCTACGGCGCGGCGTTCCACGGCTTGGCGCCGCTTCTCACCATGCTGAACGCCTGCGCGCCGGGCATAGGAGTGGTGAACATCGACAACGGCTACGGCGCCGCGGTGTTGGCGCACCGGATCGCGCGTTCCCGGCAAGCGGTGCCCTTGCCGCATTGCGACAAGATCGGGTAGAAAGAGACTCGGAAGCCAAAGATCACCCTCTCGCTTGGAGGTTTCATGACAGTTCAATCGCCCCCTTCGCCCGACATCGCCGAGAGTCTCGGGGAGCTGCGCACGCTCCTGGGCGACCGGCTGCTTACCGAAGATTCGATTCTCGACAGTTTTCGCTCCGACTTTGGCCGGATGGTCGAACGGCGTCCGGCCGCGGTCGCGCAGTGCACGACTTCAGCCGAGGTGGCCGAGGTCGTCCGCTTCTGCCGCCGGAACGGGATCGCGCTCGCCCCCCGCGGCCAGGGTCACACCCAGACCGGGCAGAGCACGACCGAGGGCGGGATCGTCCTCGATACCGCGTTGATGAACACGATGTATGAGATCAACGCCGAAGCGCTCTATGCCGACTGCGGCGCCGGGGTGGTCTGGCGCGACCTGGTCGAAGCCTCGATCGACCGGGGTCTGGTGCCGCCGACGCTCACCAACAACCTAGGGGTAACGGTCGCCGGCACCACCTCAATGGCCGGCTTGGGCGTCGCGAGCTTCAGGAACGGCTCGCAGGCCGACAACGCGATCGAAATCGAGGTGGTGACGGGCGAGGGGGAGATCGTCGTCTGCTCGCACGAGAAGAACCGTGAGCTGTTCGACGCGGTCCGCTGCACGCTCGGCCAAATCGGCATCATCACCCGGGTGAAGACCCGTTTGCGCTCGGCCAAGCCGAACGTGCGCCAGTACAGCCTGGTCTACGACGACCTGGGCGCGTTCATGTCGGACGCCAGGAAGGTCATGGACGGGACGACGTTCGCCAGCATGGGCGGCATCTGCTCGCCCGCGCCGCTCGGCTTCCGCCGGATCGGCGAAGGGCTGGAGCCGGGAGTCGGCGTGGTCGGCTTCGGCCACTGGATCTTCCCGATGTTCTTGACCATCGAGTTTGGCCCCGGCGAAGAGCCAGACGACGACCAGGCCCTCGCCGAGCTTTCTCCCTACCGGATCGCCCACATTGAGGACTCGACCCTGTTCGACTTCTGTCGTCGGATGGAGCCGATGTTCGCGATCTGGCGCCGCACGGGCTATTGGGATCACACCCACCCCTGGATGGAGACAATCCTCCCTTGGGACGGCGCCAAGGAATACATCGAGATGATTCTCGCGAACCTTCCCCCCGCGGCGCTCGGCTTGGGCGGCCACGTCCTGCTCTGGCCGTCGCGCACCGACTGCTCCGAGGTGCCGTACTTCATGCACCCGGGGGGAGACTACGTCCTCGGCTGGGGCGTGCTCGGCGGCATGCCGAAAGAACCGGCGGACTTCTACGAGAAATACCTCCAGAGCCTCGACTTCGCGAGCGAGCTGTCGATCCACCAATACGGCGCCAAGCGCTACCTCTCCGGCTACATCACCTTCGACTCGGCCGAGCGCTGGGCGATCCACTTCGGAGAGCAGTGGGAGCCGCTCAAGGCCGCCAAGAAGCGCTACGACCCCGACGGCATCCTCGCGCCGGGCTTCATCGTCTGGGAGTAGGGGAGCCCCACCACCCGCCAGGCCGTGGGGTAGAGACGCCCCCAGTCCACAACCACAAACCTATCCGGGTGCTGGCTGTCGGGGCGTCTCCGATCTACCACGATCACCGCCGCGCGCATGCCAACCCGCAAGGGGCACCTGCCCACCCCGGTGGCATCCGGCGGTTCACGCGAAACACCAATTCCGGACTCTGCCCGGCATGTAGGTGGCACTGGCGGTCGTTGGTGCGCCGGGGCCGCCTTTGCCTAACTGGCCTTTCTCACAGGTGCCTGCGTCGGGGATCCTTTAGGCGACAGCGTCACCACCGGCTGGCCACTCTTGGCCTGCTCTTGCTGCAAAGCAGCCACGATGGCTTTCAAGTCATAGTTGTACTCGCGAGACCATGCCTCCCGGATCGCTCGGACTTCCTCGACTACCAGATCTCGGGCCACGATTTATTCCTCCGTCAATTCTTCCGGCGTACAGATCACCGGCGGCTGGAGACCTTCCGCTCGGCAGGCGCTTTCAATCCTCGCACGAATCGCGGCGACCCCGGCTGATTTCAAGGAGCACAGCGCGCGAGACGTATAGGTCAAAGCGGTCCCGGCGAGACCACCATTCGCGGGTCAACTGCCGATGCGAGGCGTGGAGCACGTCGCGGCGGGGTCCCGCCGTCAGATAGCTGATGACGCTTGTCTCCAGAAAGACTCTTGATCTCATGTCGCTTGTCGAACTCCGTCGCGCCAATGTTTTGAGGCCCGAAGGGCCGCCCAATTCCAGCCCAGGCCAACGGCCTGGGTCAGATGGCCCCGATCACCATTTTAGGCATGAAGGGCCGTCCGATCTGGCCTGCGAGCAAAACCGAACATCATGATGTAGAATGTCCAGAAGTGAAAGAGAAAAGATCCCTCGATTCGACCGGCGACGAGTCGCGCTCGTTCTTCCTCAGCCACGCCGGGAGCGATTGCCGCGCGGCCCGGTTGATCGCGGCCGAAATGGAGGCCGCCGGCCTGCCCACCTGGTGCGATGTCTCTCCTAAAGCACTGGACCTGGGTTTGCCCTGGCGTCAGCAGTTGGAGGACCGAATCGAAGCTTCGTCCGGAATGCTGGTTCTCGTCGGTAACCAGGAAATTGCCGGGTGGGCCCTAGTCGAACTGGACATCGCCCTCGACCGGAATACCAAGGCCGCGAGTTATGCAATCGTGCCCGTCCTGCTTCCGGGAGTCGCCCTCGGCTTTTTGCCGCCCTCCCTTCGCCGGTTCCAGGCTTTCCAGCTGTACGACGGCTGGTTGCAACCGAGGAGCGACGATCTATCCGCCCTCGCAGAGCGGCTCCTCGTTTGCTGGACGCCGACCGCCGCGACTTTGACCGGGCTCGGCCCCTTCCCGGGCCTCGAAGCCTTTGACGAGGAGCTGGCCGGCTTCTTCTTCGGCCGGGAAGCCGAGGTGAGAGAGCTGGTTCATTTGTTAGGGCGTACGCCGGCCGGCCATCGGCGATGGCTGCAGATCGAAGGGGCGAGCGGCTCTGGCAAGTCGTCGCTGGCGCGCGCCGGACTAGTCCCAGCGGTCCGCCGCGGCTGGCTAGAGGACGCGCCGGAGAACTGGCAGGTCGTTGTCTTTCGCCCAGGTAAGAACCCACTCCGCAGTCTCGCGCAACAGCTGGTCAACTGCGCCGTAGCTGCGGGGCTGGAACTCTCTTTGCGGGCGACCGAAAAGCGTTTGGCGGACGACGGAGCGACCCTCCTCTACATGGCCCGCGAGCTCGTTGCGGAAGGGCAGGGTTTCCTGCTCCTTCTTGACCAGCTCGAAGAGGTTTTCACCCTAGCGGGTACCGAACCGATGGTGGTCGAAAAGCTTGACGGGCTTCTGGCCCGCGCGCTTGACGATACCGATGGCCCCTTCTATCTCATCACTACAGTGCGTAGCGACTTTCTCCATCAGCTCGACCACCTGCCGCAGCTTCGAGCTCACCTTAATCTTGCGGCGTCCCGCTATTTCCTGGCGGCGATCGGTGAGAAGGGTCTACTGCGGGCAGTCGAGGAACCGGCGCGAATTGCCGGGTTGAGGTGGGAAAGCCCTGAGCTCCCGCGCCGGATTGTCGCCGATTCGGGTGCCTCGGCGTCCGGTCTGCCCTTGGTCGCCCACGCGCTCCGCGCACTATGGGAACAGGATCACTTGAAACCGTGCCTTTCTCATGTGACTTACGATCGCCTCGGGGGAGTTGCGGGGGCTCTGTCGAAGAGCGCCGAAGGTCTGTTGTCTGCACTCGGAGAGGAAGGTCGGGCGCTCAGCCGTAAGCTCTTCCTGAGTTTGGTGAAGGTTGGACGCGCCACCCCCGACAGCAGCAGAATCCTCAGCCGTAAGGAGGTGCTGGCTGCATCGGGGGGAGATGAACAGGCGGAAAAGACCCTCGCCCGGCTTTCCGGGGGCCGCGATCCGGCGGCGCCGGAAGCGGCACCGTCGCCTGCGCGCCTGATCGTCGTTTCCGGTGAAGAGCGGGTGGAACTCGTCCACGAAGCGCTCCTCCGAAGCTGGGCCACGCTACGGCGCTGGGTTGGGGAGAGCCGCCAGGCACTGGAGCGTCGCGACGATGTCGAAGACGCGGCGCGAGCTTGGAAAGCGGCGGGCAGCCCCGAGGGAGGGCTTCCTCAAGAAGGTCAGCTCGCTTACTTTTGCCAGACCGAGGGAGTGAGTGAACTGGCAGGCCAGTTCCTCGCTCAGGCAATTGCGCTGGACCAGCGAAAGCAGACAGATCGCAAATCGACTCGCCGATGGGCCATGGCAGGCATCGGGCTTCCGTTCCTCTCGTTAGGCGCGCTCCTTCTCGCGCTGACCGTATTAACTCTGAGCCAATACGACGCGATTATCAGCTCGCTGATTGCCTCGCTCTTCCTCGAGAACGCCGAAAACGAGCTGAACTCTTCTCCGGAGAAGGCGCTGAAAGCGTTTAGGGTTGGAGAGGGGATAGCACAAGAACTCCTCCCGACGAGCGCAAACTCCGACAACCACCGATTGCTGCTGGCGCGGATAGCCCTCGGGCAAGGGGAGGCATTCTCGCGTCTGGACCAGACTAAGGAGGCGACGGAGGCATTTCAGAGTGCCCGGAACTTTGCACGCAACAGCTCGGAAGGCGCGACAGCGCGAGACCGCCTCCTACTCCGGACGGACCTAGCGGAAGGTCGCCTTTGTCTCGCCAAAAGCGACAAGCGATGCCTCGAGACGGTCACGGCGAGTACCAAGACACTCATTCCGAGGATTGTCGCTCGCCCGGTACTGATGCGCGAGGTCATGTCCTTTCAGATCGAAGCTAATCAGTTTCCGGGAGCTCTCGAGACTGCAAAAAAGATCGAGAAGACATTCCCTATGCTTGGAGAGGCTGTTCAGGCGCAACCGCTTCTCCTACTCGATCTGCTGTTGCGCCTTGGTTTTCGAGCCCGAAGGTTCGGCTACCTCAATAGCGCGCGTACCGCATTCGAACGGGCTCTAGCTCTCGAACTCACTATCGCCGCGCAGGAGCCTTCGAACCCGGATCACTGGTCAACAATCGAGAATCTTGAATCGGACTTAGCCACGACACTCATCGAGCAAGGTGACTTGCCCGCAGCTCGCCGCACCTTGGAAACTGCGCTGTCCTCACCCGCGAAAGAAAAGTACACCAAAGGGCCGCGACAACAGGGCGAAAGGCTTCATATGAGGTTCTGTTTTTTGGCGCAGCTCGGAGAGGTTTGCTCTCTTCAGAACGATCTAGAAGCGGCCGAGAAGGTATTTTCGCGTGCTGCCGCCCTTTCCCAATCATTGCTGCCATCGGATTTCGACTCTGAATGGAGCACTGGCCAGCAGGCCGACATCCAACTCCGCTTGAGCGTCGTTGAGGAGGGGCTCGGCAAACGGCAAGAGTCGATGAAGCGGTCCGAACTTGCTCTCGGCCTCTTTCGCTCTCTAGTAGAGAAAGACCCGCGAAACCTCGGTCTGCAACAAGACTATTTACATGCGCAGCAACAAATCCGCGAGATGCTGTGGCACGACAACGGAATACTGCCGAACCGGTCCTCGGTCGCCATCCGCGAGGTCAACATCGCGTTCCCTTTGGAAGGGGTGCTACGGCACAATGTCTGTCTCGGCCGACTGGTCGGACCCTCTCCCTGGTAGGTTTGCCCATAGGCCGAAGCATAGATAGCCTGTCGTCAACATGGCCGTCAGGAACCACCCAAAGATTATCGGAAGGGGATAGCCAGCGACCTCGAATGCAAGTATCAGGAGCCGCGACGGCGTTGTGGCGACTGCTGCGAGGCGAGTCGTGGCCGTGAGACTAAGATCGATGCGGCTCGAAATCTCCATTAGGATAAGGCCCAAGGTGGCTGAGCTGGCGGCTATAATGGTGAGGGAAAAGAGAGAGAACACCGTCGCCACGAAGAAGCCGAAGAGTATGAAATAACTTCCCCGCTTCTCCAGCCACACCGCTAAAGGCTCTGGGTCCCCGTCGAAATCACTTACGAATGACAAGTCGAGTTCTCTGGGTCTCTCACCGGGATCCAGGCGGATTTGGAGAGCCCTTCCGGTGACGAGAACGCAAGCCGTCCTTCCAACGAGAGTATTGATTTTTCCAGTCGTGTCGAAAACCATCACCTCGGCACCTGACGCCGGCTCGGTTACTGAATACGGCATCGGCGCGAAGACGGAGACTCTGCCCTGCTCGATTCGGAATCTTGGGATCTGCCGAAGAATGGGCAGGAAGACGCCGTGTGTGACGGTATCGAAATCGTGTTGAACGGACACGGCCCTGGGCAGCAGCACGGCAGCGAAAATCGCGGTGATGAAGGCAAGATAGGCAAACCCGCAGCCACGCCAGCGCCGAGCCACATCGCGGTAGCAGTTAGCCGAGAAGAACGAAAGGACAAGAGTCCGAAAGAGTCGCCGCATTTTGGGAAGGATGACGAGTGTTCGTAGCAGTTTTCGGTACTGAGCGAACTTGGCGAACTTTCGGGGGGGGGCTCGGAACTTAAGACGATAGTGCAAGGCCGAGTTGAACGCAACCTGGCGCGAAATTCGAATGGGCGAAGTAGTACGTCGAGATGATCTTCGCCAACCTCGGAGCACTCTTCCACGTCCTCCTCTGGCCGTCGCGCACCGACCCCGACGGCATCCTCGCGCCGGGCTTCATCGTCTGGGAGTAGGGTAGTTGTTCGAGCGCCGGTCCGGGGCCGGGCCGGCGCTCGTTGAATCTGGACGGCTCCTTAGCAGTGACCGCAAGCGGTATGCGTGTAGGCCGTGGTCGCACACCGGCAGGACCCATCACAAACCGTGAAATCGGTGTTGCACACAGTGGTCGCGGCTCCCGCCACGCCCAGGAGTGAAGGGTCCAGCTGGCGGACCGTTTCCCGGCTCAAACGGATCTTCCTCTTCCCGGCCGACTTCTTGTACATGTTGCCCCTCCCGTTGTAACCGCTCACCAAAATCCGCAGGAAACTGAACACATAGCTCGGCAGCAGCAGAATCATCCCGCGCGCAGCGCGTGGGTGGAGGGGGTCGGGGGGAGGCGGGGTTATGCTGCGGGGGGCGCAAGACTCGCTCCTCATGATCCCCGGGCGGGCCGAATACCTCAAGCGACTCCTCGATCGCTACTGCGGGCTGCCTCACACGGCGGCCCGCCGTCCTTCCCCCTACGATCGGCGCCTCGCCGGCCAGCTCTTCGACCGCGGCATCTCTCTAGACATCCTCGAAACCGCCTTCTTGCTCGCCCTCGCAAGGCGCACCCACCGCCACCCAGAGGCGCCGCCTCTCCCGCCCATTCGATCCCTCGCCTACTTTCTCCCCTTGATCGAAGAAGCGCTCCAGACCCCGGTAGAACCTGGCTACCTCGCTTACCTCCGAGCCAAGGCCGACCTAAGTGTCCAGATTCCTACGGGTTTGCGTGACCGTTAACACCCGTGGACGGAGCGCCATCGGATGACGGTCCCCGACGTCAACTACTTCTGTGCGGTAACGACAATTAGATCTGTGCAGCCTCCTCCTCTCTCCTCGCCGCCGTGGCCGGTGGGCTGTGGGAAACGCGCAGCGTTTTCCAAGGGGTGTGGGAGGGTGCCGGGTGGCGGGC
>JBBSBW010000036.1:0-68706 GCA_038250865.1 Thermoanaerobaculia bacterium | reverse complement strand
TGATGCCGACGCACTTGAACGAAACGGCTCCCGTGACCGGATCCACTCTTCGGTCGAAATCGTCGGGATCCGCCTTGCAGCGCGGCGTGCTGTGGTGAATGTAGAGCAGAAACTTCCGGCCGGCATCTGCCGTCTGCCAGCCCGGCGACTCCATCGCCGCCCAATGCTTGCGGGAAAGGGTCGCCGGATCCCAGCTGGTGGCGATGGGATAGGCGCCCACGTCTACCCAGACCGCCCCTTCCGCTCCTGTGGTAGTAACCGGGGTGGAGGGCACGAGCGAGAAGACCGGAAACGTGGCGGTCAGGAAGGCGCCGATCTTGCCCAGTTGGAGGCGCACCGCCTTGCCGTTGGTTGAATTGTAAATGTACCCGAAGTGGTCGAACGCGCCGCCGCCGTGGAGGAGGAATTCCCACGCCTCAGCCCGCACCGGATCGGGCAGGCCAAACTCGCGAGCCTCAGGCGGTATCGGCAATAGGTCCGTCTTCAAGGTCCGGGTTCCCTTCTCGCCGTCGAACGGTGTGATGTTGTCCTCGTTCAGCCCGAAGACCTTCATCAACGAACCAGCGCTCGTCGGTGAAACCCACGGATTCAAGGCCCGAGTTGTCGGTCTTGAGCGCCTTGGCTAGATTGTTTTGGGCGAGCCAGAGGCTGGGGGCGTTCCCCTGGAACGGAGAGAAGAACGTCACCTCGACGAACAGATCCTGCTTCTTGGCGGCGATCACCACTTCGCGGAGGCGGTTAAAGAAGTCGTCGTAGCGCATGTCGAGCCGGTAGTAGGCCCCCTCGGGCACGAACGCGAACGGCTGGTTCCTCGCTCTCTTTGACACGTCGTTATAGGGCGAGGGTTTGTTCGGGTCGCGGCCGAACGCGACCCACAGGCGGATCTTGTTCAGTCCCTTCGTCTTGAGGTCCGCGAGAATCTGCGGGTAGTTCTGCGCGAACACATGCTTGACGTTAGGCGGGGTGCCGTAACGGCAAACGTTGTCGTCTTCGAGGTCGAGATGGCAACCGCAATCGGCCGAGACCCCGACCATCAAAATCGCTTGCTGGCAGTAGGTGAAGTAGTGCCCGTCGGAGGCGCGAATGCCGAGCGGGGTGACTGGGTTCGTCCATCCTTCGCAGGTCGGGGGCGTCACGGTCTGCGAAGGGCCGAGCGATGCGAGGCCTTCGGGCAGCGCCAGCTCCTGGACCGCGATCTCGGAATCGAGAGTCCCGTCGAGGAGAGGTTGGCCGAACGCGGCGTGATCCACTTCGGGCGTGGGGTCGCCGTCGTGGCCAGGGTCTTCCGGCGCGTTGGGGTTCGAGATCGGCGGCAAGGGGTCTTGCTCCGGGTCGAACGGGTCGGTCTGGGCAGGGAGGTTCGGGGGCAGGAGAGCGATGGCGAGCCCTAGAAGCAATGCGAGCGGGGCGAGGAGGGACGAGCGGAGGTTCACTCTTTCGTATCTCATGACAGTTCATTGTAGCGATAGCGCGCTCCTTTATTCGCGGGACGGAACGGGTGGTACGCGGGGCGGGACGGGCGGTGACCCGGGCGGGAGGTTGTCGGTGAAACTCCGGGCCGGGGCTGCCCAGGTTTGTCTTTAGGTTCTTTGAAAGGTACCGTAGGTTCTCGAAAGAAGCGAACACCGAAGGCTGGAGGCCCCGAAACTGATGACCGATGCCGTAAGGCGGGCCGTTGCCTCCTTGTTCCTATGGATTCTGTGGATGGCCTTGCCGGGGCTTGGCGAGGATGCGCCGCGGCTCATCCCGCTCGGGTCGGTCGTCGGCGCCTGACCTCCACCGAGAAGCCTCCGGCCCTCCCGAAGAAAATCGTGGTCACGACCCTCCCCGCCCGCAGCGCGGCGAAGATCCGCAGCCTGCCTAAAGGGGAGATCGAATGCCCGGTCGATGCCCAGGGCCGGTTCCGTTGCGAGCTGCCGGCCGCCACGTTCGACCTGTCGATCTTTGCCGCCTCCTACATTCCCCGATACGCCTGGGACGTCGCGGTCCCGGCCGGGGGCGAGGCGGATCTCAAATCGTTTGCCCTCGTCCGCGGCGCCTCGCTCGCGGGGTGGCCGAACAGGGAACGGCTTTCGCGGAGCCGAGCGGGCCGTTCGAGGTCGCGGCGCAGGAAGAGACCTATCTTCCGGAACCCTTCCGTCTCGTGCCGCCGCTCGAACTGGAACTGGTCGTCGATCCGGCCCTCGACCCCCACGGCAAACCCTGGTCGGTCCACGTCGAACGCTCGGTAGACCCCGCCGCGCCCTTGACCGAAGAAGTGTTCGACGGCAAGGCCTCGGAAGAGGGGATCGCCAAAGTAGCGGGCCAGCGACGGGGAATGATCGAAGCGGAGAAGGGCAAGGCTCGGTTGGACATCGAAGTGCCGGACACGCGGATTTTCGGCCGCGTCCTGGCGCCTTCCGGCCAGCCGGAGCCGGCGGCGATGGTCTCGGTGCTGGAATCCGACGGGGCGAGCCAGATCCTCCCGGCGGACGACTCCGGCCATTTCGAGCTGCGTGGCGTCGCGCCGGGCGAAGTGTCCCTGGTCGCCGAGACACGGCAAGGCGACTTCGACGCCGACCCGGTGGTCCTCTCCGTCGGCAAGGAAGCCGAGATCGGTCCGATCGACTTGAAGCTGCAGAAAAAGACCCGGTTCGTCGGCTGGGTTCTCACCTCGCGGGGTGGCGGCGGAGGTGCGGCGGTGACGGTGATGGGTGTACGCCCCGCGCGGTTGGGCAACGACCGAACGCGAACCTCCGCGGACGGTCGATTCGAGGTGCGGCTCCCTTCCGGTGTCGAGAGCGCCGTGGCCTTGGTCGCCGCGCTCGGCTCCTCTTTGACCGCGTTTGAGCTCAGGCCGGGTCCCTCGACGGATCTTCCGGTGACAGATCTCGGGGGCACCGTCGAAGTGGCTCTCGGGGTACCGATCGCCCGTCAGATCGCCGAGGAAGAAGCCTTCCTCATGCTTTCAGAACGGCCTAGAAATTCCACCGAACGTCCTATCGGATTGGTCGCGTTCCCACGGCGAGTCTTCCGCGGGCGGGGCGCTCCGACGCTTTCCGGCGCTCGCACCCGGTGGCTACTCGGCCTGCCTGGTACCCATCTCCGCGTTTCTCGCTCTCGCGCGGACCGGTTGGTCGCCCGACCTCGCGGTGGAGTGCCGCTCGGGAACGCTCTCGCCGGGCGAAACGTTGCGGCTGGCGCTGGAAGAGGGTTCCTGAGGCCGTCCATTGCCGCCGGGCGCCCCGGCCTTCGTTCAGTCGGAACGTTTCGCGACCGTCTGCCGCAGCTCGGGTCTCGCCTCCCAGAGGAAATGTAGGTCGGGTTCGTCCAAAGCCTCGGATGCCGCTTCGGGGGCGCGGTCCAGGGCCGCCAGGAGCGCCGAGGAGGCTTCCTCCGGTTGCTTGAGCCGGCTCAAGGCGCAGGCCAGGTCGTAGTCTCCCGACCCTGGATCCTTCCGGCTGGCTCTCCGAGCTGCCTCGGCGGCGAGGCGGGAGGCGGCCACCTGCTCCTCCTCGCCGGTGGAGTGCGCCCCCAGGCGCCTCCAGGCTCGGGCGGCGATCAGCTCGACCATGGCACCGCCCTTGGCTTCCCGACTCCCCTTCTTGAACAGATCGGCGGCCCGCTCGATGAGCTGCCGCGAGTCCTTGCCGCTCTTCGCGAGCGTTACGCAGCCCACCGTGGCGCAGCCCCATTGGGCAAAGATCTCAGCGAGCTGTGGTTGATTCGACTTAACGGACAGCGCAAATTGGCGACAAGCTTCCTCGAAAAGCTCGCGGCGCGCGTCGTCCTCGTCCGTCAACCAGGCCAGGTCGAGTGCGGCTCTGCCCAGGATGGGTCCGAGAGAGGGCATTTCCCGGTCGGATTCGCTGAGCTCGTGATAGGCCTGCCGGAGCAGCCGCGAGCGCTCTTCCTTGTCGCTGCTCAGGTTGGCGAGTACCAGTCGCAGAGTACCTGCACTAGAGACCGCGCGGCTGTAGCTGGGATGGAGCATGCCTGTCTTGGGGAAACGACGAGTGGCCGGAGAGAAGCAACGTGCGGCCTCGTCGTAGCGTTCGAGGGCTTCTAGAAAGAGCGCCTCCCTCTCCGCAGGGGGAGCGGCCTCGGCCTTGATGGCGAGGAGCATGCCCAGGTCGGTGAGGATGTCGAACCGGCCGGGGGCGAGCCGCGCGGCCTCGCGGAGGGCCTCGCAGGCCCGGTCGACCCTCTTCTCTTTCTCGTCTTCGACGCCCACTACGTCGTGAAGGTCGTAGAGGACCATTCCGACGGCGTACAGCATCTGAGCGTCAAACGGCGCGTGACGGAGCACGAGGGTGAGCCAGTTCTCGGTTTGATCGACCGCGGAGCGGTGGTCTTCCGGCGTAGACCGAATTTTGGCACCAGCCGGCAGGACCAACGCGGCCGTAGCCCGGGCGAGAGTCAGCCAAAATTGGGGCAACACCTGAGCGATGGCGGCGCTCTTTTCCGATCCGTCTTTCGGTTTCGCGTCGCTGCCGTGTTCCAGAAGATGCGTGCAGGTCAGATGCGCCAGCGCTTTCTCCAGCTCCTGGGGGCTTGGCTCGCGGTCGCTGTTCGGTGAAGCGTGCCGCGCCGGCCCGCTTTCGCGTTTTTTCCAGAACTCAACCATGATGCCCCCTTGAAGGCGCGCCGGCCTTCGGATCAGTTGGAACCCGCGCAGCGAGGACCTGCCGCAGTTTGGGCCGCGCCTCCCAGAGGCGCTCCAGGTCGGGGTCGCGGAGGGCGTGGGCTGCATCTTCGGGCTCACGGGCGAGGGCCGCGAGCAGCGCCTTGGAGGCTTCGGCCGGCTTCCCCATCCGGGACAGGGCGCAGGCCAGGTTGTAGTCTCCCGATCCCGGTTCCATTCGATTGCATCTCCGCGCGGAGTCGGCGGCCCGTCGGGCGGCCGCCTGCTCGTTCTCGCCGGAGCACTCGTTGGCCAGCATCAGCCAGGCTCTGGCGGCGATCGACTCGACGCCTTCCTCTCCCTTGGCTTCCTGAGTCGCCCGTTCGAACAGCTCGACGGCCCGCTCGACGTGCCGCTGCGCATCCTCGTCGGTCGTCGCGACGGCGGCGCGGCCGACCGTTGCGCAGGCCCAGTGAGTGTAACCGTCGGTGATCTTCGGGTCGTTGGACTCGGCGGCCGCCCTGAGGTAGCGACAAGCTTCGTCGAACAGTTTGCGGCGCGCCTTGGTCCGCCCCGGCAGCCACGCCAGGTCGAGCGCGGCGCGGCCCCGGAGAAAACGGAGGAAAGGGAGATCGAGATGGGTTTGGGAGATCTGCCGATAGGCCTGCCGGAAAAGCCGCGAGCACTCTTCCTCGTCGTCGCTCTCTCTGGCGAGGAGGGAGTTCAACGTACTGGCGCAGCAGGTCGCAAGCCGATAGGCGGGATGGAACTCGCCGGACGCAGGAACTCGACGGGTTTTGGGGCCGAAGCAGCGTGCCGCCTCATCGAAGCGACCGGCTGCCTCGCGGAGAAGCGCGGTCCTTTCGGCAGGTGGAACCTGTTCGGCCTTGAGGCTGAGCATAGTGGCCAGGTCGGTGAGGAGGTCAAACCGTCCGGGGGCGAGCCGCACGGCCGCGTCGAGGAGCTCGCAAGCCTTCTTGACCCAGTAGGCTTTCCTGTCCTCGAGGCCTGCCAACTCGTAAAAGCCGAAGAGTATCGTCGCGACGCCGTGAAGCACCTGAACATCGAACGGCGCGCTCTTGAGCACCCGCTGGATCCACACCTCAGCTTCTTCGACGATGCCCCGATCGGCCGGGCCGAACCGAGGCCCGGAGGCCTCAGGCAGGTTCAGCGCCGCTGTGAACTGGGCGAGCATCAGCCAAAACCGGGACTGCACCTGGTCCAACGCAAGGCTTCTCGGAGAGCCGTCTCTCGGGTCCGCCTTGCCGTGATTCAGGAGTTTGAAGGTTGCCATCAGCGCAACCGACCGATCCGTTACCTCGGGGTCTGGATCGCGATTGTCGTTCGGCGAAGCGGTCTGCTCCGCTTCCGCGTCGAACTCGTCCCAGAAATCATCCATGGCGCCGGTCCTCCGTGTCCGAATATGAGTTTGAGTCTACTTTGTTCCGGCTGTTCTGATCCCCGCCCCTGCTATCCTCCGCCCCCTATGAAACTCCTCCACACCGCACACGTTCCCGCGGGCGACGGCCCGTTTCCCACTCTTGTCCTCTGCCATGGCTGGGGGGCGAGCGCGCACGATCTGCTCGGATTGGCACCCCATTTCCAGGACGGCGAGGCGCTCGTGCTTTGCCCGCAGGGGCAGGTGCGGATGTCGGTCGGCCCCGGGGTTTCGGGGTACGGCTGGTTTCAGCTGGTGCCCGGCCAGCCGCCGAACGTGGCGGAGTTTCGCGAGCGGTCGGCGGAGCTGCGGGGGTGGCTGGACGAGGCGGTCGAGAGGTATCCGGTGGACCCGAAGCGGCTGGCGGTCGGCGGGTTCAGCCAGGGGGGGCTGATGGCGTTCGAGCTGGGCCTGCGCGAGCCCGGGCGGTTTCGCGGCATCGCGGCGCTTTCGACTTGGCTTCCCGAGCCGCTTAGCGCCGATCTGCCGAAGCTGCCGGAGCATGAGAGCCTGCCGGTGCTGATGTTTCACGGCACGGAAGACCGGATGATCGAGGTCGAGCGCGCCCGCGAAAGCCGGGAGCGGCTGCGCGAATTCGGGGTCCGGCTGCTCTACCGGGAATTCCCGATGGCGCACGAGATCCGCCCCGAAGCGCTGCGTATGCTGGAGCGCTGGCTGGGCGAGAAGGTGTTCGCGGAGTCCCCCTAATCGGCCTCATGGGCACTCTCTGAGTGACCGTGCTTGCCGGGGCTTTGGGGGCCCTGGGGACGCACCGGACTTTACGATCGTGCCGACCCACTTTTCTCACTTCGCGCGCATGACGCGCCTCCTGCCGCCGAACGAACCACCGGTTCCGTCGAATCGATGAGCGATCCCGTCGAGGTAGCGCCCCCCGTCGCGACCGCCGGGGCGGCAGAGCCGTCGCCGTCTTCGTTCGACGAAGCGGAACCGACGGTGGTCGCGCGCCTGTACGGCCGGGCGAGAAGGACGCCGGAGCGTCTCGCCTACACCTGGCTCGCGGACGGCGAGACGGAGGCGGAAACCCTCACCTGGGGAGCGCTCCGGGCTCGGGCGCAAGGCGTGGCGCGAGGCCTCGCCGCGGCGGGGGTCGGCTCCGGCGACCGGGCGCTGCTGCTGTTTCCTCCCGGATTGGACTTCCTGGTCGGCTTCTTCGGCTGCCTGCTCGCCCGCGTCGTGGCGGTGCCGGCCTACCCGCCCCGGTCGCTGCGCCGGCCGGAGCGCGAAGGCGAGCGCCTCGCCGGGGTGGCAAAAGACGCCGCGCCGCGGGCGGTGCTCACGACCGCTGAAATCGCTGCGGCAGGACCGTCTCTGGCGGCCGGCGTGCCGGCGCTCGCCGGGCTCCCCTGGCTGTCGTTTTCGGGGGAACCTGTCGCGCCATGGCGCGCGGGGGCGTTTGATCCCGTTTCGATCGACCCGGCTTCGATCGATCCGGCTTCTATCGATTCAAACGCGACCGCATTCATTCAATACACCTCGGGCTCGACCTCCGAACCCAAAGGGGTGATCGTCAGCCACGCGAACCTGGCCGCGAACCTCTCGATGATCCAGGAGGCGTTCGGCCAGGACGAGCGTTCGATCGTGGTCGGCTGGCTGCCGCTGTACCATGACATGGGATTGATCGGGAACGTGCTCCAACCGCTGTGGAGCGGCGGCCGCTGCATCCTCATGTCGCCGGTCTCGTTTCTTCAGCGGCCGGCCCGCTGGCTCGAAGCGATCGACCGCTATCGGGCGACCACCGGCGGCGGCCCCGATTTCGCGTACGCGCTCGCGGCGCGGAAGGTGACGGCCGAAAAGGCGGGCCGGCTCGATCTGTCCTCTTGGAAAGTCGCCTTCTCCGGCGCCGAACCGGTGCGCGCCGAGACGCTTTCCGCGTTTGCGGAGAGATTCGCTTCGAGCGGTTTTGCGCGCGAGGCGTTCTATCCCTGCTACGGCCTGGCCGAGGCGACGCTGTTCGTCTCCGGCCCGCGACGTGGCCGGGCGCCGAAAGTGGCGGCGTTTGCGGCCGCGGACCTTGAAGCGCATGAAGCGCGTCCGGCCGACGAAGGAGAATCCACGATTGCACGCCGGCTCGTCTCGTGCGGCCATTCGTGGGCCGGGCAGCGGTTGGCGATCGTCGAAGCCGAAACCGGCCGGTTGTGCATCGACGGAACGATCGGCGAGATCTGGGTCGCCGGTCCCTCGATCGCGGCCGGCTACCGCAACCGGCCGGAGGCGAACGCCGCGACGTTCGGCGCGCGGCTCGTCGGCCAGCCCGAACCGTACCTGCGCACGGGCGATCTCGGCTTCCTCCACGAGGGAGAGCTGTTCGTCACCGGCCGGCTCAAGGATCTGGTGATCCTCCGCGGGCGGAACCACTATCCCCAGGATCTGGAGCGAACGGCGGAAGCGGCGCACCCGGACATGGTCGCCGGCAGCTCCGCGGCGTTCTCGGTCGAAGGGGGAGAGGGCGCTGAGCGCGAAGAGCGGCTGGTGCTGGTCGCCGAGGTCTCCCGCCATGCGCGGTCCGCGCCGGAGGAGATCGTCGAAGCGATTCGAACCGCGATCGCCGGGCGCCATGAAGTGCAGGTGGCGGACGTCCGGCTGCTCGCCCCGGGCGCGCTGCCGAAAACGACCAGCGGCAAGGTCCGGCGCGGCGCGGCGCGCGCGGCGTATTTGGCGGGGGCGTTGGCGGAGATTTCTGCTCGACCTCTAACGGCTTCCGATCCCCCGGGCTCTGGAAAAGCTGTCGCCGAGGGAATCGACGACGGCGGAAAATCCTCGCTGGAGGCTCTCGTCCTCGCCGCCGCGCGCGCTCTGAAACTGCCGGTCGAGCGGCTCGACCCCAACCGGCCGCTCACCGCGTAGGGGCTCGATTCGCTTTCCGGCATCGAATTCCAGCTCGCCGCCCAGGCGCTCGGGGTAGAGGTCTCGATCGCCGATTTGCTCGATGGGGCGAGCCTGGTGGAGCTGGCCCAGGGTGCCGGCCCCTCCTGGGTGCGCGGGCGTCCCGCCCGCATCGGCGGGCCGGAGGCCCGCGCACCCAGGAAAAGCGGCACTTCTCCGGCTTCCGCTCCTTTAAGTCTCGAACAAGAAGCCCTCTGGGCGGCCGAGCGGCTCGCGCCGGGGGCCTACACGATCGCGGTCGCGGCGGTAGTTCAGAACGCCGAAGACCTGGACGCCGACGCTCTGGTGGTGGCGGTCGAGACGGCAATCGCGCGCCACCCCGCCCTAGGGGCGAGGTTCTCGGACAGCGAGACCGGGCCGAT
Organism: Thermoanaerobaculia bacterium; assembly: GCA_038250865.1. Lineage (GTDB taxonomy): Bacteria > Acidobacteriota > Thermoanaerobaculia > Multivoradales > UBA5704 > DASYKS01. Next base: position 59,399 of record JBBSBW010000036.1, on the reverse strand, counting down.
ACAAACTTTCGCGCAGCCGCGGCTGGAGACGATCCGCGAAGACGGCGAGCCCGTCGATTTCAGTCAGAGGATCGAGGAGTTCGTGGCGCGGCCTTTCGACCTCGGCGCCGGACCGCTCGTGCGCCTCGCGGTGTTGGAGGGGGGCGAAGGGAATCAGACGGCGATCGGCTTTGCCGTCCACCACCTGGTGGCGGACTTCACCTCGCTGGCACTGCTCGCCGGAGAGGTCGCGGTGATCTATGCCGCCGAGGTCTCTGCCCGGCTGCCCCGGCTTGCTCCTCCTTCGGCGATTTCTTTGGGCGATCTGATCGCCTGGCGGACCGAGCGGCTCGCGGCTCTCGATCGGGGTCCGGAATCGGCGTTCGCCGGCCGGCTCGCTGCCCTCTCCGCCGTTGAAGACCTCGATCTGCCAACCGATCGGCCGCGGCCCCCTCGCCAGACTTACCGCGGATTCCTCCGTTCGCTGCCGCCGACCGCGGCGGTGGCGCTCGGCCTGGAGCGGCTCGCCCGTTCCTCGGGCACCACTCCCTTCGCCCTCCTTACCGGAGCTTTTTCCGCTTTTCTCCACCGCACGACCGGTCAATCGCAATTCGCGCTCGTAGCGCCCACCGCCGGCCGCACGGCTCCCGGCCTCGAAACCCTCGTGGGCTACCTGGTCCAGCCCGCCGCGATTCCGGTCGATTTGGAAGGCAATCCGTCGTTCGCCACTCATCTCGAACGCACCCGCCGCGCCTCGGCCCTCGCTGTTGCCTCAGCAGAAAGCGCGCCGTTTGCCCTGCTCGTCGAGCGTCTTCGGCCGCGCCGCGATCCCGCCCGGCCGCCGCTCGCTCAAGTCGCCGTGGCGTTCGAACGCGCAGGGCGCGTTGAGGACAAGGCGGGCGACCTGGGGGCGTTCGCGCTCGGAATCGTTGGGGCCGAGATCGATCTGGGCGGCGTCCGCCTTCGCGCGCTGGCAACCCTTGACCGGCGGGTGCCGTTCGAGCTGACGCTCCACGCCGCGCGGACGGGCGAGACGCTCCATCTGGCGCTCGAAGCCAACGCCGATCTGTTCGATCCCACGACGATCGAGCGCGCGTTGGAACGGCTCTCCCGGCTGCTCGCTGCGGCGGTCGAGAACCCGGAGGTCCCCGTCTCGGCGCTGCCGTTGCTTTCGGCTCCCGAGCGCGCTGAGCTGATCGACCGCTTCAGCCGCGCGGCGGAGCCGGCTCCCGGGGTGGGTGTTCCCGTTCCGGCCGCGGTATGGGCGCGCGTTCAAGAGGCTCCCGAGTTCCCCGCAATCTGGGAAGAGGGCGGTTCGATTTCCTACCGCGAGATGGCGGCCCGCGCTCTGGCCCTCGCCGGAGTTTTGCGCGCCCGCGGCGTCGGCCCTGAAAACTTCGTCGCGATCCTCGCGGGGCGCTCGGCATCTCCGGTGATCGGTCAGCTCGCCGTGCTCTGGACGGGTGCCGCCTACCTGCCGCTCGATCCTGCCCATCCGGATGAGCGGCTCGCCTACGAGCTGGCGGACAGCGGCGCGGTGCTCCTGCTCGCTTCTTCCGAAGAGTGCCTCCGGGCGCGGCGGTTGTTCTCCTGTCCGGTTCTCGATCTCGACTCCGTTGGGAGTCCGAGCAGCCCGTTGATCCAACCGGTGCCGGTCGATTCGGCCCACGCGGCCTATGCCATCTACACCTCCGGCTCCACCGGCCGGCCGAAAGCGGTCGTCGTCTCGCACGGGGCGCTCGCGAATCTGGTGGCCTGGCACCTTTCGGCCTATCGGCTGACCGCGGCGGATCGGACGCCGCTGCTCGCCGGGCCGGCTTTCGACGCGGCGGTCTGGGAGACCTGGCCGCCGCTCGCCGCGGGCGCCGCTCTGTTGGTGCCGGACGAAGGGCTGCGGACCGATCCGGAACGGCTGCCGGATTGGCTCGATCGGGCCGGGGCGACGGTGGCCTTCCTGTCGACGCCGATCGCGGAGGCCTGCCTGGCCGTGGGGTTCCCTGGGCTCGCCAGGCTCCAGCCTGGCGCTTTTCGCGGTGAGGCGGCGGCTCGGACTTCCGAGCCAAAAGCGCCAGGATGGAGCCTGGCGAGCCCAGGAGGGGCTCTCCCAGGGAATTTGCGGCTTCTCCTCACCGGCGGCGACCGGCTGCGCCACGCCCCGCCGCCGGGGCTGCCGTTCGTTCTGGTCAACCACTACGGCCCGACGGAAAACGCGGTGGTCGCGACCGCGGGAGAGATCCCTCCCGGGGACGGCGAAACTCCGCCGTCGATCGGTCGGCCAATCACCGGGGTTCGCGCGTTCGTGCTCGATCGGCAATTCGAGAGCAATCGGGAGTTGGCTCCGTTTGGCGATGCGGGGGAGCTGGCGCTTGGGGGAGCTGGGCTTGCCCGCGGGTACCACGGGCGCCCCGATCTGACGGCCGAGCGCTTCGTGCCCGATCCGTTCTCCGGGCACGCGGGCGCGCGGCTTTACCGGACGGGCGATCTGGTGCGCTTCCGCGCCGACGGCGCGCTCGATTTCCTCGGCCGGATCGATGCGCAGGTAAAGATCCGCGGCCAGCGGATCGAGCTGGGCGAGATCGAAGCCGCCCTGCTCGCCGAGCCGCAGGTCGCCGCGGCGGCGGTCGTCATGTTCGGTGCCGGCGTCGGGGCGCGCCTCGCGGCGTACGTTGTTCCCGCTGCGGCTGCCCTGGACATCGATCGGCTGCGGGCCCGCTTGCGGACGAAACTTCCGGACGCGATGGTGCCTTCGGCGTTCGTCGAGATGCCGGCGCTGCCGCTCACGCTGAACGGCAAGATCGATCGCCGGGCGCTCCCGGAACCGCAGTTCGGGAGTGATGCGGGAGAGGGTTTCGTGCCGCCGCAGTCGCCGGCTGAAGAGATTCTCGCTGCCATCTTCGGTGAGGTTTTGGGCCTTTCGGAACCGATCGGTCGGCACGACGATCTGCTCGCGCTCGGCCTTCATTCGTTGACCGCTTCTCGCGCGGCGGCGCGGGTGGCGCGGGCGTTGGGGAGGGAGATCCCGTTGGCCGCGCTCTTCGAGACGCCGACGGTGGGTGCGTTGGCGGAAAAGCTCACCGAGGGGAGTGAGGTCTCGGAGACCCAGCCTAGACCCGTCGCCGGCCCGCGCGGGGAGCGGGCGCCGCTCACGTTTCCGCAGCGCCGGCTCTGGTTTCTCGAACGGCTGCTGCCGGGGCGGGCGACGTATCACGTGGCGGGTGCCGTCGACCTGGTGGGTTCGCGGGATGAGGCGGCGCTCGATGGCGCTTTGGCTCTGGTGGTGGCCCGGCATGAGGCGCTGCGGACGGCGATTCCCGATGAGGAGGGTGAGCCGCTCCAGGTCGCGATCGAGTGGGCTTTCGAAAGTTGCCCTCGAATCGACCTCGCCGGCCTCGGTGAGAAGGATCTCGAAACCGAGCGTTTAAGCCGTTCGCTCGCCCGCCGACCGTTCGACATCGCGGCCGGGCCGCTGGTCCGCTTCGCCGAGATCGTGCAAGGAAAAACCAGTGCCCGCCTGGTCGCGATCTTCCATCACCTGATCTGCGATGGCGCCGCGCTGGATCTCTTCCTCTGTGAGCTTTTTGCCGCCTATGCGGCGCTGGCCGTTGGGGGTACGCCGAACCTTCCGCCGGTCGCAATCCAGCTCGCGGACGTCGCGCGTTGGCAGTTGGCGACGGTGACACTGGAGCGAACCGAAGAACCTCTCGCGTATTTCCGCTCGCGCCTGGCCGATCTCGAACCGCTGGACCTGCCGAGCGACCGGCCACGTGGCGCGCGACGGAGCGGCCGGGGCAGGACGGTCGCCGTGCGGTTTGGTGCGGGGCTGGAGCAGAGGATCGCGGCGCGGGCGCGGTCGGCCGGGGCGACGCCGTTCATGCTCTGGGTGGCGGCGCTCCAGGTGCTGCTGTCTCGGATTTCCGGAAGGGGCAAGACGGCGATCGGTACTCCGGTCGCGAACCGCCGCTCGCCCGAGTTGGAAAGGGTTTTCGGTTTCGTCGCCAATACGCTCGTGCTCGATGCAGAGATGGGGGACGATCCGGAAGCCGCGGTGCTGATCGATCGGGTCCGCGCCGGGGCGCTCGCGGCGTATGCCCGCGAGGATCTGCCGTTCGAGCTGCTGGTCGAAGCGTTGGCGCCGCGTCGCGACCTGGCGCAGAACCCTTTGTTCGACGTGTTGCTGTCGATTGAACCGGCGCTTTTGAAGCGACAGGCGGGCGGGCTGACTCTCACCCCTCGCCGGCTGGATACGGGAACGGCCAAGCTCGACCTGTCGCTCGCCGTGGTCCCTGCCGAAGATGGCTTCGAGGTATGGGCCGAGCATGACGCGGAGCTGTTCGATTCGGCGACCGTCGCGCGCTGGCTTGGCGGCTATGAGCGGCTGCTCGGGGCGCTGGCCGCAGGGGCCGCTTCGCGCGTTTCGGAGCTTCCGCTGCTCGCGCCGGAAGAGTTGCTCCAGCTCCTCTTGTGGAGTGGCGAGGAAAAAAGCATCGCCAAGGGTGAATTGCTTCACGCTCGGTTTTTCGCCCAGGCGGAGCGAACCCCGCACGCTCTGGGCGTCGTGGCGGCCGAGGGCACCTGGACGTATGGCGAGCTGGCGGCGCGGGCGCTTGCGATCGCCTCGGCGCTTGCCGCTCGCGGCGTGGTTCCGGAGGAGCGGGTGGGTGTGCTGCTTCACCGCGGGCGGGAGCTGGTTGCCTCTCTCCTTGGCGTACTGGCGGCCGGCGGGGCGTACGTACCGCTCGATCCCGCGTATCCGGAGGAGCGGCTGCGTTTTCTGCTCGAAGATTCCGGGGCGCGGATTTGCGTGGCGGAAAAGGCGACGGCAGCGCTCGTGCCGGACTGCGTGCTGCTGGAAGATCTTCTCGCTGGAGCCGTCGGCGGCGTATGCGTCACCCCCGATCCGCGCCATCTCGCCTATCTGATCTACACCTCCGGTTCGACCGGCCGGCCCAAAAGCGTCGCGATCGAACATGGCACGGCGGCCGGGTTCATCGAGTGGGCGCTTGCTGCTTTTTCCCCCCCTGAGCTTTTGTCTGTTCTGTTCGCCACCTCGGTCTGCTTCGACCTTTCAGTCTTCGAGCTGTTCGCGCCGCTCTCCTCAGGCGGCGCGCTGGTCCTGGCCGATAACGCGCTCGATCTGGTGGTTGCCGCCTCGCGCCATCCGGTGACCTTGATCAACACGGTCCCTTCCGCTCTCGGCGAGCTGGTGCGCGGCGAAGGCCTGCCGGAAAGCGTGCTGACGGTGAATCTCGCGGGGGAAGCGCTTCCGAGCGCGCTGGTCGAGCGGATCTTCGCGTCGAGCCCGAACGTGCGACGGGTGAACAATCTCTACGGCCCGTCGGAGGACACGACCTATTCGACCTGGGTTTCGATCCGCCGAGAGGAAGCGGGCGCCGTGCCGCCGATCGGCCGGCCGCTGCCGGGCACGCAAGGCTACGCCGTCGGCCGGTGGGGCGAGCTGCTGCCCTCGGGCGTTTCGGGGGAACTGCGGCTCGGCGGCGCGGGGCTCGCGCGCGGTTACCTCGGGCGGCCGGAGCTGACGGCGGAGCGCTTCGTGCCCGATCCGTTCTCGGGTGTGCCGGGCGCGCGGCTGTATGCCACCGGCGACCGGGTACGGTGGAGTGCGGTCGATTCCGGGCTGCCGGTTCTCTTCTATCTGGGCCGGATCGACAACCAGGTGAAGGTGCGCGGCTTCCGTGTCGAGCTGGGGGAAGTCGAGAGCGCGCTGGCTGCGGCCAAGAACGTGCGTGAAGCGGCGGCGGCTGTGGTGGGCGAAGGGGCCGACCGGCGGTTGGTGGGGTTCGTCGCGGGCGAAGGAGTCCATGCGGCGGAGGTGCTCGCCGACCTTCGTGGCCGGTTGCCCGGCTATCTGGTGCCGGGGACGCTCACGGTGCTCGCCGCTTTGCCCCGCCTGCCAAACGGCAAGCTCGATCGAAAGGAGTTGGCCAAGCTCTCCGCGGGGGCGGAAGTTTCGGTCGGGTACGTGGCGCCGAGGAATGCGACGGAAGCGGCGCTCGCCGAGCTGTTCGCCGAGGTGCTTGGGGTGGAGAGGGTGGGGGTGTTCGACGACTTCTTCGCGCGCGGCGGCCATTCGCTGCTCGCGGCGCGGGCGGTGGCGCGGATCTCGCGGGCGTTCGGGGGACGGGAAGTGGCGCTCTCCGTGCTTTTCGAGGCGCCTACGGTTGCGGGTTTGGGTGAAAAGCTCAGTAAGGAGGAAGAAGCGGCAAGCCTGCCGCCGATCCTTTCCGTCGATCGACCGGCCGATCCCGAGACCGGCCTGCCTCTGGCGTTCGCTCAGGAGCGGCTCTGGTTTCTCGAGCAACTCGCGCCGGGCGCGACCTACAACCTCGCGGGTGCGGTCGGGATCGAGGGACGGTTCGATTCGAGCGCCCGCGAGCGTCTCGCCGCGGCGCTCGGTCTCGTCGTCTCTCGACACGAGATTCTGCGCACGGCGATTCGCGATGGCTCGGCCGGCCCGCGCCAGGTCGTCCTTCCTGCCCTTCCCGAGGTTTTTTTGACGCTTGTCGACCTTGAGGCGATTTCCACCGTCGAGGAATCCGAACGCGTGGCTCGTTCGTTCGGCTCGCTGCCGTTCGACCTGTCGCGCGGCCAGGTGCTGCGGGCGCTGCTCGTGCGTTCGTCGGCCGATTCCCATCTGCTCGCCGTCTCGCTCCATCACGCGGCGGCCGATGGCGGCTCGCTAGGGATCTTGATTGGCGAAGTGGCGGAGATCCACGCCGCGTGGTTCGAAGGGCGCTCGCCGAAGCTTCCGCCGCTGCCGATGCAGTTCGCCGACTTTTCGGTTTGGCAGCGCGCGAGCCTCGGCGGCGATGCGCTCGCGCCGCAGCTCGACGCTTGGCGCGAGCGGCTCGCGGGCCTGCCGACGCTCTGGCTGCCGACCGACCGGGAGCGCCCGGAAGTGCGCACCGGCCGCGGCGCGATCCGCGAGCGGAGGATTTCCTCGGCACTTCTGGCGCGGCTCGATGTCTCGGCGCGCGCTGCCGGCGCCAGCCGGTTCCAGGCACTTGCGGCCACGGCGCTGGGCCTCCTCGCCCGGCTCACCGGCGAGGCGCGTATTCCCCTCGGCACCCCCGTCGCGAACCGGCCCCGGGTCGAGCTGGAGCCGCTGATCGGGATGTTCGGGAACACCCTGGTGCTCGATGTCGAAGTGGGCGACGACCCGGCGGCGAGTGAGCTGCTTGCGCGCACACGATCTTCCGCGATCGCCGCGCTGGCGCTCCGCGAGCTGCCGTTCGAACATCTGGTAGGAGAGCTGGCTCCGCGCCGCGACACCGGCCAGAACCCGCTGTTTCAGGTGCTGTTCGTGCTCGAAGAGCCCCTCGCGCCGTTTGCGGCCGGCGATCTGCGCCTCACCCCGCGACGGCTCGACGTCGGCACCGCGCGCTTCGATCTGACGTTGGAGGCGACGCCTGTCGGCGAGGCTCTGATGATCGCCGCCGAGTACGACACCGACCTGTTTGAGGCCGCGACGATCGACCGGTGGCTCGGCGCCTACGAGCACCTGCTCGGCTGGCTCGCCGACGGGTCGCAACGGCGCCTTTCGGAGCTGACGCTGTTCTCTTCGGAAGAGGAGTCGCGCTTACGTGGCTCGTGGGCGGACCGTGAATCGCAGCCGCCGATCGCGCTGGCCGATCGCGAGGCCGGCACTGCATCTGAAGAACCGCGCGACGAAATCGAAGCGACGCTCGCGGTTCTCTTTGCCGAGGTGTTGGGACGCGAGCGCGTCTCGGTCCACGACGATTTCTTCGCGCTCGGCGGCCATTCGCTGCTCGCCGCGCGCCTGGCGGCAAGGATTCGGGAGGTGTTTGCCGGCGGCGGGGGCGCCGCTTCCCTGCCGCTCGCCCGGCTGTTCGCGGCGCCGAGCGTCGCGGGGCTCGCGAGGGAACTGCGCGCCTCTTCCGCCCTCGTCGACGCTTTTCCCCTCGTTCGCCGTCCGCGCGATCCCGAGGGCGAGCCGCTGTCGTTTGCAGAAGAGCGGATGTGGTTCCTCGAACGGCTGGAGCCGGGCACGGCGGTCTACCACCTGCCGTTCGTCCTTTCTCTCCGTGGTGTCGGAGCCAGGTCGGTCGCGAATTTCGCGGCGCCCTTTGCCGCGGCGCTCGCCGAGATCCTGCGCCGCCACGAGCCGCTGCGAGCCCGCTTCATCGAGGGGGAGACGGTCGTCGGCACGCGGTTCGTCTCGGATTTCCGCCGATGGGAAATCCCCTGGACGCCCGATCTGCTGCGATTGCCGAAGATCGATTTCACCGGCCTCGCGGAGTGTCGCACCGCAGAGGTTCGCAGAATCGAAGGGATCGAGGCGCGCCGGCCGTTCGCGATCGGCCGCGAGCCGCTGCTGCGCGCCGCTTGGCTCGCGCTCGAAAAGGAAACGGCGCGCCTTTCGGTGACGCTCCATCACCTCGCCTCGGACGGGGCTTCGCTCGCCGTGTTCTCCCGCGAGCTTTCGGCGCTCGCCGCGGCGTTCGCGCAGGGGCGACCTTCCCCGCTGCCGGAATTGGCTTTGGGTTACGCCGACTACGCGGTCTGGCAGCGGCAGGAGCTCATGCGCGGCGCTCTCGATGCGGCGCTCGCCGCGGCGAAAACCGAGCTGGCCGACGCTCCCGCGGGACTCGACCTGCCGACCGATCGCCCGCGCAAGATCGGCCTCGCGAGCCGGGGCGGAGAGGTACCGCTCGTTCTTTCTCCCGAGCTGTCCGCGCGCCTCGCAGCGCGCGCCAGGAGCGCGGGGGCGACAACGTTCCAGCTCGCGCTCGGCCTGCTCGCGGCGTTGCTCTCCCGCCTCGCGCGGGTGGACGACCTGGTGATCGGCGTGCCGGTCGCCGGCCGAATGCATGCAGAGGTGGAGCCCCTGATCGGGCTGTTCGTCAACACTGTGCCGGTGCGCCTGCGGCTCGGGGGCGACCCAAGTTTTCCCAAGCTGCTCGCCCGGGCGCGGGCGGCGACGCTCGCCGGACTCTCGCGTGGCGAAGTGCCGCTCGAACGGTTGATCGAAGAGCTGGGCGCCAACACCGGCCGAAGCGGTCGAAGCGATGGCCGGCCGCCGCTCTTTTCCGTGCTGTTCACCTATCAGAGCCGCACGCTCGATCGGCCGGAAGTTCCGGGGCTCGCGATCGAGATCGAAGAGATCGCGACCGGGACCGCGAAGCTCGACCTTGCGCTGTCGCTACGCGAAACGGACGATGGGCTTGCCGGGCGCTTCGAATACGACGCGAATCTGTTCGACACGACGACCATCGAGCGTTGGGCGGCCGGCTACCGGAAGCTGCTCGAAGCCGTAGCCGACGAGCCGGAGATCTCCCTCTCGGAGTTGGCGCGGCTGCTGCCCGAAGAGCCCGAGCGCGCTTGGGCGACGGAGGTGGCGGTCGAGCTGGCGCCCGCGGAGGAGCGCGGTTACGTTTCGCCCCGCGGGCCGGTCGAGGCGGCGGTGGCGGAGATCTTCTCGGAAGTGCTAGCCGGCGCCGGGGTGGCCGGAGTGGAGAAAATCGGCGCGCACGACAGTTTCTTCGCGCTTGGTGGCCACTCGCTGCTCGCCGCGCGGGTGTTGTCTCAGATCCGCAAGAGATTCGGCGTCGCGCTGCCCTTGAAGAGCCTTTTCGAGCGGCCGACCGTAGCCCAAATCGCGGTGGACATCGCGGCAGAGATCGAGAAGCGGAGAGCGGGCGCAGCACCTCAATCTTTCCCTCCCTTACGGACGCTTTTTACACTCCCTCCAGACACCGAGCGGCCGTTGTCGCTCGCCCAAGAGCGCCTCTGGTTCCTCGATCGCCTGGGGACAGGAGCTGCCTACAACCTGCCTGCGGCCATCAAGCTTTCAGGGCCGCTGCGACCGGCGGTGCTCGCCGCGGCGCTCTCCGCAGTCGTGCGCCGCCACGAAGGGCTGCGCGCCAGCTTCCCGGAACGAGACGGCCGGCCGGTGCTCGCGATCGCCGCGCCGGGCGCCGTGCCGCTGCCGGGCATCGATCTTTCGGCACTCGGGGACGTCGTTCGCGTTGGCGAGCTTTCACGTCTCGTGCGCGCCGAGGCGGCGCTGCCGTTCGACCTTGCGGCCGGGCCGCTGCTGCGCGCGCTTCTCGTGCGGCTTGGCCCGGACGAGCACGTGGCGTTGTTCGACCACCATCATGCGGTTTCGGACGGCTGGTCGATCGGCCTGCTGCTCGACGAGATCGGCAGTGCCTACGCTGCGCTCTCCCAAGGGCGCGCGCCGGCCCTTCCTCCACTGCCGGTGCAGGTGGCGGATTTCGCGGCGTGGCAGCGGCAGCGCCTTGCCGTCGGGCCGGAGCTGGATCGACTGCTCGATTTCTGGCGCGGCGCTCTGCGCGATGTGCCGACCGTGCTCGACCTGCCGGCCGATCGGCCGCGGCCGGCGGTCTTCTCGACGCGCGGGCTCGCCGTGCCGGTGGCGCTGGGCGCCGAGCTTTCTCTTCGCCTGGAAGAATTCGGCCGCGCGCGAGGTGCCACGACGTTCGCCGTACTCGCTGCCGGGTTCGGCGCGCTGCTTTGCCGCTGGGTGGAGCCGACGGCCCAGGCGCCGCTGTTGCTCGGCACGCCGATCGCGGGACGTGAGTTGCCGGAGGTCGAGCCCCTGATCGGCTTCTTCGCCAACATTCTGCCGCTGGTGATCGACCGGATCGGCGAGGACGGAACCGAAGGAAGCTTCGCCGCCCTGCTCGCCAGGGTACGCGCTCGGGCGCTCGATGCGTTCGCCCATCCGGAGCTGCCGTTCGACCGGTTGGTCGAGGATCTCGTGCCGCGCCGCGATCCGAGCCGGCCGCCGCTGGTCCAGGCGGCGCTCAATTGGCAGGCGGCGAGCCCGTGGCGCGGCGCGCGGCTGGGGGATCTGACGTTGGAACCGCTGGAACCGCTCGCGGGCACCGGCTCTTCTTCCGGCGCGGAGGTCGCGGCGAAGTTCGAGCTGTTGCTGGCGCTCGAACGTTCCCCCGCGGGTATCGCGGGTCAGCTGGAGGTGAGCGCCGACCTGTTCGAGCGGACGACCGCGCTGCGCTGGGCCGATCAGCTCGGCCGGCTGCTGGCCTCGGCGATGGCGGACCCCGACGGCGCGCCGTGGGGCGACCTGGCGATCCTTTCGGTCGAAGAACGCCAGCAGACGCTGGTCGAGTGGTACGCGGGGCAAGACCCGGCCGACTCCGACACCGCTCCCTGGCACGAGCGGGTGGCGGACTGGGCCGGGCGTGCCCCCGATCGGCCGGCGGCGTTTTTTGGCGATGCGGTGTTCACCTACGGCGAGCTGGTCCGGCGGTCGCGCGCGCTGGCCCTCCGGCTGCGGGCGCTTGGCCTGGTGCCGGAGGATCGGGTGGCGATGGCGCTCGATCGCTCGTTCGAGGCGTTGATCGCGATCCACGGCATTCTTTCCGCCGGCTGCGCCTACGTCCCGCTTGACGCCGGCTACCCGGCCGAGAGGATCGCTTTCCTGCTCAAGGACAGCGGCGCCCGCGCGGTGGTGGCGCGGCGCGAGCCGCGGGGCCGGGCGGAAGAACCGGCCTGGACCTTCCGGCTCGCGCAGCGCTGGGCCGACCGGCTCGCGGGCGCCGGATTGCCGTTGCTGCTGCTCGGCGAGGAGGCGGAGGAGTCGGCGGTCTCGGCGGTCTCAGGGATCGCGGATCTCACCGCGGTGCCGTTCGAGCCGGAGCGGATGGCGTACGTGATCTATACCTCGGGCTCGACGGGAGTGCCGAAGGGGGTGGCGATCTCGCATCGGGCGCTGGGCGCCTATGTCGCGGCGGAAACAGCACTGCTTGCGCTCGGCCCCGACGACTGTATGCCGCAGTTTTCGTCGCTTGGGTTCGACGGCAGCGTCGAGGAGATCTTCGCCCCGCTCGCGGCGGGCGGCGCGCTCGCGCTGCGCGGCGCCGAGCTGCCCGGAGCGCGCGAGCTGCTCCGGCTGTTTACGGAGCGCCGGGTGAGCGTCGCCTTCCTGCCGACCGCCTACTGGGCGCAGGTCGCGGCGGCGATCATTGCGGAGGATTTGGCCGTGCCGGCCACCCTGCGCGAAGTCCGCTTCGGCGGCGAGCAGGGGCTGGGGGAGTCGATGCGGGAGCTTCGGCGCCGCGCCCCCGCGGTTCGTCTCACCAACGTCTACGGCCCGACCGAGTCGACGGTGATCGTCGCGCACTGGCCGCTCCCCTCGGCCGACGCGCTGCCCGCCCTGCTGCCGATCGGCCGGGCGGTGCCGCATGGCCGGTTGTGCTTGATCGACAGTTCGTTCCGCCCGGTGCCGCGCGGCGCGGTGGGGGAGTTGGCGATAGGCGGGCCGAGCCTCGCCCGCGGCTATCTCGATCGGCCGAGCCTCACGGCGGAGCGTTTCGTCCCCGATCCGTTCGCGGCGGCCTTGGGAAAAGCCGGCGCGCGGCTTTATCGGACCGGCGACCTGGCGCGCTTGGCGCCCGACGGAAATCTCGAATTCCTCGGCCGCGCCGAAGGGGCGGGCGGCCAGGTGAAGCTGCGCGGTTTTCGCATCGAGCTGGGCGAGATCGAAGCGGCGCTCACCCGCCATCCGGCGGTTGCCGCCGCCGCCGCCGCGGTGATCCGCTCGACCCGCTTTGCGGACCGACTGGTCGCCTGGGTGGCTTGCCCGTCGTCCTCGTGCTCCGCCGCCGAGCTGTCCGCCTACCTCGCCGAACACGTGCCGGCGCAGTTGATTCCATCGGCGATCAGCGTTCTCACCGAGCTGCCTTTAAACGCCAACGGCAAAGTCGATCGCCGCGCGCTGCCGCCTTTTGCGGGGGAAGAAGAAAAAGCGCGGGCGGCCGCCTACGCCCCCCCCGCCGGAGGGCTCGAAGCGACGCTCGCGGCAATCTGGATCGAGCTGTTCGGCGCCGCCGGGCCGGACGACAACTTTTTCGACCTGGGCGCCACCTCGGTTTCGCTGGTGCGCCTTCACAGCCGCATCCAGGCGGCGCTGGGCGTCGAGTTTCCCTTGGTGACATTGTTTCAACATCCGACCCTGCGCAGTCTGGCGGGTAGCCTCGGTGAGGCCGGCTCCCCGGCCGCCGCGAAGCGGGAGGCGGCGGGGATGTCCTCCGCCCGGGACCGGAGCGCGGAGCGCCGCGAGGGGCTCGCGGAGCTGGAACGTCGCCGGTCCCGTGCCCGTCGCAGGGTCTAGAAGCACTAGAGAGATATTGAGGAACCTATGAATTCGAATCCGGCCGCCGTCCCCGACCTGTCCGACCCGCTCGAAACCGATTCCGGCCCCGCCGGGATCGGCATTCTGAGTTTCGCCGTGCGCTTTCCCGGCGCGTCCTCGGTCGAGGCGCTGTGGGCGAACTTCGAGGCGGGGCGCGAGACGATCGTCCGCCTGTCGGACGATGAGCTGCGGGAAGCCGGCGTCGCCGAGGCGGAAATCGCCGATCCTGCTTACGTCAAGGCGCGCGGCATGATCGACGGCGCCGACCGCTTCGACGCCGCGCTGTTCGGTTTCACCCCGCGCGAGGCCGAGCTGCTCGACCCGCAGCACCGGGTGCTGCTCGAAGTCGCCTGGGAGGCGCTCGAAGCGGCCGGGATCGAGCCGGGGAGATTCGACGCGGAGGGCAAGCGGATCGGCGTGTTCGTCGGTTCCGGCATGAACGGCTACCTGATCGCCAACATCCTGCCCAACGCCGCGGCGCTCGCCTCCGGCGGCGGGTTGCAGGCGATGATTTTGAACGACCGCGATTTCCTCGCCAGCCGCTTGGCCTACGAGCTGAACTTGAAGGGGCCGGCGGTGGTGGTCCAGTCGGCCTGCTCGACCTCGCTGCTCGCGGTCCACCTGGCCTGCCAGAGCCTGCTCGCGGGCGAATGCGACGTGGCGATCGCGGGCGGCAGCTCGATCGCCGTGCCGCTGGTCGGCGGCTACCGCTACGCTCTGGGCGACATCCTCTCGCCCGACGGCCATTGCCGCAGCTTCGACGCGCGGGCGGAGGGGACGGTGCCCAGCTCGGGTGTCGGCGTCGCGGTGCTCGAACGGACCGAATCCGCGCTCGCCGCCGGCCGGCCGCTGCGCGCCGTGATCCGCGGTACCGCGACCAACAACGACGGCTCGTCCCGGGTCGGCTTCACCGCGCCGAGCGTCGACGGCCAGGCGCAGGCGATCGCCGAGGCGCTTGGGTTAGCGGAGGTCTCGGCGCGCGACGTCGCATTCGTCGAAGCGCACGGCAGCGCCACGCCGATCGGCGATCCGATCGAGATCACGGCGCTTGCCCGAGCGTTCCGGGCCGATTCGGACGATTCCCAGTGGTGCGCCGTCGGTTCGGCGAAATCGAATTTCGGCCACGCCAACACCGCGGCGGGGATCGCCGGCCTGGCGCGGGCGACGCTCGCGATCGAGCACGCGACGATCCCGCCGACGCTCCATTTCGAACGGCCGAACCCGCAGATCGATCTCGCCGCGAGCCCGTTCTACGTGCCGACCCGGGCGACCCCCTGGCCGGTGGACAACGCGCCGCGCCGAGCCGGGGTCAGCTCGTTCGGCCTCGGCGGCACCAACGTCCACGCGGTGATCGAACAGGCGCCCGAGCCGTCGCCCTCCGACCGCTCGCCCCGGCCGCTCCAGCCGCTGTTCCTGTCGGCGAACAGCGCCGCGGCGCTCGATGCGATGACCGAGCGGCTGGCCGACTTTCTTGTCAGCCACCCGGAGACCGACCTCGCCGACGTCGCCTGGACGCTCGCCGCCGGTCGGCGGGCGTTGAAGCATCGGCGGGCGGTGGTCGCGGCCGATGCTTCGGACGCCGCGGCGGCGTTGCGTGACCGCAGCCGATGGCTCGATGGGACGGTCGAGTCGGATTCGCGGCCGGTGGCGTTCCTGTTTCCCGGCCTCGGCGATCAATATCCGGGCTTCGCCCGCGGTCTCTACGACGCCGAGCCGGCGTTCCGCGAGGAATTCGATCGGGTGGCCGCGGCGCTTGCGCCGCATTTGGAATTCGACCTCCGCGAGCTGTTGTTCGGCGGCGCGGCTCCGGCCGTTGCAACGGGAGAAGCCGCGGGCCTCGACCTGCGCGCGATGCTCCGCCGCGGCGGAGCGGAGCCGGCGGGCGACCTGGCGCCCACCGAACGGGCGCAGCCCGCGCTGTTCGCGGTCGAGGTGGCGCTCGCCCGGCTGCTCGAACGCTGGGGGGTGAAGCCTTCCGCCCTGGTCGGCTACAGCCTCGGCGAGCTGTCGGCGGCGTATATCTCGGGCGCCCTGCCGCTCGAAGCCGCCGCGCTCCTAGTCGCAACCCGCGCGCGCTGGATCGCCGAGCTGCCTTCCGGGTCGATGCTCGCCGTGCCGCTCCCCGCGGCGGAGGCGGCACCTTACCTTTCCGCGACGGTGGCACTCGCGGCGACCAACGGGCCGCACCTTTCGGTCCTTTCCGGCCTGCCGGAGGCGGTGGCCGAAGCCGGCCGTCGGCTCGCCGAGCAGGGGGTCTCCTGCCTGCCGGTTTCGACCACCCACGCGTTCCATTCTCCGGCGATGGCGCCGCTTGAGCTCCGCCTGACCGAGCTGGTGCGGGGCTTGGAAAAGACGGAGCCGCAGATCCCCCGTCTGTCGAACGTCACGGGCGGCTGGATCGGTCCGGACGACCTCGCCGACCCTGGCTATTGGTCGCGCCACATGACCGGCACCGTGCGCTTCGCCGAGTCGCTTGGGCTGCTGCTCGCCGAACCGCGGCGCATTCTGGTGGAGGTGGGACCGGGGGCGACGCTCGGGGCGCTCGCGCGGCAGGATCCTGCGGCGACCGCCGATCTGGTGACGATCGACACCGTCCGGCGGGCAAGCGTTGGGGGCTCGGATTTCTCGCCGCTGCTGTCGGCGGTCGCCCGGCTCTGGACGCTCGGCGCCGCGCTCGATCCGGCGGCACTCTGGGCCTCCGAGCGGCGGCGGATCGTCTCTCTGCCGGCCTATCCGTTCGAACGCCTGCGGTTTTGGATCGATGCGCCGAAGGACGGCGCGCTCGGTTTCGCGCGCCCCGCACTTCCCGCGTCGATCTCCGGCGCGGCCGAGAGAAAAGACCTCGCCGATTGGTTCTCGCTGCCCGATCTCTCCCGGACGCTCTTGCCGCCTACGCCCGCGCCCGCCGATCTCGCCGCGACGGGGCCGTGGCTGGTGGTCACAGGAGGCGGTTTCGAGGATCTCGCCGAGCCGCTGGCGCTGCGCTTGGAGCAGGCGGGCGCGGAAGTCTCGATCGCGCGGCCGGCCGATCCGCTTCGTCTCGAATCCTGGGTCGAGCTGCTCGCCGCTCGCGCGCCGCGGCGGATCGTCGTGCTCGGCGGTTTCGGCGCGGTGGATGCGGCCGGCGAGCTGGGTGCCCTCTGCCGTTTGGCCCATGCGCTCGGCGCGCTGCCGGTGGACCTTCTTCTCGTGGGGTCCGGCCTGCTGGGCGTAACCGACGACGAGCCGCGCGAGCCGGGTCTCGCCGCACTCGCCGCGGCGTTCCGCGTCGTCGGCCGCGAGCTGCCGCACGGTACGGCGCGCGCTCTCGACCTGCCGGCCGATGCGCCGCTCGAAGCTTCGATCGACGCCGTGGTCGCCGAGGCGCTCGCGCCGGCCGATCGGGCGGCCGACCTGATCGCGCGCCGCGGGCGGTCGCGGCAGGTGCGCGTCTGGCGTCCGGTCCGCCTCGAACGCCAGAATCCTCCGGCGACGCTGGCGCCGGGCGCGCCGATCCTGATCACCGACGCGGCGCACGGGGCGGGTCCCGCGCTCGCCGAGGCGCTCGCGCGGCGCGGCGCGCGGTTAGTGCTGCTGCTGCCGCCGGGATTCCCGGTCGAGGGGCAATGGCCTGAGGTCGCCGCGGGAACGGGCGCCGAAGCTCCCGCCGTCCGCGCGCTGCTCGCCGCCTCCCGGATCACCGAGATCTGGCGCGGCGCGACCGACGAACCGGAAAAGGCGCTCCAGCTCGCTCGGGCGCGGTTCGGCCGGCTGGCGGGGGTTTGCCACACCGCGAGCGGCGCGGGCGGCGGCCTCGCCGCGCTGCTCGAACCGGCGGCGCTGGCCACGGCGCTCGCGCCCGACTTTGCCGAGGCGCACGTTTGGGCCGACCGGCTCTCCGGCGACCGCGAAGCGTTCCTCGCGTTTTTCCCCTCGAACCTCGGCGCCACCGGCAGCTTCGGCCAGTTGGAGCTGGCCGCGGCGGCGGCCTATCAGGCGAGCCTCGC
Source organism: Thermoanaerobaculia bacterium (assembly GCA_038250865.1). GTDB lineage: Bacteria > Acidobacteriota > Thermoanaerobaculia > Multivoradales > UBA5704 > DASYKS01. The sequence continues at coordinate 42,275 of JBBSBW010000036.1, read as the reverse complement.
CGAGCAGCTTTCGGCCGCGGGCCGGCGAGTGTTTGCGCCGCTTTGGGACCCGTACCAGTGGGACGGCTGGCTCGCCGCCGGGGTCGGGCAGTTGACCGCGGGCGGCGCGAACGGATCTTCCGCGCTTCAAACGTCGTCCGAAGAGAGCGCGGAGGCTTTCGTCCGCCTGCTCGCTTCCGGGGCGCCGTCGATGGTGGTCTCGGCGCGCGACTTTGCGGCCGTGCTTAAAGGAGATGCGACGATCGACGCCGCGGCGCTCGCCCGCCTCGGAAGCGCCGGCCCGCTCGGCTCGGCCCCGACGGTGGCCCCCGGCGAGCGGGCGGCGCGCCGTCTGGAGACGCCGTACGTGGCACCCCGCAATCCGACCGAAACGGCGCTCGCGGCGATCTGGTCGGAGCTGTTCGGCATCGCCGAGATCGGCGTGGACGACGACTTCCTCGCGCTCGGCGGCCACTCGCTGCTCGCGATCCAGCTCGCGACCGCCGTGCGCACCCGGCTCGACGCGGAGCTGCCGATCACCGCGATCTTCGATGCGCCGACGATCGCCGGCTTGAGCCTACGGCTCGACGGCGCTTCGGACGGTGCCGAACCTTCCGCGGCCGGCCCGCCGAGCCCGCCGCCGCTCCGGCGCGTGACGCGGCAAGACGGCGTCGGCGATTGGCCGTTGTCGTTCGACCAGGAACGGCTCTGGTTCCTCGATCAGCTGGAGCCGGGGAGCACCGCCTACAACATCGACCTCGGTACGCGGATGCGCGGCCCGGTCGATCTGCCGGCGATCTTTGCCGCCGTCCACGAGATCTTCCGCCGCCACGCCGCCTGGCGCACGTTCTTCCCGCAGGTGGACGGGGTCGCCGTACAGCGGGTTCTGCCTCCCGGGCCGGTGAAGATGCCGCGGCTCGATCTCGACGGGCTGCCCGCCTCTGCGGCCGAGGGAGAGGCCCTGCGCATCCAGCTGCTCGACAGCCGCCAGCCATTTCCGCTCGCGACCGGGCCGCTCGCACGGCTGCATCTGGTCCGGCTGGCGCCCTCCGATCACATTTGCCTGCTCACGGTCCACCACATGGTCACCGATTGGATCACCTTCCAATATTTCTGGAAGGAGCTGGCGACGATCTACGACGCTTATCGCCGTCGCCTGCCGTCGCCGCTGCCCGAGCCGCCGGTGCAGTATCCGGACTTCGTGGTCTGGCAGCGCGATTGGCTAGAAGGCGAGGTGCTCGATCGGTTTCTCGATCATTGGACGAAGTCGCTCGATGGCGTCCCGCTGTTTGCCGAGCTGCCGGCCGATCGGCCCTGGCCGCCCACTCAGTCGCTCGCGGGCGGCGTGCACCACGTCAATTTCGGCAGCGGTACGCCCGAGGCCTGGCGTTCGCTCGCGCGGCGCGCCGGGGCGACCTCGTTCATGGTGTTGACGGCGGGGATCGCCGCGATACTCCATCGCTTCTCGGGTCAAGAGAAGCTGATCGTCGGCACCCCGAGCGCTAACCGCAACACGCCGGAGCTGGAACGGATCTTTGGCTTCTTCATCACCCAGCTCGCGATTCCGGTCGATCTGTCGGGCGATCCGTCGTTCGTCGAGCTGGTGACGCGCACGCGGCGCGCGGCGATCTCCTCGTTCGATTTCCAGGACGTGCCGTTCACCCGTCTGGTCGATGCGCTCCAACCGGAGCGGACGACCGGGCGCGCGCCGGTGATCCAGGTGGTGGCCCTGTTGCTCGACCAGAGCTTCACCACCGAGGAGCTGCCCGACCTCCAATTCGAGATCGTCGAGGTCCACGACGGCAACAGCCGCTTCGACCTGATGTGGGGCATGTACGAGTGGCCGGACGATGTGAAGGGCCGTCTCGAATGGAACTCCGACATCTTCGATTCGGCGACCGTCTGGCGCCTGCAGCGTTGCCTCGAAGCGTTGATCGCGGGCGGCATCGCGAACCCCGATCGGCCGCTCTCCGAGCTGGACCCGATCGCGCCGGCCGAGCGCCATCAGATCGTCACGGAATGGAACGACACCGAGGTGCGCTGGCCCGGGGGCGCCGATGGAAACCTTTACGAACTGTTCGCGGCGCAGTGCGAGCGTACGCCCGACGCCCCCGCGGTAGTCTTTTCCGGGGAGCGCCTGACCTACCGCGAGCTGGCGTTTCGAGCGAACGCGCTCGCCTGGCGGTTGCGGCGCCTGGGGGTCCGGCAAGACGCGGTCGTCGGGGTGCTGCTGGATCGCTCGTTGGAGATGGTGGTGGCGCTCTACGGCGTGCTCGCGGCCGGGGCGGCCTATCTGCCCTTGGAGCCGAGCTACCCTGAGGAGCGGTTGGCTTTTCTTCTTGCGGATGCGCGCCCCGCCGCGGTGTTGAGCCGGGCCGATCTCGCCGCCTTGCTGCCCGCGGGCTGCCGGCCGGAGCTGCTGGAACCGGGCGCTCCCGGTTCGGCCTCCCTGCCGCCGCCGAGCCACATCGAAGGTGCCGCCCTCGCCTACGTGATCTACACCTCCGGCTCAACCGGGCGGCCGAAGGGCGCGATGGTGCCGCACGCGGGCATTCGCAACCGGCTGCTCTGGATGCAGTCGGCCTACCGGCTCGGCGCCGAAGATCGGGTGCTGCAAAAGACCCCGTTCAGCTTCGACGTGTCGGTCTGGGAGCTGTTCTGGCCGTTGGCCGTCGGCGCCTGCCTGGTGGTGGCGAAGCCCGAGGGGCACCGCGATCCCTCCTATCTCGCGGCGACGATCCGCGAGCAAAAGATCACGACGCTGCACTTCGTGCCGTCGTTGCTCCGCGACTTTCTCGATGCGCCCGATCTTGGCGCGTTCCCGTCGCTTAAGCGGGTGATGTGCAGCGGCGAGGCGCTCGCCCCGGATCTGGTCGAGCGGTTCCGGCGGCGGTTTCTAGGGGTGGAGCTGCACAACCTTTACGGTCCGACCGAGGCTTCGGTGGACGTCACGTTCTGGCCCTGCCCGCAGACCGGTCCTGTCCCTAAAGTGCCGATCGGTTTTCCGGTCGCCAATACCGCGGTGCATGTGCTCGACCGGTCGTTCTACCCGACGCCGGTCGGCGTCTCCGGCGAGCTGTACCTGGGCGGCGTACAACTGGCGCGCGGCTACCTGGGGCGGCCGTCGCTTACGGCAGAGCGCTTCATGCCCGACCCTTACGGCGCGCCGGGCAGCCGGCTCTATCGGACCGGAGACCGGGTCCGCCGCTTGGCCGACGGCGCGGTCGAATACCAGGGTCGCCTGGACTTCCAGGTCAAGATTCGCGGCGTGCGGATCGAACCGGGCGAGATCGAAGCCGCGCTAAGGCGCCACCCTCAGGTGGCCGAGGCGGCGGTCGTCGCGCGCCACGACGGCCCGGCGATTCCAGGGGGTGCGGATGAAAAGAGTACGCGCCTGGTGGCCTATGTCGTCGCCGCCGGGCCGGAGCCCGCGCCTTCTACCGCCGAGCTGCGCGAGTTTCTCGCCGCGGCGCTGCCCGAGGCGTTCGTGCCGGGCGCGTTCGTGCTGCTGCCCGCCCTGCCGAGAAATACCAACGGCAAGCTGGACCGCGCGGCGCTGCCGGCGCCCGAGCCGACCGCCGCGCGCGGCGACGCCTGGCTGCCTCCTTCGACCCCCACCGAGTTCCTGGTCGCCGATGTCTGGGCCGAGGTGCTTGGGCTAGATCAGGACGTTTCGCCGATCGGCGCCGACGATTCGTTCTTCGAGCTGGGCGGCCATTCGCTCTTGGCGACTCAAGTGTCCCACCGGTTGGCCAAGCTGCTCGACAAGCCGGTTCCCGTGCGCGCGTTTTTCCAGTACCCGACGGTCGCCCGGCTGGCCGCGGCGCTCGACGCGGCAGGGGACCGCGGCGAATCGGCCGGGGCGGAGGCCGCGGCCGGTGGACGACCGCCGCTCGTGCGCATCGATCGCGACGGCCCGTTGCCGCTGTCGTTCGGCCAGGAGCGGCTCTGGTTCCTCGACCGGATCGCGCCGGGCGGGGCGGTCTACAACCTGCCGCTCGCGATCCGTTGCCGCGGGCCGCTCGACGCCCGGGCGTTCAGCGCGGCCTTGGACGTCGTGATGGCGCGCCACGAAGCGCTCCGCACCACGTTCGCCATCGGCGCCGACGGCCGGCCGGTCCAGGTGATCGCGGCACCCAGACCTCTGCCGCTGCCGACGATCGACCTGTCGCCGATCACCTCCCGGTCCGCCGAGCGAGGGGAGGCGGAGGCGCGCCGGGTCGCCGACCGTGCGGCGGCGCTGCCGTTCGATCTCGCGCGCGGACCGCTCGTTCACGTGGCGCTCGTGCGCACCGGCCCGGAAGAGCACCTGTTCCTCCTGGTGATGCACCACATCGTCTCGGACGCCTGGTCGATGGGCGTGTTGGTGCGCGAGGCGACGGCGGTCTATCGCGCGCGGGTCGCCGGCCGGACCTCCTGGGATCTGCCGGCGCTGCCGATCCAGTATCCGGATTTCGCCGCCTGGCAGCGCGCCTGGCTTCAAGGGGCGGAGCTGGAGCGTCAGATCGGCCATTTCCGCACCCGGTTGGCGGGCGCGCCCGAGGCGCTGGACCTGCCGACCGATCGGCCCCGGCCGGCGCTTCAAAGCCTCGCCGGTGCGGCGCTGCGGCTCGGCCTGCCGGAGGGATTGTCCGCCGCGGCGTTCGCATTCGCCCAACGAGAGGGTGCCACCGATTTCATGGTCGTGTTTGCGGCCTGGTCCGCGCTGCTCGCGCGCTGGGCCGGCGTGCGCGACGTGGTGCTGGGTACCACGATCGCGAACCGCGACGCGGAGGAGCTCGAAGGGCTGATCGGCTTCTTCGTCAACACCCTGCCGCTGCGCATCGACGCCTCGGGCGATCCAACGTTCGCCGAGCTGCTTGCCAGGGTGCGCGGCGAGGCGCTCGACGCCTACGGCCATCGCGACGTGCCGTTTGAAAAGCTGGTCGAAGAGCTGAAACCGGCGCGCGACCGGAGCCGGCCGCCGATCGTCCAGGCGGTGCTCACCTGGCAGAACGCGGCGATTCCGGAAGCCGACCTGGGCGCGTTGCATCTCACGCCGCAGCCCGCCGACTCGGGCACCTCGAAGTTCGATCTGACGGTCGTCGCGGGGCGCGAATCGGGGCGCATCCTCGGCCTGTTCGAGTACGCGACCGCCCTGTTCGACGAGGCGACGATCCTCCGACTGGTGGAGCGCCTGGGCGACTTCCTCGCCGCGGCGGTCGCCGACCGGAACGTCCGGCTCTCCGCGCTGCCGTTGCTTTCCGAACCCGAACGGCGGACGCTGGTCGTCGGGCACAACCGGACCGCGACGTCCTTCCCGCGCGACGCCTCGATCGCCCAGCTGTTCGCCGAGCAGGTCTTGGAGACGCCCGACGCGATCGCGATCGAAGCGGGCGAGGACGAAGATGCGTCGCTCTCGATCAGCTACGGCGAGCTGGCCCGCCGGGCGATCGAACTCGCGCGCCGACTCGCCGGGCTCGGCGTGTCGCTCGAAATGCCGATCGCGATCGTCGCCGAGCGGGCGCCCGAGACGCTGGTGGGCATTCTCGGCATCCTCGCAGCGGGCGGCTGCTACGTACCGATCGAGCCCAACTACCCGCCGGAGCGCCAGGCGCTTCTGCTCGAAGACAGCGGCGCCGCGATCCTGCTCGGCCGCCAGGCCGCGCTCGACGAGCTGCCCTCCACGGTCGCGTCGCTCGCCGCGGTGCAGATGCCGCTCGATGCCGACTCCGCGGGCGGCCAAGGAGGGTTCTTCGCCTCGCTCGACGGCCGGCCGGAGCGGCCGACCGCCGACAGCCTGGCGTACGTGATGTACACCTCCGGCTCGACGGGCAAGCCCAAAGGGGTCTGGGTCACGCACCGGAACGTCGTTCGTCTGGTGCGCGACACCGACTACATCCGATTCGGCCGCGACGAGGTCTTCCTGCTGTTCGCGCCGATCGCCTTCGACGCCTCGACGCTCGAAATCTGGGGGCCGCTGTTAAACGGCGGCCGGCTCGCTCTCGCGCCGACCGGGCCGCTCTCGCCCGCGGCGATCAAGCGGACGCTCGCGCGCCACCAGGTGACCACGCTCTGGCTCACCGCCGGACTGTTTCACCCGATGGCCGACTATGGATTTAAAGGGCTGCCGGCGCTTACCCAGCTGCTCGCCGGAGGCGACGCCCTGGCGCCCGAACCCGTGCGGCAGGCGGTGGCCGACCTTCCCGGCCGTCTGATCGACGGCTACGGGCCGACCGAAGGGACGACCTTCACCTGCTGCTTCTCCGTCGGCGAACCTGGGGAAGTGCCCGACCCGATGCCGATCGGCTCACCCGTCGCGAACGCCCGGGTCTACGTGCTGGATGTCGATCTGGAGCCGGTGGCGGCCGGCGCCTGGGGCGAGCTGTACGCCGGGGGCGCGGGGATCGCGCGCGGCTACCTTTCGCGGCCCGATCTCACCGCCGAGCGCTTCGTGCCCGATCCGTTCGCGAATCCGGCCGAAGCGCCGGATCGCTTGGGCGGCCGGCTCTATCGCACCGGCGACGTCGTGCGCTGGAACCGTGCGGGCGTGCTCGAATTCCAGGGGCGCCGCGACGGCCAGGTGAAGATCCGCGGCTTCCGGGTCGAGCTGGGCGAGGTGGAAGCCGCCCTCCGCGCCGACGGCCGGGTGCGCGAGGCGATCGCGGTCGTGCGCGAAGATCGGCCTGGCGATCGCCGCCTGGTGGCTTACGTCACGCTGCGCCAGGACGACGCGCTGAACCTCGACAAGCTGCGCCATCTCGGCGTCTCCGGCCGGGCCGGCCAGAGCGACGAGGAGACCGCGCGGGACATTCTCGCCCGCCTCGCGGCGCGTCTGCCGGAGGCGTTCGTGCCCTCGGCGATCGTGCTTCTCGACGAGTTTCCGTTGAACCCCAACGGCAAGGTCGATCGTCGCGCGCTGCCGGCGCCCGACCTGAAGGTCGCCAATACCCACGTCGCGCCGGAGAGCGATCTCGAAGCGCAGATCGCCGCGGTGGCGGCCGAGGTGCTGGGGATCGGACAGGTCGGCATGCGCGACAACTTCTTCGACCTCGGCGGGCATTCGCTGCTCGCCACCCGCTTCGTCGCCGAGCTGGAGGCGCGGGCCGGGGTGACGGTGCCGCTCCAGGAGGTGTTCGATTCGCGCGACCTCGGCGATCTCGCCGACCGGATCGTCGAGCGCGAGCTGGCATCGCTCGATGACGGAATGTTGTCCGAGCTGCTCGCCGAGGAGACCCGATGACCGGCGAGCGAGGCGATCGCGTCGCGGGCCTGTCGCGCGAGGAGAAGGCGCGGCTGTTCGAGAAGCTGCGCGCCCGCGGCGCCGCGCCGGGAGGGGCCCCACGCGCCGCCCCGGGAGCGGGGCAGGCGGCCGAGCTCGCCGCCGGGCCGCTCGCGCCGATCCCCCGCCTGCCGCCGGATTACGGGTCGGCGCCGCTGTCGTTTTCTCAAGGCAGGCTCTGGTGGGTCGATCGCCTGACGCCGGGCGATCCGAATTACCACATTCCCACCCCGCTCAGAATCCGCGGCCGGTTTTCTCCCGCCGCGATGGCCGCGGCGCTCGGCGGGGTGGTCGCCCGCCACGAGGCGCTGCGCACGACGTTTCTGAGCCGCGAGACCGGCCCGGTGCAGCGGATCGAACCGCCGGCTCCGGTGCCGCTGCCGAGGATCGACCTCTCCGCCTGCCCGGAGCCGACGCGCCGCGCGGAGCTCTCCAGGGTCTTCATCGCCGAATCGGCGCGGCCGTTTTCGCTTTCCCGCGGGCCGCTGCTGCGCGCGCTGTTCGTCGCCCTGGGCCCCGAGGACCAGGCGCTGCTGCTCAATCTGCATCACATCGTCTCGGACGGTTGGTCGGCGTCGATCCTGGTGGCCGAGGCGACGGCGCTCTACGCGGCGGTGGTCTCCGGCACCCAAGCCGCGCTGCCGGCGTTGCCGATCCAATACGCCGATTTCGCGGTCTGGCAGCGCGCCTATCTTTCCGGCGCGGAGCTCACGCGCCAGCTCGGCTACTGGCGCGGCGCGCTGGCCGGGGCGCCGCCTGAGCTTTCGCTGCCGCACGATTTCGAGCGCCGGGGCGCTGCCTCGGGCGGCGGCCGATCGCTCCCCTTCGAGCTTTCCGAGGAGACCTCTCTCGCCCTCCGCGACCTCGCCCGGAGCGAGGGGGCGACCCCGTTCATGGTGCTGCTCGCCGCCTGGGGGCTGTTCCTCGGTCGCTTGGCGCAGGTGGACGACCTGGTGATCGGCACCTCGATCGCCAACCGAAACCGCGCCGAGACCGCCGGGCTGATCGGCCTGTTCGCGAACCTCCTGCCGCTGCGCTTGGGGCTGAGCGCCGACCGGTCGGGCGCCTCCGGAGGAGCCGAGCCCACGTTTCGCGAGCTGGTGCGCCGGGCGAGGAAGACCGCACTCGGCGCCTTCGCGCACCAGGATCTGCCGTTCGAGCGCCTGGTCGAAGAGATCAACGCGCCGCGCCGACCGGGCCTCACGCCGATCTTTCAGGCGCTGTTCGTCTTCTTGAACACGCCCGAGCCGCGTCTCGAAGCCGCGGGGCTCGCCTTCGAGCCGGTCGAGCTGCCGGCCACTCTGGCGAAATTCGATCTGGGGCTCGGGTTGGTCGAGCAGGGCGGCCGGTTCTCCGCGACGCTCGATTACGCGACCGATCTGTTCGCCGAGGAGACGGCGGTCGGTTGGCGGCACGAGCTGGCGGAGCTGATTCGCTGGGCGGTCGCGGCGCCCGACCGGGCCGTGGGATTCGGCGCCGCTCAGATCGGATTCGATCGGATCGAGCGGGCGTCGATTCGAACGACGGAGGAGCCGCCGCCGTTCGTCCCGCCGGCCACCCCGCTCGAACGGTCGGTGGCGGAGATCTGGGCCAAAGTGCTGGGGGTCGATCTCGCCCGGATCGGCCGCCATTCGAGCTTCTTCGACCTCGGCGGCCATTCCCTGCTGGCGGTCGAGCTGGCGCTTTCGATCGAGCGTGCGTACCGCTTCGAGATCTCGCTCCGCACGCTGTTTGAAAGCCCCGACCTCGCTTCGTTCACCGCGAGCCTCGCGGCGGCGGGGCTCGGCGAGAGGCGGGCGGAGGGTCCGGAGGGCTCCGAGGCTTCGGGCGCCGCCGGGCGCGCGATCCCGCGGCTCGCGATCCGCCCCGATCCGCTGCCGCTGTCGTTTGCCCAAAGCCGCCTCTGGCTGCTCGATCGGCTGGAAAAGAGCGCGGCGGAGCCGGCGGAGAGCGCCGATCCGACGTACCACATCCCGACGCCGCTGCGGGTCCGCGGCCGGTTCGTCAAGCCGGCTCTTCGTGCGGCGCTCTCGGCGGTGGTCGCCCGCCACGAGGCGTTGCGCACGACCTTCGCCGCGACCGAAGGCGGGCCGGTGCAGCGGATTTCGCCGCCCGGGCCGGTGGCGCTGCCCGGCCTCGACCTCGCCGCGGTCCCGGCCGAAGTGCGCGAGGGAGAGATGGCGCGGGTTCTTTTCGCCGAGGCGGTGCGGCCGTTCTCGCTCGAACGCGGCCCGTTGCTGCGGGCGGTCGCCCTGCGCCTGGGGCCGGAAGATCACGCCCTGTTGCTCAATCTTCACCACATCGTCTCGGACGGCTGGTCGTCGTCGATCCTGATCGGCGAAGCGGTGGCTTTCTATGCCGCGGCGCTTGCCGGCCGGCCGGCGGCGGTTCCGCCGTTGCCGATCCAGTATGCCGATTTCGCGGTCTGGCAGCGCGCGTTTCTGGCGGGGCCGGAGCTCGATCGGCAGCTTGGGTATTGGCGCGGCGCGTTGGACACCGCCCCGTTCGAATTGCCGCTGCCGCTCGATCGTCCGCGGCCCCCCCGGGGGAAAGTGCGCAGCGCGCGCGGCGGCGGCTGGGGTTTCGGGCTGGCGACAGAAACCGCCGAAGCGTTGCGCGCGTTCGCGCTGGCCGAAAACGCCACGCCGTTCATGGTCCTGCTCGCGGTCTGGGGGCTGTTCCTCGGCCGCACCGCGAGGGTCTCGGACCTGGTGGTCGGCACACCGATCGCGAATCGCAACCGGGTGGAGATCGGCGGCCTGATCGGATTCTTCGTCAACACCCTGGCGATCCGCCTGCGGTTGTCGAATGTCGAGCCCGTCGAGCCCGCCGAGCGGACATTCCGCGATTTGGTGCGGCAGGTGCGGCAGTCGGTGCTCGACGCCTTCGCCCACCAGGACCTGCCGTTCGAGCGGCTGGTCGAAGCGTTGGATCCGCCGCGCGACTCCGGTCTCTCGCCGATCTTCCAAGTGCTGTTCGCCTACCAGACCGCTCCCTCGGCGCGCCTCGAAGCGGCGGGGCTGGTCTTCGAACCGATCGACATTCCGTCGCGGATCGCCAAGTTCGACCTGTCTCTCGTCTGGGCCGAAGTGGAAGGGCGAATCGACGGTGCGTTCGAGTATGCCCTCGACCTGTTCGCCCCCGAGACGATGAGCCGGTGGGCGGAGGAGTTGACGGGCCTGGTCGAACGCGCCTTGGCGTCGCCCGACGAGCCGGCCTGGGATCTCGCGGGGCTCGACGCCTTGGGGCGTGCGCGGCTCGATTTCGGCCGGTCGAAAGCCGACGCGGTTCGCGGCCTAGAGCCGCCGCCTTTCGAGGCGCCCGCCTCGCCTCTTGAGCGGATCGCCGCGGAGCTGTGGGCCGATCTCTTGGGCGTCGATCTCGCCCGCATCGGCCGCCATTCGAGCTTCTTCGATCTCGGCGGCCATTCGCTGCTCGCCGCGCAGCTCGCGACCCGCGTCGAGCGGGCGTTCGGGGTCGAGATCTCGCTTCGCGCGCTGTTCGACCGCCCCACGCTCTCCGCCTTTGCCGAAGATCTCGAAGCGGCCGGCGCGCGGCTCGGACCGCCGGAGGTTTCGGTCGAAGGCGCGTCCGCGGCGTCTTCGAGGCCTTCCGCGCCCTCCGTGCCCTCCGCCCGAGCGATCCCGCGGCTCGCCGTGCGTCCCGATCCGCTGCCGTTGTCGTTTGCCCAAAGTCGCCTCTGGGTGCTCGATCGGTTGGCCTCGGAGGAAGAGACGGGTGATCCGACGTACCACATTCCGGCGCCGCTGCGCGTCCGCGGCAGGTTCGATGCGTCGGCGATGAAGGCGGCGCTCGAAGGTGTGGTCGCCCGCCACGAGGCGCTCCGCACGACGTTCGAATCGACCGACGACGGGCCGGTGCAACGCATCTCGGCGGCCGGCCCGGTGGCGCTGCCGCGGATCGATCTCTCCGCCTGCGCTGCGCCGGTTCGGGAAGGCGAGCTGATGCGGGTGATGCTCGCCGAGGCGGCGCGGCCGTTTTCGCTCTCGCGCGGGCCGTTGCTGCGGGCGGTCGTCGTGCGCCTTGCCGCTGACGATCACGGGCTGCTGCTCAACCTTCATCACATCGTCTCGGACGGCTGGTCGTCGGCAATTCTGGTCGCCGAGTCCGCCGCGCTCTACGCCGCGGCCAAGGCCGGCCGGATGGCTCCGATACCGCAGTTGCCGCCGCTGCCGGTCCAATATGCCGATTTCGCGGTCTGGCAACGGGCTTTCCTTTCCGGGCCGGAACTCTCCCGCCAGCTCGGCTTCTGGCGCGAGGCGCTCTCCGGCGCTCCCCCCGAGCTGCCGCTGCCGTTCGACCGGCCGCGGCCCAAACAGCGCACTCCGCGCGGCGGCCAGGCGGCGTTCGAGCTGCCGGGGCAAGTTGCCGAGGCGCTGCGGTCGCTCGCCCGGGAGGAGCGCGCCACCCCGTTCATGATCCTGCTCGCCGCTTGGGGGCTGTTTCTCGGCCGCTACGCGGGCGTTTCGGACCTGGTGGTCGGCACCCCGATCGCCAACCGTAACCGGGCCGAGATCACCGGCCTGATCGGCTTTTTCGTCAACACCCTGGCGATCCGGCTTCGCCTCGGGCGGATCGCAGGGCAGGATCGCGAACCATCGTTCCGCGACCTCGTCCAGAGGGCGCGCCAGGCGGCGCTCGATGCGTTCGCCCATCAGGATCTGCCGTTCGAGCGCCTGGTCGAAGAGCTGCAGCCCGACCGCAACCTCGGCGGGTCGCCGATCTTCCAGACGCTGTTTTCCTATCTCAACACTCCGGAGCCGAAGCTCGAAGCGGCCGGTCTGTCGCTGGCGCAGATGGAGCTGCCGTTTGCGCCGCCGAAGTTCGACCTGTCGATCGGCCTCGCCGACCGGCAGGGGCGGCTCGGCGGTTCGATCGAGTACGCCCTCGACCTGTTCGACCGCGAGACGGCGGAGCGCTGGTCGGTGGCACTCGCCGCGCAGATCGGCCGGGCGATGGCCGATCCCGACCGGCCGGCGCGCGATCTCGCGGCGCTTACCGAGGCGGAGCGCCGGCAGCTGTTTGTCGATTGGAATCCGGCCGCCGATCCGCGCGGCGAGTCGCTCGTCGGACTGCCGTTCCCGACCCTGCCGGAGCTGTTTCGGCGCCAGGCGGCGGCGACCCCGGAGAAGATCGCGGTGCGGCGAGGTACCGACGCCCTCACCTTTCGCGATTTAGACGCCCGTTCCGACCGGCTCGCACGCCGACTGGTGGCGCTCGGCGCGCGGCCGGAAACGCTGGTGGGGGTCTGCCTCCCGCGCGCGGTCGACCTGATCGTCGCCCTGCTCGCGGTGCTCAAATCCGGCGCCGCCTACCTGCCGCTCGATCCCGCCTATCCGCCCGAGCGGCTCGCCTTCATGCTCAAGGACGCCGGCAGCCGCCTGGCGGTCGGGGAAGAGGAGCATCTCGGCCGCCTGGCCGCGGGGCTGGCCGCCAGCGATCCGCAAGCGCTCGCGTCGTTTTCCGCTCTCACGGTCGTTGCTCCCCAAGCGGCCGAAGAAGAGGGCGCCGGCTCGATCGCTCTTCCCGCGCCGTCGCCCGCGTCGCTCGCCTACGCGATCTATACCTCCGGCTCGACCGGCCGGCCGAAAGGGGTGGCGATCGAGCACGCCCAAGCCGCAGCGATGCTCGCCTGGGGCCAGGGGGCGTTCGGTGCGGAGGAGTGCGCCGGGATGCTCGCTTCGACCTCGGTCTGCTTCGACCTGTCGGTGTTCGAGATCTTCTTGCCGCTTACCACCGGCGGCACCGTGCTGCTGGCCGAAAACGCGCTGGAGTTGGCCAAGGTCGCCTCCTGGGGCGATACCTGCCCGGTCCGCCTGGTCAACACGGTTCCTTCCGCGATGGCCGAGCTGGTGCGCCAAGGGGCGATCCCGGAGAGCGTTCGCACGATCTGCCTCGCGGGCGAGGCGCTGCCGGCCGAACTGCTGGCCGCGATCTTCCGCACCACGGCGGTCGAACGGGTCTGGAACCTCTACGGCCCGTCGGAAGACACCACGTATTCGACGGCCGCCGAATTCCGGCGAAACGACGACCTATCCGATCGGGAAGTTGAGAGGCGGGCCGCTCCGCCGATCGGCCGGGCGATTCCCGGTGGGCGCGCGTATCTGCTCGACCCGGGCGACGAGGGAACGGCCGAAATGCGGTTCGACCCGGTTCCGGCCGGTGCGGTGGGCGAGCTGTTCCTCGGCGGATTGGGCGTCGCTCGCGGCTATCTCGGCCGTCCGGAGCTGACCGCCGAGCGCTTTGTTCCCGATCCGTTCGGCGCGGTGCCGGGCGCGCGGCTCTACAAAACCGGCGATCTCGCGCGGTTCCGCACCAATGGCCCGGCGGCGGGGGAGCTGCTGTTCCTCGGGCGCCGCGATCATCAGCTGAAAGTCCGCGGTTTCCGCATTGAGCTGGGGGAGATCGAATCCGCCCTGCGCGCCGACGCAAGAGTGGCCGACGCGGTGGTCGTCGCCCACCCTGAAAGCCCCGAGGGGGGCACGGTGAGCCGCCTCGCGGCCTACGTGGTGCCGGCGCTTAGCGCCGTGCTCGACGCGGGCGCCCTGCGCCAGATTCTCGCCGGCCGGCTGCCCGAAGCGTTCCAGCCCTCGTTCTGGGTCCTGCTGCCGGAGCTGCCGAAAAGCCCCAACGGCAAGATCGATCGCCGGGCGCTCCCCGATCCGGTTCTCGCCGGAGCGCCCGAAGAGGTGCTCGATCCGCCCGCCTCGCCGCTCGAAAAGCTCGCGGCGAAGCTCTGGTCGGAGGTGCTCGGGCTCGACGTCGAGCGGATCGGCCGGCAGTCGAGCTTTTTTACCCTCGGCGGTCACTCGCTCCTCGGCGCACAGCTCGCCACCCGCACCGAGCGTCTGCTCCAGGTCAATCTGCCCTTACGCGTCCTGTTCGAGCAGCCGACGCTCGAAGGTTTCGCCGCGCAGATCGCCGCCCTCGACGCCCAGCCGGGTCGGGCCGAAAAAATCGCCCGCGCCGTGCTCCGCGTCCAGGCGATGTCCGGAGCGCAGAAAGACGCGCTTCGTCCCGGGGGAGAGCCCGTCGGGGCGTAGGGCGGGGGAATATCGGCCGCCTAGGCTAAGATCGGCGCCCGCTCACCGCCCGATGGCGGGCGGCGCCCATCTGTATGACTCCCCGGGAATCTTTCGCCATGACTCATCTCCGTTGTATCTCCCTCTGCGCCGCCGCGCTCCTCGTCGTCGGCTGCCGCCCCGAAGCGCCGAAAGTCGAGCCGCTGCCGGCTAAGAGCAACATCTTGCTGATCACGGTCGATACGCTGCGCGCCGATCACCTCTCCGCCTGGGGATACGAGCGAAAGACCTCGCCGACGATCGACCGGCTCGCCGCCGAGGGGGTGCGCTTCGACCAGGTGAGCGTCCAGTGGCCGAAGACCACGCCCTCGTTCGCCTCGATGTTCACCTCCACCTACGCCAAGGACAACGGCATGGTGCGGAAGGTCGGCGTGCCGCTCTCGTGCAAGTTCACCACGCTCGCCGAAAACCTCCAGCGCCAGGGCTACGCGACCGCGGCGGTGGTGGCCAATGGCGCCCTGGGCAGCGAGTTCCACTTCGACCAGGGGTTCGACGTCTATATCGAAACCTGGAAACTCAATCATCCCGGCGGCGCCGCCGCCGACCCGACCAAAGACCCGAACGGCGCCGAGGCGGTGACCAAGCTCGCCGAGGGTCTGCTCGCCCAACTCGACAAATCGTCTAAAGGGGGCAAGCCCTGGTTCCTCTGGGTGCATTACCTCGATCCGCACGCGCCTTACACGCCGCCGGGGGAGTACGCGACGAAGTTCCAGGGCGACGAGCATTTCGATCCCACCGCCAAGATCGAAGTGGCTGCCAAACCCAACCAGCAGATGATGGGCATCGGCCAGAAACAGGTGCTCGAAGGGCATACGGATCTGGCGTTCTACCGCGCCCGTTACGACGCCGAGATCTCCTACAACGACGCCCAGATCGGGCTCCTGCTCGACGAGATGAAGCGGCGCCAGATGCTCGCCAAGACCTTGACCGTCTTCACCGCCGACCACGGCGAATCGCTCGGCGAGCACGGCTACTACTTCGACCACGGCCGCTTCAGCTTCCAGACCTGCCTGCGCGTACCGCTGATCGTTCACTACCCTGGGGTGCTCGCGCCGCGCGTCGACCGCGATCCGGTGGAGCTGATCGACCTCGCCCCCACGCTGCTCGAAGCGGCCGGCGGAACCCTACCCGCCACCGTGCCGATCCAAGGCCATTCCCTCACCCCGCGCCTGCGCGGCATCGAGCTGCCCGCCCCGCCGCCGGCCAAAGAAAACGATCCCTGGCTCCGCCCGCCCGCCACGTCGTTTTCCGAATCCGGCTGGGAAACCGACAACAAATGGCAGAAGGTCGTGCGCGACAAACGCTTCAAGCTGATCTTCGCCCAGACCCGCCCCGAGCAACGCTGGATCGGCGGCGAAGGCATCCGCTTCACCCTCTACGACCTCCAGAACGACCCGGGCGAGACCCAAAACGTCGCCGACAAATACCCCGACGACCTGGAGCGCTTGAAGCGCGAGCTCGCAGCCTGGGACCGCGCGCCGCACCTCAATGCCGAGACCGACACTCAATTTCCCCCTACCTGCGCCGAAACCGCCGGCCGCGAGATGGACGACGAGACCCGGGCGCTGCTTAAGTCGCTGGGGTATTTGTAGGGTGGAAGGGGGAGTGCAACGAAACGCTTCCGCCGCACTCCGGCTCTCTCGCGGGCTGCCGGCCTGGCCTTAAAACCAGCGATTCAGCCAGCGATCGAGATCGTTTTCCAGCACCAATCGGTGGTGCTTGGTGAACCAGTGGTCGGCATGGCCGAACGCGGGGATCTCATTGAACGTGACGTGGGTCGAGCCGAGGATGTGTACCAGGTCGTGGTTCTGTTCGGCGAATCCAAGTCCGCCGCCCATCAGATAGATCGGTTTCGTGAACGCCCCCAGGTTGCCGGTGAACGTACGCTCCCCGGCAAGCGAGCACGAGATATCGCGGATCGTCCGGTTGTCCACGTAGTCGATGAAGAACGAGGAAAAGGTGATCACCCGCGACTCTTCGCTGTAGAAGAACCGGTCCTGCCCCACGTCGCCCGCGCAGCGGATGAAATTCGCGGTCGGCCAGAGCGGCCCGGCCTGCGGCACCGCGAGCAGGAAGATCATCCCCTGGTGGTTGGTGAGGCCGGGAAAGAACGGCGACGGCGCCGCGGGGCTCGAAGCCGCGAGACCGACGGCGGCGCGAATGAACGGCAGATTTTGGTCGTCGTAGATCTGGCCTGCCGCGAGCTGGGCTTCGAGCCCCGCGCAGAACGGCTGGTTGAGCGCGAGCACGGCCGGATTCTCGGCGTAGAGCCCCCCTTCCAAAGGGAATGCGCCGTCATAGTCGTGCGGGTGCGCGTTGATCGTCGCGATCGTCGTCATGCCGCCGAGCGAATAGCCGCCGACCAGCACCGGGCGATGGGCGGGCAGCGCCGCCGCAATCCGCGAACGGATGAACGCGGCGTCATCCACCGTCGCCTGAAGCCCCCAATCCGCCATCGACGAGCAGTCGACCGCGCCCGATTCGCACGATCCGGCGACCAGATCCGAGGCGCGCGGGGAATAGCCCCAGACCTCCCAGCCCCGCAACGCGAAAAACGCCGCGAACGACCGCAGCGGATCGCCGCTGTCGTCCGCGGTGAAGAACGAGAATCCGTTGCCGAGAGGCGGCAGCAGGAGCAGCGCACCTTGCACCGCCCCATGGGCGCGGCGCAAGCGATGCATGCCGAACTTGTCGATCGCCGAAGGGCCGACCGTCACCACCGAGTCGGTCTGGACGAGCGGGCCGACCCCATGGGAAGAAGAGGCAGTGACAGTCTGCGCCGACAGGGCACCGGCCGCCAAGCCGAGCCCCAGGACCGCCAAGAGAGAACCGCGAATCAACCGGCGAATCATAGTGACATCCCTTTCCGGGAGCCCAACCGATTCGGTAACCGAAGCCGGGGGCTCCCCATACTCTTTGGAGTGCTCGCGCATCCTCAGAAGGGACGCCCCGCCGCGGCTGTGGTAATATTCGCCTGCCGCTGGCGGCGTCGTTCCACCAGCCGGATGCACGTCCCCATCGTCTAGAGGTTAGGACATCGCCCTTTCAAGGCGGTAACACGGGTTCGAGTCCCGTTGGGGATACCAAGTCTTCTCGCCTCAAGAGTTACCATGAGAGAGTTTTCGGGGTTCGAACAGAATGCCTTTCTTGGATCGGGTTGGCTCGACGCCAACTGGATTCGGGCCGGCAGGTTGCGTACAAAGCACTGAGAAGAGAGCACTTCTCGTTGGTTCGAACGCTGTGGAAGCCCTTTCACTCGCCTCGGCCAAGTATCCCCCGCGTAACTCCTCAACATTTCCCCGGGCCTTGAGGATCAATGTCGCAGAGAGTCGCGTTTCTCATGCCGCCATGTCGAAGGTTGAGTTGCAAGTTGACGGAGACCGACTTCGGCCATCCAAGGGCTCCGTTCATCACCTACTCGAAATACCCATTCACATCCAGGATCAGATGAACCGTTCCGGATCCGCCAATGAACGCGGCGGCGTTGAGCCCCCCACCACCGTCTGTTGCGAGCGATAGGATGGCGTTGTTGGTTCGCGTTTTCCCTGCGGATAGGTTCACCACGCTGGTTTGCGGTTGAACGAGATCGGCTGGCCAGAGGGTGACGAAGCCGGACCCGGTCGGCCCGACGGCGGTTACGTTCAGCGAGACGGCCTTGGCGGTCGGGGGAATGCCACACAAGCCCCCGATCTGGACAAGCCGGATCGCACCCGAGACGAGTGCACTCGTAGGACGGGTGTCCAGTACTCGACAGGGGGCCACGGTAAAGAACTGCTGACCGGATCCCCCTTGATTGACCGCGAACGTCTGGCCCGCGATCGAGAGCGTTCCGTTGCGGGCTCCGCCGCCATTCGAGGCCACGGTGTAGGTCGCCGTGCCATTGCCATTGCCCGAATTCCCTTGAGTGATATTGATCCAGGAAGCGTTGGAGACGGCGATCCAAGGGCATCCGGCAGCAGCAGTGACGTTTACCGCGCCAGTTCCGCCTTGCGCTTCGAAGCCGGCACTCTCGGTGGATAGGTTGAAACTGCATAGGACGTTGGTCGTCAGGGTGATTACGTTGTTGCCGAGGGTCGGGTCCTCCTCGTTAGCAAAGGCGGTCGCACTCATCTGAAGCAGGCCGGCGGTTCCGGGGATGCCCGAGATGTCGGTCGATACGGAGGCCCCAGAGGCAAGCGAGCCGAGCTGGCAGGCGACTGGGCTCGCACCGCTGCAGGTTCCGACCTCCGGGAGGGTCGAGCCGACGACGAGGCCGGTCGGTACGTGCGCGGTCAAGGTGACCGCGTTGGCGGTCGAGGGACCTTGGTTGGTGATCGTGATGTGGTAGAGCAGCGGCTGGCCTGCGGGCACCGGATCGGGAGAATCGGTTGCGGTGATGCCGAGATTCGCGACCGAGATTACGGTTGCGGAGGCGACGGCCTGGTTGTTGACCGGCGTGGGATCCGGACTTGAGTTCCGCGCTTCGGCGGTCAGAACGAGCGTACCGGATGCCGACGGTCGGGCGTCGAGCGCGATGGTGAGAACCCGTTGCTCGCCGGGTGCCATCTGGCCGACGAACCAGGTGCCGGACCCCGAGCTGGGAGGGGGCGTAGCCGATACAAACAGTGTGTCAGCCGGGTAGAAAGCTTCCAAGACGACACCTTGCGCGGTGGCGGTTCCATCGTTGCGGAAGGTTAGGGTTGCCGTCAGCCGTTCGCCGGGCCGCACTTGGGCGGGGGTGAGGCTCGCTTGCGCGCTTAGGTCGAAAGTCCCGAGCACCCCGGTTGTTTCACTTGCGTTCACGCCCGTCGCGAAATCGGCCGTTGCGTTGGCGGAGAGGGTTAGGCTGGCGCCGGCTGTGCCTCCTGCGACCTGGAGGTCCACCGACACCGCCGCGGATTCTCCCGGTTGGAGCGTGCCCAGGCTCCAGCGGTTGTTGAAGCCGGTGGCGGGCGGGGGTGTGGAAGAGGAAAAACTCGTTCGAGCGTCGTACAGGGCTGTGATCTGAACGTTTCCGGCGACTCCGGGACCGTGATTCGTGACCGAGAGCTGATAGGTGACGGGACCCCCGGGCGAGACCGGGTCCATGGTGTCGGCGACGCTCAGTTCCAGGAGGGGCGCGAGAACCGTGACCTGGAACGTTCCGGCCACGCTTCCCGACCGCGCGGTGACCACGACCTGGCCGGGTCGAAGCGCGCGAAAGCTTCCGGAGCCCAGCGACTGGAGGGTTGCCGGATCGGATGAAGACCACTGGGCGAGGCCGCTGTAGGGCGCGTAGTAACCGTTCTGAAAGTGGCCCTTCGCGGCGAGGCCGATCGTGTCTCCCGGGTCGGCTACACCGGGGCCGGTGATCTCGATCTCCAAGAGGGTCGGAGAAGCCTGAGGTGTTCCCGGAGGAGTAATCCACGCCGTGCCCAGCGGCCCGCCGTAGGCCCCCAGGTCGAAACCTCCCTGCCCGCTTCCTCGCGCCGGAGAGTTTGCTGCCAGGTGAAGGTCGCCGCTGGTGAAGTTGACGAACCGCGGATCGGTTTCCCGGATCGTGGGCTCATCCAGAATATAGTTGGCACCGCCATTGATCCAAGCGGTGTCAAGCCAGTGCATCGTGTGGTGTACCGAGATCGTCGAGGTGCTCGTGCCTTCCAGAGCGTGTGTATTGCCCTGGAAGATCGCGTTGTAGATCAGGGCGGTTGTCCTGCCGCCGACGTCGAAACCCGTGCCGTTGCGGACCCAGGTGTCTTGCGAGAGCTGGACGGTTCCGGAGATCGAGGAGAGGCTCATCCCGATCAAATTACCGTCGAAGATGTTGTTGCGGCTGAGCACCGAACTGATGCTTCCCAAGCGAACCGCTTCTCGAAGGGCACCGCGGAAGAGGTTGTTTTCTAAGATGACCTGTAAGGATGGGTTCGTGCCGCTGTCGACGGGCGAGGTGTTTCCGACAAAGCTGTTGTTGCGCAGAGTTAAGGTCCCCGAAGAGGTTCCGCTATACACGATCAGCCCGCCGTAACCGGAGAAGACGCTCCGCTCGATCAGAACGTTCGGCGCATCGGTCACCCGCACACCGTAGCCCCCGGTGGGGGCCTGGAAACGACAGTTCCTGAACGTCACATTGCTCGAGCCCGCGATGTGGACCGGATCCGTGATACCTCCATTGCCGCGGAAGGTAAACCCGTCGATCACCGTATTGCTTGTATTGACGACGAACTGCGTGACTTCAATCACGGTTTGGTCGGCGCCCGCCTCCGAAAGCAGGAGGGCTCCCGGGGCGAGGCTGCTCGGATTGGCTCCGATGTAGGTCCCGGGTTTGACCAGAACCAAGTCTCCGGATATGGCCAAAATCGTAGCGGCGTGCAGCTCTTCTGAGGTCGATACGATCCAGAGTCGATTCGAGCCCCGAGGAGACTGGGACGCCGCAAAATCTTGGGCGCTTTGATCGAGATCCAAAACCTCGTAGTCGCGCGAGGGCGGCGAGAAGACATAGCCGTTCGTCTGGGGGTTCGAAGTACCGGACCAACCGTAAGGAACCGTGCCGGAGTAGGAGCCGTCCGCCGCCGTCACGACCGATCCGGGGAGGCCGTTGAGCAGGACGCCTCCGAGGCCTGCGGTGCCGAGAGTGACGCGGCCCGTCACCGAAAGCGATTGTCGGAAGGCGACGTAGTTCTCATCCACCAAATTCATGCCGACGTTCGAGTAGGTGACGGTGCCGGGAGTGAACGTGTAGGCGGTCGCCGTGGGCGTGACGGTTCCCGACCAGGGAAAAGGCAGGCTGGCGATATAGGCCCCGGTTGCATCGGTGATGGGGCTGCCGGGCAGTCCCACCATCGCCATGTCGGCAAGACCCGCGCCGTCTAGGGTGACTCTGCCGGAGAGCGACTGGGTTCTCGGGGTGCCGACGTAGTCTTGCGCAGTGAAGCCGGCGGTAAGCGGGGGATAGGTCTTCTGGAGGGGCGCGAAGTCGTATCCGAGTTTGAAGGGGCGGACCGTTCCCGACCAGCCGATCCCCGCGAAGACTGAATAGTCTCCATTCGAGTCGGTCCAGTTGACCGACGGTAAGCCGTCCATGCGGACCCCTTCGAGAGGCATACCGTCGCTCGCCGTGATCCGTCCGGAGATTTTCGGCGGCAGCGTGGCTCCGGGCTGAACGGTCAGCGTGATGGACCGAGTTGCGGTTTGCGGATTCGCGCCCGTCGTCTTGACCGTCAACGTGGCCATGTGGCTCCCTGGTACTAAGCCCGAGGTCGTGGAGTTGATCGAAACCGTGAGGCTTCCTGTGCCCGACGGGGCGAGAGTACCGGTGGTGGCGGAAAGGCCTAGCCAGCCCGGGGCGGTCGCGTCCGCATAGGACAGCGAAGCGATGTAGTTGAGGGTCGAGGCACCGGTGTTGTTCAGACCGTACGATCTGCTTGTCGGGGAAAAAGGTCCCCCGACCGGACCGGATAGCTCAAACGCTGTCTGGGGAGAGACGGCCAGACCGCCGGTTCCCCCGCATTGAACATTGACCGTCCAGGTCACCGGGGTCGGCGTCGGTGCATTCGGCGTCAGCTTGTGAAAGACCTTGACTGAGGTCGTCGAGTTCGCTTCGAAGTTTGGGCATCAATATACTTGGCTCAGTAAGCCCCGAGAGGGGGTAACTTGCCGCACACCGAAGCAGCCGGCTCCGATCGAGAATTCGATCGCCGGCCACGGCGGTCCCTTCGAGGGCCTTCTGCCGGCTCTCCGTATCGGCTCGCTCGCACCTCCGCTCCGTAGTGGTTTATCTCTAGGAGAATCCCTTCCTCCGCCGGTCGAGAAACTCCCGCTCAAGCTCCGCGTCCGTGACCTGTGCGGCTCGCTGCAAGTCGCGAATCGCCGGGCGCAGGAAATCGTCCACAACGCATTCGACCGTCGCGAGCACCTCCGTTGCCACGTCAAACGGCTTGCGGTGCTCTTGGCGATCTTCCAGGTCCCCGGGTGGGGGCAAGCCGTCGTAGACCGCCCGCAGAGCGTCCACGGCGGCGAGCATCTGGTAGGCCACTTCCCCAACCGCGACCTGAGCCCGCGCAATCGTCCAAGTGTTTTCCATGGAGGCGATAATGCCAGACATACGGAAGTCTGTAAAGACGGTACGCCGGAAGTCTTACACTTCGGCCATGAGCCCGCGAGACAAGACCGAGGACGCGAAGCAGGAAAAAGCCGGGATCACGGATCGAGGCGTGAAGAAAACGATCTGGTTTCACGAGGACGAAGCGGAAGCTCTACGGCTCCGCGCGTTCAAGGACCGGCGGTCGGAATCGGCGATCGTGCGGGAGGCGGTGCGGGCGCTGCTTGGGATCGAGGACTAGGGACAGGCCGGCTAATTCGACCTCTAGTCCGCGTAATTGTTGTTCGGGCAAATATCCCAACCGTCGCCGCTCGCATGGTGGTGAGCGCAATATCCGAGATGGCGGATTCGCCCGAAACCGTCGTCGTAGGTGACGCGACCGACGTAGTAAAGCTGTTGCCGCCCGGAAGCTACACTCTGCGCATCCTGCGGGCTGAGCAAGCAATCTCGGTTGCCAATCCAATCGTCTTGACCGGGCGCGATCACAGCGCGGAAAGCCTCTCGGCCATTGGTGGCTTCCGGAGGCATTATCCAGTTGTCGGGGAGCGGGCCGGGCCGCACTTCGGCAAAGGCGACAACGTCAACATTAGTGGCCGGGACAGATCCGACATTTCGAAGGTCAACGCTCATTTCCTGAAAACCGCCAGCCAGAGAAAACGGTTTCCATGCGAATACGGCAAGGTGGGCGCGCCGAGAAATCTCCAGGGCGCGCCGAGATTCTCCCAGGGATTTGCGCGCCAATTCGAGACTGGCGCGAGCATCTGCGCTGCTCTGGGACCGGCCTGCGTCAGCCTGGCGCGCGCTCTCGGCGAGCGACACCAGAAATCTCTCCTGCTCTTTGTTGGAGCCCTTCGTGGCGTCAGATCTCAGTTGGTTGAATTGATCCCTGCCCTGAATCAGCGCAGCACTCGCGGCGGCGTTGCTTTTCTCCATGGCGCGCCACATAAGAAAGCTGGCGACCGTGTAAACGATCAGGATCGCAACCGTCACCAGCTGGACGGCAACGGAGATTCTCTCGAATCGGGTCAATCCTGGGCTCGCTGCTGCGCTGCCGTGGTGTCCGCTGTCGCCCTGTTTTTGATTTACAGGGGCCTGATCCTGGCCATCTTTGGCGGGAAGTGGTCTATCGCTGCCGGCATCGCCTTGATTCTCGCCGCCTTCATCCTGGGCCATGTCGCCGCGAGCCTGTTTTTCACCGGGCGTTGGTTCTGGGATTCCCATGACGGTCAACGCAGCGGGCCAAGGAGCGCATTGGCGGCCGGTTCGCTTGCCCCTTCTCTATTCGATCCGGCGGAGTTCTGGCGCATTCTCCCACCTGGCTCCCGAGCTGCTCATCCATCCGGCGGCGGAATTTCGATTGCCGCCGAAAGAATCGGTGTAGGTAACTTCACAATAGCAGAGCAAGTTGAGTTGTCTCAAGTCCATTTGGCGACGCTCCTCCTTGGAAATGGGTGGCAGCGGCTCGCTAATCTTAATCTCTTCGTTGACGCACACCGCCGTAGTAGATTTTCGCGCGGCGCCAGGCGTCAGTCTCTCGGGTGGCGTAGGATACCCTTTAATAAGGGTGATGCTGGACGTTATAACTGCGTTGACGGCCGGCGTGCCGCCGAAATTCCTAAGGCTTATTTGCACACCCTCGCCGCTGTCGAAAACAGACACACCCCCGACCTTGTTCGCGATGTCCACCGGAACGAGCCACGCTCTTCGGCCAAGTTCGGCTATCTCGTTGCTCTTCTCTGTGGCGGCGTTGCTTCGGCGTGTCTCCTCAAGAGACTCGCGCATCGCTCGAAGCTGCCGATTGGTCGTCCATGTATAAATAGCCGTAATGACCACGAGAACACCGGTAAGGACTGTTTGCAGAATGTCGGTAGCCTTCACTCCTTCCCACATTGGCGGCGGTACCTTGGCATATGCCTTTGGTGGATCGGTCTACTTCTGGCAGAGATCGGAGTCTTCGGGTTCATCCCTTGGCTTGTCGCTGTCGGTCTCATTGTCGCGGTCGCCGGCTCTAACCTGGGCGTCCTCGGAAACCTCACTGGGAGGTTTTAGTGCGCCGTCGCGACTCCGCCCGCTTCTCCGCGAGCTTCGCATCAAGCTCTTCCTTCGGCACCCGAAAGAGTGCGCCGAGCACCTCTCGAAATCGAGTGAAGGCGCCTTCCGGGTTCTCTTCGATGAAGCCCTCCGCCGTCACGTCGGCGGCTTCAAGCTCTAGCTCTGGCATCGGTTTAGTCCTCCGCTGCGATCAAGTCCTTGTAGGTGAGACGGCGACCGACCGTGTTCATGCACACCGTCTCGAAGCGCCCGCCGTCCGTACCCTTCCGGGTGTTGAAGCGGAACACCTGCTCGTTGACGTACCGGTGAAGATGGAACGGAGCCACGGCAACGTACGTGCCGCCGAGCGACCGCTTCAAGAGGCTCCAGAAGTTCTCCATGCCGTTGGTGTGGACCTTGCCGCGCACGTAGGTTTCCGCGTGATTGACCGCTTCGTGAGCGTACTCCGGGGAAAGCCCTTCGTAGGACCGGAGCGTATCGGTGAAGACTTCCGACCCGGGCTCAACGTTCTCGCGGACCTTGGCTTGCAGCGGCTTCTTCTTCCGGCTGGTCACGACGAACGCCCTGACCTCACCCTCACGCTCAAGAATGCCCATAACCGCCGTCTTGTCGGTCGGTCCCCTGCCGTGGATCTTCGCGGCGCGAACGTGCTTGTGCATGTTCTTGGCGAGACCGCCGATGAAGGTTTCGTCCGCTTCAACCGTGCCGGCGAGCTTCTGAAAGGTTCCCGTGGTCATGGCGACTCGAACCCGTTGAAGCATGAACCAAGCGGTTCTAGCCGTGAGGCGGTCCGCCCGTTTCTGTCTTCATCAAGCGGTTCTCTTCTTATCCGAACGGATTCTCGTCCGCCGACGGGCCGTAGACCGAGGGGAGCGAAACGCCAAGCAGGCGCAGGTAAACGGTCATCTGGCCGCGGTGGTGATACCAGTGGTTGAGTAGGATGTTGCGCAGAATGGCGATGCGGGGCATGGTCATGAGGGTCTTGCCGTTGCTCGACATCGACCACATGCCCATCGCCCGTTCGTCGTCCATCGCACCCAGAATCGTACGGGCGTCGGCGAGGCTCGCATCGAGCGCTTCGAGGATCTGTGCCGTGGTGGTGGCTTGGGCCGGCGCGAAGTTCGGCGGTCCGTCCAGTCCTTCGCTGTCGGCGAGGCGCGAGATGTTCCCCGGAATGTTCGCTATGTGCAGCGCGAGAGTGCCGAGCGACATCGATTTCTCGTGCGGTTTCCAGCCGAGCTGCCCTTCGGGCACAACTTCCAGAACGCGGCGGGTTGTGGCGGCCTCCCGCTCCAGCTCTTGCAAAATCGGTTCTACGAGACTCATGGGCGCTCCTAGGGATTCGGTTGGGCTCAGGAAAGTGGGTGATCGGGTAGGCGGAGATTCTAGAGCCACCGCGCTTCGAAGAGGGAGCTTCAGTGCCGACCTTCGCCCCTGCCCCCCTTTCTTCCCTCTGTGGCACCATAGGGAGGAGTAGAACCAGCGAACATCGCGACCGAACCCACGGTCGAGCTTCGATTTGAAACAGAGGGAGAGACGCGCATGGTCGAGCCGGGCGGCGAGGCGAATTCGAGGAAGGGGAGCGGCGGGCTGATCGTGGGGTTGCTGCTTCTCGCGGCGCTGTTCGGCCTGGCGGTGGTGCGGCTCCGGCCTCCTGCGGCCAAACCTGTGGATGCCCCGGAGATGGAGTTTTCCGCCCGGCGGGCGGGGGCCGTGCTCGCGGAGCTGGTCGGCAACGGTGAGCCGCATCCGGTGGGCAGTGCGGCCAACGCCGCGACGCGGGAGCGGGTGCTCCTGGCATTTCGTCGCTTGGGCTACGAGCCCGAGGTGGTTCCCGGTTTCGTCTGTCGCCTGGGCGGTCCCTGCACCACGGTCCAAAACGTCGTGGCGCGTCTCGCGGGCGGCGCTCCGGCGGGGGCACCCACGCCCAAAGCGGTTCTGCTTTCGGCCCACTACGATTCGGTCCCGAGCGGTCCCGGCGTTTCCGACGACCTGACGGGCGTCGCCGCAATCCTGGAGATCGCGCGCCTGATGAAGGCCGGTCCGGCGCCCGACAATCCGGTCATCTTCCTAATCGACGACGGCGAAGAGGCCGGCCTGTTGGGGGCCGAGGCGTTCGTTCGGACGCCGACGGCCAAAGAGGTCGGTGTGGTGATCAACCTGGAGGCGCGGGGCACCACCGGTCCCGGTTTGATGTTCCAGACCCAGCACGCCAACGGGGCGTGGATTCCGCTGTTCGCCCATGCGGTTTCGCGACCGGTCGCCTCTTCGGTGTTCGTTTCGATCTACGAACGGCTGCCGAACGACACCGACTACAGCGTCTTCAATCGTGAAGGGATGCCGGGGTTCAACTTCGCTCTGATCGGCGACGCCGAGCGCTACCACACGCCGCTCGACAGCCTCGCCAACGCTTCGCCCGCGAGCCTTCAGCACATGGGGGAGAGCGCCTTCGAGTTGGCGCGAGCGCTCGCCGGGGCCGAGCTCGATCGGCCGAAGCAGGGCCCCGCCGTGTTCTTCGACGTGCTCTCGCTCGGCATCGTTCGTTGGCCCGCCGCTGCCACCTTGCCGCTCGCGGTGCTGGCGCTGCTCGCCGTGGGCCTCGCCTGCCGCAAGGCCTGGGGCGCCCGCACCGCGAGCCTCGGGGGCTCGATCCTGGCGCTGGTCGGAGCGTTGGCCTCGATTTTGGCGGCGGTGGGCATCGGCCTTGTGTTCGTCAATGCGGAAAGAATCGCGGGCGGATTGGCGGTCTCTTGGCCGGCGGAGACCGGCGCGCTTCTGCTGTCGGTGGGCGCTTTCGCCGCATTGGCCGTGTTGGGCGTTCTCGCGGCCGTCTCCCGAACCGCGCGGGCGGCGGGGGTGTGGACGGGGGTATGGCTCGCTTGGTCGATCCTCGGCGTCGCGACCGCGTTGCTGGTGCCCGGCGCAAGCTACCTGTTCGTGATCCCATCTTTGGTCGCGGGTCTCGCCGGCTGGCTTGGGCTTCCCGGCCGGCCGTGGCTGGCGGCCCTGCTGCCGCTCGCGGTGGTCGGAATCCTCTGGGCGCCGCTTGCCCTGCTCTTCTTCGCCGGTCTCGGCACGCCGGGGCTCGCGGTGATCGCGGCGGTCTTCGGGCTGATCGCCATGCCGCTCGCGCCGCTCCACGCCGACGCGCGCCGTCCGGCGCTCTGGATCGGCGCGATCGCTTTGGTCGGCCTGGTCACGGCGTTCCTGGTGCCGGCCACCACCCGCGCCTCGGCCGCGGCGCCACAGCGGGCGACACTGACCTACCATCTCGATTCGGATGCCGGCGCCGGCCGCTGGGTTCTCGCGGGCGATCTCGCGCCGGGACGTCCGCTCCCCGCTTCGCTCGCCGCCGCCGCGCCGTTCACCGTCGGCCAGCCGTTCGCCTGGTCTTTCCCCCAGGCGAAGGCCGCCGTGGCCCCCGCTCCGCCCCTTCCGTTGGTGGTGCCGACGATCGAGGTGCTGGTCGACGAGGCGCGTCCGGACGGCCGGCATCTCTCCCTGCGGCTCGTCTCGCCGCGCGGAGCCCCCTCGGTCACCCTCCAGGTGCCGGTTGCCGCCAACATCCGCTCGGCGCGGATGGGGGATACGGAAATTCCAATGACCAAGGAAGGCAAAATCCCGACGCGTGGCGACTGGTTCACGTTCCAGTGCCTATCGACGCCGCCCGAGGGGATCGTGCTCGATCTGGTCGCCGGCAGCTCCGGGCCGATCGACGGCTATCTGGTAGACCGCTCGCTCGGACTGCCCCCGGCGGCCCGTTCGGTCGTCGCAGCCCGGCCGGCGGAGATGATTTCCGACGGCGATGCGATCGTCGTCAGCCGCAAGGTTCATCTCTAAAGTACGGACCGGAAAGGCCCGGGGCCGAGCGGAGGAGGGGGAAGGGGGACGGATCGTCCCCCTTTTCCTCTGGCAGGACACTGTTAGGTGAGTACCGTTATTGACGCCCATTTCGAAGCAGGGGTGTCTTCGGGTACGCGACCGAGGTGTCCATCAAAATGACATTGCCACTCCGCGCCGAAGCTGCCGGCGCTTTCGACGTCATCGGCGTCGGGTTCGGTCCGTCGAACCTGGCCCTTGCCGTCGCGTTGGAAGAGGCGCCCGAGGCGTCACAGATGTCCCGTCTGTTTCTGGAGGGCAAGACCGGTCCGGTCTGGCATCCCGGAATGTTGCTCGAAGACTCGCTGATCCAAATCTCCGTGCTCAAGGATCTGGCTACCGTAAGGGATCCTCAGAGTCGCTTTACCTTCTTGAACTACCTGAAGGAAAAAGGGCGGCTTTTCGAGTTCCTGAACCTGCGCGACCTGTTTCCCTGCAGGATCGAGTTCAACGATTACCTGGTGTGGGTCGCCGAGGCGCTTTCCGAGCGGGTGCGTTGGGGTTGCGAAGTGGTCGCGATCCACCCCGAGCCCGGCGAGGCGCCCGGCTCGATCGACCTGCTGCGTGTCGTGTCGCGCGATCTCGCGACCGGCGAAAACCAAGAGGTATTGACCCGGAACATCGTCCTTGCAACGGGGGGCATTCCCGCGGTTCCGCCGCCGCTCCGCCTGGTGCCGGGAGGGCGCGCCTTCCACAACCATGAGTTCCTGCGTCGCATGCGCAGCGACTTCCCGGACAAGACCGCACCCTACAAGTTCGCGGTGGTCGGGGCGGGGCAGAGCGGAGCCGAGCTGTTCAGCTACCTGCTCACCCACTACCCGAACGCGCAGGTCACCGCGACGCTCCGGAAATACGCTTACAAGCCTGTCGACGACAGCCACTTTACAAACGAGATCTTCTTTCCCCAGCGGGTCGACTGGCTCTATTCGCTCACCGACGAGAAGCGCGCCCGGGTGCTGGACATGTGCCGCGACGTCAACTACGCGGTGGTCGACGCGCCGTTGATCCAGCAGATCTACCGCCAGATCTACAACGAACGGGTGGAAGGAAAGAATCGCGCGACGATCCTGCCGTTCCTGGAGCTGCGGGAGATCGAGGAGCGAGAGGCCACGGTCTGGGCGAGGTTCCAAAACACCCTTGAAGAGCGGCCGTACGAGCTGGAGGTCGATGCGCTGATCCTCGCCACCGGCTATCACTGGCCGTCGGACCATCCGCTGCTCGCCGAGGTCGCGAGCCACCTGGAGCGGGATCCGGTCCCGGTTCCCGGCGGAGGATACGAATATCGGATCCGTCGCGACTACCGGGTCGAAGCGAAGCCGGGCTTTGCTCCGGGCGTCTATCTCCAGGGCTTCTCGGAGCGTCGGCACGGAGCGAGCGAGACGGTTCTGTCGCTGCTGCCGATCCGCGCGGGCAACATTCTCGATTCGCTGGTCGATGCCCGGCAGAGCGCTTTGAACCTGGCGGTCGAGGCGGTCGCGGTCTGACCGGGGCGCGAGAGGCGAGAGAGAGACCCATGTTCATCCAAAGGCTCGACCCGGCAAAGTTCGAAAGCGAGTACGGCATCTCGGTCCAGGGGCTCTACCCTTGGGAAGGGGTGGTCAGAACGCCGTTCGGTTCGGCGTGGGCGGTGGTGCCGCCGCTCGGCTCGACCAAGCACCACACTCACCAGGAGGGCGAGACGTTCTTCGTCGCCCGGGGCCGAGGCGTGATCCGGGTCGCCGACGATACGACCGAGATCGGCTCGGGCGACGTGATTTTCCTGCCGCCGTTCGATCAGCACACGCTCACCAATACCTCCGAGACCGAGGATCTGCTGTTCCTCACCGTCTGGTGGGAAGACCGCAAACTCTGGGCTGATTCCGGCGAGGCCAAGGAGGCCACCGGGTCGGCGCCTGCAAAGGCCGCAGAGGCCGCCGTGCGGCCCGTGCGGACCCTCGTGACCGCCGCGCCGCCGACTCCCAACGGCGACCTCCATCTCGGCCACCTGTCCGGTCCGTACCTGGCCGGCGACGTGATCGCCCGCTATCTCCGCTCGCGGGGTGTGGAAGCGCGCTACGTCTTCGGCACGGACGACAACCAGAGCTACGTGAAGACCAACGGCGAGCGGTTGGGCTTAGGACCGAACGAGGCGGCGGACTTCCTCGCGGCCGAGATCCAAAAGACCCTTGCGGCTGCGGAGATCGAGCTCGACGCCTTCACCCGCCCGAATGCATCGCCGTACCACCGCGATCTGGTCCAGGCGTTCTTCCTCCGGCTGTACGAGTCGGGCCAACTGGTCGCGCGCGAGGCGCCTTCGCCGTATTGCCCGCGCTGCGAGATCTATCTCTACGAAGCGCACATCCGCGGCGGCTGCCCGCATTGCGGGGCGACCAGCGGCGGCAACTGCTGCGAGGAGTGCTGCCGGCCGAACGACTGCATCGATCTGATCGATCCGGTCTGCACCCATTGCTTCGGTGCGCCTGAGCCGCGCAACTACACCCGGCTGTATTTTCCGCTCTCGCGGCACGTTGACGCCCTGCGTGAATTTTGGCTCAAGACCGCGATGAACCCGCGCCTGCGATCGCTGTGCGAGCAGGTGGTCGAGGCCGGCTTGCCGGACATTGCGGTAACCCATCCGGCCGACTGGGGCATTCCGGTGCCGGTCGCGGGGTTCGAGGCACAGCGGATCTGGGTCTGGTGCGAGATGGCGCCGCGCTACCTGGCTTACGCCCGCGAAGTCTGCGACGTAGCGGGAGTTCCCGCGGCAGAAGCGTCCTGGGAGCGCTTCTGGAAATCCCCGGAGGCTAGCGTGGTCCAGTGCTTCGGCTCGGACAACGGGTTCTTCTACGGCCTGCTGGTGCCGGCGATGCTCAAGGCCTTCGACCCGGAGATTCGCCTGCCGGAAGCGCTGGTGATGAATGAGTTCCTGTCCCTCGACGGCAAGAAGTTCTCGACCAGCCGCCAGCATGCGATCTGGGGGCGCGAAATGGTCGCCGAGGCGCCGGCCGACGAGGTGCGCTTCTATCTCGCCTGGAGCGCGCCGGAAGTGGAAGGAAGCAACTTCACCCGCCGCGAATTCGACGAGACGATCGAGCGCGAAGTCCGCCAGGGATTTGGCGGTTGGCTCGCGAGCCTCGCGGAGAAAGTGACGGATCGGCACGGCGGCGCAGTGCCCTGGACCGGCGACTGGACGGAGGATCATCGGCGCTTTTACCGCCGGATCGAGCAGCTCTCCGCCGAGATCGCCGAAGGGTACGAACCGAAAACCTTTTCTCTCGTGCGCGCGGCCCGCGGCCTTTCCGAGCTGGTGCGCGCGGCGCGGCGATTCGGTGCCGCGGAGAGCGGCTGGTTGCGGGTGGAAGCGCGCGGCGAGGAGCGGCGGACCGGGGTGGCTTTGGAACTGCTCGCGGCCAAGCAGCTCGCGGTTCTCGCGGCACCCTTGATGCCGGCTTTCGCCGGTGCTCTATGGTCCGCTCTCGGCTACTCGACGCAGCTTTCTGAGCACTCTCTGGAGGTGCGTCCTGACTGGGTTCCCGGTGGTCAGAGGATCGGAAACCTGGCGGGTGCATTGCCGAAAAGGAAACCCGAGATGACTCCGAACCTCGCCGCCACGAAATGAATCCGTGATCGATCGGCGCCCGTACCTGTAAGGCGCTATGTTTCAACCGAGCGATTAGAGACCTACCGAACCTACCGCGCCTGCGCTGGAGAGAGACGACGATGTCTGAAAACAACCTGTTCGGCAGCGCTTCGCCGGAAGAAGCGTCCTGGGGCTACCAACTGATCATCGACTGTTTCGGCTGCGATGTGGAGACCTGTTGCGATCTGGAAAAGGGTTACGAGTTCCTTGACAAGATCTGCGTTCACCTTCACATGACGAAGCAGACTCAACCTTATATCTTCAAGACCTGCGAGACGACGTTTCCCGGCAAGCCCGGCTACAGCGGCTGGATTCCGATCATCGAGAGCGGCATCCAGGTGCATACCTCGGCGAACAACCGGTTCATCAGCGTCGACGTCTACTCGTGCAAGGTGTTCGATCTCGACGAGACTGTCGCCTTCGTCCAGAAGTGGTTCAACCCGAAGCGGATCGACACCCAGTTCTTCCACCGCGGCAAGGGCTATCTTCAGAAGTCCTTTGCCGAAGACGTAACCCTCGGCGCCTCCCGCTGTTAGGCGGCGTAGCACCCGCAGTACGGCGGACATAAGGGCGAGGCATGCCTCGCATGCCTCGCCCTTTTGCCGTTACGCCTGCTCCTTACCGTTCCACCCAGTAGTTCGGAGCTTCTTTGGTGATCACCACGTCGTGCGCGTGGCCTTCCCTCAAGCCGGCGGGGGAGATGCGGACGAATTGCGCCTTGGTGCGCAGGTCGTCGATCGTGGCACAGCCCGCGAGGCCCATGCCGGAGCGCAAGCCGCCGGTGAGCTGGGGGAGCAGCTGGTGGACGGTGCCCTTGTGCGGCACCATCCCTTCGATCCCTTCGGGCACCAGCTTCGACAGGCTGCCGCCCCCTTCTTGGAAGTAGCGCTCAGCGCTGCCGCGGGCCATCGCGGAGAGCGAGCCCATGCCGCGGTACGCTTTGTAGGTGCGCCCCTGATAAAGGATCGTTTCGCCCGGGCTCTCTTCGGTGCCGGCCAGCAGCGAGCCGATCATCACCGAGTGGGCGCCCGCGGCGAGCGCCTTGGTCAAGTCGCCGGAGAATTTGATCCCGCCGTCGGCGATCACCGGCACGCCACTCTCTTCTGCCGCTCGGGCGCAATCCTGGATGGCGGTCACCTGCGGCACGCCCGCTCCGGTGACGATCCGGGTGGTGCAGATGCTCCCCGGGCCGATGCCGATCTTCACCGCGTCCACCCCACGCTCGATCAGCGCCCGGGTCCCTTCGGCGGTCGCGACGTTGCCGACCACCAGTTGGACCTCGGGGAAACGCTCGCGCAGCTTCGCCGCCGCGTCGAGCACCCCTTGGCTATGGGCGTGCGAGGAGTCGAGCACCAGCAGGTCGGCTTTGGCCTTGACCAGCGCGGCGGCGCGCTCCAGATAATCGCCCGAAGAACCGACCGCCGCCCCTACCCGCAGCCGCCCGAGTTCGTCTTTGCAGGCGCTCGGATACTGCATCATCTTCTGAATGTCCTTGACCGTGATCAGCCCCTTCAGGTTGCCGGCGGGATCGACCACCAGGAGCTTTTCGATCCGGTGGCGATGCAGGAGGGTCTTGGCCTGTTCGAGCGTGGTCCCTTCCGGCACCGTGATCAGGTTTTCCCGGGTCATCAGGTCGCCGATCCGTCGGTCGAGATCCTCTTCGAAGCGGAGATCTCGGTTGGTCAGAATGCCGATCAGGTGGCCCGCGGAATCGGTGACCGGCACGCCGGAGATCTTGAAATGCGCCATCAGGGTGTGGGCGTCGCGAATCGACTGATCCGGGCCGATCGTCACCGGATCGACGATCATGCCGGCCTCCGAGCGCTTGACCTTGTCGACCTCTTGGGCCTGCAACTCGACCGTCAGGTTCTTGTGAATCACCCCGAGGCCGCCTTCCTGGGCGAGCGCGATCGCCAGACGCGATTCGGTCACCGTGTCCATCGCGGCCGAGAGGATCGGAATGTTGAGCGAGATGCCCCGGCACACCTGGGTCCGAAGGTCGACGTCGTTGGGGTGGGTGGTCGACAAGCCCGGAACGAGCGAAATGTCGTCGAAGGTGAGCGCCAGCCTGGGTTCTTCCGAGAACATGCTAGTTTCTAAGCTCCGGAGGGGGGGCGGCGAAGGAGCGGCTCCCGCCGCCACGGGTTGGGAACGCAGGATATCAGAGCCCCGTCCCTGGCTTTTACAGGAGACCGACGATGCGGACCTGCCGGAGTTGTGCTGCCCTTTTGCTCGCCGCCTCTTTACTCATCGTCCGAAGCTCGTTCGCCCAGGACCTGCGGGGGGGCGAGCTACGCCTCAACCAGCATAACGCCGGCTTTCAGTTGACGGCTGGTGTGGCGACCGCCGCCAACGGCGATTTCGTCGCCGTTTGGTTCGAGGCTTTGGCCTCGCCGCCGCAACTATTCGTCAAGGCGCGGCTTTTCGCCGCGGATGGCCGGGCGAAAGGGAACGACATCGAGGTCGCTCGCCTCCCCGGGGTGCCCTTGAGCGCGCCGCGGGTCGCCGCGGACGCCGCAGGCCGCTTCACGGTGGTCTGGACCTCACCGTCCGCCACGACCGGAGGCTCGGCTCAGGTCTTCGGCCGGCGGTTCGACTCCGTCGGCAGGGCAATCGGTCCGCGGTTCGCGGTCCGGCCTTCCCACCACGACGAGATCGATCCAGACGTCGCGATGACCGCCGACGGCCGGGCGGTGATCGTCTGGGCGGAATTTACCGGCCGGTTCGATCCGGAGGAGGTCGAAATCCAACAGATCGCGCTTCGCCGGATGACCGCCAACGGCGCGTTCGTCGGACCGGCCGTCCGGTCACACGACGGCGAGATGCCGCGGGTGGCCGTGCGGGGCGACGGCGGCTTTGCGATCGCCTCCCAGATCTACGGGTTCGAGGCGAGCTTCTACGACATCTTCTTGAGCTTGTACGGCGCCGACGGCACGCTGCGGCGGGAGACCTTTGAGGTCAATACGGGTGACAACGTCGTGGTCTCGCAGTTCGATCCGGCGATCGCCATGGCGGTCGACGGACGCATGTTCGTAACTTGGACCGACAACGGCTTTGATGGTAGCGAGCCGGGGGCGACGTTCGCTGACATCCCGGGGGTGGCCGGACAACTGCTTGCGGAAGACGGCACCCCGCTCGGCGACAACCTGCGGATCAACAGGTTCTGGCGAGGAAGGCAAGAGGCCTCGACGGTCGCGGCGAGCCCAAGCGGTGGTTTCCTGGTCGCCTGGCAGAGCGGCGCGAATCAAGACGGCGATGGCGCGGGCATCTTCGAGCGGCAGTTTGCGGCGGACGGACAATTTCTAGGCAATGAGACCCGGATCAACCTCGCTCGCGCGGGCGATCAGTTTTCTCCCGCCGTGGCGCTCGCCCCGAACGGCCGGGGGATCGTCGCCTGGACCGGTCCGGATGGCGAAGGCGGGGGCATCTTCGCCCGGCGCTTCGCGCCGCCCGTGGACTGAGCACCTAAGGGGGGTGCTGCGCCGCTAGTTCGGAACCAACGGAGCCTCTACTGCCTGTAGCGAGGTAGAATTACCCCATTCGATCAATTCACAGCGTAAGGTTCGGGAGCGAAACCCAAGACGAATTGACTGAGGAGAAGGAAACATGAGAACCCTGGGTTCGTTCGCTCGTTCGATCGCTGCTGGAGCGCTACTCACCGGCCTGGCCGCGGGCGGTCCCGTGGCGGCTCAGGTTCTCCGCGGCGGTGAAATCCGGTTGAGCCGTCTCAACGGTCACGCCAAGGGGGGTACGGACGTCGCAGTCGCGCCCAACGGAGATTTCGTCGCAGTCTGGCGCGAGCGCACCTTGTCGCCCACGGGACCGATCGAGATCCGCGCGCGGCGCTTCCGGGCCGACGGAAGTGTCAAAGGGACGGACCAGGTCGTCGCGACCCTCACCCGAGACGCCATCCCTTACAGTGCCCCTCAGGTGGCGGTCGACGCGGCGGGGCGGTTCCTGGTGGTCTGGGAAGAGCCCGGAACTCCTCACCTCGCGCCTCTTGCGCTCGTCTTCGGCCGGCGTTTCGAAGCTTCGGGCCGGCCCCTGGGGCCGCGATTTGCGCTCGAAGAGACCACCGAAAACGGGCAGTTCCTGCCCGATGTCGCGATGACCGGGGACGGTCGGGCCGTCGTCGCTTGGGCAAACGTCTCCAACCGGGAAGATCCGGAAGGATTCTTAATCCTCGACGTCCATGTTCGCCGCCTCGACGCCGCCGGACGATTCGCCGGGGCTGGACTTATCGCCGCGAAAGGCGGACAGAGCGGGCGGTTGGCGATGCGCCCCGACGGGGCCTTTGCGATCGCTTCTGAGGTTTACAGCGGCGAACCGAGCTTCTACGACATCCACCTGAGCCTCTACTCGGCCAACGGCGAGCTTCTCCGCGAAGCCTTCGAGATCACCTCCGGCGACACCGAGACCGCTTCCCAGGTCGATCCGGCGATCGCAATCGCCAAGGACGGCCGAATGCTCGTCACCTGGACGGATTTCGCCATCGACCTTGACCTGCCCGGTGCGGATGCCTTCTCCGACGCTTTGGGGGTGGTCGGCCAACTGCTCACCGCGGATGGGACGCCGGTCGGCGGCAATTTCCGGATCAACGACGTCCGGCGGGGCAAGCAGGAGGAGTCGACCGTCGCGGCCAATCGGAGCGGGGGATTCCTGGTCGCCTGGCAGTCGGCAGCGGATCAGGACGGCGGCGGTATCGACATCTTTGAGCGGCCTATCTCGGCCGACGGCCGAAAGCTTGGCCTCGAGACCCGCGTCAACTTGAGTCGCGCGGGCGACCAGATCAAGGCCGTGCTGTCACTGGCCTCGAACGGGCGCGGCCTCGCGGCATGGTCCGGCCCGAGCGCTCAAGGCAGCGTTGATATCTTCGCGCGCCGCTTGGCGCCGCCCGAGCCGTGAGGGGAGCGCTTACCAGCCGAGCACGCGTTTGAGCGCCTGGAGCCCCAACGCGTGGCCGAGCGCGAGCGCTGGAAGCCCGAGCCCGAGAATGGCGACTCGGAGGGCGATCGTTTGCCGCGCGGCCCAGCCCCAGAGCAGCAGGAACGCGACCGCGAGAGTCGGGTAGCCGACCAGGGCGATCCAGGGAACTCCGGCTGTCGCGCGCGTCCCCTCCTGCCAGCGCGCCATACCGACACGGGCAAGGAACGGCTCGTAGAAACCGACCAGCGCGACCATGAATAGGGCCACCGCGCCCAGCGCCCGGGCGGACGGGATGCGGGGGCCGATCGGCTCGCCGCAGACCTCCTCAGCAAAGACCAGCGCGGCGTAGATCGAGAATCCCCAGATGATCGTCGCGATCAGTGGCGCCCGACCGAGATGGAGCGTAAGCGGCGCGAAGTCGTAGAGCAGCGCGCGGATCGCCACCGCGTTCTCGCGCAGGAGGCCGAGCAAGAATAGAGTCGAGATCAGCGCTACGCCTGAAGGTCCGCGGCTCCATGCAGCATGCCCAAAGATCGCGAGAAACGAAGCGAGCGTGAACAGCTCGATGAAGAGATGCATGGCTCAGGCAGCGGTGCGGCGGGGCCGGAGAAGTGCCCAGAACAGGAGCCCGGCGAGCGGCAGCTTGGGCAGCCAAAGCACCGCGCCGAAGCGGAACGCTTCGATTCCGATCGCGATCGCGAGCATCGCCGCGAGGAGCGCGAGGGGGGCCCGTTGAAGAAGTCGAACCTTGCTCAATTCAGTCATGGGTCGCGGGTCGAACCGATGTGGCCTGGAGGATCGCAGCAAGGATCGCGGTGATCGCGAGGAAGCCGCAGAGGCAGCCGAACATGAAGATCGGCTGGCCGACCTCCGGCCGTAAACGCATGCCCAGCACGCTGCCGAAGCCGGCGAGAATCCCCAAGCCGAGGGCGATTTCGAGCATGCGGCTCGCGCGCGGCTCGTCGGCGCGCCAACGCCGCTCCAAATAGAGCAGCAGAGCACCGCCGGCCAAAGCGGCCGTCGCATGGACGCCGAGCCAGACCGAAAAGCTCGCTCGTTCCGCGGCCAAACGCGCCGGGAGCACCGAGAGAGTGCCGAAGCCTGAGTCGATCGCGTACCCCCCGAGCGCCGCGGCAAGCAACACAAGCGCCCACCGATCGGAAACTTTCCGACGGGCGAGGGCCGCCGCGAACCCGGCCGCGGTGAGCGCCTGGAGCGCGGCGTACAGATGGGTGACGAGGCCGCCGTTGTTGAGACTGAACAGAGCATCCTCGGGCAGCAGGCCGCCGACCGCCGCAATCGCGAGGTCGAGAACCACCAGGATGCGAATCAACACCCCGGCCGATCCGGCCGGGAGCGGCAGCCCGGGACCGCGGCGCGGCGCTCGCGTGAGCCAGCCGAGCGCCAACGCCTGGGCGATGGGGATCGCCACCATCGCCAGGATCGAGATCTCGCCCTGGTCGATGCGGCCGAGGGCGATCGTCGAAAGCGTCGCGGTCGCCGCCCAATAGGCGCCGAGCAGTGCGAGCCAGAGGTAGAGAAGGCGGCGCACGGGGAAGATGCTACAACTTTTAGACCGAAGACCCGATTTGATGGCAACTTTCGCGTAGAACCATGGAGGTAGAAATTCATGTACCCAAGATTGGTGCGCAGCCTCGCTCTTGTAGTCTCGCTCGTCTCGACAAGTTGGCCTGCCTTTGGCCTTCAACGAAATGATGACCCAGCTGCCTGTGCAGCCTGCGGAGCGCTAGGCGGTGGAATCGTTCTCTTTTTTGTCGCGATGATCGCGCTCAACATCGCGCTTCTCGTGTGGGTAGCCCGCGATGCAAAGAGCCGCGGAATGGACAGCGCGGTGCTCTGGATGGTGTTAGTCATGCTGACCGGGTTTATTGGGTTGTTGATTTACGTGTTTTCGCGCCCTCAAGGCAACCTTGTCAAGTGTGCCCACTGCGGAAATGGCCGCTTGCAGGCGAGCGCCAAATGCCCACACTGCGGAAATGCCTGAGGCGGCCGGAAACTTACCTTTGTACCTTGGCTTTTTTCGCAGCAGCGATTGCTTTTGACGCGTCCCGGGCCCCGCGGAGCCAAGTCTCGGGCAGGGTCTTCGAGGCGTCGGTTCACCTCTATCAGGAGTGGGGGCGCCCGCTGATTGTGAATCGCATCGTCTGTCGCTATCGGCCTTCTTGTTCGGAATTCGCGGTTTCTGCTGTCCGGCGATTTGGAATCCTTCGAGGCTTGAAGCTCTCAGCCGCGCGGATCCACTCATGTACCCGGGACGTTCCTTTTGGCACATCGGATCCCGTGCCTATCCGTTGACATGGAGAATCGCGACGTAACTCGGGCTAGAATTTAGAGGCTCCAGGGCATCCACTCTGGTGCTGGAGATCCTCCCATGCGCGCTCGAAGCTCTTGCTTAGCTGTCGTAGTTGCAGCCACGACCCTCTTGATTCCTTTCCCCGCCGCGGCGTGGGACGTCCGCGGCAATGCGTCCTCCGCCGATTTTCGCGACTTCGCGCGCCGCTTCGCCTCGGCCGCCTATGCCTATCCCGGCCATCCCGCCAAGGCGCTGGGGATCACCGGGTTCGAGGCGTACGCCGAGGCGTCCTACGACGACACGTTCGACGAGCAGCCGTTCTTCGCCGGAGCGGTCGACGGCGACCTCGACGGAGGTTTTCTGTCGATCGCCCGGGTGGGGATTCGCAAAGGGCTCCCCGGGCACGTCGATCTTGGCGTCTCGCTCGCCGAAGCGGTCGGCACGGATCTGCGGCTCGCGACCGCCGAGGTGCAATGGGCTTTCCTGGACGGCGGCGCGGTCTCGCCCGCTGCGGCGCTGCGGATCACTGCGACCCGCACCCAAGGGGGCGGCGGGTTCACGCTCGACCAGGCCGGCATCGAGGTGCTCGCGAGCAAGGGATTTCCGCTGATCACGCCGTACATCGGCGCGGGTATCGTGGCCAGCCGGGCGCGCCTCGATCGGTCGGGTACTCTTTCCGATCTTTCGGACACCCACACCCAACCGATCGCCTACGCCGGCTTGCGCCTCTCCCTGCTGATTCCCAAGATCACCGCCGAGATCGAGCGCGGCGAAACGACGCAATACGCCCTGCGCGTGGCGCTGGGGTTTTAATCCCATGATCGACATGCGTTCCGACACCGTGACCCGGCCCGATGCGGAGATGCGCCGGGCGATGGCCGAGGCCGAGGTGGGCGACGACGTCTGGGGGGAAGACCCGACGGTGGCGCGGCTCGAAGCGGAAGCGGCGGAGGTGCTTGGGTTCGAGGCCTCGATGTTCGTCCCTTCGGGCACGATGGGCAACCAGATCGCGCTCCACCTCCACACCCGTCCGGGGCGCGAGGTGATCTGCGAGGCCTCGGCTCACATCTACGAATTCGAGATGGGCGCGATGGCGGCGATCTCAGGGCTGGTGCCGCGACGCGTTTCGACGGTGGATGGCCTGCTCTCGCCCGAAGAGGTCGCCGGGGCGTTCCGGCCGACGACAGGATTCGCCACGCCGACGGGAATGCTGGCGCTCGAAAACACCCACAACGTCGCGGGCGGCACGGTCTACGACCGGCCCCGGCTCGACGCCCTGCTCGCCGTAGCGCGGCGCCTCAAGCTGCCGGTCCACCTGGACGGCGCGCGGATCTTCAACGCCGCGACAGCGCTCGGGCTCCCCGCCGCGGAGCTCGCCCGCGGCTTCGACTCAGTGATGTTCTGCCTCTCCAAAGGGCTCGGCGCCCCGGTCGGCTCGCTGCTCTGCGGCTCGCGCGACTTCATCGCCGCCGGAAAGAACGTCCGGAAAATGCTCGGCGGCGGCATGCGCCAATCGGGAATCCTCGCCGCGGCTGGCCTGCTCGCGCTCCACAAAGGCCCCGATCGCCTGGCGAACGATCACGCCAACGCCCGCCGTCTCGCCGAGGTGGTGGCGGAGCTGCCGGGCGTCGATCTCGATCTCTCCCGCGTGCGCACCAACATCCTGGTTTTTCGCATCGGCGCAGGCCCGGCCGGACCGCTCGACGATTCGCCCAACGGCCCGGCCGCCGCGTTCCTCGCGCGCTTGAAAGAGCAGGGAATCCTCGCCAGCCAATTCGGTCCCGACAAGGTCCGCTTGGTCACCCACCGGGACGTGGGATCCGCGGACATCGATCGCGCGGTCGAGGTGCTGCGGGGATGGGGTAGGCGATAGCACGCGGCTTACGTAGGGGCGGAGCTTGCCTCCGCCCGAGATCTGCGGCAACCGCGGGCGGAGCCGGCCTGTCCATTTTTGCGGCTCTACGCCGCCGGCCGCGGCACGATCTTCGCGATCAC
This sequence comes from Thermoanaerobaculia bacterium, assembly GCA_038250865.1. Classification (GTDB taxonomy): domain Bacteria; phylum Acidobacteriota; class Thermoanaerobaculia; order Multivoradales; family UBA5704; genus DASYKS01. The sequence goes on along the minus strand of JBBSBW010000036.1, from coordinate 1,091 downwards.
CAGACCGGTGACCAGCCAGCCGACGACCTGGTCGATCAATTCCGCGCCGACGAAGGCGGTCGGGAAACCGTACCAGATCCAATGGCTGGCGCTGATCGAAAGCCAGGCGAGCAGCCCCAGCAGCCCCACGACGAGCACCCGCCGGCCAAATGGCGCGCCGATCATCGCCACCATCCCCGACGTCAACTACTTCTGTGCGGTAACGACAATTAGATCTGTGCAGCCTCCTCCTCTCTCCTCGCCGCCGTGGCCGGTGGGCTGTGGGAAACGCGCAGCGTTTTCCAAGGGGTGTGGGAGGGTGCCGGGTGGTGGGCGGGGGTGGCAGCCTTCCATACCCCGTCAGACCGCCGGCCGGGGTGGTGGGGGTCCGGGGGAGGAGGGGAAGTTTTCCACAGGCTTGACCGGCTCATGACGTCCTTGCCTTGTCCGTGCGGCTCTTGGCCGCCTCGGCGCGGTAGCTCAGGCCCGACAGTTCAAGGATCACGGCGTGATGCACGAGCCGGTCGATCGCGCAGGCTGTGGTCATCGGGTCCTTAAAGATCTTGTCCCATTCCGAGAAGACCAGATTCGAGGTGATCACCACGCTACGCCGCTCGTAGCGCTCGGCGAGAAAGGTGAAAAGCACTTCCATTTCTTCACGCCCTTGTTGCACGTAACCGACGTCGTCGAGGATCACGACGTCGAAGCGGTCGAGCCGCCGCAGATCCCCTTCCAGCGCCAGCTCTCGCTTCGCCGCGAGCAGCCTCTGGACGAGCTTGAAGGTCGGGACGAAAAGCACCGAGTGGCCACGCTGCACGAGCTCGTGGCCGATGGCTGCGACCAGGTGAGTCTTGCCGCGGCCCGGCAGGCCAAAGGCCAAGAGGTTTTCGGCCCGCTCGACGAAGCCGCCTTCGCACAGGGTCGGCAAGCTTCGCCTCACCGGTGCCGGCAGGAGTTCGACCTCGAGGGTTGCAAGCGTCTTGTCATGCGGTAAGCCGCTCTCGTGGAGCAGGCGCTCGGTGCGGCGGCTCCGGCGATCCTCGATCTCAATTTCGGCCAGATGAAGCAGGTATTGCTCGAAGCTCCATCCTTCCCGCTCGGCGCGCACCGCC
>JBBSBW010000035.1:0-71146 GCA_038250865.1 Thermoanaerobaculia bacterium | reverse complement strand
CCGTTGGGGCGGGCGACAGAGGCCGATGTTGCGATGATCACCGCCCCGAAGGGGCAGCCCAAGGTAGCCCGGGGCAACGCCCTGGGTTCTGGGTTGGGTTCATTCGAACCGCGCCGTCGATCAATCCCAGACGTACCGTTCGTCGAATTCGATCCGGTGGCGTTCCAGGAATTGTCGATATTCCTCCTGGAATGTCTTCGTGCGATGGTGCTCGCGATGGTCGGCGATATACGTACGGACGGACTCTGCGTTGGATTCTGAAACCGCGAAGGCTCCGTAACCGGTTTGCCAGGCGAACCCGACGAGCGCAGGCCATTGTATCTTGATCCATCTGGAGGACGACCGCTTCACATCCTTGACGGCTTGGCTGACAGATACCGTTCGGGCGAGGTCGAAGAGAAGGTGGATGTGGTCCTCGACAGAGTTGATGAGCAAGGGGGCGCAGCCAAGGTTTTTCAACACGGCGGCCATATAGGCGTGCAAAGAATCGCGTACGCCATCGGTGATCAGCGGTTCGCGATTTTTGGTGCTGAACACGAGGTGGATGTGAAGTCGGGCCAAGGAATGTGGCATGGATGGGTCGCCCCTAATTGAATGGGTCCAAGGTGGTTGCCCCCGGTTTATCGGAACAGGCGTTGGCCCCGGCCGATCGAACCCAGGGCGTTGCCCCGGGCTACCTTGGGCTGCCCCTTCGGGGCGGGCATGATCGAATATCGGCCCTATGCCGCCCGCCCCGAAGGGGCGGTCTATGCTAGCCCAGGGCAACGCCCTGGGTTCCGAGGTGGCCAGGATATCGAGCCCTGAAGGGGCGACCTAATCGGTCCCGCCAATGATGGCGAAGATTGTCAGCCCGGCAACAGTTCCTCCAGCGCAAAGCGGGCCTTGGGGGGCAGCCGCTCTGCATCAAAGTAGTGGGTGACGACTGTCCGCGCGAGTCAGCTTCTGGCCGGCCATCGTTACACTCGATCACCGATTGACGAGTCGATGAAAATGTTGCGGCGTTTGAACGGGACCGGCGACTCGCGCAGCAGGTGGAGCCGAAGTCCGGCGAGCTTTTGAAGGATTGTGTCCTCGGGACTTGCGAACTGAAGCTGGGAGGTCGGTTCTCCTGGAATCGGCAGAGTCTGCCGCCGTGCCATCTCCTGCCTGGCAAGAGGAGTCCCGGAAAAGACGAAGAGATCGACCTTGATCATGGTCTTCAGGTGAATCAGGTTGAACGACGTGCGCCGACGGACGGCGGTCTCGACACTCTCAAGGGAGAGGTAGAACGTCCCTTCGAGTCGCTGAATGAAAGGCTGGATGTGATCGGTTCGGAGGGCCGCGACAAGATCCGCGTCCTGCGTGGAACGGGGGATGCCGTGCAGGGAGCTGGCGAGGGAGCCTCCGACGACATAAGGGACTTCGAGCTCGTCGAGGACGCGTGTCACCACCAGGAGGACCTGGAACGCCTCGTCCGGGCTCACCAAGGTCAGTAGCCTTCGATCTCGGGGTCCCAGCCGAACGCCTTGATCATCGTCTCTCGATCCAGCCACAGGGCGGCGAGCCGGAGACGCAGCTCGCGCTCGGTGAGGTTGGGGCCGTACCGAGCTTCTATCCGTAGCAGGGCCATTCGCTGGGCGGTGCGGTTCAAGTCGAACACCTGCCGGAGTTTCTCGATCGGAGGCATCCGGCGATAGCCTTCGAGAAGAATCTCCTCGACCTCCGGCGGGGTATCGGTGGACTGGGTCCTCATCGGTGGCTTCCGGGCCGAAGGTACCACAATCAACTTGCCCGCCGGTCGGCAGGTGGGGGTCGCGTTCCTTTCGTCTCTCGACGTAAGTGTGGGATCAGCCCCACGCCGCAAAGGGTAAGAGACGAGGTTCCGAGAAAACGATAGGTCCGACGAAATTCTTTTTCGCGGGGTTGGAACGAAGGCCGTTCGAGCTGGAACGCGCCCCGGCTTCCGGTGCATTCGGCGACAGTTTCCATTGGAAGCGATGACCGAATACAGTGGAAGCGAGGATCGCTTCCAGTAGAAACTCCGCGGTTTCCAGTGGAAGCGACGACAGAATACAGTGGAAGCGACGACAGAATGCAGTGGGATCTGCGACCGCTTCCACTGGAACCGGCGGCCGAATGCGGTGGAATCTGCCGTCGCTTCCAGCAGTTTTTTGGCCGCTTCGAACCCTACCGCAACCCGGAAGGCAACCGCGGCGACGAAATCAGCTCCGTGAACACCTGCCACCGCTTCTCCGAATCCCCGCCGCTCTTGCCTTCGACGTAGGTCCGGACCAAATCCCGGCCGAGGTTGTAGTTGATGACGTAGCTCCGGTAGGTGTCGAAGAAGGAGACGCGCTGTTTGGATCGGGCGTTGGAGGAGAGGGCGTAGCGCTCCAGCCATTTCACGGTTTGGGGGGCGTCGGTCTCTCCGTCCAGGTAGCGGCGGGCGGCGGTGTTTCCGGCGTAGTCGAGCTTTCCTACCAGATGGAGAATTTCGGTGTAGTGCTCGGCTTCTTTCGGGTCGAGGCCGGCGATCGGATAAAGGACGTCGCGCTCGAAGGCGGTTCGTTCGGTGCCGGGGAAGGCGACTTCGATGCCGTAGTTCGCGGTCCCTTCGGCGATCAACGATTGGGGCGAAAAGAGCGGGTAGACCGTGAACTCGACCCAGCCGCGGTCGCGGACCAAGGTTTGTTCGAGCAGCGCGTTGTAGACGTGGTGGCCGGGGTAGCCCTCGTGGCAGGCGAGGTCGATCGCGCGGTCGATCAGGATCGGCAGCTCGGTGTTCACTTGGATCAGGCTGTGGAGGTCGCCCTTGTACCAGTTGTAGGCGCTCCACGGCTTGCCCTTGACGTACTCGACCTCGAAGCTCTCGTTCCCCGGTAGAGAAAGGTGGGCGAGCGTCCTCGCCCGGCATTCGTGGATCGCGGCCTGGAAGACGGCGTCCAGCTTGTCGGCAGGAATCGTGAACCGGTCGCGGAACGCCTGGATGCGATCGCCCAAGGGCCCGGTGCCTGGCACCGCGCGTTCCAGCTCGGCGAGCACGGGATCGAAATCCTTCTCGGTCTGCTTCGGCGCCACCGCGTCGTAGAGCGCGAGCGACTCCTCATCGAAAGTCCGCTTCTTTCCCTCCAGCTGCTCCACGTGGGCGATCAGCGAGCCGAGCTGGCGTTCGAGGTAAGCGTGGCGCAGCTCGACGAGCGGGTCGTCTTTTGCCGGAGCAACCCCCGCGAGCCCCGCGCGCAGGCGCTCGGCCCGGGTGCGGATCTCAAGAAGCGGCAGCTTCTCGGCTTCGACCTCGGTGCGCACTTCCGGAGCGCCGTAATAGGCGTCGACGTAGTTACCGTCGTGGACCCCCACGGCGAGCACGAGACGAACATAGGCGCGGGCTGTATCGTCCATCGAGGAGGCTCCGGAAGGTGTTGGAGGCGAAGCGGTGCAGGCGGCGAGGAGGGCAACGGGCAGGAGGAGAGAGAAGATCGATCGCATGGCGGGGATCAATACTCCAAAAACGCGTCGTCCGGATAGCAGTAGAGCCAGCGCTCGCCGCGTTCGGCGGATGCGATCACCGGGTGGCCGCTGTCGTGGGCGTGGTGGCTCGCGTGCTGGTTCGGCGAGCTGTCGCAGCAGAGGGTGACGCCGCATTCCTGGCAGGTCCGCAGGTGAACCCAACCGGAGCCGATTTTCACGCACTCGGCGCACTCGTGCTTCTTCGGGTGGACGACCTTCTTGATGGCATCGAGGTGGACGCAAGATCCTTCCGGCATTTTCCTCTCCTACTCGTGGAGCACCTGGTGGACGAATGAGACGGCGATCGATCCTTCGCCGACGGCAGAGGCCACTCGTTTGATGCTGCCGGAGCGGACATCGCCCACCGCGAAGACTCCGGGCAGGTTCGTCTCCAGCAGGTGGGGCGGCCGGGCGAACGGCCAGCGGGCGTTGCGCAGATCCTCTGGCGACAGGTTCGATCCCGTCTTGATGAAGCCCTTCGCATCGCGGGCGACGCAGCCGTCCAGCCATTCGGTGCTGGGGACCGCGCCGGTCATCAGGAAGACGTGGCCGATGTCGTGGGTTTCGACGTTGCCGGTCTCGTTGTCTTTCATCTGAACCCGTTCGAGCCGCTGGTCGCCTTCCAGAGCGACGATCTCGGTGCGCGTGCGCAGCTCGATCTTCGGACTGTCCTCGATCCGGCGGATCAAATAGCGCGACATCGTCTCTGCCAGGCCGGTCTTGCGGACCAGCATGTAGACCTTCCGCGCCGTTTGAGCGAGGAACACCGCAGCTTGGCCGGCGGAGTTGCCTCCTCCGACGACGATCACCTCGTCGTCGCCGCAGACCTTCGCTTCGATGAACGTCGCGCCGTAATAGATGCCTGAGCCTTCGAACCGCGAAAGATTTTCGAAGTCCGGCCGGCGGTACTCGGCGCCCGACGCGATGATCACCGAACGGGCGCGGATGCGGGTGCCGTCCTGCAACTCCAAGGCGTAGGGTTTCCGTTCGCAGGAGAGGTGTTTGGCGCGTGCCGCAACCATCAGCTCGGCGCCGAACTTCTGAGATTGGGTGTAGGCGCGCCCCGCCAGCTCCTGGCCGGAGATGCCGGTAGGAAAGCCGAGGTAGTTCTCGATCTTCGAGGACGAGCCTGCCTGCCCGCCCGGCGCGTTGGTTTCGAGGACCAGGACCTCCAGCCCTTCCGAGGCGCCGTAGACCGCCGCCGCGAGCCCGGCCGGGCCGGCGCCGATCACCACCAGATCGCGGATTTTGCTCGGATCGATCGAATCGTTGAAGCCGAGACAGTCGGCGATCTTCTCGTTGCTGGGATTGCGGAGCACCCTCTCGCCCCGGCAGATCAGGACGGGGATGTCGGCAAACGCGACATGGAAACGGTCGAGCAGCTGTTGGACTTCGTCCTCCTGGTCGAGGTCGATGAAGGCATAGGGGTGGCCGTTGCGGGTGAGAAACTCCTGAATGCGCAAGGTCCCCGAGCAGTGCATCGAGCCGATCAGCACGGCGTCGCCGAGCCCTTGGGCGAGCAGCTCGACGCGGCGCAGGATAAAGGCGCGAAGGAAGATCTCGCCCAGCTCGGAATCGTTCTGCACGAGGGCGAGCAGCTCGTCGTGATCGAGCTCGATCACCGAGCCCGGCTCGCCGAAGCGGGCGCGGACGAGCGAAGGGCGGCCCGAAAGCATGTTGATCTCGCCGGTGAACTGGCCCGGCTCATGGACGACGACGATCGTCTCCGCCGCACCGAACAGGCGGACGATCTCGACTGTGCCGGAGGTGATGACGAAGAACGGCACCTTGCGATCCCCGGTCTCGATCAGCACCTCACCGCGCACGCCTTGACGTTTCTTGCCGTGGGCGCCGACGCGTGCGATCTGCTCGGCGGTGAGGTCGGGGAAAATCTGCTCGGGACGCGAGGAGGCGGCGAGGGGGGCGGGCTCGGTCATGGCCGGACCAAAATACCATGGCGAGGAAGGGCGGCCACACGGGGCCGCCCCTGCATACCCATCGCGATGGATTGGAATCCGCCCCGGGCGGAAAAACCGCCCTTACATCTTGGAGGCGACGGCCGCGATCGAATCGACCTTGATCGACGTGCCGGTGAGCGTTCCGGTGACCGTGACCTCGTGGCCGACGTGGGAGAGAGCCAGATCGGTCTTGTCGATGTCGTAGACCTTCTGATCGGCGTTGTTGTAGAAGACCACCTTGCCGTCTTTCTCATGGGCGCACTTCTCGGCGCAGGCCTTCGTGTGCTTGGCGTTGGCGCCTTTGGCTCCGCAATGGCTGTCAGTGATCCAGCCGGTCCAGGTGTCGGCCGCGAAGGACGGGGCGGCGAGGATCAGGGCGAGGGCGAAGACGAGCGAGAAGGACGTGAGCTTACGCATGACGGTTTTCTCCCCTTGTTTTGTCGAGCTGAGCCCGCGATGTGTGGGTTCGACAAGGGGAGCGCAGCAGGTTGCATGCCAGCCGGTTCTCCTCCGCCATCGTCGCAACAATGCCGAATTGACCGGGAAGCGCCGAAGCGACGCCCCGGTTATGATGCCGAGAACGTCTCCCTTGTGGCGAGGCGAGGAGGAGGAACGATGCAAATCGGCATGATCGGCTTGGGACGGATGGGGGCCAATATGACCCGCCGCCTCCTGCGTGGCGGGCATTCGGTGGTGGTCTACGACTTGAATCCAGGCGCGGTCGCCGGCCTGGCGGCGGAGGGTGCCGTCGGCTCCGCCTCTCTCGAGGAGCTGGTGGCGAAGCTCGAAGCGCCGCGCGCGGTCTGGCTGATGGTTCCTTCGGGCGACCCGACCGAGAAGATGGTCGAAGCGCTGGCGGAAAAGCTTTCGGCCGGCGATGCGATCGTCGACGGCGGCAATTCTTTCTTCAAAGACGACGTGCGCCGCTCACGGGCGCTCGACGCCAAGGGCGTGCGCTATCTCGATGCGGGAACCAGCGGCGGCGTCTGGGGTTTGGAGCGCGGCTACTGCTTGATGATCGGCGGCGACCGGACGTCTTATGAGCGGCTGGAGCCGATCTTTCGCACGTTGGCCCCCGGGCGCGGCGAGATCGAGCCCTCGGCCGGGCGGGAAGGGCGGAAAAGCACCGCCGAAGACGGCTACCTGTACTGCGGCGGCGCCGGGGCCGGGCATTTCGTCAAAATGATCCACAACGGCATCGAGTACGGATTGATGCAGGCGTACGCCGAAGGGTTCGACATCCTGAAGAGCGCGGCGCTCGAACGGGTGCCCGCCGACCAGCGCTACGAATTCGACCTCGCCGATGTCGCCGAGCTGTGGCGCCGCGGGAGCGTCGTCACCTCCTGGCTGCTCGACCTGTCGGCGATCGCGTTTGCCGAAAGCCCCGATCTGTCCGAATATGCCGGCACGGTCGAGGACTCGGGAGAAGGGCGCTGGACGGTCACCACGGCGATCGAGGAGGCCGTCCCCGTCGACGTGCTTTCCGCCGCGCTCTATGCCCGTTTCCGCTCGCGCCAGGAGCATACCTTCGCCGAGAAGGTGCTCTCCGCGATGCGCAAAAAATTCGGCGGTCACGTGGAAAAACCTGCCGCCCCGGCGCAGCCGGCGAAGGGATGAGGAGCACGACGTGACTCAGAAGACTTCGGCCCCGGCCTCGAAACCTCCCGCGCCCGATCCGGAAAAAGAAGCGCTGCTCGAATCTCCACCCGAGGAGGTCGCCTCGCCGTGCCTCATGGTGATCTTCGGCGCGCTCGGCGATCTGACCAAGCGCAAGCTGATCCCCGCGCTCTACAACCTCGCGAGCAGCAAACTGCTGGCACCGGAATTCGCGGTTGTGGGCATCGGCCGCGATCCGCTCTCCGACGAGGCGTTCCGTGATCGGCTGCGGGCGGACCTCACCGAGTTCGCGACCGTGCCGATCGAACCGGCGACCGCCGACTGGCTGTTCGAGCGGCTGCATTACGTCGCAGGCGACTTCACCGATCCCGACCTCTACGTGCGTCTCGGCGCCCGTCTGACCGAAGTGGACACCGAGCACGGCAATCACGGCGACTACCTGTTCTACCTCGCGATCCCGCCGAGCTTTTTCGACGACGTGGTGGGCAACCTCGGCACCGCGGGGCTGCTCAAGGAAGCGGAGGGGCAGTGGCGCCGCCTGGTGGTCGAGAAGCCGTTCGGCCGCGACGTCGAGTCGGCGCGGGCGCTCAACAAGATGGTAGGCGAGCAGGTGCGCGAGGATCAGATTTACCGCATCGATCACTACCTGGGCAAAGAGACGGTCCAAAACATCATGGCGTTTCGCTTTGCCAACGGCATCTTCGAACCGATCTGGAACCGGCGCTACATCGACCACGTCCAGATCACCGTGGCGGAAAACGTCGGCGTCGAAGGACGCGGCACCTACTACGAAGAGGCCGGGGCGCTGCGCGACATGGTGGCGAACCACATGTTCCAGATTCTCGCGCTGATCGCGATGGAGCCGCCGATCTCGTTCGCCGGCAACGCCGTGCGCGACGAGCGGGTGAAGGTTCTCCAGGCGATCCATCCGCTCACGCCGGAGTCCGTGCTCACCGACGCGGTGCGCGGGCAATATCGCGAGGGGTTGCTCCAGGGCGAGAAGGTGCCGGCCTATCGGGCGGAGGCCAGGTCTCGCCGGGATCGAACACCGAGACCTTTGTGGCGGTCAAGCTCACGCTCGACAATTGGCGCTTCGCCGACGTGCCGTTCTACCTGCGGACCGGCAAGCGACTGCCCAAGCGGGTGAGCGAGGTGGCGATTCAATTCAAGCGCGCGCCGTTCATCCTGTTCCGCGAGACGCCGGTCGAGCAGCTGAACCCGAACCTGCTGGTGCTTCACATCCAGCCCGACGAAGGGATCTCGCTCCGATTCGAAGGGAAGGTCCCGGGTCCGTCGCTCAAGCTCGGCACCGTGCGCATGGCGTTCAACTACGCCGATTATTTCGGTGCGCGCCCGACCACCGGCTACGAAACGCTCCTGTACGACGCGATGACCGGGGACTCGACCCTCTTCCTGCGCAGCGACATGGTCGAAGCGGGTTGGCAGGCGGTGCAGCCGATCCTCGACGTCTGGGGCGCGCTCTCGCCGCGCAGCTTCCCGAACTACGACTCCGGATCGTGGGGGCCGAAAGACGCGAACGACCTGATCGAGCGCGACGGTCGGAAGTGGCGGACGTAGCCAGCGGGCGTGGGTGGATCATGGAAGAGCTGACCCGAGTGGGCGAGCACGGCGCAACGAGGGTGATGATCGCAACCGATCGGGAAGAGCTGGCGCGCACCGCCGCCGAGCATCTCGTCCGTTCCGCAGCTCGCGCGGTGGCAGCGCGCGGGCGCTTCAGCCTCGCTCTTTCGGGCGGCTCGACGCCGCGCGATTTGTACCACCTGCTGGCCCAAGAGCCGTTGGCGACCGCGATGCCTTGGAGCGGCGTCCATCTGTTCTGGGGCGACGAGCGATGCGTGCCGCCGGATCACGAAGAGAGCAACTTCCGGATGGTGCGCGAGGCTCTGCTCGAAGCGCAGCTCGATCCGAATAAGCGACCGTCGATCCCGACCGAAAACATCCACCGCATCGAAACCGAGCTGCCCGATCCGGCCGAGGCCGCCGCGCGCTACGAGGCCGATCTACGGGCGTTTTTCGGGCTTAAAGGTACGGAGGCGCCGCGCTTCGATCTCGTCCTTCTTGGGCTTGGGACCGATGGCCACACCGCCTCGCTCTTTCCCGGTACCGGCGCCGTCGCGATCTCCGACCGGCTCTGCTTTTCTCTCTGGGTCGAACGCCTCGCCACCTGGCGCATCACGCTCTCGCTGCCGGTGTTTCTCGCGGCGCGAAGCGTCGCGTTTCTCGCCGCGGGCAAAGACAAAGCCGAGAAGATCCAGGCGATTCTCGGCGAGGATGCGCCGCGTCTGCCGGCCGACGAGCTGCCGGCGGCGGCCGTCCGGCCGACGATGGGCGAACTCACCTGGTGGCTCGATCGTGATGCGGCGAGCCGGCTCGTGCGCTGAGGTCTCGTAAGAGAAAAACCTAGGAAAACACTGGCGGGAATGGCGGGCGGGAGTAGGGCGCGGTACTTCCGAAGCTCGAAGGGGAGTGCCGGCAGCGGTGCTCCGCGTTTGGGGAGCCGGCAGCTCCGGGAGGATTTGGGGCCTCCGGAATCCCTCGATAAAGAGGCTTACTTCTTTGCGGCAGGAGCTTTGACGACGGCCTTCTTCGGAGCCGCAGCTTTCTTGGCCGGAGCAGCTTTCTTCGCAGGAGCCGCAACAGCCTTCTTGGCCGGAGCCGCCTTCTTCGCAGGAGCCGCAGCAGCCTTCTTGGCCGGAGCCGCCTTCTTGGCCGGAGCCGGAGCCGGAGCCGCCTTCTTGGCCGGAGCCGCAGCAGCCTTCTTGGCCGGAGCGGCCTTCTTAGCAGCGGCCTTCTTCGGAGCAGCAGCTTTCTTCGGAGCAGCCTTCTTCGCAGCAGCTTTCTTCGCGGTCGCCATCGATACTCTCCTTTCAGGTGTGGGTGCCCGAATGCGGGCGGGAGGTCATGGAAAAAAGGTACGCCACAACATCTTGCGTGTCAAGAGGTTCCAACCTCAATCCTTAGTGACTCGGTGTAGCTCAAAGCGGGCGAGAGACTCCGGAAATTGAGTTCGTCCATGGGCGGCCCTAAGGCAGGAAAGAGCCCATTTTTCCTTGGGTTTTAGCGACTGCCGCGGATCGCGAATCGCGCTGCGGTCGGCGGCCGCCGAGGCGCGCCGAGGTCTCGCGGCGACTTCGCCGACGAAGAAATTTTTCTGTGCGGAAGGAGGAAAGGAGCGCGTGAAGCGCGTTTCTAGTACGCGTTGTGGTGCTTGAAGCCGTGCCGCAGGGTCATCCAGAGGATCTTGAAGTCGAGCGCGAGCGACCAATTTTCGATGTAGTAGAGGTCGTACTGAATGCGCTTTTTGATCGAGGTGTTGCCGCGCCAGCCGTGAACTTGAGCCCAGCCGGTGATGCCGGCCTTGACCCGATGGCGGAGCATGTACTGCGGGATTTTGTGTTTGAACTCGCGGACGAAGGTGGGACGTTCCGGGCGCGGTCCGATGATCGACATGTCGCCCACCAGCACATTCCAGATCTGCGGCAGCTCGTCGATCGACCAGTGGCGGATGAAGCTGCCGACGCGGGTACGGCGCGGATCGTCTTTGATCGCCCACACCGGACCGGTCGAATCTTCGGCATCCGCGCGCATCGAGCGGAATTTGAGGATCATGAACGACTTTCCGTCGAGCCCCATGCGCTCCTGGCGGTAGAAGATCGGACCGCGATCTCCGAGCCAGATGGCGAGTGCCACGAGCGGCAGGAAGGGGAGCAACAGGGCGAGCACGGTGGCCGCGATCGCCACGTCCATCGCGCGCTTGACCAGACTGTTCCAACCCTGGAGCGGCACCTGCGAGAGGTTGATGACGGGGGTGCCGTCGACGTCTTCGAGCGAGGCGTTGAGCGTGGCGTACTGGAGGATGTCGGGCACGAGCTTGATGTCGACGATCTCGTTGCCCATGCGCTGGAGGATCTGGAGCGTCTTCCGATACGCCTCGATCGGCAGCGCCACGTAGACGTGATCGATTGAGCGCTCCGCGATGATCTCTTCGGCTTGGCGTAGCGTGCCGAGCACAGGGACGCCGTCGATCTCGGTGCCCGTTTTGCCCGGGTCGTCGTCCAGGAAGCCGGCGATCTCAAACCCTAAGTCGCGATGCGCGATCAGCTTCTGGGTGATCTCGCGGCCGAGCACTCCCGCGCCGATCACCAGGATGCGTTGCAGGTTGTGGCCCGACAGGCGGATCCGGCGCAGCAGCTGGCGCACGCCCATTCGCACGGTGGCCACGAACGTGAGATCGAGCAGCGCGAACAGCGCGAGGAACGCGCGGCTGTAGGTGAAATATTCGCGGCTGCCGGGGGCCGCCGGCGGCCGGTACCAGGCGATCACCACCGAGAGTAGGACGGCGGCGAGCAGCACGGCGACGACCAGGGTGAGCACCTCGTCGACCCGGCTGCGCCCGCGGCGGCTCTGATAGAGACCGTGGAAATAGAAGACCACCGGCCAGAGCACCAGGACGAATGGCAGCAGCTGAAGGTAGGGAGAGAAATCCGGCACGCTCTTGGTGACCGGGATGACCTCCATCTCGAAGCGAAGCACCCAGGCGGCGAAGAACGCGACGACGGTGGCCACCAGGTCGGCGGCCAGGTAGAGACCCGCGGTCATGCGATGGCGTTGGCGAATCACAGGGCGGTTTCTCTCGGAAGAGCCTCGATCGAAAAACAGAGGGAGCGCAAACGTTCGGCGAATCGACGACTCGAAAAACGCTCAGCTCGCTGTTGGATCTCCAACGGATTGAATCGAAACTGACGCGCTTTGTCAATCGCCTCGCTCATTCGCCCGACCTGCTCCGGTGTCTCGCCGATCGGCTCGTAGAGCAGGCCTTCGCGGCGATTCTCCACGATATCGAGGATTCCGCCGCGTCCCGCCGCGACGACGGGGGTACCGCAGGCGAGTGCCTCGACGGCGGCGATGCCGAAATCCTCGATGCCCGGTTGTACGAACAAGGTCGCTCCTCGATAGAGATCGCGCAGCTTTTCGCCGGCCACCCGGCCGAGAAATTCTATCCTCGCACCGGAAGCCGCGGCCAGGCGGTCGAGGGGCTCGCGCTCGGGACCCTCTCCGACGATCCGGAGCGGCAGCCCGGACCGGGCGCAGGCGGCGATCGCGATATCTAACCTCTTATACGGAGCGAGCGCCGAAACCGCCAGTGCGTAGGGATGGGCAGGCTCCGGGCCAGGGCCGGGGGTGAAGAAATCGAGGTCGACCGGCGGCGCGAGCACTTCCGCTGCGCGACCGTAGTAGCGGGCAATCCTTTGGGCGACGAAAGAGGAGTTCGCGACGAAGGTGTCGACCCGCGGCGCGGAGGCGGCATCCCAGGTGCGCAGGCGCGAGAGCGCGCCGGCTCGAAGCCTCGCGACCACACCCGTGCGGCGCGGAAAGTAGGCGTGCTCCTGATCCCAGGCGTAGCGCATCGGCGTGTGGCAGTAGCAGAGGTGAACGGCGCCGGGAGGCGGGATCACGCCCTTGGCGACGCAGTGGCTCGACGAGATGATCAAATCGAAGCCGGAGAGGTCGAAATCCTCGATCGCGGCCGGAAACAGCGGCAGGTAGTGGCGATAGAAACGGCGGATGCCGGGAGCGCGGTTCAAGAAGCTCGCAACGATCGGATGGCTCTCGATCGCGGGCGAGACGCTGCCGGGAAAATGGAACAGCGTGTAGATCGGCGCGGCGGGAAAGAGAGCGCCGATCGCTTCGAGCACCTTCTCGCCGCCGCGCATGCCGGTCAGCCAATCGTGGACCAGGGCGACTTTCATCGCGGCGCGCCTTCGATCGCTTGAAGATAGACGCCGAGCGTCTGCTCCGCCGCCCGTTCCCAACGGAACGCCTCGGCGCGGGCCCGGCCCCGTTCGATCAAGCGGACGCGATGGTCCGGATCGGTCATGCAGCGCGCGATCGCCTGGGCGATCGCATCGAGATCGAGCGGGTCGACCAGATGGCCGTAGCCGTTGGCGACCTCGCGCAGCGCCGAAGTGTTCGAGGTGATCACCGGAACGCCCGAGGCCATCGCTTCCACCACCGGCAGGCCGAATCCCTCGTAGAGGGTGGGATAGAGGAACACCGCGGCGCCCTGGTAGAGCGCGGCGAGGTCTTCGAATTCGACATGGCCGAGCAGCTTCACCTGGTCGCCGAGCCCCAACTGCTCGGCGCGCTGGCGGATACGCGACTCTCCCGGCGTCCGGTCGCCGACGCAGACCAGCGGGGCGTCGAAATTCGCCAGCCGGCGCGCCCGGGCGTACGCCTTCACCACGTTGTCGAGGTTCTTGTGCGGTTTCGGGTTGCCGACGAACAGCAGGTAGGGCCGCTCGATGCCCAACGCCGAGAGCCGGCGGCCGATCTCTTCCGGTGCCAGGCGCTGGCGGAAGCGTTCCTCTACCCCGTTGTAGATCACTTCGATCTTGCCGCCGTCGACGTCGAAATAGTCGATCAGATCCTGCCGCGTGTTTTCCGACACCGCGATGATCCGGTCGCCTCGTTCGAGGCTCCGACGGATCATCCGGGTGGCGTAGATGAATGCGAGCCCGTTGGGCAGAAACTCCGGGTAGAGCACGTGGATGATGTCGTGGATCGTCACCACCACCTTGGACGGTACGTAGGCGGGCAGGACGTAATGGGTGGCGTGGTAGAGATCGGGACGGAGCCGGAACAGCCGCCACGAAAGGGTCGCCATCTCGCGGATCGAGTAGACCCCGGCGCGCTCGGTGACCGCAGTGAAGTTATCAGGCAGGCTCGCGAGCAGCTCGCGATCGTCGTCCTGCGCGAGCAGCAGATAGCGGTTTTCTCGGTCGATCGCCGCGAGTCCGTGGATCAGATTTCGGACGTAGGTGCCGATGCCGAAATCGCGGATCTTTCGGGCGTCTAGGGCGATCGTATAGGGCACGCGGCAGGGGCTCCAGGGCAGACCAACAGGATCAAGAGTTTATCGCGTCGGCGAAGATCGCATCCATCTGGTCCGCCGCGCCGCCCCAGGTGAAGCGGGCGGCCTGCGCCGGGCCGCGGTCGGCAAGCTCTTGGGCCCTCCCCGGATCGGCGAGCAGCCGGCCGAGCGCCTCGGCGAGCGCCGCGGGCTCGCCGATCTCGACCTGGAGCCCCGCCCGGCCTACCACCTCGGGCAGACTCGACCGATTCGACACGACGGTGGGCACGCCGCAGGCGAGCGCCTCGGCCGCCGGCAGGCCGAAGCCTTCATAGAGCGAGGGGTAGACGAAGATCGAGGCGGCCTGAAAAATCCGCACCAGCCGCGCGCGGGGCACGGGACCCAGGTGGATCAACCCTTTGGGCTTGAGCGCCTCGATCCGTTCGAGCAGTTTGGGGCCGCCCCAGCCGTTTGGACCGACCAGCACGAGCGGCGGGGTGGTGCCACGATCGCCCCCGCCGAAGCCATCGCCGCCATTGAGGCCCAAGAGGCCGTCGCGCTCGACCAAGAACTCCCAGGCATCGAGGATCGCGCCGACGTTCTTGCGCGGCTCCAACGTTCCGGCATAGAGCAGATAGCCGTCCGGGGCGCCGATCTCTTCGCGGGTTGTGGCGATTTCCTCGGCGGTGCCGGGGCGAAACTCGGCATCGACGCCCGGATAGATCACCTCGACCCGGTCGGCGCAGTCGGGGAAATGAAACCGCAGGTCGGCTGCCGTCGCCTGGGAATCGGCGACGATCCGCCGGGCGCGATCGAGCGAGGCGTTGAGGAACGGAAAGACGCTCCAGCGAACCTTCACCCGATGATGGTCGGGAAACAGCAGGGTCGTGAGGTCATGGACCGTCGCGATCGCCGGCACCGGACAGCGAAGCGGTAACGTCATGTGCGGCGACCAGAGCAGATCGACGTCCCCCGCGGCGAGCCGCTTCGGCAGCCGCAGCTGCTGCCAGATCACGCCGAGGGGAGCCGGCTGGACCTCGATTGGAATTCCCGCCGCGGCAAATTCTTCCGCCCCTTCGACCGGTCCATGCGCGAGCCCCAGATAGCGCCGGTGGCCCCGACCCCGGCGGCCCGCCAACTCCAGCAGCAGCGACCGGGTATAGACGCCGATGCCGGTCACCGTCCGCACCAGCGGGCGGAGGTCGACGGCAATCGTTGCAATCGTGGGTAGAGTGGAAGAGGAGGCGACCGGCATGCGGACGAATCGTATCAGGGGCTCTTGGGGGCCGGCTTGAACAACGCCCGAAACGCCTTCAACGCCGCCGGGTGGTAGATCGTGCCGTGCCCTTCCGCAGGCATCGGCTCGTAGGTCCAGCGCAAGTCCGCGGGCGCGTTCTGCTTGAGTGCCTGGACCAGCTGCTCGGTCGGCTCGACGATCCCCCTCTCGTCGCTGGTCGCGAGGAAGAGCGTGCCTTTCCCTTTGTACTCCTTCAACCGCCCGGGGGCCGAATTCACCAAAGCCTGGCGATTCCACCAGAGGCTCGGATCGAACGCGATGTAGGTATCGAACATCCCGGGGGCCAGGAAGAACGTCTCGACGATGAACAGCCCGGCGAGCGACTCGCCGACGATTCCCGTTTCGTCCGTCGTGCGGTAGCGCGCCCGCACCTCGGGCATCAGTTCCTTGGCGATGAAATCCCGAAAGGCGGCGGAGCCGCCGACGTGCGGCGCGATCTTCCGGTCTTCCGGGTCTTCGGTCCGACCGGTCATGTCGCGGCGGCGCTCGGTATTTTCGATTCCCACCAGGACAAACGGCCGCATCGTACCGTTGCCGATGGAGACCTGGACCAGCCCGGCCACGTGCAGGAAGTCCTCGCCCATCCCGCCGTCCGGCATGTAGAGGACGGGGAAGCGGGCGTCCTTGGCGGCTTCATAGCCGGCCGGGAGGTAGACGTTGATCCGCCGCGTCTCGGTGAGGATTTTCGACCGGATCGTGAACGTCTCGCCGATCGAGAGCGGGGCGGCCGGCGCGCCGGAAACCGGGCCTGCGCAAATCGCCGGGCCGAGGGGAAGGAGAAGGGCGACGACGAGAAGTGCGGCCGGCATTTTCATGGCACTGGATCGTAGCAGCGAAGCTCGAAGAGGTAGGGAGCACGGCGAGTGCTCCCTACCTCTCTAGGGAGGCAGCCCGGTTACTTCTTGACGACGATGTTGTTGACGACCGACACCACGCCTTCGGTGTGCATTGCCAATTTTGCCGCTTCGGCCTTCTCGTAGGCAGACTTGGCAGTCCCGGAAAGGGTGACCTTGCCGTTCATGGTGTCGACCTCGATCGCCACACCCTTCACTTCCGGATCGGCGATGAGCATCGACTTGACCTTGGCGGTGATGGCCGAGTCGTCCATGTTCTGCTTGGCTTTGTCGCCCGCCTCGGCGACCTTCTCGCCAGCCGTCTCGGCCGCATTGGCGATGTCCTTGCCGGCTTCCTTGGCGGTCGCCGAGGCTTCCTGGCCGGCTTCCTTCATGGCCTCGCCTGCAGCTTCCGCCGTCTCCTTCGTTCCTTCGACCGCCGCGTTGCCCGCGGTGGCTGCTGCTTCGCCCGTCTCTTCTCCGGCGGTCTTGATCGCCTCACCGGCCTGGGCGTTCTGTTCCTTTACGTCGGGGTTGTTGCAGGCGACCGTGCCGAGGACGCACAGCACGGCGAAAGCGGGCAACATCAGGGCTTTGTTCTTCATGAGAAGGTTCTCCAAGTTCGTGATTTGGACAAATTAGGGGCCGCCAACCACTTAAGAGAGCGACCCTGCGGGGCCATTGTGCAAGATCCAGACCGCGGATCGAGAGCACGGGTTGACTATTTTTCGAGCGCCACCTCGAACCGGTCGATTTCCGAGAGATCGGTACGGTAGGCGGTGATCGCGAAACGGTCGGCGAAGGCGTCGACCACGCAAAAGTGATGAGCCTTCTCGAAGACGTCTCCGGCGAGCCGGAATTCCGGATGCTTGTCGTCGTAGAGCGGAGCGCCCCCGCCTCCGGTCACGACGTAGGTGATGCCATCTCGCACCGTGCGGTAGTAGATGTGGTCGTGCCCCTCGAACACCAGGCGAACGCCATGCCGTCGAAACAGCGGATGGAGCAAAATCCGCAGGGACTGTACGTCCGTCTCGGCCGCATGCTGCCCGATCGAGAAGATCGCCTTGTGGAAGAACGGCACGATCCGGCGTCCCGCCGCCTGCGCCGCCGCGAGATCCGCTTCGAGCCACCGACCCTCCTCGCTCGCGGAACTCAAGTCCTCCTGGGTGTCGATCGAGACGAAGTGGATCGATCCCTTCTCGAACGAGTAGTAGAGCTTGTTGCCGGACAGCAATGGCTGTGTCACCCGCTGCTCGTAGTAGCCCTCGGGCGACGCGTCGTGATTTCCGCGGGCGGGATAGTAGGGAATCTGCCGCCGCATCTCTCCGGTGATGCTGTCGAACGTCTGCCACTCCTCTTTCGAGTCGCCGTCGTGGACCAGGTCGCCGGTCTGGAGCACGAGCGCCGGACGAAACGAAAGGACATCCGCCACGATTTTCCGATGGACCTCATGGCCGTCGCGGGTATCTCCGTAGGCGGCGAATCGAACGAGCACGTCGCCCGCGGGAGCTTGCGCCACGGCGTGGATCGGCTGCTCTTCCGGTCGCGGGGACTGGGTGCAGCCGGCGACCCCGGCGACCCACAGGACGAGGAAGCAAAGAGAACGCGGTCGGATCGCTGCCATCGAAAGGCTCCCGGGAGATGCGGCGGTTCGGATCGAAAGGCTCGCGAGAGGAGCATAGCGAGTCCCGAAGAGCCGCGCCGACCGGTATAGTCGGGCGCCATGCTCGAAGTTCACGACCTGCCCGCTCTGAACGCGGTGCTCAACTCTGTTTCGACCGTTCTCTTGATCACCGGCTGGTTCCTGATCCGGAACCGGAAGGTCGCGGCCCATCGGGCGGTCATGATCACCGCTCTCGTCACCTCGTCGTTGTTTCTGACCTCCTACCTGATCTACCACGCCCAGGTCGGCTCGGTGCCGTTTCAGGGCCAGGGGCCGATCCGGACGGTCTACTTCGCGATCCTGATCACCCACACGATCCTCGCGGCCACCGTGCCGTTACTCGCCGGAATCACCGTCTGGCGGGCGTACAAGAAGCGCTTCGACCGGCACCGGGCGATCGCGCGCTGGACCTTGCCGATCTGGCTCTACGTTTCGGCAACCGGCGTGATCGTCTATCTGATGCTTTACCAGATGAAGGTCTGAACCGGCCCCTGTCGATGCGAGTCACGGTAGGTCACTTCGAGATCCTCGCCCGCGACCCCGATCGGCTCGCCCGCTTCTTTCGCGAAGCGCTCGGCTGGTACGCGGAGTCGGTGGCGTGGGACGGCCCGGCGTACAAGAAGCTCCGCCCCGCGCCCGGCGCCACACCGCCGGCCCTGCCGATCGGCGGAGGAATCCTGGCCGACGCGGCCGATCAGGCGCCGCTGCTGGTCTTCCACCTCGAAGAGGGGACGCTTGAAGAGGCGCTCGCGCGGATCGAGGTGGCGGGTGGGGCGATCGAAACACCGCCGGAAGCGATCGGCGGGATGGGCCGCTTTGCGCGGTTCCGCGATCCCGATGGGCGGGCATTTGGGCTGTGGGAAGGGGCGTCCAGAACCAACTGGGCTAAGGTCGCCGCGATGACGGATGCCGAGATCGATACCTCGGACATCCCTCCGCTCGGCGAGGAGTTTTTCGAGCGGGCACGGCTCCGACGCCCTTCGCCGCAGTTGCCGCGCCGAAAGACCTCCTGAGTCCGGCTGGACTCACCCCAAAATCTCTTCGATCAACTGCCGGGCGTTTCTTGAAACGGTCTTGCCCGCCTGAAACTCCGCTTCCGCTTCTGCAGCTTCAGTCGCGAGACCTTCGCGCCGCTTCTCGATGATTTCCCGCGACCACTCCCGGATCTGATCAATCGTGGCCGTCGCGCCGCCGCAGACGACGACCAGCACGTTGGCGAACGGTTCTAGTTCGTGCGCCCGCTCGTAGATTGGGGCGAGGCTCGCGCCGCAGGAGGGCTCGACGAGGAGGCGTTGGTCGGTGAGGAAGCGCTCGCAGGCGGCAAGCGCGCTCCGGTCCGAGACGACGAGGCTCCGAATCGGATGCTCCTCGTACCAGCGGACAGCCCGCTCCGAGACGCGCCTCGCTCCGAGGGAGGAAGCGACGCTGGTGATGGCGGGAAGCTCGACCGGGTGTCCGGCTTCGATCGAGGCATGAAACGACGCGGCGCCCTCGGTTTCGACGGCGAGGATCGGCACGTCCGCCCAGCCGTTCCGGTGGAGCCCCTCGGCCACGCCGGATAGAAGACCGCCGCCGCCGACCGAGAGCACCACGGCGTCGGGCTTGAACCCTGCGCGCGCGACCTCGTCCACCAGGGTCGCGTGCCCCGGCCAGAGGAGCGGATCGTCGAACGGATGGAGGAACGCGTCCTCCGCTCCGGCCTGGGAGAGAGCGAACTCGTTGGCCTCTTGCCAGGACGCCCCGTGGACGATGACCTCGGCTCCCTCCAAGACCAGAAGCTCTTTGCCCCGTTCGGTCGTGGTTTCCGGAACCACGACGGTCACCGGGACGGAGAGCACCCGCCCCGCGTAGGCAACCGCCAATCCGGCGTTGCCGCTGGAAGAGCAGACGAACCGCTTCGCCCCGCGCGCGTGATACGTCTCGCAAGCGATACCTACGCCGCGCAGCTTGAAGGAGCCCGAAGGCTGGAGCGCTTCGAGCTTTAGCCAAATCCGGCGCCCGGAGGCGAGGCTCAACGGGCGGGATTCGACGAGCGGGGTCTCGATGTGGAGAGGCATGGGGGCGGAGCCTACACGCTGTGTCGTTCGAGGCGTTCGCAGTATCGATCGCCGCGCCGACGGCGTCTGTCGCCAAAAAATAACGGCCACGGCGTCGCAATTACGGCGGTTGTCCAGAGATTAACCGCTATCGCGCCGCGATTGCGGTAATCGTCGCGGTGTTCACCGTAATTGCGGCGCTATTACCACGGTTGGAGGCGAATTACCGCAGCGGTGGTCGAGACCACGGTAATTGCGAGACGATTACCGTAATCGCGAGAAGGTGGCTGTCTCAAGAGCACCGTCACCGTTGCAACTTGGCGGCGGTCGGCGTTGCGAGCCGGTTGCGTTCGTTCAAGTCTCGATTGTGGCTATCGCTTTTTCTTCCGGAGGAAGGCCGCCGTCACCGCCAAGCCGAAAACCCGGCCGAAAACTAGGCTCCCCGAAAGCTATCGTTTTCTCGGGCACTCTTGGGTAAAGGTAGCCCCTGCCGATCACCTTGGGGCGCCGGCCCACCACCGGCCGGGCCGAAACCGCCGGCCTGTTCCAGACCAACACTGGCCTGAAAACCGACCACCGCCGCGCGGAGCTAGCCCACTGCTCACCCCGTTCGGTTTTCTCAGCGCTCAGCCCGAAGAGGACCTGCTGGCATTTCGCCTGGCACCATATGACGTGGACATTTGGTCCCTTATCCGTCGAAGCCGCGAGTTGACGCGAGCTACGAAGTCGCATAGCTTTAAAGCCAAACCGCAGACGCACCCAAGGTAGGTTCATTCGGAGCCGTTAGCAAGCTAAGGACCTCAGGAAGAGCCGGATGGTGTCGTAGACACTCCGGGTTCCCGGGCGACGGCGAAATCATCCAGACGGTCGTGCCTCTCATCAGCATTGGTGAGAACACTACTTAAGATTGGAGCCTCATGGATCTAGACACTGTCGCAGAGTCAATTTCTGAGATGTTCAATGACATCAGTTTTTTCCACGCGGGTGGCACAATCGCTCTCAACAACCCAAGCTGGTCCGGCGAACCAGTCGCATTTGGTTCACTCAATTCCGTAAAGAACATGCTAGCTGCGTTCTTCATGGAACAGTTCGCGTCTGATCGTACGATCGTTGATTTCTCGACCTTTGGATCGTGGTATTTCAAGTCGCGCAGTAATTCTGACCCATGGCTGCCGTTTGATCCTGCGTTGGTAGATATTGTCGGTAGGCTCGTCGAGTCAACTGACATTCTGCCGTTCTTTGAAGAGATGGATGACTCCTGTCGAGGCGGTGAGTTCACCTATCTAACGCGGCGTCTTATTCGCAATGAAGCTCATGGTCAATTGAGGCTTGAGGTCAGCCAAATTAACGGAGAACTTATAAGATTTCTCGCTCGGCATCCCGATCAGATGTACAACCTTACTCCTCGGAAGTTCGAGGAGCTGGTAGCCGAACTCCTTCGAGACCTAGGATATGAAACCGTGTTGACTCCAAGATCAAGGGATGGTGGAGTCGATATCCGCGCATTCCACAAGGCTCCGATAGGTACAATTCTAACGCTCGTTGAGTGTAAGAAATACTCGCGAGAGTGCCCGGTCGGGGTCGAACTCGTCCGCTCGCTGCGCGGGATTGCTGAACTTGAGCACGCGACGAGTTCTATGTTGGTCACAACATCAAGGTACACAAGTGGCGCGAAGGAATTTGTGAAACGTGTGCCATATCAGATGTCACTGAAAAGCATGGAAGATTTGATAACGTGGCTGAGGGGGTACGGAAGGGTCACCTCCTGATCGAAATTCAAGTTCTTGTCTTGGCCTTGTTCAGGTAGCCAAACACGGTAGGTCGAGCGGATGTCTGACGCCGCCGCTCACCTCCAATGACGTCGGGCGTCACAGGTCGGAAAAGAGGTGTTGTATGTGGGACAAGCTTCGCGACCTCTGGGACGGACTTCTGGATGTCCTGCACCTGCCACAGGTGTTTTCGGCCATCGCTGAGCACATCAAGGAGATCCTAATCGCCGCGGCAGTTCTTGTTCTAGCGCTGTTGGTCTTCTATCTAGTCGTGACCCGTGCCGATGCGCCTTTGGGTGCCGGCTTACCGGAGAAGTCTCCTACAGAGACAGATTTTCCTGGTACGACCACTGATGCTCAAGGTCACGACAGTCATGGCAAGGGAGCTTCTTTCAAAATTTACGTCTTCTCGCGTGACTTCGCATGGGTATACCAGAGTGATCGCGATGTGGAATACCAGGGTACTCCTGACGACATCGGGCCTCACCTGCGAAGCCTTGGTCTACAAGAGAACTTCCGCAATGCGAAGGCACTTATTGCAGTCGGCGCCGCTTCGCAGGAGGGAACAGAAACCATTGAGGAAAGACGTGCGAAGCGCAGAGCAGAACGCCTCCAAAGGTGGGTAAAAGAGAATGTCGCAGGCACTCAGAGACTATATACACTATCAATGGGCCGATTCGTCGGTCCTGCGATTGAGGCGACGACAACCGCTCAAACAGCGCCTCAGCGGAGCATCGTCATTGTGGCTGTGGTTGCAGAAGAAGAGAATGTAAACATGGCAGAAGCCCTCAAATCGGCACTCATTGAAGAGGAGGCGTTCCCTTTTGGACTTGAACAGTATTCAGATTTTGAGCTTAGGAAGTGGCGCTAAGGGGCGGCTAGGAAGACGGATCGCTAACCGACAAAGCTTCCTGATCTCCTGGGCGAGGACCTGAGCCTCAACATCCATCGGCTACCCCGCCCGCGCCAACTCCTCCGCCGCCAGCGAGCAACCTCGCAACTCGGCCCCCGCTGCACGGCCCAGCAATCGGAAGCCCCCTCCTTCGGCCACCCCAAGATCCTGAGTCAGCAAATGCACCGCGGAACCGAGGTTTGCCAGATCGAAGATCGCGATCAGGCCGAGGGTGCCCTGCGGGGCTTCGACGAGGGTTTCGGGGTCGAGGATTCTCACGCGCACCCAGGGCGGGGCGACGAACAGGTCGGGGTCGCCGTCGGCGAGCGCCTCGGTGTAGCACTGGCTGGTCAGCTCGGTCATGCCGTACTCGCGGACGATCCGTTGGCGCGGGATGCCGAGGCGGGTTTCGATGCGCTCGATCAGCTCTTCCCGGGAGAGCTCGGTCTCCCGCCCTTTGAAACCCCCGGTTTCGAATAGGACGCTGCCGGGGGCAAGGCGGAAGCGCAGCTCCTGGCGTTCGAGCGCGCCGAGCCATTGGTCGAGGGCTAGGGCGGTCGAGAGCACCACCACCGGCTGGCCGGCGCGTTGGCGGGCTCCCGCCCAGGAGCGGGCCGGGCCGGCCTCTACCCCGCGGGGGCCGACCACGTTGGCGCTTTCCGGGGAGCCGAAGCGGGTGAGGACGTGCTCGACCATGAACGACAGGCTCGAATCGGGGAGCAGCTCGCGCGAGGGGACGAGAGAGAGCATCGGCGGCCGGCCGAGACCCGCGAGGCAATAGCGGGGAAAGGCGAGGTCGATCGTCCGCCGATAGAGGTCGGGGAACGGGTGGTGGTGGACGCTTCGCTCGTCCGGCCCCTGGGTGGTGCCGCTCGATCGGAAGATCTCTTGGGCGGGCTCGGCCGCGAGCGTCAAGCTCTTGTAGGCGGTCGTCGGAACCAGCGGCACGTCGCGCCAGGAGGCGAGACGGCCGGGATCGAGCCCGCGGGTTTCGGCGAGCCGGCGGATCGGCTCGATCCGGTCGTGTTGAAAACGATACGCCGCGAGGGCGAGAGAATCGAAGGAATCGCCGGATGGATCGGCGAGAAAGCGGGCGATGCGGTCGGGAAGGGGCAACTCGGCGGATGCGGACATGGGCCGGATTGTGCCACGCCAGGCTTACCTGGCGAGTGCTACGCTCGCCGCAAGGAAATTCAGTCTGAAGGGTTCAAGGGAACGAGTGGGCAACGAACCGTCGACCGCGGCCGATCCGGGCTGGGACGCCCTGGCGCGTACGGCCGCCGGGGACTCGGTCGCGTTCGAGCTTCTGGTCGGCCAGAACCAAGACCGTCTCCTGCGGCTGTGCGAGCGGATGTTGGGCGACGTCGAGGAGGCGCGCGACGCGGCGCAGGAGGTGTTCCTCAAGCTGTACCGCAACGCCGCCTCGTTTCGCCCGCGCGGCCAGTTGTTCACCCTGCTGTACCGGATCGGTGTGAATCACTGTTTGAACCGTCTGAGGCGGCGCAATCTGGTCCGGTTTTTCCGTTTCTCGGACCCGGGGGAAGACGACACCCCGGTGTTCGAGCCGGTCGACGGCCGCCCCGGCGCGGTGGAATCGTTGGAGGCCCGCGAGCGCTGGCGGGTCGTGCGGCAAGGAATCGACAAGCTTCCCTCGAACCAGCGGGCGGTGCTGATTCTCGCCAAGTTCGAGGGTTTATCCTACCGGGAGATCGCCGAGGTGCTCGGGATCTCGGAAGGGGCGGTCGAAAGCCGTCTCTTCCGGGCCATGAGACGGCTCGAAGCGGCGCAAGAATCCGCCCGCTCGACGGTTTCACCGGCAAAGAGGACATGAGAATGAACCGTCTGCCTGAGATCGAGCTGATGCGGCTCCTCCACGGCGAGCTGCCGCCCGAGCGCGCTGTTGAGCTCCAGGAGCGCCTCGCGCGTGAGCCGGAGTTGGCGGAAGAGCTGCGCCGGCTCGAAGCGTCCTGGGACCGGCTGGAGCTGCCGCCGGCCGCTCCGACTCCGCGCGGTTTCGCCCGCGCCGTGGTGGGCCGCGCCGAGAGCGGCGGCCTCTGGAGCGTCGCTCCGACCCGCATTCGGGCGGCGGCGTTCGGCATGGTCGCAGGGGGACTGGCGCTCGGAATCGGCCTTGCGTCCGGTCTGGCCGGAACGCCGGAGGCTCCTTCCTTTGCGCCCGCGCCCGGCTTGCTGGCCGCGGCTCCCGCCACGCCGACCGTTCCCAGCGTTGTCATGGTTCCCACCGCTCCCGCCGTTCCCATCATTCGGCCCGAGCCCGCGACTCCTGGGGAGCGGACGGCCGAGGCCACGGCGCCCTCGGTTCACCCGACCGCCTCTCCATCTCCCGCGGGTGCCCAGGTCGCCGACCTCGATCTGCCGGCCGACGGCGAAACCTTTGCCGACGAAGGAACGCTGGCGGACGATTTCTGGCAGGCCTATAACGGTACGGAGACCGGGGCCGCCGCCACGACCGGCCTGGACATCGGTTCGGGAAGCGAGGACCTGTGAGGCGGTGGGGCTTGATTTTCGCGCTGCTGATCTCGGCCGGGTTGAACGCCGGGATCTTGGCGACGCTCTGGGTGACTCGGGCCAAGACCCCCCCTCCTCCTCGTCCGGTGGAGGCTCAGGGGCCGCCCTCTGTGGGCCGGCCGGGCGACCCGCCGCCGCCGCGAGAGCCTCACGAGGCCCCGACGGGTTCGCCGGTTGGCGCTCCGCTTCCCTCGGAGCCGTCGCCTCGGGAGCGGGGGCATCCGGGACCGGGAGGTCCGCCCGACGAAGGGCCGTTCGGCGGTGAGACCGCCGAGGTCGGCCCGGAGCCTGGAAGGGTCCTGTCCGTGCCGTCGACCCCGCCGCCCCGGCTGCGCGAGTTCGCCGACCGGCTCGGCGTTACGGGCGAGAAGCGGGAGCGATTCTTCGCGCTCCAGCTGAAGATGATCGCCGCGATGCGCGACGGTCGCTGGCGCGTCCAGCAGCTGCGCCGCGAGGTGCGGATCGAGATGTTCTCCGACCGGCCGGATCGGACCCAGATCGAGGCGAACTTGGCGGCGATCCAAACCGCCCAGCTGGCGCTCGAACGGCAGACCGTGCACACGATTCTCGACACCCGGGAGATCCTCGACGGCGAGGCCGAGCGGCAGTACCTGGAATTCATCACCCGCCTGCGTCTGGGTGCGGGCGAGTCGAAACCCGACGGCCCGAGACCGCAGGGCGGCTTCGGCCGAGCGCGGCCCTTTCCGCGCGGGCAGCGGAGGCTCACGCCCGAAGAGCGGCTCGAACGACGTCGCCGCTTCGAAGAATGGCAGGCGCGCCCGGGAACAGGTCAAACGGTCCCGCCGCCGCAGCGTTCCGAGCCTAAGGGCGAGGCCCCGCCGCCGGGGTCGTAGGGACAAAAAAAGAACCCCGCTCGCGCGGGGTTTGGAGGGAGGGAGTCGGAGGAGGGAGATTGTCTTGTCTGTGCCTTCTCCATCCCTTATTACGGAGCACCCCTCCCGTCCGTTGGGGTGGGCCTCACCGTTCCCGCGCAATCTTCTCGAAGAACTCCGTCGCCGATTCCGCCGGATCGCCGACCAGGGCGCCCGCTCCCTCTTCCGGCAGCCAGTCGGCCGGCAGGTAGCGGCGGTAAGGGGTTGCGAGGAATCGGCGGTCGAAGAGCGCGATCACCCCGGTGTCTGTCGGGGAACGGATCAGCCGGCCGGCGGCCTGGACCACGCGGGTGAGCCCCGGGACCACGAACGCGTACTCGAACCCCTTGTCGAAGCGCTCCTCGTAATACGTCTTGAGCAGCTCTTGGTCGAGCGACAGCCCCGGCAGGCAAGGTCCGATGATCGCCACCCCCTTGAGCATCTCGCCCGGATAGTCGACCCCTTCGGCAAAGGCGCCGCCCGCGACCGCTGCGAGCACGATGTCGCCGAAAATCGCCGACTTGAGCGCCTCCAGGATCAGCTCGCGCTCGCGGTCCGAATCGCTCTGGCGTTGGATCATCAGCCGCTTGGATTGCAGGCGCATCTTGGGCGCCACCTCGGCCAGGAACTGATAGCTGGGAAAGAGCGCCAGGCAGTTGCCCGGCACGCTCTCGACGAACGAGGCGAGGCGGTGGGCGATCCGGCCGTAGTTTTCGCCCCGCAGCCTCCAGGTGGTCTCGACCGTGGCGTCGATCACCACCCGCCGGTTCTCGGCCGGGAACGGGTTCGCGATCTCGACGAACGCGGTGCGCCCGGCGCCGAAGCCGAGCAGGCCGGTGTAGAACTCGGGCGGCGACAGGGTGGCCGACAGGCCGATCACCGAGCTGCATCGGCCGAGGACCGACCCTAGGAATCGGCTCGGGTCCTTGCACAGCACACGCAGCCGGCTTTCGCCACCCTTTTTTTCCAGCGTATGGCTGAACGCGGCATCCGAGACCGCGAGACCGTTTAAGAACTTCAAGAGCTGGAAGTAAAGTTCGACGAATGGATCGTCCGGGCGGAAGCTCTTGGTATCGCGCTGATATTCGAGGTAATCGACGAACGCCTCGTCGAACGCCGGGCGCAGCCGCCAGAGTTCCTCTTCGGGCAGGGGAGCCTCCACCGCCCGTTCCCCTGCGGGTCCCTCTTCGAGCGCGTCGGCCACGGCCTGGTCGATCAGGTGGGCCAGGCGAGAGCAGAGCGCCTGGAGCTTCCAGTGAATCGGCTCGCCTCCGCGCTGCATCCCCTCCGCCGCGCGGCGGGCGGTGCCGGACGATAGCTCGGGCGAGTAATAGCCGCGCCCGCGGTCGACCAGATTGTGGACCTCGTCGATCACCAGGATGGTGTCCGACAGATCGCGGTCGGCGGCGAAATCGGGCAGCGAAACGTAGGGGTCGAACGCGTAGTTGTAGTCGCAGATCGTCACCTGCGCGCGTCCCGAAAGCTCCAGGCTCACCTCGAACGGACAGACCTCGGCGGCCTTCGCGGCGGCAAAGATCGCATCGGGTTCAAGCAGGGCCGAGTCGTCGAGCAGGCGCGGGATCACCCCGCTGGTGTGGAGCTTGAGCGCGTAGTCCTTGGCGAAGCGGCAGTATTCCTCGTGACAGATGATCTGGTCGTTCGCGCACATCTTCGCCTTGGCCCGTAGGCGCACGGCGCGAAACGCCCCGTCCTGGTCGAGCAGGCGGATCACCGCGGTCGCCATCTCCTGCTGGGTGGTCTTGGCGGTGAGCACGAACAGCCGCTGGTCGTTCGCCAGGGCATGGCGGAGCGCGGGGTAGAGCGCGGCGACCGTCTTGCCGATGCCGGTGGTCGCCTGGAGCAGCAGGTGCTCGTGATGGGCGACGGCGGTCTCGGCGGCGGCGAGGATCTCCTCCTGCCCGGGGCGGATCTCGGGGAACGGAAACCGCAGCCGCTCAGCCGCCCGGTGGCGATCGGCCGCGGCCTGGCGGCCGGCCTCCCAGGCGTGGATCAGCAGGTTCAACCGGCGGCGCACGCCGATCTCGATCGTCCGCACGTCAAGCGGAAGCGGCTCGCGCTCGGTGTCCGAGCCGGTTCCGTCGTCGTGGCTGCCGATCGAGATCAGCACCAGCTCGGCGCGAATTTTCTCCGGAGCCCCCTCGCTCGAAGCGAGCATCCAGGCGTAGAGGAGCGCCTGGCGCTGGTACATCTCGCGGATGTGCGGCGCGAGGGTGGCGCCGCGCCGGACCGATTTGATCTCCTCGACCACCAGAGTGCCGTCGGGCTCTCGCCGCAGGCCGTCGATCCGGCCCGACACCGCGACCTGCCAGACGCTCTGGCCGACGCGGTGCTCGAAGCGGTGGACGACCACCACCTCGCGTTGATAGGTCGCGTCGGCGCCGAGCGTCTCTTCCTGATAGCGGCTATGGATCGCCTGACCCAGCCACATCCGCTCGTAGCCGCCCCGGTTGGCGAACCCCAACGAGCGCAACAGAGTGGTGTCGAGCAGGTCGGCGACCGCAAGATCGAGCGCTCGCCGGGTGGCGTCGAAGCGCGGAGCCATGGCGGTGGAGTATAGAGGTCCTCACCCCACCGGAGCCAACGTCACACAGAGCACCCGGTCCCAAGCCGGCTCGACCGAACTCACCCCCGCCAGAAATCCGAGGCCGATGCCCGCCGCGCCTTCGAGGAAGCCCTTGCTCGCCAGCCACTCCGGCCCGTCCTTGAAGCCGCCGAAGAACGAGCGGTATCCGGCGACCCCTTCGCCCGGCTGACGCAGCTCCAACGACTGGGTGTACCAGTGCACCGCCGCCGCACCGAGCTTCTCGTCTCCCGAGGCCTGGTACAGGCGGTTGTAGAGGTGAGCGATCCCCACCCCTCCATGGCAGAGGCCGGCGTCGCGCGCTCCCGCCGTTTCGTCCGGATGGCCGGTGCAATCGCGGGCGATCGAGATCGCCTCGTCTTCCCAATCCTTCCGGCCGAGCGCCCGCGCAGCGGCGAGCAGGGCGGTGGCGATCCCGAGATCGCCGTAGCACCAGGCGAGCCGGGAAGGGGCGGTCGTGTCGACTCCCGGGCTCACGGTATAGCCGAACCGGGAGCCTGTTCCCGCGGGAAGTTGGCTCGACAAAAGCCATTCGACGGCGCCTTCGGCCAGCGGTCGCGCCTTTTCGATACCGACCGCCGCAGCGGCGGCGAGCACCGGGATCACCCCCGGCACGCCGTGAGCTACCCCTAAGTTGTAGTAGCCGTTCGGGCTGGTCTCGCGCTGATGATCGGGGAGCTGCTCGGGCGGGGTGAACCAGGTGACATGGCCGTTGTCGCGCTTTTCGGCGAGGTCGTCGAAACGGTTGACCGCCTGTTCCAGGACCTGCCGGGCGGAGGGGCGATCGATCCGCTCCAGGGCGTAGACGCCGAAACCGACCAGGCCGCCGATCAGATCGTAGGTCTCGGTCCAAGGATGGGAGAGCAGATCCACGAGCGCGGTGTCGATCTCCTCGTTCGCGTCTTCTCCCTCTTCGCTCTCATAGAGGCGCCCCTGAAGGTGCTCGGCGACCCAGGCGACGCCGGCAAATCCGCCGTACAGGCTCGCGCCCATCGGCTCGGTGGCGAGCGCTTCGACCGCCTCGTCGAGATGGCGCTCGGCCACCTCGGCGTACTCCTCGCGGCCGGTCGCTTCGGCGAGGTAGGTATACAACAGGGCATGCCCCGCGTTGCCGCCCGCGAGCCCCGGCGATTCGCCGGTCCGCTCGCTGGGATACGGAGAAACCGCAGGGGCGTCGGGAAAGGCGGCGACGATCTCTTCGATCGACCGGTTGACCCGGTCCGCCAACTCGCCCGAAAGGATCGGCCGCCAGGGGCCGTGTTCAGTGCTCATTGCACACCTCCTTCGCGCTCGGCTCGCAAGGCTTCGAGATCGCGGCGCAGCTTGCCCGACTCCTCTTCGAGCCGGCCGAGCCGCTCCGAGAGGTCGCCGGCATGGTCTAGGGATTCACGGAGTTTGATTGCGGACTTTCGCGCGCGCTCGCGCTGACCATAGCTCGGCGCGCTTGCCGCGGCGCGGTCGAGGGCCCCGAGCGCCTGCTCGTCGCCCAAGTCGGCGAGTGCCGGATAGACCCGCGAACGCAGTCGCTCGTCTGGGTCGTCGAGATAGCCCAGAAGCAGGCGTAGCGCCTCGCCTTTTCGTTTCACCCCGAGCGCGGAATCGCCGGAGGTTTCGCCCGCGGTGCGCCCCAGCTCGGCGATCGCCGAGAAGGCGGCCCCCCGGCTTTCGGCCGGCGCGCCATAGGCCGCGAGGCGGAGCGCCTGATTCCAGGCGCGCGGATCGCCGAGCTTGGCGAGGGCGGCAAGGGCGGAGATGCGAATCACCTCTCTCGGGCTGGGCCGGTCGAGCGCCGCAAGCAAAGCGGCCGCGGCCTCTCCCCGGTGATCCCCCGGATCGACGAATTCGCCGAGCGACTCGGCTGCCGCGGCGCGGACTTTCGCGCTCGGGTCAGAGGCGAGCAGAGCGGCGAGCTTGGGGATCAGCTCAAGATGACCGGGAAATTTGCCGAGCGCCGTTGCCGCCGCGGCGCGGGCCTCGTTTTCCCGCTCGCGCCCCCCTCCCGCGATGGCTGCGACCAACGGTGGCAGAGTCTCTTTCGTCGCGACATCGCCCAAGGCGGTGGCCGCGGCGGCTCGAAGCGCCCGATGGCGACCGGTGCGAAGCGTTTCGGAGAGCGCTCCGATCGCCTCGGTTCCACCGATTTTGGCCAAGGCGCGCACCGCTGCGAGCTGCGGAGCGAGGGAGGGGCTCACCTTCAACTGGGCGATCCATTCGAGCGCCGGTTTGGTGAAATCGACCGCGGCGAGCAGCCAGCCGTTCGGGTCGATCACCACCGTGTCCGGCTTCTCGGAGCGGGGGATCACGAAATCTTGGGTCTTTTTGGCCTCGACGTTCAAGCGCTGGATCTCAACCCCGGCCGGGCCGACCCAGGCGATTTCGAGCGGGAAGGCGAACAGGCCGGTTTCCGCGGTGATCTCCTGGTTCTGTTCCACGTGCAGCCGCGCGGTGTGGTCCTCGGCCGACCATTCCCAGTGCGTGGCCAGCTCAGGATGCCCCGCGCCGTAGACCCAACCGTTGAATAGCGGGCCGAGGACAAGGCCGGAGGTCTCTTCGAGAGTGCGCTCGAAATCTGCCGTGGTGACGTTCTGGACGGCGAACCGCTCGACGTAGCGACGGATACCGGCGTAGAACGCCTCGTCGCCCATCTCGCCGCGCAGCATATGGAGGACGAGGGCCCCCTTGCTGTAGGTGGTCGCGTCGAACATCGCGCCGGGGTCGACGAATTTGCCCGTCACGATCGGCCGCCGGTAGTCGCTCTCATCCTCGTCGAAGTACTCGCTGCGCGCGTTGTCGATCTCGGCGTCCAGCTCGTCCTGGCCCCGGTCGTGTCCGGCATAGAGCACGCCGAAATAGGAGGCGAACCCCTCGTTCAGCCAGATTTCCGACCAGTCGCGGCAGGTGAGCAGGTCGCCGAACCACTGGTGCGCCGCCTCGTGAGCGACCAGGCTGACGCTCGAAAAGTCCTCGTCGTCCGCCGCATCGTGGAGCGTGCCGATCGTCTGGGTGGTGGCCGAGATGTTCTCCATCCCCCCGCCGAAATCGACCGCGGCGGTCTGGGCGTATTTCGCATAAGGGTAGGGGCGGCCGGTCACCGACGAGAAGAAGTCGATGATGTCGGGCGTCTTGCCGAACGAAATTCGCGCCTGCGCCTCGCGGCCTGGAGGCACGTAGTACTCGACCGGAATGTCGTGCCACGCATCGGCAATCCGCACGAGCTCGCCCGCGACGATGCTGGTCAGATAGGTCGAGTGGGGAATGTCCATCTGCCAATGGAAGGTGCGTCGGCCGTCCGGGCGCGTGACGGTTTCGACCAAACGCCCGTTGCCCACCACGGTCCAGCCCGCCGGAACGGTCGCCAGCATCTCGCTCGTCGCCCTATCGCCCGGCTCGTCCCAGCTCGGAAACCAATAGCGATTGTCGATCTCCTCCCCTTGAGACCAGATCTGCTTCGGCTTCTTCGGGTACCCGGCGTCCGGGCCGACAAAGCGAAGCCCCTCCGTGGGATGCGCCGAATAGTCGATCGCGATCTCCAACCGATCGCCCGGCCCGTACGCCTTGTCGAGCTTCAGACGGATCGTCCCCGCCGCAGCGTCGGTGGATGCCGCGAGATCCTCTGCCACCCCCGCAAGCCGCGCCCGCGAAACATTCAGGCCCACGCCATGAAACATCACCTCGGAAAGTCCAGAACGCAAAGGCGCCAAAACTTCGGTCGCGGTGCCGGCAACTTGCCTTTTCTCCCAATCGAACGCCAGATCGAGCTTCACATGGATCAAATCGAACTGACGGGCCGGCGCGTAACGAACTGGCGTATCGGCGGGCGCAAACGGCCGGCGCCCCGGAGCCGCCCCGGCAGATCCCGCGCCGAGCCAACCCGCCGCGGACGCGAGACCGAGAACGACCAGCCAGCGGCGGAGATCGAGCGAACGGCGGGGGCAAGAGGACATGGCGTTTCTCCCGGGGCGCAGAACGGAGCGCGTATCTTAGCCTGGACTGCGGGCTTCGACTTCGGCCCAAGCGCCCAAACACCCGGCTCCCTGGGACCGCCGCCGTCTCGGCGGCGTTTTTCGCCGGCAGAGCCAACCGTTTGGCGCTCCAAGCCCCCCGGCGATACCCTTCCCTCATGGAACGCCCCCGTTATCGGATCGCCCTGGAGAAAGAAGACTTCAAATTCTCCGCCGCCCACTTCACCCTCTTCCCCGACCGAGATGCCGAGCTGCTCCACGGCCACAACTACCGTGTCCGCGTAGAGCTCGCCGGCTCGCGCCTCGACGACCTCGGCCTCCTGGTC
This sequence comes from Thermoanaerobaculia bacterium, assembly GCA_038250865.1. Classification (GTDB taxonomy): domain Bacteria; phylum Acidobacteriota; class Thermoanaerobaculia; order Multivoradales; family UBA5704; genus DASYKS01. Next base: position 38,433 of record JBBSBW010000035.1, on the reverse strand, counting down.
GACCTCGACGCCGCCAAACGAAAAATCCGCGCCCTCTGCGCCGCCCTCGACAGCCGCACGCTCCTGCCGGAGTCGGCAAACCCCCAACTCCAAGTCGACCTCCGAGAAACCGAAGTCGAAGTCCGCTGGCGCGACCGCCGCTACCTCTTCCCCCTAGAAGATGTCGTCTTCCTCCCGATGGTCAATGTGTCGATCGAGTTGCTCGCCGAGTATTTGTGGGGGGCGCTGGCGGACGAGTTTCGGAGCGGGGGACCAGGAGCGTCGATCGGTGCGGTCGAGGAGCTGGAGGTGGCTGTCGAGGAGACGGCCGGGCAGAAGTGCGTGCGGTGGGGGCGGGTGGGCGAGCTGTAGGTCTCTCAGGCGTCCGATAACTAAACGGCGAGCTTCTACAGGGGTCCTTGGAGCAGCCTCCCTTGTGGGTGGCCCTTCCAGGTGTGCCTGTCGTCCATCGAGAAACAGGAGAGCGCCCAATGGAGTGTATAAACCACCCGGCGACATCGGTCACCGATCGCTGCACCGCCTGCCTTGAGGCGTTCTGCGATGACTGTCTGGTCACGATCCAAGGCCAGAAGTACTGCGGTGCCTGCAAGGTTTCAGCGTTCGGCGGCGCCTTGCCGGTCAGTGAGCAGGTTGCGGAGACCTGCTGGGAAGCCACGGACGCATTGCAGTACGCGATCATCGGCATCTTCTGCTTCGGTTTCCTTCTCGGGCCGGTCGCCATTTCAAAGGCGCTCAAGGCGAAAAGCGGATCGCGGAGAACCCCCATCTGACCGGGAAAGGCAAGGCGACCGCAGCTTTGGTGATCGGAGTCGTCGTCCTGCTAGTCTGGGTTTTGGGCTTGGCGGCACGGTTCGCTGCGCGGAGATGATGAATCGGCCTGAGCCGAGCCATGCGTCGTGAGGTGGAACGCTATGTCCAAAGCACCTTCTCCTAAGCGCGTAGCCATAAAACTGCCCACGCCGGAAGAGGATGCCGCGATTGTGGCCGCCGCCAAGGCCGATCCCAATGCGCAGGCCCTAACCGACGAGCAGCTCGAAGCCATGGTGCCGCTACGTGCTGTCCGCGGCCGGCCGAAATCGGCGAGCAATAAGCGGTTGCTCTCGGTGCGCTACAGCCCGGAGGTCATCGAGTTCTTCAAGGCGACGGGCGAAGGCTGGCAGGCCCGAATGGACGGGGTGTTGCGAGAGTACGTGGCGCGGCATTCCCGCTGTGGGGCGGTAGGGGGACAGCGGCCAGCCCGCCGCCCCCTGGACTAGGACCCGTGGGTCAGGCCAACTCTTGGCACAGACCGCAGGTCGCTCCCGGTCCGAGGTTGCAGAACCAATCGGGGCCGAACCACTGCTGACACTGCGCGGTGGAGCTGCACCAATTGGTCTTGCACTGCGAAATCGGCTTCGGCGCGAAGAGGTCGGAGCCGTCCGCGGGGAGTTGGGGAGCGTCCGGCGCCTGGGCGGAAATTGCCGGGGTGGCAGGGCCGGTGGGCTCTGCGGCCTGGGCCGCGCCGCTTCCGAAGAATGCGACCAGGGCAAGGACGGACAGGATCAGGGCGGTTCGAGAAACGAGCTTCTTGGTCATCGCGAATCCTCCGCATCGGGCATCGGCGGTCTACCGATGCCGCTTCTACTAAACACGGTGCTTGAGCTATCCAGTTTAGAGCCCAGACTAAGAAACTGTCGAAGGACTTGGCGAAGAGCTAGGTGGGCGTTCCATGGAATCGATCGGCCCGGGAGGAAAGAGCGATCGCGACGAACTCAAACGATTCTGAGATCTGGCGCCGCCTCCCGAGAGAGAGAGTATCCGGTCGGGACGTGGCTTCCTGAGTTCGCGCTGGGGCATTTTGAGAACGTTCTCGACCTGTTTGGGAGCGTTCTCGAGCTCCTCAGAAGCGTTCTCCAGCGCTTCGAGAACGTTCTCGAACCGTTGAGGAGCGTTCTCGAGCTGTTGAGAAGTGAACTCGAACCGTTGGCGAGCGTTCTCGCACTCCTCAAAAGCGCTCCCGAGCACTTCGAGAACACTCTTGAGCGCCTGGAGAACGCTTCAGAGGACTTCGGGAGCGTTCTTTTTCTCTTCGAGATCGAACTCCAGGGCCGATCACCGCCCGTCCGGGCCGGGGCGACGAAGCTCCTTTGCGGTAAGCTCCCCCCGCTTCCGAGCGCCAAGTCGCGCCTGATTCCCCTTACGATCCGCTCATCCCTACGCCTACCCGGCTGATTTCCGGAGCGCACGCCATGACCGAAACCGCGGTCGCCACCTCTTCTTCTTCGATCGTCCTCGTCACCGAAATTCCCGGGCCCCGCTCGCGCGCTCTCTGGGCGCGGCGTGAAAAAGCGACGCCGCGCGGCCTGGCGCATACGGCGCCGATTTTCATCGACCGGGCGGAAGGGGCGCTTCTTCACGACGTGGACGGCAACGTCCTGATCGATTTCGCCGGCGGGATCGGCACCCTGAATTTTGGTCACACGAATCCCGCGGTGGTGGATGCCGTGCGGGAGCAGGTGGGGAAGCTCACTCACACCTGTTTCACGGTGGTCGGCTACGAGCCCTATCTGCTGCTTGCGGAGCGCCTGAACGCGCTAGTGCCCGGGGCGTTTGAAAAGAAGACGATGCTCGCGAACTCGGGCGCCGAGGCGGTCGAGAACGCGGTGAAGATCGCCCGTCACGCGACCGGTCGCCAAGGGGTCTTGGTGTTCGAGCACGGCTTCCACGGCCGCACGCTGCTGGGGCTCTCGATGACCAGCAAAGTGAAGCCCTACAAGGTCGGCTTCGGCCCCTACGCCCCTGAGATCTACCGCATGCCGTTCCCCTACGAATACCGGCGCGAGGCGCCGTGCACGTCCGCCGCCTACGAGCGGGAGATCCGCGAGTTTTTCGCCTCGTACGTGGCGCCCGAGCAGGTCGCCTGCGTGGTGATGGAGCTGGTGACGGGCGAGGGGGGATTCATTCCGGCGCCGCCCGCTTTCGTCGAGGCGCTTTATCGGGTCTGCCGTGGCAACGGCATTCTGTTCGTCGACGACGAGATCCAGACCGGCTTCGGCCGCACCGGCAAGATGTTCGCCTGCGAGCACTACTCTGAGTTGTTCGACTTCGCCCCCGACCTGGTGATCACGGCGAAATCGCTGGGCGGCGGCCTGCCGATCTCTGCCGTCACCGGCCGCGCCGAGATCATGGACAGCCCGCAGGTGGGGGGCCTCGGCGGCACCTACCTTGGCAACCCGGTGGCCTGTGCCGCGGCGCTCGCGATCCTTGATCAAGTCGAAAAGGAAGGGATGGTCGAACGCGCCCGTCGCCTGGGAGCCAAGGTCGAAACCCGCTTCGCCGAACTCGCCTCGCGCTACTCGCGAATCGGCGACGCCCGGGGTCTGGGCGCCATGCGCGCGCTCGAATTCGTCAAGGATCGGGTGACCAAGGAACCCGACAAGGAGTTCACCCAACGGGTGATCCAAAACGCCTATAAGAGCGGCCTGCTGCTCCTTTCGGCCGGCACCGCCGGAAACATCATCCGGACCCTGATGCCGTTCGTGATCACCGACGACCAGCTTGACGAAGGCATGGCGCTGCTCGAACGGGTGATCGCCAGCGCGTAAGGAGGAACATCATGTCGATCGCATCGATCAATCCGACCACCGGCGAAACCGTCGCCACCTTCGAAGAGCATTCGCCTGCCGAGGTCGAAGCCCGAGTCGCCGCGGCCGCCGCGGCGTTTCGCATCTGGCGGCGCAGCCCGTTTGCCACGCGAAGCGCTGTCTTGGTCCGCGCGGCGGAGATCCTCGAATCCGAAAAGCAGCGCTTCGGCGAGATCCTCACGCTCGAAATGGGCAAGCCGATCGGTGCCGCGATCGCCGAGGTGGAGAAATGCGCTTCGTGCTGCCGGTTCTACGCCGAGCACGCGCCCGCTTTCCTCGCCGACGAACCCGCGGAAACGGACGCGAAACGGAGCTTCGTCCGCTATGACCCGATCGGCGTCGTGCTTGCCGTGATGCCTTGGAACTTTCCGTTCTGGCAGGTCTTCCGCTTCGCCGCCCCGGCCTTAATGGCGGGCAACACGGCACTCCTCAAGCATGCTTCGAACGTGCCCCAGGCGGCGCTCGCAATCGAAGAAATCTTCACCCGCGCCGGAGCGCCCGCGGGAGTTTTCCAAACCCTACTGGTCGGCTCGGGTGCGGTGCAGGCGCTGATCGACGACCCGCGCATCGCGGCAGTGACCTTGACCGGCAGCGAAGGGGCGGGAGTCGCCGTCGGCCGCGCCGCCGGGGCGCAGATCAAAAAGGCCGTACTGGAGCTGGGCGGCAGTGACCCGTTCCTCGTCATGCCGAGCGCAGATTTGGGCACCGCGATTTCCACCGCGGTCAAGGCCCGGACGATCAACAACGGCCAATCGTGCATCGCGGCGAAACGCTTCATCGTCCACCGCGACGTGGCCGCCGCCTTCGAAGCCGGTTTCGTCGAGCAAATGTCGGCGCTAGAAGTCGGCGACCCGATGGACCCGAAAACCGCGATCGGTCCGCTCGCGACGGAGAAGATCCTCGAAGAGCTGGACGACCAGGTGCAGCGATCGATCGCGGCCGGAACCCGGTGCCTGACCGGCGGAAAGCGCCTGGATCGGAAGGGAAACTTCTACCCCCCGACGGTGCTCGCCGATCCGCCCGAAGGTAGCCCCGCTTACGCGGAAGAAACCTTCGGCCCCGTCGCCGTGCTGTTCACCGTCGATGATCTGGACCAGGCCATCGCGCTGGCCAACGCCACGCCCTTCGGCCTGGGAGCCTCCGCCTGGAGCACCGATCCCGCCGAGCAGGAGCGCCTGATCACCGAAATCGAGGCGGGCTCCGTCTTCATCAACGGCATGGTCAAGAGCGACCCGCGGTTGCCCTTCGGAGGCGTCAAGCGGAGTGGCTTCGGCCGCGAGCTGTCGGTTCACGGCATCCGGGAGTTTGTGAATGTGAAGACGGTTTGGGTGGGGTAGCGAGATGGGCGAGTTGGATGGGGCGGACTTTCAGTCCTTTTGGAGGTGTGGTCGTTTGTAAACCTGGGGCCTCACCCCAGGCTATTATAGGTCGCGCCTTCGGCGCTTACCGCTTCGCTTTCGGGGGAGGGCCGAAGGCCCGAAATTATAATAGCCTAGGGAAACGCCCTAGGTTTCCGTTCCGGCCCCACGATTAAGGGCTGAAGGCCCGCGCCAAGCTCTCGAACTATGGCCTCCGATGTTTGAGTTCCTAGGAGCTATGCATGACTCGCAACCCCCTCCCTTCGGCGACCCACGTGAGCTTGACGTGAGCGAGAATCGCGAGAAGGCGCTGTTCACGGTGCCCCAGGGCCAATACCTGGCTTACATTCATGCGTACACCCTGATCCATCGACGCCCTCCCGCAGAGGCCGATCTCCAGGCCTACTTTCGGGTCGCTCCGCCATCAATCCATCAGATGGTCATTACACTGCATCGGAAGGGGCTCATCGATCGCGTTCCCGGAGTGCCGCGATCCATCCGGGTCTTGGTGCCGGTGGACCAGCTGCCGCCTTTGGCGCCGGTTTCCTAACCGGACTTGCGGTGCGGCTGACCGTTGCGGTTAGGGCATCGCCCAAAGACTGCCGCTGTCTCAGACCTCGGATCGACGCTTTCGGTCAACGGATTCGATTTTCGCTTCGCTGGAAGCGGTCGTCGTTCCCCTCGCATCGACCGTCGCGGCACCGAAAGCTATCGCCGCTTCCACTGCATTCGGTCGTCGCTTCCACTGGAACGGCCGTCGGTTCCACTGCATTCGATCGCCGCTTCCACCGGATTTGACCGCAGAACCCAGTGGATTCGATCGCCGCATCCACTGCATTCGAGGGTCGCATCCAGTGGTTCCGCCGCAGAATCCACTGCATTCTGCCATCGCTTCCAGTGGATTCGATCGCCGCATCCACTGCATTCGATCGTCGAATCCAGCAGCTCCGCGGCCGAATGCAGCGGAGCCCGCGGTCGGTCGCGGTGGCGAACCGGCTCGCGGGGGCGGGTGGCTGGGCCGTTATAGAATGCCCCGTCCAACGTTTGATCCCCCAGGAGCCCCTCTTTGAGCCCCAACGACATCGTCCTTTGCTCTCCCGTGCGTACGCCGATCGGCAAATTCAGCGGCGTTCTGGCTTCTCTTTCCGCGGCCGATCTCGGCACGGCGGCGGCTTCCGCTTGCCTTTCCCGGGCCGGGATCTCCGGCTCGTCTATCGATCAGGCCATCTTCGGCCATGGGCGGCAGGCCGGGGGCGGGCCGAATACGGCCCGTCAGATTTCTTATCGGGCGGGGGTTCCGGTCGAATCTCCCGCGTTTACGGTCAACCAGGCTTGCGGCTCGGGGTTGCAGGCGGTGCTTTCGGCTGCGCGGACGATCTTGCTCGGCGAGGCCGAGGTGATCTTGGCCGGCGGCACGGAGAGCATGTCGAACACTCCGTACTTTCTGACCCGGGCCCGCACCGGCTACCGGCTGGGGCACGGAGAGATCGTCGACGGGATGTACCGGGACGGGTTCGACGATCCTCTGTCGAAGCTGGTGATGGGCGAGACGGCCGAAGAGCTGGCGGCGGAGAAGGGGATCGGCCGCGAGGCGTCGGACGCCTGGGCGCTCGAAAGCCAGATCCGTTGCGAACGAGCGCGGAAGGCGGGGCGGTTCGGGGCCGAGATCGCGCCGATCACGGTGCCGGGCAAGAAAGGCGACGTCCTCGTCGAGACCGATGAGCACCCGCGCGACGGGATGACGATCGAATCGCTGGCGAAACTGCCGACCGTTTTCCGCAAAGGAGGGGCGGTCACGGCGGGCAATGCCTCCGGAATCACGGACGGCGCAGCCGCGCTGCTGGTCGCTTCCCGGGCCGCCGCCGAGCGGTTGGGTTTGAAGATCGAAGCGCGCTTGGCAGGGTGGAGCGTGGTCGGGGTCGAGCCGCGGATCATGGGGATTGGCCCGGTGCCCGCCGTCCAGAAACTGCTCGCACAGACCGGTCGGGGTCTTGCCGATATTGAGGCCATCGAGCTGAACGAGGCGTTTGCCTGCCAGGTGCTCGCCTGCATCGAAGGGCTCGGGCTCGATCCGGCGCGGGTCAATCCGGACGGCGGTGCTATCGCGCTGGGACATCCGATCGGAGCGACCGGCGCGCGCATCCTGGTCACGTTGCTGCACGGGATGGCCGCTCGCGGCGAAAAGCTCGGCCTTGCGACGCTCTGCATATCGGGCGGCATGGGAATCGCGGCGCTGGTCGAAAGAGAAGGGGCATGATCCTCCTCACCACCTCCGTCGAGGAGAACGCCGAGCCGTACATCGACGCTCTGCGGGCGGTCGGATTCCGGGACGACGAGATCACCGTCGTCGGTCCGGAGCGGCGGGCCGAGGCGGGGGCGTTTGCCGCGCGCGCTTCCGGCGTGTTGCTCTCGGGAGGTTGCGACGTCGAACCCTCCCGCTATGGCGAGGCGGTCCTTCCCGAAGGGAAGGTCGAGTCCCTCAAGAAGCGCGACGAGCTGGAGTGGAACGTGCTCGACGCCGCTCGGGAGCTGCGCCTGCCGGTCTGGGGAATCTGCCGCGGTTTGCAGGTGATCAACGTCTACTTCGGCGGCTCGCTCTGGCAGGATCTTCCGAGCCAGGTCGCTTCGACCGTGTCGCACGTTCCACCCAATGAAGAAACGCCGCTCGCGACCCTGGCGCACGAGATTCGCGTGACGGCGAACGATTCGGCTCTCGGGGCCCGCCTAGAAGCCGGGAGCGAGCCCGTCGGCGTCAACAGCCGCCATCATCAGGCGATCAAGACGCTCGGCGCCGGATTGCGGACCGTCGCTCTGTCGCCGGACAACCTGATCGAAGCGCTTGATCTCGGCCCGACCGATGCCGACGATTGGTGGCTGCGCGCCGTCCAATGGCATCCGGAAAATCTGCTCGAGCTTCCCCGCCAGCGCGCGCTCTGGGAAGATTTTGCCGCGGCGGCGCGTCGCCGCGCGAAGGAGACGCGATGAACGAATCCGTAAAGCTCGAACGAAGCGCCGACCGCCGGGTCGCCACCCTGACGCTCGACCGGCCGCCGCTCAACATTCTCGACCTCGAAATGATCGCGGCGCTCGAAGGGCATCTCGCGGACCTCGAACGAGATAGCTCCTTGCAGATCGTGGTCGTGCGCGGCGCGGGGGAGCGGGCGTTTTCGGCCGGGGTTTCGGTCCAGGATCACACGCCGGACAAAGTCGAATCGATGCTCCAAGGGTTGCATGGCGCGATCCGCAAGCTCGCAGATTCGGACGCAGCGACGATCGCCGTCGTTTCCGGCCACTGCCTGGGCGGCGGGATTGAGGTGGCGCTCGCTTGCGATCTGGTTCTCGCTGCGGACAACGCCAAATTCGGCCAGCCGGAGATCAAGCTCGGATGTTATCCGCCGGTCGCCGCAGCGCTCTACCCGCGACGGATCGGCCCAGGCCGGACGCTTGAAATGCTGCTCTCCGGCCGGAACGTCTCGTGCGAAGAGGCGGAGCGGCTCGGCCTCGTCCATTGGCGGCTGCCGGCCGCGGATCTCGACGGCAAGCTGGCGGAAATCCTCGCCGACTTCCTCCAATGGAGCACGCCGGTCGCCCGTCTGACCAAGCGCGCCGTACGTGCCGGGCGCGATCTGCCGTTCCACGAAGCGCTCGACGCGACCGAGCATCTCTACCTGGACGACCTTTGCGAGACCGAGGACATGGCCGAAGGAATCCAGGCGTACCTCGACAAACGCCCGCCGGTCTGGAAGAACCGCTAGCTCCAACTTTTATCGTTCCTGGAACCTTGCTCAATAGGAGAGATCCCATGCCCGAAACCGTACTCTTGGAGCGCGACGGTCGCGTCGCGATCGTGACCATCAACCGTCCCGAGAAGAGGAACGCCCTCTCGCAGCAGGTGCGCGACGACATGCTGGAAGTGCTTGCCGAGATCGAGAAGGACGATTCGATAGGTGCCGTCGTGATCACCGGAGCGGGCGAGAAATCTTTTATCGCCGGGGCCGACATTGGCGAGTTCGCCGGCCGCTCCCCGCTCGATCAGCGCGACGCGATGCGCAGCCCGCGGATCTTCGACGCGATGGCGACCTTTCCGAAGCCGGTGATAGCGATGATCAACGGCTTCTGCCTGGGCGGCGGCTGCGAGCTGGCCGCCTCGTGCGACATTCGAGTCGCCTCGAGCAACGCCTCGTTCGGGCAGCCGGAGATCAAGCTCGGCCTAATGCCGGGAGGCGGCGGAACGCAACGACTTCCACGGCTGATCGGCATCGGTCAAGCGATGCGCCTGATCCTCTCGGGCGAGACGATCGACGCCGCGGAAGCGCAGCGAATCGGCCTGGTCGAGATGATTTTCCCGGCCGAAGAGCTGCGGGCGAAGACCCTGGAGCTGGCGGCCAAGATCGCGTCGTTTTCGCCGCTTACACTACGGATCGCGAAAGAGTCGATCCGCAACAGCGAGAAACTGCCGATCGAAGAGGGACTCGCCTACGAGCGCGACCTGTTCTGCCTCTGCTTCTCGACCGAAGACAAGAAAGAGGGCGTCGCCGCCTTCCTGGAGAAGCGCCCGGCGGCTTGGGTGGGTCGGTAGGGGGAGAAGGGAGGGCTCGGGAGCCCCGCAGTTCTGGGCGCTCCCCGTTGAGCCGGGCCCGCCCACCTGTCATCCCGAGCGAGAGCGAGGGAACTGGTGGGTGGGCGGCCTTAAATCCCGCTGCGGTCGCGGCAGTTTTAGCTGGAAGCGTAGAATGGCCATCCGTTCTTTAACCCGAGGAGGCCCTTGGAGACAAGCCATGCAGAAACAGCTCACCGCAATCATCGAGCGCGAGGACGATGGCTACGTAGCGCTCTGCCCGGGGCTGGACGTTGCGAGCCAGGGGAGCACGATCGAAGAAGCACGGAACAACCTTCGGGAAGCCGTCGAGCTATTCTTCGAAATTGCCTCGGACGAGGAGATTGACCGACGCCTCCACGACGAAGTCTACGTGAACCAGTTAGAGGTAACGGTTGGGTAAACAGCGTATCGCGCGGGGTGTAGGTCAGCGCCCAGTGCGTTTTATAAAGTCAAGAATTTTGTAGGCCAGGCTGATTCGGTGGCTTATAATTTTTCTCAGAGCCTCGTTAACCCCTCCCATTCGGTGCTCAATGTGCTCGCGCAAGGCAGCTTCGTCGATCGTGTTTCCATGATCACGCTGGTATTGATCTACAAAGTCGTACCAGCGATCCATGTCTCTATCATGCTGTGTATGCCAAGTATCAAATTGGTACCAAGCTCGAAGTTTGGATTCAGTTTCTTCGCTTAACATGGAGGTCGCCCTTTGCCTTTCTGGTGCCTCATTTGATGCGGTTCCTGCGGCAGAAGTGTCGCCACAGAGTTCAGTGACCGTTTATCAGACCGACGGGCCGCTCTCGCGGCTCTCATGCCAGAACGCGACAACTTCCAGAACCTTGCCTTTGACGCGGTAGTACACGAAGTAGCGCACCCGCATCAAATAGAGGCGCCGAACTTCTAGAGACTTTGAATTCTCGACCCGCGTCCCGATACCGGGCTGTTCGATCAAGGCGACGAGGGCGGCTTGAAGGTCCATCCGGATGGCTCCGGGAGCGGCCGGGCGGTTTTCGGCCCACCATTCGGCCGCTATCTCGATTTGACGCTGCGCCCGCGGCTTGATGCGTTGTTGCAGTGCCAAGACTAGCCAAACTTCCTGAGTCGCTCGAACAGCTCTTCCGCCGAGATTCCCTCCTCGCGGTCGGCCTCTTCAAGGGCTATGAGAAGCTCTTCCTCTTCGGCTGCGGAGAGGCGAACGGAGCCTTCGGGATCGCCCGAGAAAACCGTCACGACAGCGCCTTCGGGAAGCGAAGAGCCCTCAAGGATGATCTTGCCCCCGACGACGGTTCCGGTAGCGACTTGCATGGTGGAATGTTACTCCTCGAGAGTCCGATCCGGAAGCCGCCCGCCTGGTTGTATTGCTGGTTGTATCCGGTGCGGAACGGGATCCGATCCACCCTCCCCCCAGATTTCTCGCTCTCGCTCGAAATGACGGGCGGGGAGGGTTGCTTGAGATTTCGGGCGGGGAGGGCTGGATCCACTTTGGGGACCACTCCCTCCTCGCCGCTTCGAATCAGAACCCCGGCAAAGCCGCGATATCCCCCGCGCTGGTGTAGCGACCCTTCGGGCTGGTGTAGGTGCGCACCCGGCCAGTCGTCACGTCGGTGACCTTGACCGTAAATTCGAGGCTCGACAGGCCGCCGTAGAACACCCAGATGTTGCCGTTGACCGTGCTGCCGTCGAGGATCTTCACCAGGAGATCGAGGCCGGCGGCTCCGAAGCTGAAGTAGCCGCTGGTGGGCAGGGCGGAGAGGGTCCTCGCGGTCGCCGGGTTGAGGTGGCCGTTCTCGGCGCGGAAGGTCACCTCCACCTTCACCTTCCGGTTGGCGAAGCAGAGCGCGGTGTTGGTTGCCTGGCAGTTGCCGGTCCCACCTCCGGTCGAATCTCTGCCGCGCAGGCGATAGGCGAAATCGGGATTGGTTCCGATGTGGCAATCCGCGGAGCGCCGGCCCCAGTCGTCGCAGAAGGTCTGGTAGCCGCCGCCCGGATTGCGCCAGGCGGAGGGGCGCTCGCGAACCGCCTGGCGCTCCGCCCAACCCCACTGTTTTGCGGCGTTGAAGTCGATCTCGGCTTGGACGGTCACCCAGAAATGTCCGGCGGTGAGGCGGCAGGGGGAGGGCAGGTTCACTTCGAAATCGCCATCGGCCAGCCCCCGCGCCGGATGGAGGCCCCGGTAGGAGCAGGAGACCGTGCTCGGGAAGCCGTTGCTCTCGGCGAAGATCTGCACGTCGACCGAATCGGCCGGGCCGAGCTGCCCCTGACCGTAGTAGTCGCCGACCACGTCCACCCCGTCGAGCAGCCAGGTTTTACCCGTGGCGACGATGAAATCGTCTGCCCCTTCCGTGTCGAAAGCTCCCGCCCCCGGGTCGAGCCGGTTCTCGCTGCTGACCACCGCCGTACCGGTGCGCGCCGACTGATCCCAGAGCACCTTCTGGCCGGCCGGCACGGGAGCGAAGGAGGGAGGCACCAAGGCGGCACCGGGCTCGCTTCGGCCGAAGGCGGTCGCCTTTGAAAGTTCGGCTTGCCGTGCGAGAGAGACTTCCGGCCGGCTTGCGGCCTGCTCTTCCGTTGGCGGTCCGAAGGCCGTGTCGTCGGCGAAGCTGCGGAACTCGCCCGCCGGATTCGTGTAGACGCGGGATTCGCCGGTCACCGTGTCGGTGACAAAGATCGAGTACCCGAAGTTGCTCACGGCACCGGAGAAGAACGAGAAGTGACCGTTGGCCGCCCGCGAGTCGAACATCCGGAGGCCGATCTCGGCGGAACTCGGATCGGCGAATCGGAAGATCCCCGTGCCGTCGCCGATCGAGACCGCCTTGGCAAATCCTCCCGGGCCGACCGGCGGGCGCCAGACCACCCGCACCTCGAAACGTCCGTGGAGCAGGCAGAGCGTCTCGGGTCCCGACCGACAGGTGAAGCGACTACTCGCGACCGAGAACGTGCCGTCCGAGACGTCGGACTGCCCCGTCGCACGATCGGCGACGATTGCCCGATAGAGGTTGCCGGGTGGCAGGAAGTCGATGTCGAAGGACTGCATTCCGTTGTCGGGAACATCGGCGAGGTACCAGGTTTCCGAGCCGTCCGACACCGCGAGGCCGACCGTGGGACCGCACGAGGGGCCGGTGGTCGACCAGGCGATCTTCTGGAGTTGACCCTTGGTCCAAGTGTCGCCGCCGTTGGGGCTGACAATTCGCGCCTGGCACGACCCGTTCGGAGCGGGACAACCGAGCGTCCCATTCTGCGAGTAGGTGGTTTCTCGCGTATCGCCCTCGGCGCCGTCGGCCACCGAGATCTCGAGGTTCTCTTGGCCGCCCGAACGGAACGGGCTGAGCCAGGTGATCAGGTACTGCTTGTCGAATGCCCGGCCGATTGCCGCGAGGATCGATTGGAGGTCCGCCGAGCCGGCGCCGAGGAAGAAGCGACCGCCGGTTCGCGTGGCGATCGAATCGAGCACTCCGACGTCGACCGAACCGAACCCGATCGTAAAGACCGGTACCGAAGCGGCGAGCGCGGCGGCGATCGGAACGTTGACGTTCAGCTCTCCCGTGTTGTTCATTCCGTCGGTCATCACGACCAGGGCGCGGCGGCCGGCAACCGTGGTCGAGAGCTGAACCCCTTCGAGGATCGCGTCGAACAACGCGGTCGAGCCGATCCGGTGCAGGGTATCGACCGCGGCTTTGGCCTGCGCCTTGTCGGTCGTGTAGTTTTGAACCACCTGGACGCCGCTCGAAAAGAAGATGACTGCGATCCGGTCGCGCGGTCCGAGCAAGTCGATGAAGCGCCGGGAAGCGACCTTGATGTTCGCAATATCGGTATCCGAGAGGCTGGTGCTTGCATCCAGAATCAGGGCCACCGAGATCGCCTGGTCGCTCACCTCGGCCTGCTCGACGTCAATCGCCTGCGGGACGCCGTTTTCGGTGAGCGAGAAGTTGGCGCGGTTGAGATCCAAAAGCGGTTCGCCGGCATCGTTCGTCACGCTCACCGTCGCCTGGACCAGGGGACAGGCGATCGGATCGACCTGGTTGACGTTCAGATGGAGACCGTTGCGCGCAAAAGGCGTCCAAGAGAGCCATTCTGCGATCAGGTCGAAGTTCTCGGCTACCAAACGCGCAGCGCTATTGCCGCTGTTGGTCAGGTCGCCCGTCGAGTGGACGGCGATCGCCCGCACCTGCCCGCCGCCTAGAACCTGCCAGACCGGGCTGCCGCTGTTGCCCAAGCTGGTATCCACTTTGTAGCGAAGGATGCGGCCAAGGACCGAGACGACCTTGTCGGCGTCAAACCACTGCCCCTGGGTCGCCGTGCCGCGGACCGCGCCGGGGTAGCCGGCCACCCGGACCTCTGAACCGACCGCCGGCTTGACGTCGAACGCGAGCGGCATGAAGGTCGAAAGGCCGGAGAACGGTTGGTCGAAGAAGACCGCGCCGTAGTCGTATTGAATCTTTCCTGTCTCCACCCAACCCGGGTTGGTCGCCAGCCGCACCGCGGTCTGCCGGCCGTAAGGGAAGAAGACTCGGCCGCCCGATTCGTATTGCCCCGGCGCCACTTCGACGTTGCGGCTGAACTCACGGTTCTGGCCATCCCAGACCACGTGGCCGTTAGTCAAAGCGGCGTACGGGCTGACCTGAAACGCGGTGGCGCGATTGCCGGTGGCCGAGAGGAAGCCGATCGCGCGATTCGGAAAGGCGCGGGTGTCGGTCACCCGCGCGCGGTCGTCCGTCCCACCGATCACGCTGTCGCCGATCACCGTTCCGGCCGTCGTTCGTTCGATGCCCTCCTCGGGAGCACCGGTGCGCGGCCCTCCGGCCCAGCCGATGAATCCGGTGTCGGCTTTACGATCGGCGGATGCCTCAAGCGACGGATCGCCACGGAACTGCGCCGGCTCGCGCCCGAACCGGGGATCGTCGGCCGGAAGGGAGCGGACGGCCGGTGGCGGGCCGGGTGCCGTGGCCTGCTCCAGCCAGAGGCTCGACGCGGAGAGCAGAACCTGGGCCTCGGCCGGCGCGAGCGCCCGCTCGAACGGCCGGCGCATCACGACGCAATACGAGGCGCCGGGACGGGAATCGAGGTCGCGCTCCTCCCAACTGTAGAGGACGTTCTCGATGATCTGGAGCACCCGGCGATCGGGCGCCCGGAGCGCCCAATCGGTCGGGCATGCGGCGACGCCGAGCTTATCGAGCGGTACCAGGCGCCCGGCGACGCGGGCCGGTAGGTCCTGCCAGGTGACTCGGTTCGGTCCGGCGGCTAGCGATGGCGCCGGAAAATAGGCGATTGAGACCAAGGCGGCGAGACAAAGGGCGCGGCGGGTGATCATAGCGGGCGGTTCTCCTCGGAGTGTTTCTGCATCTCTAGAGAAAAGCGCGAGAAATCCCTGGGCCGAGGCTCACGGGCGATCGCGGGAGTCCATCTCGGGGCTGTTCCCGCTCCCGTCGCGCCTGCCTCACCACTTTGTGACGAACCCTCTCCTTGCGGCGCCAAACATTGTGCGTATACTTCCCTCACCCGACAGGGCGAATGGTGGAAAAGGCCATGTTCTACGGGGCTTTTCGCTATCGGCTTCGCCTCCGGAGAGGATCGAAAAACCCGGTCGAGACGACGCGAGGCGAGGGCATTGACGGCGAAGGCAAAGATCTTCCTGTTTTCCGCGACGGTGATCGCGGTGGCGATCTGCGGGGCCTTGTGGGCTTCGGCTGCGCTTGCGCTCCTGGAGCGACCCTGGGCGGTCGTCGGACTGGCCGTGTGCGCCGGCCTTCTCGGCGCTTTCGGCGTCGTCCTGCTGCTCCGCCAGGAGATCGGGCCGTTGCGACGGCTCGCGGAGACGATCTCCGAGATGGCCGAGCGCGGCCAGTTGCAAAGCGATTTTCCTTCCGCGGCGGGCAACGGCGAGGTCCACGAGATCGAAGAGACGATCCGTCGCCTGCTCGGCTCGCTTGAAGAGTCGCAGGACGAACGGGAACGCTCCTACGTCGAAGCGCTCGGCGCGGTGGTCGCCGCGGCGGATGCCCGCGACCACGAAACGGCGGGGCATTCGTTCCGGGTCGCCCACTATGCGCTCGCGCTGGCCAAACGGCTGGGCCTGGAAGGCGAGGAGCTGAAGGCCATCGAGTGGGGCGGCTTGCTCCACGATGTCGGCAAGATGGCGGTTCCGGACGAGATCCTGCGGAAGGTCGGGCCGCTCTCCGACCGCGAGTGGTCGATCATGCGTCAGCATCCCGGCTGGGGCTTCGAGATGCTGGCCGACATCCGATTCCTCCAAAAGACGGCGCTTCAGATCGTCTACAGCCATCATGAGCGCTGGGACGGCGAAGGGTATCCGACCGGGTTGGCGGGCGAGGAGATTCCGCTCGCGGCGCGGATTTTCGCGGTGGTCGACACCTACGATGCGATGACCTCGGATCGACCCTATCGCCGGGCCGGCACCCACCATGCCGCGGTGATGGAGCTCGAACGGGTGGCGGGCCGCCAGCTCGACCCGCAGGTGGTCGTCGCGTTCCGCCGCATTCCCGAGATGGAGCTACGACGCCTGCGCGAGCACTGCGAGAGCTTCCACACCGGTTTGGCCCTGCCGCCCGAGCTGCTCACCCCGAGCAAGTTCGGCCGCCTCATCGCGGCCGAGCGCTGAGCTTTTAAGTCGGCGCAGATCCGCGAATCAGAGTACCCTGGGAAGGCATGGCCTCCCTCCTTCATCCCCAGATCTCGCCGCAGGATAGAAAGCGCCTTCTGACCGAGGGTCTGGAGAGCTTCCGTCATGGCGATTTCTACGCCGCCCACGACGCTTGGGAAGAGGTCTGGCGCTCGACCACGCCGGAACCGAAGGATCTTCTGCGCGGCCTGATCCAGATCGCCGCGGGTCTTCACCTCGAACGCGATCTCGATCGCCCGGCCGCCGCGCTCCGCGTGCTCGGCCGGGGACGCGGACAGCTCGAAACCCACGGGCCGACCGGTCTCGGGCTCGATCTCTCGGCGCTCGCGACGAAAGTCGCCGCGATCGAGCGCTGGCTCGCCGCGGGGCGCCCCGATCCGCGCCCGGCCCCGCCTCGATTACGGCTGGTCGATCCGGCAGCGCTGGCCTGAACGCGGTTCCTAAGGTATCCCGTAGCGCCGCCGCCGCTCCCAGAGCGACTTACGCGAAATGCCGAGCAGTTCGGCCGCGTAACCCTGATGTCCGCGGGCGTAGGCGTGGGCGCGGCGGATCTCTTCGATCTCGATCTCGTCGAGCCGGCGCGGGCGGTCGCCGCGAGCTCCGGGCGGCGGCGGGGGATCGAGCGGCCCGGTGCCCGGGCTCGACGCCACCAGACTCCGTTCGAGCACGTTGCGCAGCTCGCGCAGATTGCCGGGCCAGGGGTGGGCGAGCATCCAGGCGCGCGCCCGGTCGGTGAGGCCCGGGTTCGTACGGCCGATCCGCTCGGAAAGGTCGGCGAGCAGCTCGTCGATCAGTTCGGGAAGATCGGCGCGTCGCGCGGAGAGCGGGGGGAGCCGGAAGCTCAAGACGTCGAGGCGGAAGAAGAGATCGACGCGGAACGTGCCGCGCTCGGCGCGTTCCGCCAGATCGGGCGGGCCGGTGGCGAGGAAGCGCACGTCGGCCGCCGTTTCGGTGCCCCCCAAGGGGGCGTAGCGGCTCTCCGCGAACAGGCGCAGGAGCTTGCCTTGGACGGCGATCGGCAGCCCTTCGACCCGATCGAGCAGCAGGCTGCCGCCTTGGGCCAGCTCGACCCGGCCGGCGACCGTGCGGTCGGCCCCGGTGAACGCGCCGCGGCGGACACCGAACAGCTCGCTTTCGAAAAGAGTGGAGGGAATGCCGCCGGCATCGACTTCGATCAGCGGGCCGCGCGAGCGCCCGCTCGCCGCGTGGAGCGCGCGGGCGAGTTGGGTTCGGCCGGTGCCCGCCTCGCCGAGTACGAGGATCGGCGCCTCCGAGCGGGCGGCTCGGTCGGCACCGGCGAGATGAAGCGACAGGTCGGGGTAGAGGAGAAGACGAGCGAGGGCGAGCGGCGAGCCCGCGGCGTTCACGGCGTTTGGATCTCGGTCTCGGTGCCGGCGGTCTCGGTTCCGGTGCCTTCAGCCTCTGCGGGCGGGGTGCGGAACGAGGCGGTGACGTCGGGGGCGTCGGACCACAGGCGCTCCAAGGCGTAGTAGTGACGCGGCTCGTCGAGGAAAGCGTGGACGATCAGGTCGCCGTAATCGAGCAGCACCCACTGGCCGCGCTGGAGACCTTCGATGTGGAGCGGCCGGACTCCGGCGCTCCGGAGGTCCATTTCGACGGCGTCGGCGATCGCCTGCACTTGGCGCTCGTTGGTGCCACCGCAGACCACGAAGTACTCGGTGAAGTCGGAGACCTTGCCCAGATGGAGCACGCGCAGATCGACCGCCTGGCGCCCATCAGCGGCGGCAACGGCGGTACGCACTCGATCCGTGGTGGAGAGAACGGGGTGGGGAGCAGTCTTTGTTTCAGTCGTCATAGAGGCGATACTTGTGGATGTAGTCTAACACCAAGGGGGGAAGAGCGGAGGCAAGGGGTTCCTCCCCTCGGCCGAGCCGCTCGCGCAGCTCGGTCGAGGAGAGATCGACCGTTCGATCCGCCAGGACGATCGCCTGCCCCGAACGGAGCAGGTCGGCGAGCGCGGGGGAGAGCGCCTCGGGCGCCAGATCGGAGCCGGGCCGCGCCAGGACGATCAGGCGGGCCGCGTCGGCAATCTCTTTCCACCGCCACCAGGCTTCCAGCTCCAGGAACGAATCGCCGCCGATCAGAAGATGAAGCTCGGCGTCGGGGTAGGCCCGGCGGAAATGCTCCAGCGAGTCGATCGTGTAGGCCGGCCGGCCGAAAGTCAGCTCGAAAGGCGAAGCATAGAGCCCCTCTTCGGACAGCAAAGCCAGCTCGACCATCGCGTAACGGGCAAGCGCGGGGGCGAGTTGGCGGCCCGGCTTGTGCGGCGGTTGGGCGGTCGGCAGATAGATCACCCGTTCAAGGCCGAGCGTCTGCCGCGCCGCGCGGACGGTCTCGACATGGCCGGCGTGGATCGGATCGAAACTGCCGCCGAACAGGCCGATCTTCATGATTCGGCGTCCGGCGGCGGGCTCCCGTACTCCAGGGAGCCGCCGGCCGGCCTGGCGACCACCGGTTCGCGGACCTTGGTCTCGGAAAGGTGCCTGGCGAGCGTCTGGATCAACGGCCGGATGCCCGCCCCGGTGGCCGAGCTGATTTCGAAATAGGGAATGCCCCGTTCGGCGGCCGCAGCTTCGAGCTCGGCGCGCCGCTCTGGAAGGCCCGAGTCCGCCTTGCTGCCGATCAGGAAGCGCGGGCGTGCCAGAAGCTCGGGGTTGAACGCCTCCAGCTCGCGCTCGACGACTTCAAGGTCCGAGAGAGCGCTCCCTTCGGCCGACAGGTCGACCAGGTGGACGAGCGCACGGCAGCGGTCGACGTGGCGGAGGAACTGGAGACCCAGGCCCGCCCCTTCCGAAGCGCCCGCGATCAAGCCGGGCAGGTCGGCGATCACGAACGGTTCGGTTTCGAGGCCGAGGGCGACGACGCCGAGCTGAGGGGCCAGGGTGGTAAACGGATAGTCGGCGATCTTCGGCCGCGCCGCGGAGATCACGCTGATCAGGGTCGATTTTCCGGCGTTCGGCAGCCCGACCACCCCCGCGTCGGCGAGCAGCTTGAGCTCCAGGCGTAGGCGGAGATCTTCCCCTTCGGTTCCCGGGTCCGCCCGGCGCGGGGCCTGGTCGGTCGCGGTCGCGAAGCGCGCGTTGCCTTTGCCGCCCCGGCCGCCCGCCGCCACCCGCAGACGCTCGCCGTGGCGCAGCACCTCGCCCACCAACTCGCCGGATTCACGGTCGTAGACTTGGGTGCCGAGGGGAACCTCGATCGGGAGATCGCCGCCGGTCTTGCCGGTTTTGTTCTGCCCTTCACCGTGGCGCCCGCGCTCCGCCGCAAACTGCGCGACGAAGCTCAGATGGAAAAGGGTGTTCTTCGCCTCGTCGCCGACCAGGAAGACCGAGCCGCCATGACCGCCGTCGCCGCCGGACGGGCCACCCTTCGGGACGAACTTCTCCCGCCGGAAGGCCAGACAGCCATTCCCGCCGCGTCCGCCAAGGACGTGGATCGAGCACTCGTCGACGAAGATCAAGGTGGTTTTCTAGGGTCGAGCGGAAGGTTTGCCGTTTGCGACCAGGGCGCGGCGGGCTTGGGGCCGATGCCCCGAGCCGCGCCGAATCATGGTTGTGCTACTCGCCGGAGGCGTTTTCGGACGCCGCAGCCGCGACGGGAAGAACGTGGACGAACCGGCCGTGCCGACCCCGGTCCTGAAACTTGACCACGCCGCCGATCTTGGCGAACAGAGTATCGTCCTTGCCGCGGCCGACGTTGGTGCCGGGAAAGAACTTGGTTCCCCGCTGGCGGACGATGATCGAGCCGCCAACCACCTGCTCGCCGCCGAAGCGCTTGATTCCCAGGTACTGGGGGTTCGAGTCGCGGCCGTTGCGAGTCGAGCCCTGTCCTTTTTTATGCGCCATGACACCTTCTCCTGTGCTGCGACTTAGGTCTAGCTGTTGTCCGGCAGGTCGATGCCGTCGATCCGGATTCGCAATAGGTTCTGGCGGTGACCATTGGTCCGCCGATACCCCTTGCGCCGCTTCGACTTGAAGACCCGGATCTTCGGTCCCCGGATCTTGCCGAGGAGAGAGGCGCGAACCTTCGCTCCGACGACGGTCGGCTGTCCCATCTGGACGCCGGCATCACCCGAGATCATCAAAACCCGATCGAGCTCGAGGGTATCGCCCTCGGCTCCGGTCAATTCGACTTCAACGACGTCGCCTGGGGCGACTCGGTACTGCTTACCACCGCTTTCGATCACCGCATACATAGTAGGAAACTCCCTTTGCGTCTCGGGGGACGCGCGTGGACGGCGGAACGTATCACGGGGTGTCGAGAACGGTCAACGGGGTTATTCTTACCGGATGGACATCCCCGATTACATGATGTGCCTGGAGTGCGGCAGCCCCTGTTACGTCTTCGAATGGGAGGGCGAGCGGCTGGTCGAGGCGGTTTGTGCCGCCTGCGGCAATGAGGACCTGCCCCTGTTCGTCACCCCGGAGGAGTTCGAAGAGCAGATGACGGGGGGGTGAGAGGGCGGTTTCCGCCGCCACCGCCGGCAGCGCCGACACCGCCGAACCTCGGCGCGGGGAACGGCGCGGCTTCTGTGGCGGGTACGGCCAGGGGCAGCAGCACGGTGACGGTCGTCCCCGGGTCGGGGCCGTTCGGCCGGCTGTCGATCCGCACCGAGCCGCCGTGCGCCTTGGCGATCCGGTCGACGATCGCGAGCCCTAAGCCGGTCCCCCCTTTGCGCGTCGAATAGAAGAGGTCGAAGATCTTCGGCAGCTCGTCGGCCGGAATGCCGATTCCGTTGTCGGAGACCGCGATCGCCACCTGCCGTCCGTCCGTCCGCTCCGATCGCCCCGGCTCGGTGAGGTCGACGGTGAGCCCGATCACGGGTCGCCGGGAGAGTTCTTCGGTGGCGCCCAGAGCGTTCTGCGCGAGATTCAAAAGCAACTGGGTCATCTGGCTCGGGTCGACGCTGATCAGTGCGCCGCCCGAGCGGTCCTCCACCCGCGCCTGGGCGCCCCGGCGTTGGATTTCGCCGCCGAGGATCTCCGCCACCTTCTCGCATAGGGCGATCGCCGGCATCTCGGTTCGGTCGAGCGCGCGCGGCTTCGCATAGGAAAGGAAGTCGGTCACGAGGCGCTCCAGGCGGCCGATCTCGGAGCGGGTGATGGCGAGCAGGCGTTTGCCCGTCGATGCCGAGGACCGGTCGTCGATCTCCTCCTCCAACATCTGCATGTTGAGGCTCAGAGAGTTGAGCGGGTTCCGGATCTCGTGGGCGAGGCCTGATGCGAGCGTGCCGATGTAGGCGAGCCGTTCGGCTTCCGCGGCCTGAACCTCCAGGCGCCGGGCGCGCCGCAGCAAAGTGAGGATGATCGCGTAGGCCGAGCCGATCAGGGCGATCGTGAGCGCGCTGATCAAGCCGGTCTGGCGGATCAGCTCGGAACGCAGCGAGCGGGTCCGCTTCGCCAGCTCGCTCTGGGAGATGCCGATCTCGATCACGCCGATCGAGCCGATCGGCACCCGCACGTTCGGTGCGTCGGCCGAAGCGGCGGTGGGCGAGGTCACCGGCGACTCGAAGCGGCGTTCGGTGACTCGCCGCCGCGGCGCTCCGCGCGGCAGCTCGGCCGAGCCGAGGAGGGGGCCGCGCGGGTCGAACAGTTGCGTGCGGCGCTGGTCGCGGAGCACCAAGACGCCGTTCTTGTCGCGGATTTCGACCGTGCGAACGATGTCGCGCCGGGCCAGGATCGAGTCGATGTAGGTCTGAGTCTCCTGCTCGACCGCCACCGCGGTGAACAGGTTCTTGTGGATCTCGGCGTTCTTGGCGATCTGCTGGGCCAGGTTTTCCGCTTCGGTACGGGTCTCGACCAGGGCGCGCTGGATCTCCCGTTCGGAGAGCGAGCGGAACATCAGCCAACCGAACAGGGCGATGTCCAGGAGCAGGAAAATCCCGAAGGCCACGGTAGCCAGCAACAAGCGGCGCGAGGTGAGCGAGGCGGGGACCTTCGTCATCTAGATAAGGATAGCACCGGGCCGAGCCCTCCCCGGTCTGTTAGCATGGGCGCCGAATCGCCTTCCCTTCCGGAGTGCTCGGGCTCGCTATGAAGAAGAATTCAACGTTCTCGTCAGGGCTTCGGCGTGCGGCGGTATCGCTCGCCCTTTCGGCGTTCATCCTGTTGCTGACTTCTTGCCGTCCCACGGAAGAATCGTCGACCGCCGCCCGGAGCGCCACGCCGCAAAACGGCGGCAGCGTGGCGATCGCTTGGGGTACCGACATCGCGGGGGTCAACGAGACGATCGTGCCTTCGTCGAACGCCACCAACGACGTCCTGTTCCAGATCTTCGACCATCTGGTCGAAGAGCAGCCGGATTTCACCGAGCACGCGCCGACCTTGGCGCCGCAGCTCGCCAAATCCTGGGAATCGTCGGAGGACGGCAAGACGATCACCTTCCACCTGGAGGAAAAGGCGGTCTGGAGCGACGGCGTGCCGATCACCGCCGAGGACGTCCGCTTTTCCTGGCAGGCGCAGAGCAGCCCGGACGTTGGCTATGGCGACGCGAACGCCAAGCGATACATCACCGATGTCGAGGTGGTCGATCCCCATACCGCGCGATTCCATTTTTCCCGCGTCTACGCCAAGCAGATGCTGGATGCCAATGAAGGCATGATCCTGCCCAAGCACGCCTGGTCGGTCGTCCCGTTTAAAGAATGGCGCAAGAGCGCCGACTGGTTCCGCGATCACCTGGTGACCAGCGGTCCGTTCCTCCTCGCCTCCTGGAAACCGCAGCAGGAGATCGTCCTGGCGAAGAATCCGCGCTACTTTCAGCCCGGGCGTCCGCGCCTCGATCGCGCGGTCCTGCGGATCGTCCCGGAGGCTCCGAGCCAGGTCGCCCAGCTGCTCGCGGGCCAAGTCGACTTCGCCACCAATCCGCAGCCGACCGATGCTCCGCGGATCGAGGCGGACAAGAATCTGGAGCTGCTGGCAATTCCGTTCCGCAACTTCGTCTTCGCCGCTTGGAACAACCAGCGCGAGCCGTTTCGCGATCCGGAAATCCGGCGCGCGCTCACCCTCGCGATCGATCGCCGGAAGATCGTCGACACGCTTTGGGGTCAGTACGCCAACGTCGCCGTTTCGCCGATCCTGTCGTTCATGTGGGCGCACGATAAATCGATCCAGGGCCTGCCGTTCAATCCGACGGAGGCGAAGAAGATCCTCGCCGCCAAGGGCTTCCGGGATACCGACGGCGACGGCGTGGTCGAACGCAACGGCAAGCCGTTCCGCTTCGAGCTCACGACCAATTCGGGCAACCAGCAGCGGGTCGACGCGACCGTGATAATCCAGGCGCAGCTCGCGGCCGTCGGCATCGCCGCCGTGCCGCGGATCGTCGAGTTCAACGCGTTGTCCGCGAAGCTCGACGAAGGCGACTACGACGGCGTGATCTTGGGGCTGGGGATGGACACCAGCCTCGATCTCACCACTCTGCTCCACAGCCGTTCGATCGGTAACGGCAACAACCTGGCGCGCTACTCGAATCCGGAGGTGGACCGGCTGATCGACGAAGCGGCCGGTGAGCCCAGCGTCGACGCGATGGTGCCGCGAGTGCGGCAGATCGAACGGATTTTGGAGCACGATCAGCCGGCCACGTTCCTGTGGGAGTCCAAACGGCTGATGGGATTGAATCGGCGCATCCGCGACGCCAAGCCCAGCCCGATCTTCATGCTCTGGAACCTGCGCGACTGGTGGGTCGAGCCGGCCCCGGCTGCCGCTCGGCGCTGAAGGCCGCGTTTTCCCGGTCGCCTCGCCGCCGTGATCTCGTTCCTCGTGCGCCGGCTCGGCGCGTCGGTTCTCCTCCTTTGGCTGGTGCTCTCGGCCGTCTTCTTCATCGCCCACGCGACCCCGGGCGATCCCTCCAAACTGTTCGAAGACTCGCGCCTGACGGCGGCCCAGGCGGCGAATCTGCGGAGGATCTACGGCCTCGACCGGCCGGTGATGGAGCAGTACGCCCTTTGGCTCAAGGCGGCGGTCCACGGCGATTGGGGGATCTCGATGGTGCAGAACCGCCCGGTGGCACAGATCCTCGGCGAAGCGGTCCTGCCCACTTTCGTACTTGCCACGTCGGCTCTTGGCGTTCAGGTCGGCGTCGGCTTTCTGTTCGGCGTCGCCGGGGCGCTCCGCCGCGAACGGCCGCTCGATCACGTGCTGCGCGTGCTGTCTCTAGTCTTTTTCTCGTTGCCGGTGTTCTGGCTCAGCCTGATGGCGATTCTTCTGTTCGCCGTCCATTGGCCGCTCTTCCCGGCCGGCGGCATGCGGTCGATCGGCGCGGATTCGCTATCGCCGCTCGCCCGAGCGGGCGATCTGCTCTGGCACCTCGTTCTGCCCGCATCGGTGCTCGGCCTGGCATTTTCAGGGATTCTCGCCCGCTACGTCCGCGGCAGCCTGCTGGAGGCGCTGGGCCAGGAGCACATTCGAATGGCGCGGGCACGCGGGATTTCCGAGCGGCGGATCCTGTGGGTCCATGCCCTCCGCTATGCGCTTTCGCCGGTGATCCAGATTCTCGGGCTGACCATCCCGGCGCTGCTTTCCGGCTCGCTGATCACCGAGGTGGTCTTCTCCTGGCCAGGGCTCGGGCGGGTTGGATTTGACGCCGTGACCGGACGCGACTATCCGGTGATCCTCGCGACCACCGCGTTTGCGGCGACCCTGGTGATCCTCTTCAACCTGATCGCCGATCTGACTCTTGCCGCGGTCGACCCTCGCGTGCGCGACGCGCAGGCTGCTCGGGCCGCGGCGTAGGGCGAGCGATGCCGAGGGCCAAGATGAGCGGCACGCTACGCCTGGGTATCGCCTCGGTGTGCCTGATCGGTGCGGTGGCGCTCGGTGCTCCGTGGCTCGCGCCGTACGATCCGAACGAGCAGCTCGACTCCTCCGCCGCGTTCTTGAAACCGCCGGGAACCCGGCTCGCCGCGATCCATCGGGTCGACGGGGCTTGGCTGCTCGCCGAAAGCGTGCGCCGGACTCCCGAAGGGCTGGAGGCGGTCCGTCGCGGCGAGACCGTTCGGTTCGCCGCCGACGAAATCCAAAACCTCACGGCCGACGGGGTCGCCGACTCCCGGGTTTTCCGCCTGGGCTCCGATCGCTTCGGTCGCGACTTGCTCTCCCGGTTGATTTACGGTGCGCGGGTTTCGTCGGTGATCGCCACCCTGACCACCGCGCTCGCGCTCACCCTGGGCCTTGCGGTGGGCTCGCTCGCAGCGCTCGGAGGTGGCATCCTGGATGCCGTGTTGATGCGCATCGTCGATGCCCTGCTCGCTTTTCCCGATCTTTTCCTCCTGGTGGCACTCGCCGCTCTGTTTCGCCCCAGCGATGCTCTGGTGGTCGTGGTACTGGCGGCGGTGAACTGGATGGCGGTCGCGCGGGTCGCGCGGGCACAGCTGCTGGCCTTGAAAGAACGCGAGTTCGTGCTCGCCGCGCGCGGAATGGGTCGAAGTTGGCTCGGCATCTGGTGGGATCACCTGCTGCCCAACGCGCTCGGGCCGATTCTGGTTCAGGCGGCGCTGATCGCCGGCGCGACCATCCTGGTCGAAGCGGTGCTCTCCTTTCTCGGCCTGGGTATCCAGCCGCCGCGCGCCAGCTGGGGCAACATGATCGCCGAGGGGCAGAACCTCCTCTCTTCGGCCTGGTGGATCGCCACGTTTCCCGGAATCGCGATCTGTATCGCGGTGATCTCGTTCCACCTGGTGGGCGACGGCCTGCGCGACCGGTTCGATCCGCGCCTGCGAACGACCGCCGACGGCTGAGCCTCGACGACCATGTTGACGCTGGATTTCGACTACGACCTGCCCGAGGGGGCGATTGCCGAACGCCCCGCCCCCCGGGGGCAGAGCCGCCTGCTGGTGCTCGATCGCGCAGAGCCCGAGCGCCACGCCCGGGTCCGCGATCTGCCGCACCTGCTGCATCCGGGCGATCTCGTGGTGGTCAACGACACTCGTGTGATCCCGGCGCGCCTGTTCGCGCGGCGCGAGGGGGCGGAGGGCTCGTTCGGCATCGAGCTACTGCTGGTCGAAAAGCTCGGGGAACGCACCTGGGAAGTGCTGGCCAAACCGGGTAAGCGGGTTCGGCCGGGCATGGTTCTCGACCTGGGGGAGGGGCTGTCCGTAGAGGTGATGGCACTCCGCGACGACGGCCGCCGGGAAGTGCGATTCTCTGCGGAAGTCGAGCCGTACCTCGATCGGCTCGGTCATGTGCCCCTTCCTCCCTATATAAAGCGGGCGGACGACGAGGCGGATCGAGAGCGCTATCAGACGGTCTTCGCCAAGCACCCGGGGGCGATCGCCGCGCCGACCGCCGGGCTTCACCTGTCAACCGAAATCCTTGCCGCTCTTGAAGAGGCCGGGATCGGCCTTGCGAGCGTGACGCTCCACGTCGGCATCGGCACGTTCAAACCGGTTGTCGCGGAACTGGTTCACGAGCACCGGATGGAGAAGGAGCGCTGGGAGATCCCGGCAGAAACCGCGGCGGCGATCGAGCGGACGAAGGCGACCGGCGGCCGGATCGTGGCGATTGGAACGACGGTCGTGCGCGCGCTCGAATCGGCTGCGGCCGAACCGGACCCTCAGGGGAGCACCGGGGAAATCCGCGCCGGGTCGGGCGCCACGCGGTTGTTCATCACGCCGGGCTACTCGTTTCGCGTTGTGGATGTCCTGATGACCAATTTCCACCTTCCCTGCTCGACGCTGCTGATGCTGGTTTCGGCGTTTGCCGGAAAGGAGCGGGTCCTCGCCTCCTATCGCGAGGCGATCGAAGGTGGGTATCGGTTCTATTCGTATGGCGATGCGATGCTGGTCGAACGAGTGGGTTGAATCACTTCTTCCCCCACAATCTCTTGTAAGCCCCGACCAGCGGTTTCAGGCGGACGATCCGTTCGCGCAGCTTCCAGGTGGCGCTCTCCTGGAAATAGGCGATCTCGCCGCGCATGCGGTCGCGCTCGGCTTCGGCGTTTTCGAGTCTCGACTTGAGCACGTCGGTGTCGCGCCAGGAGGGGACGAAGCGGTAGAGATACTCGGCGACCGCCCGGTTCTCCGCCAGCAGGTCGCGCGGCCTGCCGCGATGTTGCTCGATCACCTCGCCGTAGAGAGCGATCAGGTCATCGGTCGATTTTTCAAGATTCGCGGTCTCGCGGATGAAGCGGCTCGCCGCCGCGGCGTCGGTAGGATCGTACCGTTCGATCTCGCCCAGCAGGAGATCCGCGTCGAGCCGGCGCTGCATCGTGCGCAAGCCGAAATTCTCACGCCGCAAAGGGGCGACGTTCGCCGCGGTGACCATCGGTCCGGACCCGGTGGTGTCGCACAGAACTACTGCGGCGCCGACCGCGAGCGCTTCGAGCGCGCAGCGGGCCTTGGCGAAGATCAGGTCGTACTCGCCGATCAGCTTCTCGGGCACCTGCGCCTCGCGGCCGACGCCGGAACCGATCGCAGCGAATTCGATCCCGGCGCGTCGGCAAGCTTCGGCGCAGATTTCGAGGTGGGTGCCTTGGGTCGCGTAGTTGCTGAACACCAGCGCCCGCCTTGGTTTTTCCGGCAGGGGAGGACGCGGACGGAACCGGTCGAGGTCGACGCCGTTTTGCAGCACTCTCACCTGTTCCGGCGCAATCCCCTCCTCCTGCACCAGGCGGTCGCGGCAGGTGTCGTCGACCGCGACATAAATAAAGACGCGCGGGTGGTGTACCGGGGTCGCCTCGAACGAGTTCCAGGCGTGGGTGACGTGAATCGCCGGGGTGTCGGGAAAGTGGAGCAGCGCGGTCATCGTCTCCGGATGGTGGTTGCCGTGGATCAGGTCCGGCACCACCGCCATCCGGTCGAGCCGCTCGATCACCGCGACGGTCGACATTTTGAGTTCGTGAGCGAGGTCGCCGCCTTCTGAGGCGTAGACGATCGGCTCGTGGCCCCGGCGGCGGAGCGCTCGCGCGAGGTCCATCACATACGCTTCAGAGCCGCTCCGGCGGTTGAGTGTCCGGAGCGTGAGCAGAACGCGGAGCGGTTTCATCGGAGGGCGTTCATCCGTTGCCGGCCGCCCAGCCCGCGAGCGCCGCCGCGATCGGTCCTAGATGCTGTCGACCGCGAAGCACTTCCTTGTAGTGCCCTTCGGCCACCCGCCGCTCGCCATGGCGTTCGAAGAAAGGCATCTCGCGATAGAGCTTCTCGACCGGAATGGAATGTGCCGGCGCTAAGTGCTCGTGGCGAAACGCGATCGGACCGAAGCGCGCAAGCGCCGCTTCGACCTCGCCGGCCATCTGAGGGTAAGCGCGCGCTGCGGCGAGCTTCCGCTCAAACGCCGGCCCGTCCAGATAGAGGGAGGGCGGTTCGACGGGCAGGTCGAGGCTGTCGCCGGCCGGGTGCTCTTCGAGCGGAAATTGCAGATTGACCAGGCGTCGGCCTTCGCGGGCGAGCCGCGCCACCGTGGCGTCCACCACCAAACGGCAGAGATCGTGGCTGGGGTTGAACCCCTCCAGCGCATCGCCCGCGACCAGCTCGATCCCGGTTGCGCGGAGCGCCTCGGCCAGCTCGGCGGCGAGCGCCACGAAGATTTCGGTTTCGCCGCCCAGCAGGGCTAAATACAGGTCCCGATCGGAATATCGACCGTAGATCGAGCCGGGCGTGGCGCCGGCCGCCGCCAGCAGCCGGGTGGTCGAATCGAGTCTCGGCGCTCCACGCCCCGAACCAACGGTCAGCACGAAGACGACCGGCCGAACGCTTTCCAGCCAGCCATGGATGCGCAGCTCATGGCCGGGATGAGCGACCACCAGAGCTGCAGATTGGCAGGGGGGAACGGCTGCTTCCAAGATCTTTGAAGTCTACCAGTCCCGGAGGCCTGCGGGGTCCTCCCGAATCGTCCGCCGCGCTGCGGCATTCCGGTCGTTCCCGTGGTATACATTCGCTTCGAACCGAGGAGGTCTTGGATGTCCGCCGAGCCGATCGCCGCCCCCGTGTTGCCGCTCTCCCCTCCCTCTCCGCTGCCACCGCCGAATGATGCTTCGGTGCGGGAAGAGATCTCCGAACGTGCCGACACGGTATGGACCGGCTCGGCCCGGCGCCCCGTCGTCACAGCGGTCGGTCGCGCGGCGCTTCGCGGGGCGCACGGCCGGGTGGCGGTGGTCGACGGTTGCCGGACCCCGTTCGCCAAGGCGGGCACCGATCTCGCGAACATGGACGTGGTGGACCTCGCGAGCGCCGCGGCCGGTGAGCTGATCGCGCGTTCCGGGATCGACCCGACCGAGATCAACCTGTCGGTGTTCGGCTGCGTCATCCCGGCTCTGCATGCCCCGAATCTGGGCCGCGAGGTGGTGTTCCGCCTGTCGCTGCCGCACGACGTCGTGGGGACTACGGTGAACCTGGCATGCGCTTCTTCGAACCGGGCGATGACGTTCGGCGCCGAAGCGATCCTTGCGGGCGAGGCCGAGGTGGTGCTCGCGGGCGGGGCGGAGTCGCTCTCGAACGTGCCGATCCTTTTCTCGAAGAACGCCTCGCGGATGTTCATGGCGCTCTCGAAAGCCAAGACGCTGCCGCAGAAGCTCGCGGCCATCGCCAAGCTCCGCCCGGCGGACCTGGCGCCCGTGGCCCCGGCGATCGCCGAATACACGACCGGCCAGACGATGGGCGAATCGGCGGAGAAGATGGCGAAAGAAAACGCGATCTCCCGCCGCTCTCAGGACGAGATCGCTCTGATGTCGCACCACCGGGCGGCGGCCGCTCAAGCCGACGGGCGCTTCGCCGAGCAGATCGCGACGGTCTTTCCGCCCCCCGGCTACGATCGGCCGGTCGGCAAAGACAACGGCGTCCGCGCCGATACCTCGATGGAAGCCTTGGCCCGGTTGAAGCCGGTGTTCGACCGCCGCTACGGCACGCTCACCGCGGGCAATTCGAGCCCGTTGACCGACGGCGGGTCGGCCGTTCTTTTGATGTCCGAAGACAAGGCAAAAGCGCTCGGCTACCGGCCGCTCGGCTATCTGCGCAGCTACGCCTTCGCCGCGGTCGATCCGGCCAATCAGCTGCTTCAAGGGCCGGCCTACGCGGCGCCCGCGGCGCTCGACGCGGCGGGGGTGACGCTCGCCGACCTCGATCTGGTCGAAATGCACGAGGCGTTCGCGGCGCAGATCCTGTCCAACTTGAAGGGCTTCGCCTCGGCCAAATTCGCCCGCGAGGAATTGGGACGTAGCGCGCCGCTCGGGGTCGTCGATTTGGACAAATTCAACGTCACCGGCGGCTCGCTCTCGATCGGACATCCGTTCGGTGCGACCGGCGCCCGGGCCGCCATTCAACTGCTCTCGGAGCTGCGCCGTAGGAACGCCAACCTCGGTCTGCTGACCGTCTGCGCGGCCGGCGGTACCGGTTTCGCGATGGTCTTCGAGCGGGAGTAGAGGGAGGTCCCCTCCGATGACCGAGCCGCAAAGCCCAGAAGGAGCCGCCGAAGGCTCGGGTGTCTTTGAAGCCATCCGCGCTTCCGAAGGGAGCGGAATTGCCGCCCCTCTCGCTGGCGTGCTGGTCGCCGATTTTTCCCGCCACCTCCCGGGTCCGCTTGCCGCCCGTCTGCTCGCCGACCTCGGCGCGCGCGTGGTCAAGGTCGAAGAGCCGAGCGCTGGAGATCCGGTGCGGGGAGCGCCACCGACGTCTAGAGGCAACAGCGCTCTGGCGGCTCTGCTGCTCGCCGGGGTGGAGAGCGTGGCGCTCGATTTGAAGCAGCCCTCCGGCCGCGACGTCGCAGATCGGCTGATCGCCCGCGCCGACGTGCTGCTCGAAACCCTTCGCCCCGGCACGTTCGCTCGCCTGGGCTGGACCCGCGAAGAGCTGCAGCGCCGTTTCCCCCGGCTGATCGTCTGCAGCCTCTCCGGCTGGGGCCAGGACGGGCCGGCCGCGCCGCGCGCGGGGCACGATCTCACCTATCAGGCGGCGGCGGGCCTGCTCGCGCCGATCGTTGGTGCGCCGGTCGGCCCCCAGCCACTGCCGGCGGCGCCGATCGCCGATCTCTCCGGCGCCTGGAGCGCCGTTTCGGCGATCCTTGCCGCATTGTTCGAGCGCGAACGCACCGGGCGGGGTACCGCGATCGATGCTTCGCTGTTCGATTCCGCGCTCCATTCGAACCTGCTCGGCTGGGCCGCGGAGGCGGGCGGCGCCAAGGCGGTCGGCCAGCCGCTCGCGCTTACCGGCGATCTGCCCTGCTATGGCATCTACGAAACCGCCGACAAGAAGAAGGTGGCGCTCGCGTTTCTGGAGCCCCACTTCTGGCACCGCTTCTGCCACGCCGCCGAGCGCCCCGACCTGGTCGGCAACCATCTCGATCGCGGAACCGGCTTGCGCCGCAAGCTCGAACGGCTGATGCGCCAGCGCACCCGCGCGCAATGGGCGGAGCTGTTCGTCGCCCACGACTTGCCAGCAGGCCCAGTGCTTTCCGCGGCCGAGGCGCGCGCCAGCGCCCAAGGACAGGCGCGAGGCGTGGTGCAAACTGGCGCCGACGGCCTGCTGCGTCTCGCCTTCCCCGCCCGCTTCGACGGCCATCGACCCGCCGCGGCCGAACGCCTCCCCGTCCTCGGAGCGGCGACCGAAGATCTGCTCGAAGAACTCGGCGCCCCCGAAGCCCGCCAGTCCAAGTGGCGCCGTCGCAAAGCGGGGGTGGGGGCGCGATTTAGCTGGAAGCGCCTGCTGCGGCGGCTGGTGCCGTAGCGTTTCCTGCGGGTGGAAGAAAGGCGTAAGATCCCCTCAGCGTGCTTGCCAAGACCCCTCCCATCAAGCTTTCCGATCTGCCGATCCAGCAGGCGGAACCAGAAGCCCTCGTCCGGCATTTGAACTCGGTGGAGCGCCGCAATGCGCCCAAGATCGTCTATTTTTCAGGGAACCCCGGACTGTTGCGCAGCCGAGTTCGAGTTGCCGTGGTCGGTGCGCGACGGGCCAGCGAAGATGGGCTTCGACGGGCTGGACGGTTGGCTCGCGAGTTGACGCGCCGCGGAATGCTCGTGGTCAGTGGATTGGCGGAAGGAATCGATACCGCGGCACATCTTGCTGCCATCTCCTCGGGTGGCACCACTGCGGCAGTGCTCGGCTCGCCCATTGACGTTGCATACCCTGCCAAGAACCTTGAACTCCAGTGGGAAATCATGAGGGGTCACCTGGCGCTCTCCCAGTTTCCATCAGGTCATCCGGTGCTCCGAACGAACTTTCCTCAGAGAAATCGGACAATGGCCTTGTTTTCCGATGCCACCGTGATCGTCGAGGCGAGCGACGGCAGCGGGACACTCTCGCAGGGCTGGGAGGCGATCCGCCTGGGGCGTCCGCTCTTTCTGCTCCGATCGGTAGTCGAAGACGCCTCTCTTCGCTGGCCTGCCGAGATGATGCAATTCGGAGCCTATTGCCTTGGAGAGCCTGAAGAACTCTTTGAGGTGCTTCCCACCGAGCCGCCCTTACCGGCGGAATGCCTTGCTTTCTAGGGTTGGCTACGGCACATTCCTCGCGTATTCGCCGCGCGGAAAGAGTCGGGTCAGTGTAGTTTCGCGCGGAATTTGCCAGGCGATCAAGGCCGATGGGCCGGGCCCTTCCGACCGAGAGCCGATGATCGCCTATGCCGTGCGGCGGCTCGCCGAAATGGCGCCTTCACCTCTACTGGGACTGCTGGGAGCCAATACCTGGCTCGTGCCCATCCCCGGCAGTGCTCCCTTTCCGTCAGGCTCGCCGAACTCGCTGTGGGTACCTCGGAGAATTTGTGACGAACTCGTCGATCGAGGTCTGGGTGCCAGGGTTCTTACCTGCCTCATGAGAGAGAGATACATCGGCAAAAACAGTTACTCGGCGACTCGGCGAACTCCTCTGGAGCACTACGACTCGATGTCGGTGAGCGCACCGATGCTTCAACCCGAGCGGATCACGCTTGTCGACGACGTGATCACCCAAGGAGCTACCGCCCTTGCTGCGGCCAGTCGCATCGCGGATGCGTTCCCGGATTCGGAGATAGGAGTCTTTGCACTGATCCGAACGAGGGGGCTCGTCGATGACATTGTCTCGATCGTCGATCCGGTCTCCGGGTGGGTTGAGGAGCGCCAGGGGCGCGCTTGGCGGGATCACGACTAGCCGGGCTCGTCCGCCGCCGCCCCGTCCCGGCCGATCGCCAGAAGCGTCATGTCGTCCATCAGCGGCTCGTCCGTGACGTGCGCGGCAAAAGCGGCCGAGATCCGTTCGTGGACGACCGCCGCCGGTCCGCCGAGCTGCACCAGGGCATTCAGGCGGTCGTAGCCGAAGGTGAAGCCGCTCTCAGTCGTCGCCTCGGGCAGCCCATCGGTATAGAGGACCAGCAAGTCGCCGGGATCGAGAGTGGTCTCGCCGGTCGGTGGGATCACGGTCTCGGTGGCGCCGAGCGGCAGGCTGCCGGCGCCGATCTCTTCAACCGTACCGTCGGCGCGGCGCAGCAACGGGAACGGGTGCCCCGCCGAGACCCAAGCGAGCTTGCCGGTCTCCGGATCGAGCAGGGCGTAGAACAGGGTGAGGAAGGCGTGGCGCCTGCGTTTGCGGCGCAGCGCCCGATGGACCATCGCCGCGACCGCTGCGGGGGAAGGGTCGAAGTCGAGCGCGGTACCGATCGTCGCGTGGGCGATCGCCATCACCAAGCCGGCCGCCATGCCGTGGCCGGTGGCGTCGCAGACCATCAGCGCGAGCCGGCCGTCGGGCAACCGGTAGATGTCGTAGGCGTCGCCTCCCACCTCGCGCGCCGTCCGATAGGAATGGGCGAAGCGGTAACCGGGCACGGGAGGAATCTCTCGCGGTAACAGGCTCGCCTGAAGCTCGCGCGCCACCTCCAGCTCGTCGCGGACCTCCATCCGATCGACCAGCTCCAAGGCGACCAGCAGGCAAAGGCCAGCGATTGCGGCAAAAAAGGCAACGCCCCCGAAATCGACCTTGATGGTCTTGCCGCCGAGGTGGAGTTGAAAATTGATCAGCGCGAGGAACGCCGAGCCGAGCGACGCCGCGAACAGGAACCGCCGGGCCGGGGTCAGTTTGTACGACAGCCCAAGGAACGCGAGCCGCAGACCCTCGACGAATCGGTGGCCCGGGTCGCGCGTTTGCCCAACTCGGCGTTCGCGCGTGAGCACGTCGTAGGCCCGGGCGGCATCGCGAGAGAAGAGCCGGCCCAGGTCGCGGCGGCTCATCCCGGCGGTGTATTCGCGCAGAAATCCCTCCGCCTCGGCAAACGCCGGGCGCTTAGGGCTCTTTTCGCGCTCCGCTTTGGCGCGCCGCTTCGCTTTGGCCATGACGAACATCCTACGCTCTGGGGTGGGTAGGGTTGCGGCAAGCCCTCCTTACCGCGCCAGCAAACTCGCCAGCTCGTCCGGGTGGGGGCTTCTCACCCGCGCCTCGTCGAGGGTCACCACCTGGCTGCGAACCAGGCCGGCGAGGGACTCCTCGAAGGAGACCATGCCGTGGACCTTGCCGAGGGTGATCTCGGTGTACAGCTTCTGCAGGCTCTG
Source organism: Thermoanaerobaculia bacterium (assembly GCA_038250865.1). Taxonomy (GTDB): domain Bacteria; phylum Acidobacteriota; class Thermoanaerobaculia; order Multivoradales; family UBA5704; genus DASYKS01. The sequence continues at coordinate 3,765 of JBBSBW010000035.1, read as the reverse complement.
GCTTCGAATGTGGTGGCGGACCGGGTAGGTCGCCATCAGGATCTCGACCGCGGGAATTCGGCCGGCCCCGTCGGCGCGGGGGAGGAGTTGCTGGCAAACGATCGCATGGAGCGAAAGCGCCAGCTGGTGGCGGATCTGGCTCTGCTGGCTCGCCGGGAAGACGTCCACCATGCGATGGATCGCCTGAACCACGTCGGTCGAATGGAGCGTCGAAAGGATCAGGTGCCCCGTCTCCGCCGCGGTGAGCGCGGTGGCGACCGTCTCCAGATCGCGCATTTCGCCCACCAAAATGACGTCCGGGTCCTGGCGCAGCGCCGCCCTAAGCGCCGCGGCGAACGACGGCGTGTCGGCACCCAGCTCGACCTGCTCGATGATCGAGCGGCCGGTCGGGTGTTCGTATTCGATCGGGTCCTCGATCGTGATCACATGGCAGGGCCGGGTCCGTTCGATCTCGCCGACCAGCGCCGCGAGGGTGGACGACTTGCCCGAGCCGGTCGGCCCCGCGATCAGGACCAGGCCGCGGGTCGGCTCGATCAGGCGGCCAAGTGCGCCGGGGAGGTTCAGGCTCGCGAGCGTCGGAATGCTGGTCGGCAGGGAGCGAATCGCCGCGGCGAGACCGCCGCGCTGGCGGTGGACGTTCACCCGGAAGCGAAAGCCCGCGCCGCCGCCGCTCGCCAAGCGCAGCGAAAAATCGGCCGAGCCCTCGGTTTCCAGCTGGTGGCGAATGCGCTCGCTCGAATAGGCGGCAAACAGCGAGCGGATCTCGGCGTCGTCGAGCGCTCCGCGCTCCGCGGCGGCCAGGCGGCCATTGACGCGGAAGACCGGCGGCCGCTCGGCGACCAGCAGCAGGTCGCTCGCGCCGCGGCGGGCCATCTCGGAGAGCAGCGCTTCGAGCGGCTCGCCCTCGTCCACCCGCGACAGGCGGGCCGGCACGAGGCGCGGGGCGGTGGAGAAGGTCGGCTCCGAGGTGGATTGAGGCCCGTCCTGGTTCAGTTGGTCGACCAGCCGGTCGAGGTCGGGATCGCGCAAGAGTTCGGACATGGGCGTAACGAAAGGGCTCGGCTCTCCGCCAGAAGGTTCCTAGAGCATACGGCGGTCCTCGGCGAAGTGTCGCCACGAACCCAACGTCGGGTCAGTCGGGTTAGAATACCGCCAGCGTAAGGTGGCGAGTATCCCGCGTAGTTTCGGGCTCTTCGGGAAGCCGCAAACGTTGCATTTACAAGCGCTCACGCGCTCTCTCGCGAAGAAATAGGAGAACACTCATGCGCAACAGCACGCTTCTTCGGCACACCGCGGTCGCCATCGCCCTCTCGGCGATCGCGACGTTCGCGGCCCCTACTTCGGCGTTCGCCGCGGGCAACGCGGTAGGTAAGGAAAACACCGACAAGACCAGCGCTCTCAATTACTGGACCCCCGAGATGATCAAGAGCGCGCGGCCGATGCCGCTGCCGAAGGTCTCGGCCGACACCCGCGCCGCGAACGCGACCGAAGCCAACGCGGTCGAGGCCAACAGCGTGCCGACGGGTGCCAATGGCGCTCCGCCGAAAGCCAACGCCGCCGCTCTGGCGACCCGGCTGTTGAGCCAGGACGACGCGGCGGAGATCGCTGCCGCCCAGGCCGCGATCGAAGCGTACGACCTCGAAGGCGACAACTTCGGCACGCTCAACGCGCAGTTTTCGAGCACCCGCGTGTTTCCCGACGCGGCGACCATCGCCTATCCCTACGTCACGGTAGGTAAGCTGTTCTTCACCATCCCGGGCCAGGGCAACTTCATCTGCTCGGGCAGCACCCTGCGTCGGCGCGTGATCTTGACCGCGGGTCATTGCGTCCACAACGGCAACGGCAATGTGAGCGGCTATTACTCCAACTTCATGTTCGTTCCGGCCTATCGGGGCGGCGTGGCGCCGGCCGGCGTGTGGGATTGGCAGTACGTCAACACCACGTCGACCTGGTTCAATGGTAATTCCGTGTTCCCGAACTCGGCGGACTACGCGATGATCGAGCCGCGCGACATCGGCTCCAACATCATCGGCAATATCACCGGCTTCCTCGGCTATCAGACGCTCAAGCTGTTCCCGAACCACGCCCACCTGCTCGGCTATCCCGCGAACCACGACAGCGGCGAGCGGATGCACGAGGTCACCTCGCAGAGCCTGCGGAAGACCAACCCGAACGCGGTCGAGTACGGCTCCGACATGCGCGGCGGCTCCTCGGGCGGTCCGTGGGTGCAGAACTTCGGCGTCGTCGCCTCGGGTCAGACCGGCGGCAGCAACACCGGATCGAACCGGGTGATCGGCATCACCTCGTATGGCTTCGTCTCGACCACCCCTTTGGTTCAGGGCAGCTCGGTTCCCGACAGCCGCTTCACCTCGCTGCTGACCGTCCTCTGTAACCACCGCTCCGGCAACTGCTAGACGAACGGCCGCACCGTGAACAAGGGGCGCAGCATGCTGCGCCCCTACCTGTTTCGCCCCTCCTCCAATCCGCCGCTTGAACACATCCCCCCGAGTTGCTACACTCCGCGCGCCGCGGAGGATGGGGGTCTAAAGTCCGAACCGCTCGCGCTTCCATGTGCGGGCCTTGTCCGTTCCCCCTAGCGACACCGATGCCCGAAGACGACAAGAAGAAAAGCACCCTGGGTCGCGCTTCAGGTGTGGGGATCGAATTCGCGGCAGCGGTCGCAGGTTTCTCTCTGGTCGGTATCTGGGTGGACCGCCATTACGGCAGCGGTCCGTGGGGCCTGATGATTGGGCTCGCCTTGGGGCTGATCGGCGGAACGTACAACCTGGTCCGCGAATCGCTGCTCGCCTCCAAAGAAGCCGAGCGCTCGGATCACGAGACCTCGGATCGTGGCGACACGGTCTGAAGGCCGGACGGGCGCCGACGCGCGAACGCTCTCTCGGTTCGTCGTCACCTCCGCCGCGGTCGCGGCGGTCTGCGCGGCGATCGGCTGGCTGCCGACCGTGCGTCTGGCGGGCCGGGGTGCGGCGGAGGGGCTGCTCGCCGGTTGCGCGATCAGCTGGCTGGCCTGCGTGTCCGGAGCGGTCCTGTTCGCCCGGCTGACCGGAGCGAACGTGCCCGGCGGGCTCGCGGAGCTGGCAAAGCTGGGTCTACGGTTTGGCGCCGTGGTGCTGTTCGGAGTAGTCGGGGCAGTCCTCGCCCGGCGCGGTTATTGGCCCTTGCGGCCGATGTTGGTTTGGATCGCTTTGAGCTACCTGCCCCTCTTGGGGCTCGACATAGGGTTCGCCCTCGGCGCGGCAAAATCACTGCCGCTGGCCTATGCCTATCTGGTGCGCGCCGCCGCGCAAGGCCTGCCCGAAGCCACCAAGGCACTCAACGAACTCAGCCAGGTGATCCAGCCGCTCGACCGGGCGAACGGCTGGCAGATCGCCACCGCGCTGGCCAACGGCAACGGCGTGCCGGCACAATTCCAGACCGGCATCCAGCCGCCGCCGATGCTGGCTGTCACATCGGCGCCGCCGCCAGTGGTCGTGGCCAGCACGCCCGCTCCGCAGCCTGCTCCGGCTGGCGGCACCAGCAGCAACACCGCCGCATTGAACGAAGCCGCGCTGAAGGCCGCCGAAGCTGGCGCGCCGGTTGAAACCGCGATGGGCGTCGCTGTGCCTGCCAGCACACCCGAACCGCCGCGCCAGCTCACCCCATCAAGCCTCTTGGCGAAGGGGACTGCGGTATTCTGCCACACCGCCGCCTGCCTCGTTGGCTTCTCCTCCAGTGTCCAGGCCGTTGACCTGCTCAATGATACGT
>JBBSBW010000034.1:0-76217 GCA_038250865.1 Thermoanaerobaculia bacterium | reverse complement strand
TCACCGACCGAGGCGGTGTTGACCGTGCCCGCGTGGTAGCCGAAGTCGTAGGTCAGGACGTTGGTCAAGACGATGGCATTGAGCTGCGAGTCGCCACCGGTCGTCGAGGTCTGGCCCGCGAGCGGACCGCCTGGATCGAAGTTGCTGCTCGCCACACGCACCAGATATGCACCCGGAACGTCCATGCCGAAGCAGTACAGACCGTTCGTGTCCGTCCCCGTGTTGCTCGCCACGCAGGCCGGCCAGTTCGGGCTCGTCGTATCGCCCGTGATCGACGTCGCGATCACAACACCGTCGAGCGGCCGGACCAGCTCCATCGTGACGCCAGGAATCCCGGCTTCGCCCGGATCCAAGACGCCCGGGTTCGCCGTGTCGGCCCAAACGAAGTCGCCCAGCAGGTAGATCGATTCATCCGAGCAGGCCGCAACGCGCGGAATCTCAGTCGGATCTTCACCCGGCATCGGAGCGTGAGCCGGACGGGTTGCGCAGGTGTCCGCGTACCAGAAGTTCAGGTTCGCGAGGTCCAGGCCGATGACCTTGACCTTCCACATTCCGGAAGGAAGGGTCGCGCCGGAGTAGACCCAGTCCGCGTCGCCCTGGAAAGCCGAATTCGAGCTGGCGATCAGGAACTGCTCCCACTCGAAGCTGCCCGAGGGGTTGTTGTTGAAGTAGACGTTGCCGTCCGGGTCGGTTACTTCGTAACGAACGCAGCCGATTTGGTTGGGGTCGCCCGCCTCGCCTCGACGGAAGGCATCGCGGAAATTGTCTTCCGGCGGACTGCCCGGACCCGACACCCCTTCCGGAGTCGCGCCGATGGTCAAGAAGGGAAAGCCGGTATACAAGGCGGGAGTATCCGGATCGTCCTCGTCGAAACAGGGATCCAAGGGCACGCCGGAGGGGTTGCCCACAAGGGTGCTGGTGCCGAAGTCGAAGTCGCCGTCAAAGAGGCGAAGCTCCGTCTCGCCGCCGGGAAGGGTGAAGAAGAACTCGAAGGTGCCGTCGTAAGTCGTGGGCGCCGTCAGGAAGCTGCCCGTCAGAGGAGCCGCTGCGGTCGAACCGGGATAGATGATCGGAATGTCGTTGACCGTCTGCCGCAGGCCGCCCACCAGTCCGAAGCGGGGAGTGCGGAAGTTCATCGGGTTGGAGGCCGCGATCTTGAGGCTGCTCTCCAACTGCTCGCCGATTCCGCAGGCGCCGTCGGTCTCGATCACGAAGTTATAGAAGTAGTTGCCGCTGGGCGCCTGAGCGAGGGCCGAATTGGTGACCGTGGCATCCCACCAGGCGTTGTCCGGCATGCTGGCCGCGCTCGAAGTCCAGTGCGGACCGCTGGTCGGATTGACCGCGTTACCGAACCACTGGCCGATCAGATCGGTCGGCAGGGTGCTGCCGATGCGCAGAGGATCGGCGTACAGCGAGAACTTCAACTGACGGGTGCCAAGGTCCCAGTGCCGCTTGGCGGCGCCATCGAGGCCTCCCGTGTCACCGTCGAAAATGTTGAGATCGAAACTGGTGGTGGAGGCGGGCGCAGCGAGCGCGACCTGGACGTTCTGCTCGAACGTCGCGAGACCGGCGCAGCCAAACCCGAGAAAACGCCCGTCCGTGGCGCTCTGCGACGGAAACGCCGCAAAGGGCCCCGGCCCGAGCTGGGCTTTCGCGGCGCTGTAGCCCGACAGGGTCGCAAGCACTACGACAGCAAATAGAAAAAGCCTTCTCATGGATCCAATCCCTTCCCCGGCTTAAATGCATCGCCCTTGAGGGGGGCGCGCCCGTTGCCTCGAATTTTGCCGGGTAGAGGCTTCCGGGCTTCTAATTCGAATGTCCGCTGCCAAAAATTGCGCAGCGCGAGACCAAATAACGTCAGTCACCCAACAGCAAGAACAGGTACTACATTGCGTCTAAGGTATGTAGGATGAGGGACTTGCAAGCCTAAGCGCCGCGCCGGGCGCGACTTGGGAACCGATATAGTGCAAAAGTCGAGCACCTAGAATGCCCAGGTCGCTCAAGCTCTCTTCGCGCCCCGTTCCAAGATGGCGAAGGAAGACCTGTACCCCGTCTTGCCCATCTTGAGGAGATTCAACCTGCAGGCGCACCAGGAAAGAGGCGCACTCCGGCTTTTGAACAGGCGGCATCCTTTGCCCTTCCGTACGTTCTCTGGTTGATGATTGGGAACCTCGCGGCTCCCGCGGCCGGTTTAAAGACAGGAGTAGTCTAGCGAAGGGTGCGTCAGGGAGGCGTCAGGAGATTGTTTCAATTCTTTCCGGCGGCTCCATGGATGCAGAAAGGGGGCGGATCTTTCGACCCGCCCCCGGTACTTCGGGACCAACGGCTGTGAGCCTATCTGCCGGTGCCGGGCGTCAACCTAGGGCGCGCAGGTTCCGTCGATCCGCACCGTGTCCACCTTGAAGTACTCGTCGCTGACTCCGTAGTTGTTGCTCACCCGGAACCGAATCCGTGTGTTGCTCGCCTTGTAGGACGAGATGTTGTACGTCCGAGTGGCCGAAGTCGCACCTGTGATGCCGGTGATCGTCTCCAGTACCGTGTAGGTCGAGCCGCCGTTGTTCGACACCTCGATCACCGCCGCGTCGTCGGAGTCCACGCCGCTCGTCGTGTGGAAGGTGAACTGCAACGTCGCCGACGAGAAGCCCGTCAGGCTGACCTGGCGCGCCGCGCTCGGCTGCGTGCCCGTGTCCGGACTGTCGTGCAGCTGCAGGAAGCCGCTGTACGGCGTTCCCACCGTTACGTTGCCGCTGCTCACTCCTGCACCCGCCGTGTCGCTCTCCACCCAAGCCGCCGCCCAAGACAACGTTCCGTCGTTGTTCGAGAAGCTCGCCGTGGTGAAGTTGTCCTTTACGTATCCCGCCGTGCAGGTCGTACCGGCCCGATAGCCAAAGTCCACATCGGTCCGGTTCTGCCCCGCCGTGAGAGTGAACGACGCCGAGTTCGCGCTCGTGATCCCGTCGAGGTCGTAGGTCCGGGTGTAAGCCGTTGGAAGTGTCGTCGTGACCACGTCCACCCGGTAGCTGCCGGCCACGACGTTCGTGAACGAGTAGGCGCCGTCGCCAGAGGTCGTCAAGGTGGCCACCGTCACGGCATGCACCGTGTCCACCAAACGAACCTGGACACCGTTGACCCCGACCTCGCCGGAATCCTGCACGCCGTCCCCGTCCACGTCCTTCCATACCCGGTTGCCGATCGATCCGTAGCTGATCGTCGGACAATCGAGCACGTCGAGGTTGATGTCGCCCTGGCCGGTGGCGGTCAGTGCCGAGCCGCTCGTCGGTTGGGACGTCACGTTCCACAGGTACCAACCCGAACCGCCGAAATTGAGGTTCTTGTTGTTGGCGCCGACTCCGATCTGGAACGCCGGGCCCGTGTTTGTGATCGTGATCGACGCCCCCGCGTAGGCGCTCACTCCCGTGAGGGTCCCGGTGAACGTCTTGTAGTAGTTCCAGGTCGCCGTGTTCACCGGTCCGCCGTTTTCGCTGTAGGCGCTTGCCGCCAGCTCCTTCTTCGGACTTCCGGCACCCGCCGTGGCGGTGTACCCGGCGAACGTGATGTCTACCCTGAACCCGTGGGTCGGGGCCGAGACGCTGTACATCGTCCCGGTCAAGTGCGCCGTGCCGTCGGCATTGCGCACAAACGTGCCGTCGATCGGGCTGAACTGGAAGTCGGTTCCGATCCCCGGCAGCCACAACACGTGGTTGGCCGAGACGCTCTGGACCGCCGGGTTGTTGTTCGCTTCGTTAGCGCACGACGCGCAGTTGCCCAGATCGACGTTGATGTCGCCCTGACCGGTGGTCTGGGTAATCGTCGTTCCAGTGGTCGGCTGAGAGGCCACGGTCCACAGGAACCAACCCGAACCGCCGTACAGGATGTCCTTATTGTCCGCACCGATCCCGATCTGGAAAGCCGGACCGGCGGCCGTGATGTTGATCACCGCACCGGCGAACGTTTCGATGCCGGTCAGCTTGCCCGAATAGTTCGCGTAGTACTTAAACGTCGCCGTGTTGACCGGCCCGCCGTTCTCCGAATAGGCGCTCGCCAGGAGTTCTTTCTTCGGGCTGTTCGCCGGAGCCGTCATGGTGAAGCCGCTGAACGTCACGTCCACGATGAACGCCTGGCTCGGGTTCGCGGTCCGCCGGATGATCCCGGTCAAGCGGGCGGTTCCGTCCGCATGCTGAACGAAGCTGCCGGTCGCCGGAGCGAACGTGAAGTCAGTGCCAATGTTGGGCAGCCAGAACGAGTGCCCGCCGGTGGCGCCGGAGTAGGTGGGATTGGCCAGGGCGCCCTGGGCGCAGGTCTCGCTGTCGGACGTCCGGTACCCGAAATCGACATCCGTTCGGGCCTGACCTGCGGTGAGGGTCGCCCCGGCCCGATGGGGTGTCGCCACGCCATCCAGGTCGTAGGTCGGGCCGAAGCCCGCCGACAGCGTGGTCGAGTCGACCACCACCGTGTAGGTGCCGGCCATCAGACCGGTGAAGCTGTAGTTGCCGTTGGTTGCGGTGACCTGCGTGGCGATCACCGTATTGGCGGCATTCAACAGTCGAACGGTCACGCCGTTCAACCCCACTTCACCCGCGTCCTGCACGCCGTTGCCATTGACGTCGTTCCATACCCGATCGCCGATACTGCCGGTCGGGGGCACCCGATACCCAAAGTCCACGTCCGTCCGATTCTGGCCAGCTGCCAGGGGGAAGGACGCTATATTCGCCGTCCCGGTGCCGTCCAGGTCGTACGTTTGGGCCACACCAGCCGGCAACGTCGACGTCATCACTCGGACCGAGTAATTGCCGCCGAGGAGGTTGGTGAAGCTGTAGTTGCCATCCCCCGCGGTCACCCGCGAGGCGATGACGGTGCCACTCGAATTCAGCAGCTCGACCGTCACCCCGTTGATTCCAGTCTCGCCAGCATCCTGCACTCCATTGCCGTTCGTGTCGGTCCAGACCCGGTCACCGACCGACGCCGTCCCGCGGTAGCCGAAGTCCACGTCCGTCTTGTTCTGACCCGCCGCCAGGGCGAAGGCCGCAATGTTGGCCGTCCCGACGCCGTCCAGATCGAACGTCTGCGCCATGCCCGCCGGCAACGTCGCCGACACCACCCGCGCTGAATAGGTGCCGGCTGCGAGGTTGGTGAAGCTGTAGTTGCCGTCGCCCGAGGTGACCTTCGAAGCGATGACCGTGCCGCCCGAATTCAGTAGTTCGACCGTCACGCCGTTGATCCCGGTTTCGCCGGGATCCTGAACGCCGTTGCCGTTGGTGTCGGTCCAGACCCGATCGCCGACAGAAGCTGTGTTGCGGTAGCCGAAGTCCACGTCCGTCTTGTTTTGAGCGGCCGCCAGAGAGAAGGCCGCGATATTGGCGGTGCCGACACCGTCCAGGTCGAACGTTTGAGCCATGCCGGCCGGTAGCGTCGCCGCCACCACCCGGACCGAGTAGTTGCCGGCCAGGAGGTTGGTGAAGCTGTAGTTGCCATCGACCGACGTGACCTTCGAAGCGATGACCGTGCCGCCCGAATTCAGCAGTTCGACCGTCACCCCGTTGATCCCAACCTCACCGGCATCTTGAACGCCGTTGCCGTTGGAGTCGGTCCAGACCCGATCGCCGACCGAGGCCGTTCCCCGATAGCCGAAGTCCACGTCCGTCCGGTTCTGCCCGCCTGCCAGGGCAAAGGCAGCGATGTTCGCCGTGGCGAAGCCGTCCAGGTCGTAAGTCTGAGTCAACCCGGCCGGAAGAGTCGCCGCCACCACCCGGACCAAGTAGTTGCCGGCCGAGAGGTTGGTGAAGCTGTAGTTGCCGTCGCCCGAGGTCACCTGCGAGCCGATCACCGTGCCGCCCGAATTGAGCAGCTCGACCGTCACCCCGTTGATCCCGACCTCGCCGGCATCCTGCACACCATTGCCGTTGGTGTCGGTCCAGACCCGGTCACCGACCGAGGCCGTTCCGCGATAGCCGAAGTCCACGTCCGTCCGGTTCTGGCCGGCCGCCAGCACGAACGGCGCGCTGTTTGCAGTGCCAACCCCATCCAGGTCGTACGTCGGAGCCAATCCCGCTGGAAGAGTCGCAGGAACCACCTCGACCCGATAGCTGCCCGCAAGGACGTTGCCGAACGTGTAGTTGCCGTCGCCGACCGTGACCTGGGATCCGATCGTTACGCCGTGCAGGGTGTCGACCAGACGAACCGTGACGCCGTTGATGCCGGACTCGCCCGCATCCTGAATGCCGTCGCCGTTGGTGTCGTTCCAGATCCGATCGCCGACCGACCCGTAGCTGACCGGCGGGCAGTCGAACATGTCGAGGTTGATGTCGCCCTGGCCCGAGGAAACGAGAACCTCGCCTCCCGTGGGCTGACTGTTGACCTGCCAAAGAAACCAGCCCGAGGCGCCGAAATGGAGATTCTTATTGTCGGCGCCGACTCCCATCTGGAACGCCGGACCGGTTTTGGAAATCGAGATCGAGCCGCCGGCGTAGGCGCTCACCCCGGTCAGAGTCCCAGAGTACGCCGTGTAGTAGGTCCAGGTCGCGGAATCCGCCACCCCGCCGTTTTCGACGTAGGCGCCTGCCGACAGTTCCTTCTTCGGGCTGCCCGGAGGAGTCGTCGAGGTGAAGCCGGAGAACTGGATATCGACCTGGAACCCGTGCGTGGGGCTCGAGAGGCTGTACACCGTCCCGGTCAAATGAGCGGTGCCGTCGGCATTGTTCCGCGCGAACGTACCGTTGAGCGGGCTGAACTGGAAGTCGGTGCCGATTCCAGGCAGCCACAAAGCGTGGTTGTACGCGCCGCCCAGAACCGCCGGGTCACTGTCCGCGTGGTTGACGCAGGCCGAGCAATCGCCCAAGTCGATGTTGATGTCGCCCTGGCCGGACGGGGTGAGAGTCGCACCGCCCGCCGGCTGCGAGGCGACGTTCCAGAGGAACCAACCCGAACCGCCGTAAAAGAGGTTCTTGTTGTTGGCTCCCGCTCCGAGCTGGAAGGCCGGACCGGTGTTGGCCACGTTGACGACCGCTCCGGCAAAAAAGTCGATGCCCGTGAGCTTGCCCGTAAAGCTCGTGTAGTACTTGAAGGTAGCCGTGTTGACCGGCCCGCCGTTCTCCGAATAGGCACTCGCGGAGAGCTCTTTCTTCGGGCTGCCCGGAGGCGTCGTCGTGGTGAAGCCGCTGAGCACAACGTCGACCACGAAGGCCTGGCTGGGATCTGCCGTCCGGCGCACGATGCCGGTCAGGCGCGCGGTTCCGTCCGCGCGCTGGACGAAGCTGCCGGTCGCCGGAGCGAACTGGAAGTCGAGGCCTATGCCCGGTAGGTAAAATGCGTGCCCGTCGGGGTTGCTGCCATATGCCGGATTGTTGAACGAGCCCTGGGCGCAGGTTGCGGTGTCGTCCACGTGGTAGCCGAAATCCACGTCGGTCCGGTTTTGACCCGCGTTCAGGGGGGCCGCGGCCCGGTGCGGTGTAGCGACGCCGTCAAGGTCGTAGGTCGGACCGAAGCCCGCAGGCAGAGTTGTCGAATCGACAACGACCGTGTAGTTGCCCGCCGCAAGGTTTCCGAAGGTGTAATTGCCGTCCCCTGCCGTCACCTGCGAAGCGATGACCGCGTTCGTCCCGTCGAGAAGGCGAACCGTGACGCCGTTGATCCCCGGCTCGCCGACATCCTGCGTGCCGTTGCCGTTGAGGTCGTTCCAGACCCGATCCCCGAGACTGCCAGGCGCCGGAGGCTGGCGATAGCCGAAATCGAGATCCGCCCGATTCTGCCCCGCGCTCAGAGTGGCGGTCGCGATATTTGCCGTGCCGACTCCGTCGAGATCGTAGGTTTGGACGAGACCCGGCGGGAGCGTCGCCGTGACGACCCGCACCGAGTAAGCTCCGGCAACAAGACCGGAGAACGTGTAGTTGCCGTCGCCCGAAGTCACCTGCGAGCCGATCACGTTGTTGCCGCCGTCGAGCAATTCGACCGTCCCGCCGTTGATGCCGAATTCACCCGCATCTTGGATGCCGTCGCCGTCGGAGTCCAGCCAAACCCGGTCTCCGAGGCTGGCGTTCGCCGCGGCGTCATAGCCGAAGTCATAGGTAAGGACGTTGGTTCCGACGAGCGTCCGGGTGAGCGAGTCGCCGCCCGTGGTGGAAGACTTCCCCACCAACGGCTGGCCGGGATCGAAGTTGCTCGCCGCGACCCGAACCTCGTAGGTGCCGGGCAAATCCATGCCGAAGCAGTAGAGCCCGTTGGTATCGGTGCCCGTGTTGTTCGCAACGCACGCCGCCCAGTTCGGGCTCGTCGTATCGCCCGTTTTCGCGGTGCCGATCACCGCGCCGTCACTCGGGCGCACCAGCTCCATCAACACCCCGGGAATGCCCGCTTCGCCCGAGTCCAAAACCCCAGGGTTCGCGGTGTCGGCCCAGACGAAGTCGCCCAAAATATAGGTCGACTCGTCCGAACAGGCGGGAACCCGCGGTACTTCGTCCGGATCCTCGCCCGGATGGGGAGCGCGAGCCGGCCGCGTCCCGCAGGTGTCGGCGTACCAGAAGTTGAGGTTCGCGAGATCCAGCCCGACGATCGTGACTTTCCAGATCCCGCCGGGCAGCGTCGTACCGGAATACAGCCAATCCGCATCGCCCGCGGAAGACGACGTCGGGGTGGCGATCAGAAACTGCTCCCACTCGAAACTACCCGACGGGTTGTTGTTGAAGTAAACGTTGCCCTCGGGGTCTGTCACCTCATAGCGAACGCAGCCGATGTGGTTCGGATCGCCCAATTCCCCGCGGCGGAAGGCGTCTCGGAAGTTGTCCTCGGGCGGAATGCCGGGGCCCTGAATCCCCTCCGGGCTCGCGCCGGTCGTCACAAACGGAAAGCCGGCATAGTCCGCAGGCGTGTCTGGGTCGTCCTCGTCGAAGCAAGGATCCAACACCACTCCCGAAGGATTGCCGAGCAAGAGGCTGGTGCCGAAGTCGAAGTCGCCGTCGAAGAGGCGCAACTCGGTCTCGCCGCCAGGCAGGGTGAAGTAGAACTCGAACGTTCCGTCATACGTCGTCGGCGCGGTCAGGAAGCTGCCGGTCGCCGGAACCGTCGCGGTCGAGCCCGGATAGATGATTGGAATGTCGTTGACCGCCTGGCGCAAACCGCCCACCAAGCCGAAGCGGGGGGTGCGGAAGTTCATCGGGTTAGAAGCCGCGATCTTGATGCTGCTCTCCAACTGCTCGCCGATTCCGCAGGCGCCGTCGGTCTCGATCACGAAGTTATAAAAATAGTTTCCGCTCGGTGCCTGGGAGATCGCGGAGTTGGTCACCGTCACGGCCCACCAGGCGTTGTCCGGCATGCTGGCCGCACTCGAGGTCCAGAACGGACCGCTGGTAGGATTGACCGCATTGCCGAACCACTGGCCGATCAGATTGGCGGGCGCGGTGCTGCCGGTCCGCGCGGGGTCGGCATACAGCGAAAACTTCAGCTGGCGCGTACCGAGGTCCCAGTGCCTTTTGCCGGTCCCGTCGAGGCCGCCGGTCTCGCCGTCGAAAACGTTGAGGTCGAAAGTGGCGGTAGCCGCCGGCGCGGCGAGTGCGATCTGGACGTTCTGCTCAAACGTGGCCAGGCCCGCGCAGCCAAAGCCCATGAACCGTCCGTCCGTGGCATTCTGCGACGGAAACGCCGCAAAGGGCCCCGGCCCCAGTTGGGCGCGCGCGGGGCCGAAGGTCAACAGCGTCAGTGCGACACAGAGGAGTACGACCCGTGACTTCTGTCTTTGGGATTTCATTCGACGACCCTTTCTTCGAGATCCGGAAAACTTCGCGCACTCGCAGAACCGACCACCAAGACTCACAAACCTAAGAAAAACCAAGGGATGGACGATCTGATCCGGCTAAGGGCGCGATCATTTTTCAGCGATCGTCAGGAAATCGTCAGGAAAGGTGTCCGCGGGGTTCCAGGATTTGCTGCGGAGGGGGGCACTGCGGGCTTCAAAGGGGCGCAGGCCTTCTGAGTTAGGATCACTTCCACTTGCCATTGCGGCCCTCTAATGACATCTGATAAAGCACGCTTCCCGGCAGACCCGACGCGGTTTTCTGCGCCGAGCACTTTCTTCGCGAGAGCGCTTCGAGACCAGGTCCGGCAACTCGGAGCCCGCACGGCGTGATTCGCGTCCGGCTCTTCGGTGGCTTCGAGGTCTGGCATGGGGATCGCCAGGTCCGCGGCTTCGAATCGCAGAAGGTCCGAGCCCTCTTCGTCTACCTGGCCTGCCAGGCCGGGCGCGCGTTCAGCCGCGACCATCTCGCCGGATTGCTCTGGCCCGAGCAGGAGGACGAGGGTGCGCGCCATGCCCTGCGCCAAGCGCTCTACAACCTTCGCTCGGCGCTCCCCGGCAAGGACACGCCGAACCCGCCGCTGCTGGTCAGTCACGGCGACATTCGAATCAACCCGGCGGCCGGCCCGTGGGTCGACGTACACGCCTTCGAGGAATCGATCAAGCGAGGAGCTTCGCGGGACGCCGCCGATCCGCATCACCTGGCCACCGCCGTGCAGCTATATCGCGGGGACTTTCTCGCCGGCTTTTTCGTTCGCGACAGCAGCTCGTTCGAAGAGTGGCTGATCGCTGAGCAGGAGCGCCTGCGCGAGGCGACGGTCGAGGCACTCCGCGCCTTGATCGAGAGCTACCGGCGCCGCGGCGAATACCGCTTCGGCCTGCACTACGCCCGGCGGCTCGTCGCGCTCGAGCCGCTCGCCGAGGAGCCGCGGCGCAACTTAATGCGGTTCTACGCCATGACCGGCCGGCGCAGCCAGGCGCTCGCCGAATACGAGGATCTGGTCGCCCTGCTCGACCGCGAGCTGGGCGTCGATCCTCTTGCGGAGACCCGCGAGCTCTACGAATCGATCCGCGACGACGCTCCAACCCAGGGGATTCCGATCGCGGACGGAGAGCCGATCGGTCCGATCATCCCCTTGGCCGGACGCCGCGGCGCCTGGGATCGCCTGCGCGACAGCTGGAGGAGAACGCTTTCCGGGGAAACTCCCGTGACTGTCGTCGAAGGCGAGACCGGCATCGGCAAGACGCGGCTGATTCGAACGTTTCTCGACGCGGTGAGCGGCTCGCGCCGGATCGTCGTGCTTCGCGGCGCGGGCCGGCCGACGGCCTTGCCTTCTCCCTTCCTCGCCTGGCTCGACCTCCTTCGCGGCGCGTTCGACGAAGTGGCGGAAGGGGGCGGGCCGGACCCAGCGATCCTGTCGCCGGAAAAATTCGGCGACCTGGTCCGCCTGCTCCCAGAAGTCGGTCTGCGCCGGCCCGAGCTGCCGCCGCCGCCCCCTTTGAAACGGGCCTCCGAACGGCGCCGCCTGTTCGAAACGGTGGTGGACTATCTGGCCGCGTTCTGCACCGCGGGACTCGGCATGGCCACCGTACCGTTGGTGATCTTTATTGACGACCTGCATCTGGTCGACGACGATTCGCTCGAGCTGCTCCAATTCGCGATCCACCGGTTTCGCGGGCGGCCCTGCTGGTTCCTACTTGCCACCGAGTCCGTCGAGCCGGCCGATCTGCGGCAGCACTTCTCCGAGATCGTCAAGGGCGCCGAGCGCATCGCGGTGCGCCGGTTCGACGACGAAGCGATCGAAGAGATCGCGGTCTCCTTAGTCGGCGACGAATGCGCGGGCCAGCTCTCGCACTGGCTCGCCGAGCGGAGCCGCGGCCTGCCGTTCGCGATCGCAGAGCTGATCAACCTGCTCTGGGACGAGGGCCTGCTTAAGCCTGGAGACAATGGCATCTGGCAACTCTCCTCTTCCCTATCGACCGCGGTCGTCCCCCCGAGCGGCGATCTCGATGCCCTACTCGGAGCGCGGGTGCGGCGCCTGCCTTCGTCGATTCGACGTCTGGCGATCCAAGCGGCTTTCGCCGGCTGGAGCTTCGAGGCGGACCTGTTGCAAAAGGCCGCCGACGAGCACCCCGCGGTGGTCGAAATCGGCCTGGAGCTGCTGCTCAAGCGGTGGCTCATCCGACAGAACATCCGGTACTGGTCGACCTTCGGCCGCGCATCCGACGTGGTCTTATGGAAGCGCGGCGCGCGGCGCGGAAGCTTCGAGTTTGCCCACCAGCAGGTACGCGAAGCTCTCGCATCGTCGGTCGTCCCGGCGCGGCAAAGGGCACTCCATGCCCGGGTGGCGGCGACGCTCGAATCCCTCGCGGCGGACCACCTGGAGATCCATTCCGAGGAGCTGGCCGCCCACTATCTCGCCGCCGAGATGTGGGATCGTGCCCTCCCCTATCTCGAACGGGCGGAAGCCCGGGCGCGCGGCCTGCTCGCGCGCCCCGCCGCGATACGCTACGCGGCAGCGGCGGCCGAGGCGCGCCTGAAGGTCGCCGAAAAAGCCAACGATTCAATCGATCCCACCGACCCGGCCGGTCCGAACACGGGCGAGCGCGCCGAGGTGGCCGCCGGCCGAAGGAGCCTCCGATGAACCCAGAGACCGATCTGCGATTTCCGATCGGCAAGCTCGAACGGAAAAGCCGCCTGACCCCGGAGGAGCGGGCCGCGGCGATCGGCGCGATCACGGCGGCTCCCGCCGAGCTGCGCGCCGCCATCGAAGGACTTTCCGAGGAGCAGCTCGATACCCCCTATCGGCCCGGCGGCTGGACCGTTCGCCAGGTCGCCCACCACGTGCCGGACAGCCACATGAACGCCTACGTTCGGTTGAAGCTGGCCTTGACCGAAGATCGGCCGAGGATCAAGACCTACGACGAGGAGAAATGGGCGCTGCTGGCGGACACCCCGAATACCCCCGTCGAGGTCTCGTTGACTCTGCTCGAAGCGCTCCACTTCCGTTGGGTCGAGCTGCTCCAGGCGATGAAGCCGGCGGATTTCGAGCGGACACTTGACCACCCGGAGCTGGGAGAGGTGACCCTCGATTCGTTGCTCGGCCTTTATGCCTGGCATGGCCGGCACCACGTCGCCCACGTGACCCGGCTCCGGGAACGCGAGGGGTGGTCGGGGCAGCTCACGGACTAGACAAGGCCACCAGCCGGCGGGGAAGCTGCGCCAGAAAATCGCCCAGATCGTCGGCGTCAGGCAGGACGATCTCTACCTTGCCGTTGGGGAGCCGCGTCACCGAGCCTTCCCCTTCCATCGCGAGCGGCACCTGCACCGCCTCGCGATCGAGCGGAATCTCGTCGATCACATCGAACAACAGGCTCATCGCGCCTTGAGTGAGGATACGCACTGCGGAAACACCTCCAAAAGAGGTAGGTTACCATCCTCATTTCCCAGCGGGCCTCGTGGCTCCCTCGGCTCAATATAGACTCTCGGCGATAAGCTTGCGCTTCGAGGTTCTCGACGATCATGGCGGAACGCCGCGACATATCAGAGCGATACCGAATCACCCGAAAACTCGGCGAGACCGCGTTTACCAGCGTTCACGCCGCAACCGACGCCACAAACGGCGCGATGGTGGTGATCAAGAGGATTGCTCCGGGGAAAAGCGCCGAGGCGATGCCGCGCTTTCTCCAGGCCGCGACGGCTCTGGCCAAGCTGCGCCATCCGACCATTCCCTCGCTGCTGGATTTCGGCATGCTGCCCGACGGCGGCGCGTTCCTACTGCTGGAACCGGTCGCCGGCCGGGGCCTCGAAGAGCTGACCGGCGCGGCGCCCGCCGAGGTGCTGTCCCACCTGCTCCAGGTTCTGGACGGGCTCGAGCTGCTGAGCCAAAGCGGCATCGCCCATGGCAACCTCTCGCCTGAAAACATCCGGCTCGCGGGCACGACCACCGGAGAGCAGGCCAAGCTGCTCGGCTTCGGCACCCGCATCCTCCATCCGCCGATCGCCGGTATGCCCGGCGTCGAGGGCACGGCGCCCGAAACGCTCGCCGGAGGCGCGGGCGACGGCCGTTCCGATGTTTACTCGTTCGCCCGCATCGCCTGCCGTCTGCTCGACATCGGAATTCAGAGCGACTCGCGAGGCGAGCCCGAGCTCTCGCTCCCCTTGGGCGTGAGCTTCGAGCTGGAAGACGCCGAAGCGCTCCGCCAGGCGCTCGTCCGGTCGTTGCGCCGATCGCCGGCCGAGCGGCCGAGCTGGGCCGAGATCCGCGAGGGTCTGCGCACGGCTCTTCGCGGACCGGTCGCCCAGCCCTCGGTCGGCGAGAAGACCAATCCGGTCTACATTCCCCCCACCGCCACGGACGGCGAGCCGCTCGCACTGCGGTTCGAAGAGGCATTCGAGGCCCCGCCGGCCCCGGCTCCGCCTCCTCTCCCCGCCCTCAAGGCGGAACCGATTTCCGCGCCGCCACCCTCCGTCGCACCTCCGGCACCCGCCCCGCCGAGCGCCGAATTGCCTCGGACGACTTCGCTCCCGACCGACCTGCTCTCGTCGGTCGAAGACTTTCTCGCCGCGCCGGTCGTTCCGCCAACCCCGCAAAAAGAGGTCGCTCCGGCGTTCGCGGTGCCGATGAAGCCACCCGATACCGCGGAGATCCCGGTCGTCGCGAAACCGCCTCGGCGAACCGGAAAGAGCGGCAAGAAGATCCTCTGGATCGCTCTCGCGACCGCCGCGGGCCTCGGGGCGCTGGCGGCGTTTCTGATCTACCTGCGAGATCGGGACATCGATCCGACCGAGATCCAAGACGAGCTGAAGGTTCCAGCGGCCCCAGCGGCGGTTGCGCCGAGCCCGCCGCCGTCCCCCGACCTTCAATCGAATCTCGTCGAACCCGCCCCGGCGGGCAATCCCGGGCTGGTCGCCGCTCGGGCCGCGCTCGACGCAGGAGACGAAAAGGCGGCCCGCGCCGCGCTCGACGCGATCGACGCCGCGACCCTTTCGGCCGACGAGCGCGAAGAGGCCAAGGCGCTGCGCGATTCGCTCGGCCAATCGCAGGTCGAGCGGCTCGCCGCCGATTTGAAACGCGGCCTGCGCAACGGCAACGCTGCGACCCTGCGCTCCACCCTGCGCGGGATCGCGGCGAATCGGATCGCCTTCTTCAAGGCCAATCCAAGCGCCGAGGCGGATTTCGGCCGGGCCCAGCAGCTCGTCGATCTTTCCAACCAGCTCCAGAAAGCCACCAAGGGAGGCGACCCGCTCGCCGTGGTCCGCCTCGCCGGTTCGTTTGCCGATCTGGCCCCGCGCGACAAAGCGGCCCCCCGCCTGCGCGACCGCGCGGCGGCGACGATCGAGGCCGATGCCGATCGCCTGAACCAGAGCGGCCAGGCGCAAGCCGCGCTCGATCGGCTGGAGGCCCTGCGTGGCGCTTGGCCCGACCGGCCGGGCCTCGCCGATCGGATCGGCCACATCCGCACGGTCGCCGAGGTCGATCCCCGACTCGACCGGATTCTCGCGAACGCCCAGGCCGCCGCACAGAGGAAGCGGCCGGACGAAGGACTCGCGATCCTGCGCACCGCGAACCCCTCCGGACCTTATGCCGAGCGCTTCCGTGAGCTGTCGGACCGGTTGAAGGGCGATTTTGCCCAGATCGACCAGAATCCGCCCGCGCTCGACCTGCGGGAAGGCTCGGCGAGCGAATTCGAGAAGGGGGCCACGACCCGGGTCTCGCTAAGGATCACCGACGATTTTCAGGTGGCCAAGGCAACCCTGTTCGCCCGGCCGGAGGGAGGCTCCTGGCAGACGCTGGAGCTGCGCCAATCGGGATCGTTCTATACGGCCGAAATCCCCCAAAGCTTTCACCAGAACAAAAACGTCCAGTGGTACGCGACCGCGACCGACGTTTCCGGCCACTCCGGTCAGTTGGGCACCGAGGGCGCGCCGAAGCTCCTCAAGCGTAAGAAGTGGTTCGATCGGTTGCGAGGCGGCAAAGAGGGCGACGGGGGGTAACCCACCCACCCGTCGCTCACGCTCGGAATGACGGTGGAGCGGGCTCGGCTACGGCTGCCCCGCCCTTTCCGCCATCCGCCGGTTGAATTCCTCGGTCTGGCCGCGCGGCACCGTGAGCGGCCGCCAGGTCTCCGACACATAGTGCTTCGCGAGCATTACGATCTGCCCCACGTGGTAGGCCTGATGGCAGAGTGAGCGCATTAGCGCCTCGACCACCGTATGGGGCTCATGGCGGATGGTGACCGTCTTAGATAGGTCGTCCGGCGAAAGGCTTGCGAGGGTCGAGAGCAAAAACCCCCAACCTTCCTCCCAACGCGCCATCAACTGGTCTCGCGTCGTCCCGGGTGCCACTTCGAACTCGGCGTCGCGGTGCCGATCAGGCTTCTCGCCGTCGGTGGTCAGAAAGTCCGTGAACCGGGAGCGCAAGTTGCCCCCCATGTGCTGGATCAGGACCGCAAGGCTGTTGGTCTCGCGGTCGATCGTCCGGAAGAGGTCCTCGTCCGGCACCTGAGCCAACGCCGCCTCGGCAAGCGTCTTGTGACTGCGGTACCGGCTTTCGATCTCTTCGATCAGGTGCTGCCCCAAAGCGTCGGCCATTGGCGGTTCTCCTTACCCGGTGATGCTACCAGGGTCGCGGCGCCGCGATTGGGCGAAGGCGATCGTGCCGCAAACGACCAGCAGCAGGCCGAAGGTGCAGACGATCGTCGGTCCGGTCGGCAGGTCCATGCTCTCCCATTGGGTGGAGAGCACCAGCCCGGTTAGACCTGCGGTGAGCGCGATCACCCAGCCGATCGCGAGGCGGATCGCGGTGCGGGACGAGAGGAGCGCACCGCATACGGCGGGGACGATTAAGTAGGAGAAGACGAGGTAGACGCCCGCGATGCGGACGAAGCTCGTGACCACCAGACCGAAGGTGGCGTAGAAGAGGAAGTCCCACAGCCGCACGTTCACACCCTGCCGCTCGGCCTCTTCGGTGTCGAAGGAGACGAGATAAAACTTCTTGCGCAGCGCGTAGTGGAACGCGCCGACCCCTAAGTAGAGCAGCGCGGTTCGGATCACCTCGGCTCTAGAGACCAGGAGGATGTTGCCGACCAGGAGGTTCTTGATCTCCTCGTCTCCCGAAGCCGTGTGGCTGAGCACCATGGTCGCCGCCGCCGCGGCCACGATGTAGATGATGCCGATGATCGCCTCGTGGGGCACCCTGGGGTGGCGGAACCGGGTGAGCGAAAAGAGCGCCGCGCCGCCGATCGTAAAGGTGATCGCCAGCACGTAGGGCAGGGTGCCGTGCTCGGCGTCCGCCCCCATCAAGACGGCGGTCGAAATGCCGAGGGCCGCGATCTGGGCAAGGGCCAGATCGACGAAGATGATCCCTCGTCCGACCACGTGCAGACCGAAGTAAACGAGCGCCGCCGGCAGGACGCAGAGGGCGATGAGGGGCCAGAGCCAAAGGGTGAAGAGATCCATGGGCGGGCTCCTAGTGGCTCGCGAGCGCCTGGGCGATGCGCTTGACGTTCGTATCGATCAGGGCGATATAGGTGTCGGTGCCCGGCAGGCCACCCGGGAATTGGCAGACGTCGACGACGACCGCATTGGTGCGTGCCGCCACCCCCTCGGCCGTCTTTCTTGGCTGGTAGGGCTCGACCAGCAGCACGCGGATCTTCTGGGCGAGCATCTTCTGCATCACCTCGGCGAGGTGCGGCGGCGACGGAGGGATGCCCGGCTTGGGTTCGAGGAAGATGTCCGCGACGAGCCCGAAGCGCCGGCCGAAATAGCGCCAAGTAGGGTGATAGGTGACGATCGGCCGGCCGGCAAAGGGTTTGAGAGCCGCCGTCCACTCCGTCATCTTGGCCGCCAGGCTGGTTTCGAACTGCGCGAGATTCCCTTTAAACGTCGCGGCGCCCGCGGGATCGAGAGAACTGAGTTCGCGCGCGATGTGCTCGGCGACGACCTTGGCGTTCATCGGGTCGAGCATGAAGTGGGGGTTGCCCGCAAGGTGAGTGTCGCCCTGCGAACGATCGGCGGCCGAGGGAATGTCGACCAGCTGAATCCCTTCCGAGGCCACGACCCGGCCGGGCGCGCCCGCAAGAATCTTGCCGTTACGGGCGCCTTCGAGCAGCGGCGGCAGCCAACCGACCTCCAGCTCGGCGCCCCCTTCGATCAGGACGTCGGCGCGGCTCAACGCGACGATCTGGCTCGGCCGGGCATCGACGAAATGCGGGTCTTCGGTCGGTTTGGCGATCGTCGTGACGGCGACCCGGTCGCCGCCGATCTGGGTGGCCAGAGCGCCGTATTCCGAGGTTGTGGCGACGACCTTAAGCACAGCAGCGGCCGGCAGAGCCGAGCCGAGCAGCGCGGCGACGCCGAGGGGGAGGGTAAGAGCGAGAGCGAATCTCTTCATGATTCAAGTCCCCTAGAACTTGTGGGCGGCATGCGCGCCGAGGAGGAATTCAAACTGGAGCCAGAGCGAGTGCTCGTCGTGGCGGAAGGCGTCCGAACGGTCGAAGTTGTATTGCAGGCGGAGCTTCGAGAACTCGGTGGGAAACCAGGTGAGCGCGGGCGACAGCCGCCAGCGAGGGGCGAGAGTGGGATCCGCGAGGTCGCCTTGATCGCCGGCCACGCGATCCACCCGCAGCCCGAGGACGTGCCCGGGTTTGTAGCCCCAATTGACCTGCAGGTAGCTTCCCCAATCGTCGAACGTCGTCCGGGGCAGGGATTGATCCAAGAGGGCATCGACCGTGGCGCTCCTACGCATCCATTCGCCCTGCACCTTGACGAAGGGAAAGCCGTTGAAGGCATTGGTCGGTTTCCATTTCCAGAAACCGTCGACGCCATAGATCCGCGTCTTCCCGTTGGGTCCCGTGCCGTTGGGACCGAGCGACGCCGACGCACCAAGCAGCACGGTCTGGGTGTCGCTCAAATCGAACGAGGCGGCGTAGCGCGGCGTGATCAACAGATCGGAAGAAGTCGCGACGTCGCGCGGCACGATCGGCCGGCCGAATAGCGTCTCGCCGGGCACGCTGCGAAAGCTGGCGAGTGTCTCGCCCTGGCTGTTCTGCACCGCGAGAAACGCCTCGGAGTAGAAACTCGTGGGGAGCAGCCAGGACAACCGGGCCCCGACCGAACGCAGCCCGTCGGGTCCGAAGAACCGGCCGTTGACGAGCGGCTGATCGACGAAATCCCACGAGTGCGGATGGGTCGGGTTGAGGCGGCCGAACTCGGTGAAGAACTGGCCGGCCTTGACCTGCAAGCCATGGGAAAGGGAGGTCGAGGTCAAGTAGACCTCTTCCAGCTCGGCCGTCGTGGCGCCTTTGTCGTCGATCTGAAAGACGATGTTGGCCTGGCCCCGGAAATACGGATCGACCGCGCCGTCGAAGACGGTCTCAACGTTTTGGACCGTGAAGCCGCGCTGGATCGGATCGTGACCGCCGGTCTGGAGCGCCGTGACGTCGCGCGCCGTCGAGGTTCCCCCAGCGATCAGGCCGTCGAGCGACAGGTTCAAGAAGTTCTTGCCGCCTCCTCCCGAAACGACGGTGATCGGAGCCGGGCTCTGCGGCGCGGTGTCGACCGGGACGGCGACCGGTGCGGCACCGGCGGCGATTTCCGCCGCAGCCGCGGCGAGATCTTCCGTGGAGGCCGCTGGTTCGGTCGAAGGCGGCGCGTTTTCGACCTCCGCCAGCCGGCGTTCTAGATCGGCGATCCGCCTTTCGGATTCGGCTTTGATCTCGGCCAACTCGCGGCGCAGGTCGTCGACCGTGGGAGCGGCGGAGGCCGGCGACCCGGCGGATTGAGTCGTTGGATCGGTCGCGGCGGATTGCGCGGCCAAGGGGTTGGCGAGCGGCGCGAACAACGCGACACTCGCTGCGAACAGCAACGTCAAATGCGGCCAACGGGATGCACGCCCGCGGGGCACGGTCTCTGAAACCATAAGGGTCCTCCCGAAATTCGGGACACGAATCGACTTCGAATGTCGGGAGGGCGGACCGCGCGGACGCGGACTTCCAACCCGGGCTTGGGGCTCTGAGAAAGAGAGCGCTTTAAGCCGCGGGAGGAGCGCGGGACGGCAGGGTGTTGCGGGAGGCCGCGAGCGCCGGGCGGATCGCTTGCTTGAGCGTCGCGGTCCGGACTTCGAGATGCGGCTGCGGGATCGGAGCCCCGAGCAGTCCGTTGCCGATCTGGCCGCTGAACAGGCAGAAGGCGCAGGGCTCTTCTTCGGTCTGCGGCGAAGCTTCGACGTGCAGCGGCGCGGTCGGATGACTCGCCCCTTCGGAGATCAGCGTCCGTTCGCCGCCGAACGAGGCCTGGGCCTGTTGCGCCCGGTGGAAGTCGAGGTTCGGCGCGACCACCAAGACCACCACCGCCAACAGCGCAGCGGTTCGGTAGAGGCAGACGAGGGCGGAACGACGCATCGCGGAAGATGATAACACCGAATCACGAACCGGCCCGGCGGCCCCTCGGTGCTACGATTCCCGCCCTGCCGAGGAGCCCTGGTGCCCGAATCCGTCCCTCCCGTGAAACCGCCCCTGCTGCTCGAAGCGGAACGCCCGATGGCGCGCCTGTTCGCCTATCTGGCGCCCTATCGCACCCGCCTCACGCTCGGCGTCTCATCTTCGGTGCTCAACAAGATCCTCGACCTGATGCCGCCCCTGTTGGTCGGCTGGGTGATCGATTCGCTCCGCGGCCAGCCTCCAGGTTGGATCGCCCGCCTCGCCGGCACGTCGGATGCGTGGCGCCTCGCGGTGGTGCTCGCCGCGCTCTCGGTCGCGATCTTCTTTTTCGAGAGTTTTTTCCAGTGGGGCTATCAGCACTACTTCATGACGCTCGCCCAGGAGGTCCAGCACGACTTGCGGCTCGACGCCTACGAACGCATCCAGCGGCGCGAGATCGCGTTCTTCGAAGAGCACCGCCTGGGCGAGACGCTCGCGATGCTCAACGACGACGTGAACCAGCTCGAACGCTTCTTGAACAACGGCGCGAACGAGCTGATCCAAACCGTCGTGCTGTTTATCTTTTCGGGCATCGTGCTGTTCGACACCTCGTGGCGATTGGCGTTCATCGCGATGGCGCCGATCCCGTTAATCCTCTGGGGAAGCCTCGCCTACCAGCGCCGGATCGCGCCGCGCTATCGGCGGGTGCGCGAGGCGGTCGGCAGTCTTTCGAGCCGGTTGGAAAACAACATCGGCGGCATCCTGGTCATCCAGAGTTTCGGCGCCGAGGCGTTCGAGCTCGATCGGGTGCGCGCCGCGTCGGCCGAATATCGGGAGGCGAACCGTCAGGCAATTCGACTCTCCGCTATTTTCGTCCCCGTTATCCGGATGGCGATCGTGCTCGGCTTTGCCGGGGTGCTCCTGGTCGGCAGCCATTGGATTCTCGAACACCGCAGCTGGATCACGGTCGGCCAATTGGTCCTGTTCGCGATGATGACCGAACGGCTGCTTTGGCCGCTGGTGCGGCTAGGCCAAGTGCTCGACGAATACGAGCGGGCGAGGGCTTCGGCGCGCCGAACGTTCGGTCTTCTCGACACCCCCTCGACGATCGTCGAGCCGGCCGTGCCCGTTCACATCGAGCGCGCCCGAGGAGAGCTGGAACTCCAAGACGTCGATTTCACCTACAAGCGCGGCGATCGGATTCTCGACCGGCTTTCGTTCCACATCGCCCCCGGCGAGACGATCGGCATCGCGGGTCCCACCGGAGCGGGCAAATCGACGTTGATCAAGCTGCTGCTCCGGCTCTACGACCCGACCGGCGGTGTAGTGAAGCTCGACGGTCACGACCTGCGCGATCTCTCGCTCGAAGATCTGCGCCGCTCGATCGCCCTGGTCTCCCAGGACGTCTACCTCTTCCACGGCACGCTGCGCGAAAACATCGCCTACCGCGCCGTGGGCGTGCCGTTCGAAAAAATTGTCGAGGCGGCGAAGTACGCCGAGCTGCACGACTTCATCGTCGGTCTCCCCGACGGCTACGACACCCTGGTCGGCGAGCGCGGCATCAAGCTCTCCGGCGGCCAGCGCCAGCGCCTGTCGATCGCCCGGGCGATCTTGAAAGACGCGCCGATCCTGATCCTCGACGAAGCGACCAGCTCGGTCGACACCGAAACCGAGCGCGCGATCCAGGAAAATCTCCGTCGCTGGACCGCGGGCCGAACCGCCCTGATCATCGCCCACCGCCTCTCGACCATCCGCAACGCCGACCGAATCCTCGTCCTGCGCGACGGCCGGCTCGCCGAAGAAGGAACCCACGACGCCCTGATCGCCAAAGGCGGCACCTACGCCGATCTTTGGCACGTGCAGTCGGGCGAGTTGGTGGAGGTCGCTTAGTGGAGCGGATCGTCCTTCGCCGCGATCCACACGCCCAAGCGATCGCGCTTCCGGACGGCCGCCTGCTCGTCCGCCACGCGGGCGGGGCGAGCCAGCTCAGCGGGATCGCGATCACCGACCTGCATCGAATTCTTGATCAGGTGGACGGCACGCGCACCGCGTCAGAGATCGCGGCGGCCTGCGCGGCGATCGACCCCGCCCTCTCGGAGAAAAAAGTGCTCGGGCTGCTCGGTGCGCTCGAAGGGGAGATGGTGCATCAGGTCGGGCCTTCGTCGGAGTCCAACGCGGCTCGCCCGGCTTCGACGCTCGTCCTGCTTGGAGGAGGAGAGTTCGCCGATCGGATCGAATGCGAGCTGCGCCAGGCGGAAGCCGGCGTTGAGATCCGGCGCCTCGGGACCGGCTCCTTCACCGCGGCCGAGATTTCCGGCGTGGCGCTCGTCATTTGCGCTCTTGAAGAGAGTCCCTATCGGGAGATCCTCGCCGTCCAATCGGCCTGCCTGGAATCCGGCGTGCCGGCCCTCTTCGTCACCGCCGATCCCGATGGCGTTCGGATCGGGCCGACGGCCATTCCCGGCGTTGGTCCCTGTTTCGGATGCGCGCAGCTCGCGGCGCTTCGCTTCGCCCGACTGGACCCAGCATCCACGCTGGCGGCGGCTGCGGAATTTCACGCGGGGACCGTCGATCCTCGATCGAGCGAGAGAGTGATTGCGGCCCTCGTCGCCGAGGTAGGCCAGCTGCTCCGGCCCGGCGGCGAACCGGGTTGGGTCGATTCGTGTCTCCTGCTTGCTCCGCCGGCCTCCGGGCCCCCATCCGAAGCGCGCCGCCTGCCGCTCGCACGCGATCTCGCCTGTCCGCTCTGCGCCGCGACGGCTCCACCCCGGACCGCGCTCGCAGGACGCGCCGAGATCTCGATCGTCGAGAGTGACGAGCGCCGGCCCCAGCGAGCCGTGGCGGCGGTCCGGGAAGAGCCCGAAGGATTCGTTCGAAGCGTCGGGATCATTGGGGGCGGAACGGCCGGCTACCTCGCCGCCCTGGCGCTACGCCGAAAGGTTCCGGGGCTGCGCGTTACCCTGATCGAATCGCCCGATCTGCCGATCATTGGCGTCGGCGAGGCGACCACGCCGCTCCTGCCGCAGTTTCTGCACGTCGACCTCGGGCTCGACATCCACACGTTGTTCGCCGAGGTCCGGCCGACGTTCAAGCTCGGCATCCGCTTCCTCTGGGGCGCCCCCGGCGATGGCGATTTCAACTACCCGTTCGGCCCCCTCCACCTCTTGGAGCCGGCGGTCTACGGCGAACCAGGAACGCCGGATCTTCAGGCCTGCTCGCTCCAGTCGCTCCTGATGGGCGCGGACGCCGTCGGCGTCTATCGAACCGATGGCGACGAAGCGGCGGAAAACGCCTCTTGGACCAGTCGCCTGGGGACGGCCGCCGCCTACCACCTGGACAACGAGCGCTTCGTCTCGTACCTGAAACGGCGAGCTGCCGAAGCCGGGATCGAGCACGTCGAAGCCACGTTGGTCGATGCCGAGGTGACCGAGGACGAGACGGGCGAACGCGAGGTGAGCGCCCTGGTGTGCTCCGACGGCCGTCGGCTCGGGTTCGATCTCTACATCGACTGCTCGGGATTCCGCTCGCTCCTCCTGGAGCGTGCCCTCGGCTCACCCTGGCGGAGCTTCGAGTCGAGCCTGTGGACCGACCGCGCGGTAATCGCCGCGGTGCACCATGGCGGGCGGATTCGTCCCTACACGACGGCCGAGACGTTTGCCGCCGGCTGGTGTTGGAACACGCCGCAAATCGACGCCGACCACCGCGGCTACGTCTACTCCTCAGCGTTTATCAGCCCCGAACAGGCGGAGGCCGAAATGCGGCGAGCCAACCCCGGCATGGGCGCGGCGCGAGAGGTGCGGTTTCGCGCCGGCCGCCACGAGCACTTCTGGCGGGGCAACGTCGTGGCGCTCGGAAACGCCTACGGTTTCGTCGAGCCGCTCGAATCGACCGCGCTCCACCTGCTGATCCGCCAGATCGGCCTGCTCTGCGGCACCTTTCCGCTCCGCCGTACCGACCGGAGTCTCGCGCCCCTGCTCAATCGGCGGGTGGGCGACTGGTGGGACTATCTGCGCTGGTTCCTCGCAATTCACTACCGCTTCAACCGCCGCCTCGATACGCCATTCTGGAAAGCCGCCCGCGAAGAGGTAGACGTCTCACACCACGCCGAGTTGCTCGAAGCTTTCCGCCATCGAGGGCCGCTCTCCTACGACCCGGCGCTCCGGAATTCCTTCGACTACCCCGATCCCCTCTGGGGGCCGGAAGGAATCGACACCCTCCTCCTCGGCCAGGGCGTTCCCTGCCGCCTCCCGCGACCGCACCTTTCTGCGGTGGCCTGGCACGCCCGGGTCGCGCGCATGCGCGAAGTCGTCGCCCGTGCCGCGCCGCACTCCAAAGCGCTCGAAATGCTCGCCGCCCGCCCCGATCTCCTCGAAAGCTTCGCGGCAACGTTCCGGGCCACCGGACTCGCCTTCCCCGCGGGCTGACGGCTGAGAAGGCTCGGCTGATTGAAAGGATCGGCGGCCTCAGCCGGCCGTCCCGCCCCTACTTGCCCGCCTTCAAATGTTTGTCATACCAGGCGAGGTACCGCTCGAAACGGTCCTTCAAGTAGGTCGGCTTGCGGATGCCGTGATTCTGGCCCGGGTAGATGATCAGCTCGGTATCGATCCCGAGCCGCTTGAGCGCTTGATAGAGCTGCTCCGAGTTGATCAGCGGGACATTCATGTCCGCCTGACCGCAGAGGATCAGCGTCGGCGTCTTCACGTTGTCGACCTGGAACCAAGGAGAGAGCTTCTTCCAGAGATCGACGTTTCGCCAGGGGAGCCCGAGCTCGGTTTCCCACTCGTACTGGTAGTGATCGGTGCCGTAGTTGGCGAAGTAGTTCGCCTCGGAGGCGCCCGAGATGGCCGCCTTGAAACGCGTGGTCTTGGTGATCACGTAGTCGGTGAGAATGCCGCCGTAACTCCATCCCCCGACGCCCAGACGATCTTTATCGGCGACCCCCATCGAGATCGCGCCGTCGACCGCCGCCATTACGTCCTGGAAATCTTTGTTGCCCCAATCCGCCCAGAGCGCGTAGCAAAAATCGCGGCCGTAGCCGGTTGAGCCGCGCGGGTTCGCCGCGACCACCGCGAATCCGCCCGCCGCGAGCATCTGCCATTCGAGGTTCCAGCCCGTCGTGTACTGCGCGGTCGGACCGCCGTGGATGCGCAGCACGGTCGGCAGGTTTTTACCCTTAGGCGCATCCGGCGGCCGGGTCAGGAAGGCGTCGATCTTTGTGCCGTCGGCGCTGGTCGCCTTGAACCGTTCAAGCTTGCCGAGCCGGATGCCCTTCAAGAATTCGTCGTTCGCGTGCGACAAGCGGACCAGGTCGCCGGTTGCGCCGAGCGCCGAGACTTCGCCGGGGTGGTCCCACTGCGCCTCGACCAGAGCTATCTCGTCTTTCGGTCCAAGGTCGAAGCTGTCGACTTCGCGTTCTCCGGCCACAACCCGGTCGGCCGAACCGCCCGACTTGGCCGAAACCCGGGCCAGGTGCTGATTGCCGCCGTCTTCGAGCAAAAAGTAGACCTGCTGGCCGTCGGCCGAGAAACGAGGCAAGGAGATATTGCGGTCCAGACCCCGCGTGAGATCGCGCGGCGGGCCGCCGGCGGCAGGCACGATCGCCGCCGAGGCGACGCCGTACCACATGTCGGAAACCGGACCGCCCGCTACGTAGACGATCTCTTTGCCGTCCGGCGACCAGGCGGGCGAACCGTCGGTCCCCGGCGAGTTGGTGACCGCATGCGGCGCGGCCCCCTCTTTCGCTTCGACCACGAAGATGTCGCTGTTCTGGTTCGCGTCCGGATCGGTGGTTCGATTGCCGGTGAAGGCGATCCGAGTTCCGTCCGGCGACCAGACGGGCTCGCTGTCGTCGTATTTGCCGGACGTGACCTGGAAAGTCTTCTGGGTCCCGAGGTCGAATACGTACAGGTGCTCGCGGATTTCGCGCAGGTAGCCCTCGCCGTCGCGCTTGAACTGGCGACGGTCGATGACGATCGGCTTCTCGGTCTTCTCGTCGTCCTTCTCGCCCTCCTTCGGAGCGTCCGGATCGACGTCGGCGACGATCAAAGCGAGCTTCTTGCCGTCCGGCGACCAGGCGATGTCCGAGACGCTCGCCTTGTACTCGGTCGCCTGCCAGGCCTCGCCTCCCCGCCGGTCGAGCAGGTAGACCTCCGTGTCGTCGCCGTCGCGATCCGACAGGAACGCCAGATACTTGCCGTCCGGGCTCCACCGCGGCGTGTTCTCTGATTTCTTGCTCGTGGTCAGCCGAATCGCCTCGCCGCCGGCCACAGGAGACATCCAGATGTCGGCGTCCGACTTGTCCTTCTTCAAGTCCATCGACTGGACCGTGTAAGCCACCCACATCCCGTCCGGGCTGATCTGAGGATCGGAGACCGACTTCAAGGCCGCAACGTCCTCGGGCTTGAGCGACCGGGGAGAATCGGCGGCAAGGGCAGAGAGGGCGGAAACGAAGAGCAGAATGCCGAGCAGAGGGACACGACAGAAGCGCATAGGTTCTCCTCGAACGGGGTGGCCAGGTGCGGCGAGTCCGCGCATCCTAGCAGCGGCGGCGGGAAGGTCCGCTACACTC
Organism: Thermoanaerobaculia bacterium; assembly: GCA_038250865.1. Lineage (GTDB taxonomy): Bacteria > Acidobacteriota > Thermoanaerobaculia > Multivoradales > UBA5704 > DASYKS01. The sequence goes on along the minus strand of JBBSBW010000034.1, from coordinate 49,446 downwards.
CGGCCGACTAAAACCGAACCGCATTTCCAGCGTCTACTCTCCCGAGACTTCGCCGAATGCGACGCGAAGGGAAGCGACCCATGAATCGAAATCTTGGCCGACCGGCTTTTCTGCTGATGACGCTCTTGAGCGCCGCTTCGAGCTCCGCCGCCCTTCAGGCGCAAGCGATCGATCCCGAGAAGGCCGCCCTGATCCGCCAGGTGATCGACGCCACGGGCGCTCCGGCCGCCGCGGCGGGCAACATTTCTGCCGGCCTCGAGAAGGCCCGCGCCGACTCGCCGGAAATGCCCGAGATCATCTGGCAGCGTCTGGCGGAGAGAATCGATCCGAAGGCGATCTTCGAACTGATCGTGCCGGTCTATGACGCTCACTACACGAAGGCGGAGATCCGGGAGCTACTCACCTTCTATCGATCGCCCGCGGGGAAGAAGTTCCTGGTCGAAATGCCCAAGGCCAACCAAGAAATCGATGCCGCCATTGACCAATGGGCGACCGGGATCACCGCGAGCTTGATGAAGGAGCTGATGGAGTTGGCAGGGCTGCCGGAAGAGCCTGAGACGGCCACGCCGTAAAGGCGGTGCTAGGATTCAGCGCATGTCGAGACTCGCGCAGATCGAGGAGGAGCTGTCCACCCTCACTCGCGGCGAAAAAGCGGAGGTTCTTCGCTGGGTCGCGCGGGACCTGGGGGACAGCTTTGAGGTCTTTGCGGGCATCGATTCCGACCCCGCGGTCTGCGGCGGCGAGCCGTGCATCGTGAGGACGCGGATCCCCGTCTGGCTGTTGGTGCGGGCGCGGCAGCTGGGGAGTACCGAAGCCGACCTCCTTCAGGCCTACCCGCAGCTACGCGTTGAGGATCTCGCGAACGCCTGGGCCTTTCACCGAGCCCACAGGAACGACATCGAAGGTCAGATCGTAGCCAACGAAACGTCGTAATCGTGGCGAGGATTTACTCAAATGAGAACCTGCCGCGCCAGGTCGTCGAAGGTCTGCGTCGGCGCGGGCACGATGTCCTCACCACCCAGGAAACCGGCCAAGCGAATCGCGCGACGCCGGATGGCGAGGTTCTGAACTTCGCCACGTCACAGGCTCGGGTGGTCGTGACGCTCAACCGTCGCCACTTTATCGGGCTTCATGAGAAATCAGCCAGCCTTCACAGCGGAATCGTAGTCTGCACCTACGACCCTGATTTCGAATCCCTTGCGGCACGAATCGATTCGGCTCTCTCGTCGTCCGAGGTCTGGGACGGCCTGCTTGCGCGGGTCACCCGCCCCACCTGACTCAAACCGCGAACACCCGACCGACCGCCACTCCCGCCCGCGCCGCGAGATCGCGTAACGTCCCTTCCGCCTCGCCCGGAAACACCACTCCCGCCGGCAGGTAGGCGACCAGCCAGCCGCGGGCGGTATTCGACTGAATCTTGGTCGGTGATCGGGGTGCCTAGGGGGCCCTGGGCGTCGGCCAAGAGCGGTTTGCCTTCGAGCGAGAACGGGCCGCGGAGGGATTCGAAGGTTTCGCCGGGGGCTCCTGCGCGGAGGACGAGAGGCGGTTTCATGGAGTCGGCGGCCATGATGCAGCTGGGCACGGCGAGGTCGATCGAGAGCGCGTTGTTCAGATCGACCAGCGGTTGGATCGCGGCCAGCTCTTCGCCTTTGAGCACCCTGCGGAGCAGCGCTTCGGACGATGGCCGGTAGCGGGTCGGATCGCACCCCGCGGCGCGAAACAGCTTGCGGATCGCGGCTACCGTCGGATCGTCGGCCGACAGCTGCGCGCCGTACCGCGCACGAGCTTTTCCGATCGTCTCGCGCAGCACCGCGTAAGCCGCAGGGGAGGCAGGATCGACCGTCAGCTCGGCCCAGACGAGTGTCCAGCCGGAAAGATCGAGGCGAACGTCGAACGGCGCGAGCGGCGTTTCACTCATGGTCGGCGGAGTCTGCCACAAGCCATGGGTCGAGATTCCTTCTTTCTATTCGGCCGGTTGGAGCCGTAGCGGTACGAGCTTGCCGGTCGCCGGATCCCAGACCGCGAAGCTCGCGATGGCCGTCTTTACCAGCCGGCTGCCCAGGGTTCCCGCTTCTCCCGTAAACCCTCCCGCGGGCACGCCGCGGCCGATCTCGGTGACTTTCCGGTTCACGAGGTCGAGCGCGAGTAGATGCCAGGCCGCCGGATCCTCGGTCGTCTTCGAGGTGCCCGCGGCGAGCAGCACCGTGGGTGTGGCGAGGCTGCCGAGGCGTATGTATTGGTACCTCGGCAGATCGAGGCGCAAAATCTCCTGGCCTTCTTTCTCGGAGAGGACGAGCGTTCGAGCGTTGGCGCCCTCGGTGCCATGTTGGACGGCCGCCACCCGCCCCAACGGCAGCAGAAGAGCGGAGGTTCTGCGGGGAAATTCAAGCGGAGCGCGAAAGCCCCCGGTCCGCCCGTCGAACAGCAGCCAGCGCTCGCTCGTCCGCTCGCGCACCAAAACCGTCCCTCCATCCGTCGAGATCTGCCAGGGGAAACCCAGCGGGGCGGCTCGAATCTCCCCCACCCTCTCCGGCCGGCCGGCTGGCAGCGCCATCTCGGTGATCTCGATGCGCACTTGCCGCGGATCCTCGCTCGCACCTTCGGAAGGTCTCTTGGTATACCAACGAAACCGGTCCGGAGCGGTCCAAATCCCTTGAATCCCCTCGTACACGGAAGGTCCATCGAGCGCTATCGAGGCGACCAGCCGCGACGTCGCGAGCTCAAAAACGAGCAGGCGATCCGAGTCGAACGCCGCGCACCAGCGCCCGGTGGGAGAAAGGCCTAGTTGTTGACGGTAGGGGAGGCCAAGCTGAAGGGCCTCGGGGCGAGATCCTGGGTGGGCGAGATCGAGGCGCACGACCTCCGACGACTGCCCCGGCTGTTGCAAATGCCAGGCGGCCCACCTGCCGTCGCCGGAGAAACTGACCTCGCCTCCCCAGATCCCTCCGGGCGGCAGCGACCGGAGGCGAACGGTTCGACCGCTCGCCCCATCGATCAGGAATTGCGAAGCATAGTTGGTGCCCAGCCGTCGAGCCGTTCCGGAGAGGGCGAACCAACCGCCGCGGGGAGCGACTTGCGTATAGGTTTCCGTTTCCAGATCCCCAACCTCCGCGGAGAGCACCCAGCGAGAGGCCGCTTCCAGACCGAGCGCTCCGAGGAGAAGGCACCCCCAAAGGACGATCGAGAGCGCTCGATGACCGCGCGCCAGATCGATTCGACCCCGTACGACTTGGGCGCAGCTCGCAGCGATCAGGGCGACCGCACCCATCGCGGAAAGGGCGATCGCCCCGGCTCCGAAGGCCTCCAATGCCCAATGGCTCTGGAGCCGGCTCAATGCACCGGCGACAATCAGTCCGATCGCCGCGAGCGCTGCGAGGTCGACCGCCAGCCAGGCGGACCGAGAGGCGTAGAACACACCGATCGCGTGCACCAAGAACAGCAGAACCGTGCAGCCGAGTAGCCCCAAAACCGCGGTCCCAAAAGTCCCCAACGAATCGAGCCCATTGCCCGCAGGCAGGCGCAAGGCCACGGTACGGGAATCGCCCCAGGTACCGCCGGAGAGGATCGCAGGCAACAGGACGAGCCCGGCCGAAGCGAACAGCAGCGCCACGGCGGCGCCGAAACGGCCGGCCCAGATCGCCCAGCCGGAGATCGGGCGGACGAAATCGAACCCGAGCCGCCCGTGCGACAGATCGCCGGCCGCGGCGCTCGAACCGAGGAGGGCCGCAAACAGGACCCCGGTAATGAGCCCCAAGAAGAGGGCCGCGTCGAGCGCTGATTCCGCGGCCAGGACTCCCCTCGCCCCCTGAAGGCGCGGGATGATCGGCGCGGCGAGACCGACGAACAGGGCGCCGAGCAGCAGGATTCGACGCAGCCGAAACTCCCGGGCGAAAATGGCGAGGAACGCGCTCATGCGACACCTTTCGGCCCGGCCGATCCGACCAGGGCGACGAACAGATCTTCGAGCGGAACGGCTTCCACCTCGGCCGCGCCGAAGCGGGCGAAGTCCGCCCAGCGCTCTTCGGAAAACCGCGAAACGATCGCCTCCACCCCCCAGGCCTTCCGCTCGACTACAAGCGGTGCGAGCTCGGCGAGGGCCGCTTCGATCCCTTCCGCCGGCCGTGCCCAGCGCAGGCGGCGGAATCGCTCTTTGAGCGATTCGAGATCCTCGTCGAGCAGGAGCGCCCCCTCGCGCAGGATGCCCACCCGATCGGCGATCCCCTCGACCGCCGCCAGTTCGTGGGTGGTCAAGAAGACGGTGGTGCCCCGCTCTGCAAGATCGCCGATCAGCTCTTCGAAGACCGAGCGTTTCGCGACCGGATCGAGCCCGAGCGTAGGGTCGTCGAGAATCAAGAGAGGAGGCGCCGGGGCGAGGGCCAGAGCGAGCGCCACCTGCCCCTTTTGCCCCTTGGACAGCCGGCCGAACGGCAGATCGAGCGGCACACCGAAGCGTCGCAGGCGCTCCTCGAACCCCGCGCGGTCGAAGCGCGGAAAGATCCGAGCGGAGAATCGTGCGATCTCCCGAGCGGAAAGAGCCGCCGGAGCATCCGGCTCTTCGGGCACCACGCCGACCTCGGAAAGCACTTGTGACCGCTCCCGCCAAACGTCACGGCCGAAAAGCTGGGCGCTCCCTGAATCGGGTCGGCGGAGGCCAAGCAAACAGCGAACGAGGGAAGATTTTCCCGCGCCGTTCAAGCCGATCAACGCGTAGACAGAGCCTGGAGCGACGCTGAGCGAAACCTGGTCGAGGGCGCTCTTCCGCCCGTACCGGACGGATAGCTCGCTCGCCCGCAAAGGAACTTCGGGGCTCATGCCTCTCCTCCTCCTTCCCGGCTCTCGACGATCCCGTCCCAAGCCGACTCGACCGACTCGACCGTTTCCTCCCGCGAGACCCCGAGCGTGACCGCCTGGCTCGCGAACCGAACGGCAGCCTCGTCCAGCAGCCGGTCCCGTTCCCGCTTGGGGAAAGCCGGGGGCTTCTCCGACACGAAGGTCCCCTCCCCCCGCCGGACGACGAGCACCCCCTGGTCGGTCAAACGCTGATAAGCCTTGGAAACCGTCGCCGGATTGACCTGCAGATCCTTCGCCAAATCGCGCACCGAAGGGACACTCTCCCCCGAAGGCAGAGCCCCACTCGCCACCAAATGGCGAACCGCCTCCTCAATCTGTCGCCAGATCGGGCGCGGATCCGATGGATCGATCCTGAGCATCCCTGCGTCCCCGAAGGCCACCGGCTGGGCGGTGGCGGTGTGTTATGGTTATAACACAGTTCGAGGAGGGCGGTATGGACGGAGGTTCTGCGGGGGGACATTTCAGGGATGCGACTTAGACTCCGGGATGAGCGGCACAGGATGATTGCCTGTTGGCGGCTCGATCCTATCGCCGTTGAAAGGGCAGGGGGCCAGATTGTATAACGCGGAGATATATTTCCCTTCATAGTTCAACATCGCCATCACAATTCTCTTCAGCAGCTCCTCCGCGATGTCACTCGCACGATTTATGCGGCCCCGATCCTTTCCGATCTTCTCCAGGAACCCTCGATGAACAAGATCGTTTCGGCAGCCTACAACGACATGTCGCAGTTCACGCTCATCGATATCATTTACCGGAACCTTGTAGTGCTTCATAAGCTGTCGCACCTTGTCGAAAAACGTGGGCCTGTTTAAATCTGCGAGACTCTTGTTTAGGCTTTCTTTTTGCGTTGGCTCCAAGACTCCGCTTTCGACTAGGTCAGCAAGAGCCTCACGTAGCCGCGGCACTACCTTTGAACTGAATATTTTCTTGGGGATCAAGGGACTGGCTTTGTTTTCAAAGGTAGAGACCAGCAACTCTAGTGCAATTAGCTGGTTTAAAATTCTCGTTTCCGCATATGGCGCCGGAGCAAGCATCCATGAAAGTGCAACGTCGAGCTTAGTCTGAAGGATAAGATCCCGTGTGTAGGACTGGACTGCGAGCTGAAGTACGGGCTCGAGGTCAAGGTGAGGAAAGAGCTGAGCTAAGACTGCGTCGCTGAGGTTGTGAGAGCGGATCCTTTTGGAGACCAGGTCGTCACCTACTGCTACTTCCCGAGCGGTCCACATGAGCCAGCGTCCCTGTGCCAATGACAGTATGTTGAGGACTCTCTCGGCAAGGTCATCACTGGCTTTAATCCATTCGTCAAGGCTGAGATCGACGTTCTTCACTATTCGAATTGCGCCAAATTTTTCCTTTGCCGCCGCAACACTGGAAGTTGCGCTGGTGAAAAGCGTACCTACCGTAGTGTCAACTGGTCGATGAGGGGATCCGAGTTGGCCAAGTGATAAGTAGGTAGCAGAGACATCCCTTTCTGCTGTACACGCGGGAGACGGCCGCTCGAGATTAAGCTCGGAAACAGAAACCATCGGTTGAAGAGTAACCTCCCCAGGAGTGGAAGATGTAACCAAGTTTTCCAGGTGCGCGAATTCCGAATATACCTTTAGACCGCATGCTGACAGCCCTGATAGATGAAAATATGGACGTTGCCTATTATTGCTTCGTAGTAAGTCATGCCACAGCTGCCAGTGGGCAGGCCACTCTCTGTTGGACGATTGGACAGCATCGATCTCTAAGGTGATTTCCCCTAACTGGCCTATTTTGATGCGGAAGCTCACTCTTAGCTCAATCCCCGCCCAAGACAAGATACCTTCGCGTACTTCAATTGACTGAGTCGTCTCTATCATTCGCCAGTGAACCTTTTTCTGTCCCACCACCGGCGGACCCGGCCGCTCAAGTCGTAGGGCAGCACGTCCGGCTCGCTTGGCCGAGCAACTCGATGAAAGCTTCGACGGAGAGGTCGGCCAGCTTTGCGGCCTGCGCCAGGGTTGCCTGCCCGGCTTCGTAAACGTCGAGGGCCATGGTCCGATGGACTCCGTGGGCGAGCAGGCGCTCTCCGAAGGGGATCGCGAGGATGGCAGGCCGCCCGTGCTTCGTGATGATGGAGAGCTTTCCTGCTTCAGCGTCCCGAAGCAGGTCTCCTGAACGAAGCCGGAGGTCGCGGGCGGTGAAAACGCCAAAGCGTTCCATGGGTCTCTTCCTTCCCATTGTGCCGTCAAAGCGTAGCGCCACACCGGCGCTGGCGGTATCGTGCGCCGCGCCAACGCCTGGAGGCGACTCAGCTGACCGAGCGCCCACGCAGCCAACGCCCGAGGGAGGATTGGCTCTCGCCCGAAGGGCGGCCGAGGATCAAGCCCTCGATGCTGATGTCCTCGTCGAGGTCGGGCCAGTGGATTCCCTCGCCCCCCTGGATCAAGCGCCAGTGCGCTCGCTCAGCGGGGCTGCCGCGGAGAAGTCGCGGATACCATCCCAGCGGCACAGAGATCGTTCGGCCATCAAGCAGGTCAACGGTCAGGGCTTCGTCTGTGACTGAGAGGCCCAACGCTTTCCCGACCTTGGGTTCATACGCCAAAGAACTCATTCCAGCTCCCTAAGAGGTCGTCTTTGTGATCCTCGATCATCTGTTGCAGCCGAGCGAGCTCAACCCGGCTAAAGCCTTCGCTGGAGTGAAGGCGGACCGGCGCCTACCGAGGGCTCATCAAATCGTTTGGAAGAGTATACCCGGTCGTATCCGGTCCAGGCAGATTCAGATCCTGACGTACCCATGCTGCGTAAACCGGTTCCACCCCTTCTTGGTCTTCGATTCCACCGCCCAGTTGCAGCCGCCGGTCTCCCCGGGCCAATAGACCATTCGGGCGAGCCCGGCGGGCATTTGGGCTTCGAAGGCGATGGCTTCGGGGTGGATGTCGGTACCGTCTGCGAGAATTCCTTGGGATTTCTTGCCGTCGGAGGTGAACGACCAGAAGGCGATCACTCCGTTGTCGTCGACACTGTAGATCGCGTGTTCTTCGTAGGCCTTGCCACCCGGCAGTTGCCAGCGGGCTTCGAGGAGCACGGCGGTTCCTTGAAGGATGCGGGTGAAGGTTCGGGAACAACCCACTCGCCCCATCGGCGAATCGGCTTCCGCCCGCCATGAGCCGATCAGGGGCTCGAGGAGGCCGAGCTTGCCGCGGCCTTTTTTCCAGAGTGTCGTCTTCGAGGTTGGCATTTTCTCTCCACCCATTGTCGACGGCTCGCAACGGGGAGCGCGTTTCGCTTTACGCAAGCAGCTCGCCGAAGATCTCGTCGGGCGTCCGAGGACTACAGCGGCCAGCCTCGACCCTCCTTACGTTCCAAGAATAGCGCGATCGACGGCCAACAACGCCGGGAGGCGGAACCCCTCCGCCCCCCGGCTGCTTGGACTACGGGGAAGATTCGGCGCCGGTTACGAGATCGAAATCGTGGCGGGCGCTTGGTCTTTGTTCTTGGACTTCCGGTTGCGACGGAGGCCTTCGACGCGGGGCTTCAAGCCGAATCTGATCAGCTCGATGTTGTCGGGGCCGAAGTGTCCCTGCAAGATGGCAGCGAGAACATTGCGCAGCTTGCGGCCTTCATTGGTGAGAGTCTGGCGGCGCAGCGAGAAAGTCCGCAAACTCGCGCGCTGTGCCTCCATTCCTTCGGAGACGAGGCGCATTTCGGCGAGAACCTGTTGAAGCTGTCCTTGTGCCGGGCGGGCGTGTTCCAAATCGGCGAGCAACGGTTCCAGTGCCATCGCCAAAACGTTCCACGAGACCACTTTGTCGGCAAACGAGCTGTTTTCCATGACCTGCTCCTTTCCTTGGGCGAAAACGCCCAGGGCAGTCCTCCGGCGGAATGCCGAAAGACAAACTCGATTGAGTAGCTCAGGAGAAGGAAGGAAGTGCTGCTCGAAGGAAGCGAATCCGCCGCGTTTGGCCACATCGCGCTATTGCGCTTATCGGGACGCGCTGGCCGCTATTTCGGGAAAATAGCCACTATCTCGGCGCGATAATGCTTATCGCGACCCGATAGCTACTATTTTGGAGAAATTGCCGTTATCGCACCGCGTTGGCGGGGATTGAGAGCCGATTGGCGTTACCGCGAGGCGGAGAGATTCTCAGCCTGATGATAACGACTACAGCGAGGCGATAGCCGGTAGTGCGACCCGATTTCGCTCATTCGGTCCCGATAAGAGCTATCGAAAATCAATAGCCACTATCGCGACCCAAGTAGAGCCATCGCCACCGGATAGGACAATCGCGAACGATCGTCAGCCATCACAGCCCGAAGGCCACCTTCAAGGCACGAAAAGAGTCCTGCCGCTCCTGGTATCAAAGAACCTATTTTCTGCTGGGCGGCATTCTTGGACAAGATGCCTGGCGTTGTCAAGGGTGATTTTGAGACGAATTTTGGCATCGCGAGGAAGGTCCGCCACGTCGCCCAACGTGCAACATGGCGGCCCGAGTCTTCTCGAATCGCGTTCGTCCCTACGCCGCTGCGCTGGCGAGTTGTACTTTCCGGGGGGCCCAAGGCAGAGCGTGGCCGCAGCCGAGACCCGTACCTCCGGGAGAGGCGGCCGACAGGTCCGCCCGGTGGTCGGCGCAGAGGCCGATCGAGCAGTGGGGGCAGAGGGCGACCGCCTCGGTCGAGCGGCCGGCATCTTGGCAGGGATAGCAGCGCATGATCAGCCGACCTCCACAAGTTCGGTGGATCGCACCGCTCCAATCGCGGTGGGCATCATCGCCGCGAGGTCGGCGGTGGACATCCCAAGCTCCGCCGCGACCCGCATTCCGTATTCGGGATCGGCGCGGAAGAAGTGGCAGAGCTGGAGCCTTTGCACTTCGCGCCGCGCCTGGGATAGCGGCGCGGCGATCGCCTTGGCCAACCGGTCGCGTTGCCCTTCGTCGAAAAGGCGGAAGAGGTTCCCCGCTTGGGTGTAATCGTCATTGCCATCGCGGTGGTCGTACCGATCGGCCGCGACCTGCCCAAGCGGCTGGGCGGGCTCTCGGAACTCGGGCGCTTCGCGCGGCGTACCCGGCACGGTATTGGGAAAGTAGTTCGGCGCGGATTCTCCTTGGCCCGTGGACATCACCCCGTCGCGCTGGTAGTGCATCACCGGGCAGCGCGGGCGGTTGACCGGCAGCTGCTGAAAGTTCGTTCCGATCCGATAGCGGTGGGCGTCGGCATAGCTCATCAGGCGAGCTTGGAGCATCTTGTCCGGGCTCCAGGAGATTCCGGGGACCGAGGCGCTGGGCGAAAACGACGCCTGCTCGACTTCGGCAAAGTAATTCTGCGGGTTACGGTTCAGCTCCAGAATGCCCACCTCGATCAGCGGGAACCGACCCTGCGGCCAGACCTTGGTGAGGTCGAACGGGTTGTATTCGAAGTCCGCCGCCTGGGCCTCGGTCATCACCTGGATGCAGAAGCGCCAGCGCGGGAAATCTCCCTGCTCGATCGACTGGAACAGGTCGCGCTGGTGCGATTCGCGATCGCTGCCGATCAGGGCGGTCGATTCCTCGCCGGTCATGTTGTCGATCCCCTGGAGCGTCTTGAAGTGGAATTTGCACCAGGTACGGTTCCCGGCCTCGTCGATCAGGCTGTAGGTGTGGCTGCCGAAGCCGTGCATGTGGCGATAGCTCCGGGGCAGGCCGCGGTCGGAGAACAGGATCGTCACCTGGTGGAGCGACTCCGGCGACTGCGACCAGAAATCCCACTGCATGTCCATGTCGCGCAGATTGCTCTCCGGCAGCCGCTTCTGCGTGTGGATGAACATCGCGAACTTGTAGGGATCGCGCACGAAGAAGACCGGAGTGTTATTGCCCACCAGATCCCAGTTGCCCTCTTCGGTGTAGAACTTGAGCGCGAACCCCCGCACGTCGCGCTCGGCGTCTGCCGCGCCGCGCTCCCCGGCGACGGTCGAGAAGCGGAGGAAGACCTCCGTCTGCTTGCCTACCTGGGACAGGAATTTCGCCTTGGTGTAGCGGGTGACGTCTTGGGTGACCGTCAGGATGCCATACGCGCCGGAGCCCTTGGCGTGTACCACCCGCTCGGGAATTCGCTCGCGGTTGAACGCCTGCATCTGTTCCAACAGCTGAACGTCCTGCATCAGCACGGGGCCGCGCGGCCCCGCGGTCAGGGAATTCTGGTTATCGGCGATCGGCGCGCCGTCGGCCGTGGTCAAGCGGGGATTTTCGGACATTGCTTCCTCCTGGCGTTTCGCAGCCTGTTCGGACGCAGGGTAGAGGAGTAAGATCGATAGGGTCCAATACTTCTTTCCTCCCGAATGGATAGGTATCGCCTATGGAAGTCCACCAACTTCGCTACTTCGTGGCCGTCGCAGAGCTCGGCAGTATGAGCCGCGCCTCGGTGCGCTGCGGCGTGGCGCAACCCTCCATCAGCCAGCAGATCCAGAAACTCGAACGCGAGCTGCAATGCCCCCTATTCGAGCGCATCGGGCGGCGCGTTCAGCTGACCGACGCCGGACGCTCGCTCCTGCCGCGCGCCCGGGCGATCCTCGAACAGCTTCAGGAGATTCCCCAGGGCTTGGAGGAAGACGCCAGAAGCGGCCACGGCCGACTGGTGGTGGGCGCCATCCCCACCGTGGCGCCGTTTCTGCTGCCCGCGGCGATCCGATCTCTTACCGAGACCTTCCCCGCGGTCGATCTCCACGTCCGGGAGGATTTGACCGAACGCCTGCTCGACGCGCTCGAAGCGGGAGAGATCGACCTCGCGGTCACCAGCACGCCGATCGTCCGCGAGGGGCTCGGGGTCTTGGTGATCGGCCGCGATCCGTTCACGGTGGCGGTCTCGGCGAACCACCCGTTGGCCGGGCGCGACAGCGTCTCGCTCTCCGAGCTGGTGAACCCGCCGACGATTCTGCTCGACGAACTGCACTGTTTGGGGCGTCAGGTGGGAGAGGTCTGCCGCGCGATGCGCACGAACTGCCGCGTAGTTTGCCAAGCGAGCCAGCTGGACTCGCTCCTGCGGATGGTAGGTCTCGGATTGGGAGTGGCCCTGGTCCCCGAAATGGCGACGCACGACGCGCCGAAAGATGAAATCCGCTTCGTGCCGATCGAGGAGCCGTTCGCCTCCCGGGAGATCGCCGTGGTGCAAAGGGGAGACCGGCCGCTTTCGCACTTGGCGCAGGAATTCGTCCGCCGGCTCGGGGCCTCGTTCGAACCCGCCACGGCGGAGAAACCGAAAAAGCGCGGCCGCGGCCTCAAGACCTAAGAGGAGGGTTCCCGGGCCTGAAGCGCCTCGGCGGTAACCCCGTGCCGGTAGGCAAACAACCGGTTGAGCTTCCGTCGAACCATCGCACCGCCGAACCAACGGCCGAGGAAGCCGAGCGGCAGCTCGTAGGTAATCCGATCTTCAAGCCAGGAACCGCCTTTGCCGTCGGATTCCATCCGATGTTCGTGCTCCCAACGGCGGAAAGGACCGCTGATCTGAACATCGCGGAACCCCGCCCCCGGCCTAACGTCGCGGATTTCGGCAATCCAAGGTAGGCGAAACGGACCTATTCCGATGCGAAGCTCCACCCGCTCGCCTTCGCGCAGACCGCGATCGGGGCTTACCTGTTCGACCGGTTCATCGGGGGGCGTCAGCCGCGCGAAGGCCCCCGGCTCGGCATGCCAGGCGAACAGGCGTTCGGGCGAGACGGGAAAGTGGCAACGGCGAATGAAGGTCTCGGGCATGTCGAGCTCCTTCGAGGTCAGACCCGTTCCAATCGAACCAACTTGCCCATCTTTTGGAAGGGCCGGCGTAGCGGCTCGGGGAGCAACCGCCAGGAGGCTTGCGCGAAGCGGCCGACCGGCGGCCGCCGGTCGAGGCGCTCGCCTTCTTCGAGCGAATAGCGAATTTCCGCGGCTCGCCATCCGTAGCCGGTGAAGAAGCGTTCGCCCGAGGAAGGGGCGAACTGGAGCGGTGCCTGGGTCATGTGCTTCGACCACGTCCGGTTGGCCAGCTTCAAGAGAAGAGGCGATGCCATGTCGAACGCCCAAACGCGCAGGTTTTGGGCGGCGTGGAGATCTTTGGCAAGGCCCTTCACCTGCTCGGCCGTGAGGTAGGTGATCAGGCCCTCGGAGAGCACGAAGACGTTCTTGCCCGCCGCGGCGACCTCGGAGAACAGAGCGCTGCGAGCATCGCGATCGGCGAGATCGACCGCCCGGCGCTCCAGCCTGCAGACCGGGATCTCGCCCGCCAGAGCCTCTTCCTTCTCGGTCAGCAGAGGCGCGAGGTCCGCCTCGAACCAGGGAAAGTCGGGACGCAGAGGAAGCCGATAGGGTCGCGCGTCGAAACCCGCCGCAAGGTTCAGCACCGCGTCCGCCCCGTGCTCGATCGCGGCGAGAATCATCTCGTCGAACACAACCGTGCGGACCACCATCGCCCACGCCGAATCCTCGCCGCGTGGCAAAAGTTTCACGATCTGCTTCCCCCGCTCCCCCGCAAGCCGATCGGCGAACGGATCGCGAAACAGAGCGTCCGGGCGCGCCGTCTCCATCGCCCGGTAGGTCGCGACCCACCGGGCGGTGTCGGAGACGTTGCGGATGAGGGAGTCGATCACGGACTCTCTGGGTTAAACGTCAGGTAGCGGCCCATATCAAGGGCGCCGTGAAAAACGCCGAGTACCTCGACATCGCCCGTTGACTTGACCAGGTAGGGGACACGATAGTGGCCGTAAAGGACCACCCGCACCTCCGGGTCGGAAACTTCCTCGAACCGGTACCCGCGGTGAGGAAACGCAGTGAGAGTGGAAGCGAGGCGATAAATCCCTTGCACCGTCCTTAATGCCGCGGACGAGTTGTCGAGTGCGATGTGATCGTGAACTCTTTTGAGCCAATCCGCCGCCTCTAGAGTCCATCTCACCCGGCCCACGAAGCGATTCTCTCCGCCATCTCTTCGTGCTCGATGGTCCTACCCTGATCGGAATCGGCGAGCCCGCGCTCGACCATTCGGGAAAACGCAATTTCCCGGAGCAGCTCGTCGGCGCTGCTGTCGTCCGGCTGCTGCTCCAGGAGCTGAATCATTGCCTGTTTCGCCGTCACCATGGGCACCTCCGCGATTGCGATTCTATGCCCGTTCGAGCAGCTCCATCACCTTCCCAACCGCCTCGGCCACCGGAATGCCGAGCTTCTCGCGGTCTCTCCGCAGGGAAACCTCGACCTTGCCGTCGGCGAGCGACTTGGCTCCTACGGTGACTCGGACCGGCAGGCCGATCAGGTCGCCGTCTTTGAACTTCACTCCCGGGCGCTCGTCGCGGTCGTCGTAGAGGACGTCGATTCCCTTGGCGCGCAGCTCGTCGTAGATGCGCTCCGCCGTTTCGACCACGGCCGGGTCGTTTGGATTGAGCGCGGCGAGCAGGACTTCGAACGGTGCGAGCGGCCGGGGCCAGATGATTCCGTCCGCGTCGTGGTTCTGCTCGATCGCAGCGGCCACGGTGCGGCCGACACCCAGGCCGTAGCAACCCATGATCATCGGCTTTTCGGCGCCTGCCTCGTCGGTGAAGTTGCAGGCCAGGGCCTTCGAGTACTTGTCGCCCAGTTTGAAGATGTGGCCCACTTCGATGCCGCGGAACAGCTCAAGCGCTGTGCCGCAGCGCGGGCAGGCGTCGCCGCCCGTCACGAGCAGCAGGTCGGCCCAGCGCGAGGGCTGGGCGTCGCGGCCCCATTCGACGCCTACGTGGTGGGCGTCGGCCTGGTTTGCTCCGCAGACGAAACCCGAGAGGCCGCGGACCGACGGATCGGCGATCAGCTCGACGGTGCTCGACAGTCCCACCGGGCCGGCGAAACCGACCGGCGCTCCGGTCGCCTGACTCACCTTTTCCTCGCTCGCGAGCGCCAGGTGCTGAACGTCGAGCAGGTTCAGGAGCTTGACCTCGTTCACTTCGCGATCGCCGCGGATGGCCACCGCCACGATCCCCTTTTCGGTCTCGTAGATCAGGGTCTTCACCACTTGGCCCGGCTCCACCCCGAGGAACTTCGCGACCTCTTCGACCGAGGTATGGCCCGGCGTCGGCACGGTGCGGAACGGCTCGGCCGAGGCCGACGCGGTGGGGAACGGCATTCCGATGTCGTCCGTCTCTTCGCGCTTCGTTTCGGCCTTCTCGGTGTTCGCCGCGTAACCGCAGGAGGGGCAGCGGACGACCGCGCTCTCTCCGGTTCCCGCGACGACCATGAACTCGTGCGATGCCGAGCCGCCGATCGTTCCGGTGTCGGCCTCGACCGCGCCGAAGTCGAGCTGGCAGGCGCGGAAGATCCGGGCATAGGCCTCGTGCATGTCGCGGTAGGTGACGTCCAGGCTCTCCGCGTCGGCGTGGAACGAGTAGGCGTCCTTCATCAGGAATTCGCGCCCACGCATCAGGCCGAACCGTGGCCGGATCTCGTCCCGGAACTTGGTCTGGATCTGGTACAGGTTGAACGGCAGCTGCCGGTAGCTCTTGACGTCGCGGCGCACCAGGTCGGTGATTACCTCTTCGTGCGTCGGCCCGAAGACGAAATCGCGGTCGTGGCGATCCTTGATCCGGAGCAGCTCCTTGCCGTAGCGCTCCCAGCGGCCGGATTCGACCCACAGCTCGCCCGGCTGGATCGCCGGCATCGATAACTCGATGCAGCCCGCGACTTCGAGCTCGCGGCGGACGATCGCCATCAGCTTCGACAAACTCCGCCAGCCGAACGGCAGGTAGGAGTAGATCCCCGCCGCGACTTTCTTGATCATGCCGGTGCGGACCATCAGCTGGTGGCTGATGACCTCGGCGTCATTGGGCACTTCCCGGGTGGTGAAAAGGTAATACTTGCTCCAACGCATACCGCTCCTTTACTTTTTTTCTACTTTCGCTGCCCGCGCCGGACCCGTTCGAGAATGCGCGTCGAATCGCGCATGCACTCCATCATCCGATCCTCCAGGCCGCCGCGGCGGCTTTCGAGGCTTCTTGCGCGGGCAAGAACGTTCTTCGCTTTCTCTTCGTCGCCCGAGGCGAGCAGCGCCATTCCGAGATGGGTGAGCGTGTTCGACGAGGTGCCCAACTCGGAGGAGCGGGCCAGAAAATCGATCGCTTTGTCGAATTCCTTCCGCTTGTAGTGGACCCAGCCGAGCGCTGCGAGCGGGAACTGCTTCAGCTCGTCGGGCGCGTTTTCGAGCGATTGGTGCGCGTAATCGAGCGCCTGGTCCAGGTCCTCTTCCATCTCGGCGAGGTTGTAGGCCATCTCGTAGTAGGCGATCGTTTTGGAGAAGCTGGACACGCCCTCTTCGAGCAGCCGGGTACCGATTCGGTTGCCCTCGCGGAACTTGCCCTGACCGCGCAGCGCCTCGATCAGCGCGGCGTAGGCGGTCGCGCGGAGCATTTCGCCCGGGTTCTGCTCCAGCACCTTTCGCGCCGCCGCTTCCAATTCCTGGTTGCGGTCGAGGTGCAGGCAGAGCATGGCGTACGACATCAGCAGCGTCGGGTTTTCCGGTTCGAGCGACAGCGCGCGGCGATAGCAGGCGAGAGCCTGCTTGTCCGCGCCTCGGCCGCGCAGCTCCTCGCCCTTGGCGAACCATTCGGCCGCCTGGCCGAGCACGCCGGGCAGAGGCATGCCCGCCTGGCCGGAGAGGAAGCGCACGATGTCCTGGTACTGAAGCTTCTTGGGGTTCAGCCGCTGGGCGCGGCGGAACGCGGCGAGCGCCTTCACATGCCAATGGCGGTCGAGATAGGCGAGGCCGAGCAGGTGATACGCCTCCTCGAACGCGGGATCGTGGCGCACCGCCTCTTGCAGCCGCTTGATCGCCGGGCCGAGGCGGCCCATCTCGTAAAAGCAGCTGCCGAGCAGATAGAGCGCCTGCGGCACCGGATCGACCTCGACCGCGCGCTCCAGGAAGAGCACCGCCTTGGCGAGATTGCCCAGGCTCGCGTGGACCGCGCCGAGACTGAAGTGGGGCAAAAACGTGTCCGGATAGAGCGCAACCGCGCGCTTGAGCAGCTCTTCGGCGCGCTCGTGTCCGCCCTGCTCGTAGTGGATGACGCCGCTGTAGACGAGCCCCTCGTAGTGGTCCGGCTTCACTTCGAGGACGCGGGCAAA
The DNA here is from genome assembly GCA_038250865.1 of Thermoanaerobaculia bacterium. Lineage (GTDB taxonomy): Bacteria > Acidobacteriota > Thermoanaerobaculia > Multivoradales > UBA5704 > DASYKS01. Next base: position 32,545 of record JBBSBW010000034.1, on the reverse strand, counting down.
ATAGACCAGCGCCTTTTCCGGCTGGCCTTCGTTGAAACAAGTTTCGCCGAGGAAATACGCCAGCTCGTAATTGTCCCGGTCGAGCTTGTAGGCCGCTTCGAGCGCCCCCACGGCGCGCTCGATGTCGAACCCGAACAGGGCGTATTCGGCGTCGTCCAGGTGCTGGAGGAAGACCTTCCGCTTGTCGCCGCTATGGAGCGCGGCAATCCGCTCCTTGATCGAAACAAAGCGCTCGCGCTTTTCCAAGGCGAGCAGCTGGTAATCCATTTTCGATTCCCAGAGCTCGCTCCACTCGTCCCAGCCGACGATCTTCTTCTGCTCCAGAATCTCGCGCAGGGTGGAGAGGCCGGTCTGGCTGATCAGGATGTTCTTTTCCTGCTTGTGGAGGGCGGAGAGCAATTGGCGCACCGTTTCGGCCGTGCGCTTCACCGCTTCTTCGAGGATCGAGATCCGCTCCAGCAGGTGCTCGTCGAACGAGAATCCTTCGTCGGGACCCTCTTCGTACCCTTCCTCCTCCTCCTCGAACACGGTGCCCGAGAGGACCAGGAGTTTTTGATGACAGCGGACGCAGTACTCCCGTTCATCGGGGTTCAATGCGCCGCAGACCTGACAGTACATATTCGTTCTCGCGCCGACGGAGGGGAACGCTCCGACGTTCGGTTCATTCATACGAGTAAAAGCCTCTACCGGTCTTGCGCCCGAGCCGTCCGGCATCGACCATTTTGACCAGCAGCGGGCAGGGCCGGTATTTCGGATCGCCGAAACCGTCGAGGAGCACCTTCAGAATATCCAAGCAAACATCGAGCCCAATCAGATCGGCGAGCGCGAGCGGACCCATCGGATGGTTCATGCCCAGCTTCATCACCTGATCGATCGCCTCGGGGGTGCCGACCCCTTCGTAGAGGCAAAAGATCGCCTCGTTGATCATCGGCATCAGCACGCGGTTCGAGACGAAGCCCGGGGCGTCGTGGACCTCGACGGGCGTTTTGCCCATCCGGCGCGCCGCCTCGGCGACCGCATCGTAGGTCGCCTGGTCGGTCGCAAGGCCGCGAATCACCTCGATCAGCTGCATCACCGGCACCGGATTCATGAAGTGCATGCCGATCACCCGCTCCGGCCGGCCGGTCGCGGCGGCGAGTTTGGTGATCGAAATCGAGCTGGTGTTGGTAGCGAGAATCGCGCTTGGGGTGCAGACCCGGTCGAGGTCACGCAGTACTTCGAGCTTCACTTCCAGCCGCTCGACCACCGCTTCGATCGCGAGATCGACCGCGGTGATTTCGCCCAGATCGCTGCTTCCCGAAAGACGGCCGAGTGCCGCATCGCGATCTTCCGGCGTCAATTTCGATTTCGCGACCTGGCGCTCGTACCCTTTGGCGATCGCCGAGAGTCCCCGTTCCAGGGCGGCCGGCGCGACATCGACCAGGATCACCCGGTAGCCGCTCTGCGCCGAAACCTGCGCAATGCCGTGCCCCATGGTGCCCGCGCCGACGACTCCGATCGAGCCGATCGTCCGGATTTCGTTGCCCGCCGCTTCTGACTGACTCATCGATTCCTCTCGATACACTTTTCCCACGAAACGCGCCGTGCGAATTCGTGAGGTTACCGGCTGGCCCCGGCGGGGTCAAGGCGGCGGATCAATCGGTAGATCAGGCCCCTTGGAACCAAGGCGACCGGCTGCCGAATTTTGTTGCGAGCGTGGCGCCGACGCCGATCAGGGACGCGACCGTCCAGGTCCAGACCCCCAGGTAGGGGACAAACTTGACCAGTCCAAGCAGTAGCAGGCCGAGCGTGGCGGCGCTCGCCGGGCGCATCCGACGGCGGAGCACGCGGGTGAGCAAGTAGTCGCCCAGAGCGTAGAACACCGCGACCATTCCCCAAAGTTTCAAGGCGAGCGCCGCGAGCACCACCAGAACGAGCAGGGGCACGCCGATCAACGCCCCGGCAAACGCGCTGAAAAAGAGGGCGGTCAGTACCAGGGCGAGCACGCCGACCAAGCCGGTCGCAAAACCCCGGAACGGCTCGCCCTTGATCTCGTCCGCGGTCGAGATGAGCTGCCGGCCGCAGGCGGCGAACAGGAGCATTAGAAGCGCGGACCAGGCCGCGAGCAAGGCGAGCTTCGCCCCAACCACAACGGTCGAGCGGCTTTCCAGGCCGAGGCTCGGACCTTCGAGCAGGGTCATCCAGGCGACCGAAGCGTTGCGGTACGAGACCGACCGACCCTCGATCTGCGCGCCGGGCGCGGCCGAGATGGTGCCGCCCAAGACGAACACGTCGCCCGCGATCCGCGCGCTCGGCGAAAGACGGGCGTCGCCCCCGAGCACCACGACATCGCCCTTGACGCTGCCGGAGATCGAAACTGATCCTTCGATCGCCGCCACGTCCGCCTGGGCCTCGCCATCGAGGATCAGATCCCGGCCGATCGCGACCAGCTGATGCCGCGCGACGCTCCCTTTTTCCAGCCGCAGGGCGACCTGACCGGAACCGGAGGGGTCCGAAGGGGACGGCGCGGCTTCCGCAGGGAGCGCAGAGAGCGCCTGAAGGGCCGCCAGGACGAGAACGAAAAGGACGAAGGCGAGAGAGCGGTTTGGCACGATCGGCAAGTGTACCGTTTACCCCGCCAGGTCGCCCAACTCGGCTTCGACCGTTTCCCACTCGGTCATCAGCTCGGTGATCTTCTCGTTCACCTGGTGCTGCTCCTGTTCGAGTTTCTTCACCTGGTCGCGCGAGGTCTTGTCGAAGAAGGTCGGATCGCAGAACAGCTCGTTGATCGCGTGGACCCGGTTCTCCGATGTATCGATCGACACGGTCAGCTCGTCGCGCCGCTTGGTCAAAGCGCGCTGGCGCTTTTCGCGTTCCTTGTCGTCCAGGCGCGGCGTGTCTTTCGCCTTCTTCTGCTGCGCCCGGCGCGCCCGGAGCACCGCCTCGGCATCAAGGTGATCGTCGCCCATCGCCTCAATGTATTCCTCGTAGGTGCCCTTGTAGTCGCGGATTCCGTTCGGAGTGATCTCCAGAATCCGGTTCGCCAGCCGCGACACGAACCAGCGGTCGTGGGAGACGAACACCAGCGTGCCGTCGTAGGTTTTGAGCCCCTCGACCAGCGCGTCGATCGCTTCGAGGTCGAGGTGGTTGGTCGGCTCGTCGAGCACCAGGACGTTGGGCTGGGTGACCGACAGGCGACAGAAGGTGAGGCGCGCAGATTGCCGCCGGAGAGGTTGCCCACCCCTTTTTTCACGTCGTCGCCGGAGAAGAGAACCATCCCAAGGTTGCCGCGGATGAAGCCGATCGTCTCGCCCGGCACCGCTTCCCACAACCACGCCTCGACGCTCTGCTTGCCGGAGGCCTTGAGCTCCGCATGATCCTGCGAGAAGTAGCCCGGGTGGGTCTCGTACCCCCACTGGACGGTGCCCGCGTCGGGAGTCACCTCGCCCACCGCGATCTTGAGCATGGTCGACTTGCCGATCCCGTTCGGACCCAGGATCGCCAGGCGCTCGCCCCGCTCGACCCGCAGCGTGACGTCATTGAGCACCTGTTTCGCACCATACGACTTCGAGATCCCTTCCATCACCAGCACTTCGCGGCCGCTCGGCCGGACCTGCTTGAACTTGAAGGTCGGGTAGCGGCGCGAGGTCTGCGGCAGGCGGTCGATGGTGATCTTTTCGATCATCTTGACCTTGCTCTGCGCCTGGCGCGCCTTGCTCGCCTTCGCCTTGAACCGGTCGATGAAGTCCTGGTGCTTGGCGATCTCTTTTTCCCGCTTCCCGATCTCGGCTTCCTTGCGGTCCCGGTTGCCGACCTTGGCCTCGGTGAACGCCTGGTAGTTGCCCGGGTAGAGGATCATCGTCTCGTAATCCACGTCGACGATGTAGTTGCAGACGTTGTCCAGGAACCGGTGATCGTGAGAGATCACCACAGATGTCCCCTTGAACTCGGTCAGGAACTTCTCCAGCCAGCGGATCGACAAGATGTCCAAGTGGTTCGTCGGCTCGTCGAGCAGCAGCGCATCCGGCGACGAGGCGAGCACCTGGGCGAGCAAAACCCGCAGCTTGAAGCCGCCGGAAAGGGTCGAAAGGGCATTCCGGTGGACCTCGGTCGGAATCCCGAGGCCCTCCAGGATCTCTCCCGCCCGCGCTTCGAGCGTGTAGCCGTCGGAATGAAGGATCAGCTCTTCCACCTCGGCGTAGCGCTCATGGTCGAACTCGGCCTCGGGCGCCGCGAGCAGCTTTTCCTTCTCGACCATCGCCTCCCACACCTCTTTGTTGCCCATCAGGGCGACGTCGAGGATCGGCATCTGCTCGTAGCTGAAATGGTCCTGCTTCAAAACACCGAGGCGCAGCCGCTTGGGGAGCGAAAGGGTACCCTCGCTCGGCTGGTCCTCGCCGGTCAAGATGCGAAGAAAGGTCGACTTGCCCGAGCCGTTCGCCCCGACCAACCCATAACGGTTGCCCGGATTGAACTGCATCGAGACGCCGGAAAACAGAGTCTGCGGGCCGAAAGACTTGCCCAGGTCGGAAACGGCGATCATAGGGCCGGGGATGATAGCAGGTGCGGGAGGGGTGGGGGTCGAATGGCCCCGCCCTGGCCCCGCCCACACGGCAGGCACCTTGTCTGTACGCCCCTCCTAGCCGATGCTATTCTCTAACCCAGTCATGAGTCGCTATCTCATCGAAGCCACTTGGGACCCCGAGGCCTCCGTCTGGGTGGCCACCAGTGAAGACGTCCCCGGACTCGCCACAGAATCCTCCAGTCTTGAGGCTTTGGCCGAGAAGCTTCGAACCCTCGTCCCGGAGTTGCTCGAAGCGAACGACGTGCAGCCCTCGGACGACTCGACCGAGATGTCGTTCGAGATCGTCGGTCACCGTGAAGAGTTGGTACGGCTCGCTTCGTAGATGGCTTCGTCCTTCACCCCTAAGCTCAAAGCGGTCCTCCGGGAGCAGGGTTGCTCTTTCGAGCGCCAGGGCAAGGGCGATCACGAGATCTGGTACAGCCCCCTCTCCCAGAAACGATTCGTCGTAGATGGCGAAATCAAGTCACGCTTCACGGCGAATGCCGTCCTCAAGCAGGCAGGGATCTCCTGGCGTTTCTGATCAGCCTCTTCGCCCCGAACTCGGATTTCCGATCGCGACGGCCATGGCGGACCCTTTGCAGACAGCCAGATCGAGCGCCTGGGTCGTTACTCCTAGGGTATGAGGACGAATCTCAACCGGCACTTAGGAACCCCTAACCGTCCGTCTCTCGCTTTGGAGAATTCTATGCCTTGGGTCGTACGCGCTTTTCCGATTTTGCCCGGCAAAGAAGAGGAGCTTCGCGCTTTTGCGTCCGAGCTTACCGGGGCTCGCCGCCCGGAGGCGACGGAGTTTTATCGCCAGTTTGGGGTGAGGCACGAGAACTGGCACCTTCAGCAGACGCCGAGCGGGGCTTGGGTGATCGCGATCACCGATTTGATCGAGGATCCCCAGCTGGCGGCTCAGGCGTATGCCGAGTCCGAGCGCCCGTTCGATCGCTGGTTCAAGGACAAAGTCCGCGAGATCTCGGGCAGCGACCCGGACCTGGAACCGCTCGGTCCGCCGACAGAGGCGATTCTCGACTGGAGCGCTTGATCCGTCGCGATCGGTGGAACCCGGAAAGCGTGTGGGATAACCTTCCCGGCGGCGTGGTCGTGATTCCTCCCCGCGGTACGTTTCCCAACCCAAGGCAACCATGAAGTCGAAACCGATTGCGCGTAACCGCCGGGCGCTGCCCGAAGAGCCCCTGTCCGGTTGGACCTTCTTCACCAACCACGGCCATGTGCTGTTCGCCATCGCGGCGGATCCGGAGGCCCGCCTGCGCGACCTCGCGGAACGGGTCGGAATCACCGAGCGGGCCGTGCAGCGAATCCTCGCCGACCTCCAGGCGGAGAAATACGTGACGGTGACCAAGCTGGGCCGGCGCAACCGCTACAAGGTCAATCCGCGCCTGTCGCTCCGCCATCCGATCGAACGCCACCGCACGGTGAAGGCGCTGCTCGAATTCGTCGAAGGCAACGGCCGGTGAAACGTGCGATCTTTCGCGAAAACCGAGCCGAAGTGAAACATTTTCGACTTTCGGGTGTCTTGTAGGAAAGAGAGGGACTTAAGGATGCCCCCGTTGGACTCGCCCCGCTACCCGGATCTGTCGGTTTCGCTTCACTCGCACCACCCGCTCGCCTGGGTGAGCGCGACGCGCTACGCGTTGCGCGGCGCGGGGATCGAGCCGGCCGAAATCGACCGGTTCACCGCGGAAGCGACCGACGAGGTCGTCGCCGAGCGGCCGGAGGCGGTGCTCTCGGTCTGTTCGCGCTGGATTCGGCTGGGAAACCGGGGATCAGCCGATAGACTCTAGGGATGGAAACCCGTCCCAGAGTCGCGATCGTCGGAGCCGGATTCGGCGGTCTCGCCGCCGCAAGGAAGCTGCGCCGCGCTCCGGTCTCCATTCTGCTGATCGACAAGAACAACTTCCACACCTTCCAGCCGCTGCTCTACCAGGTGGCGACCGCGGGCCTCGAACCGTCCGAGATCGCCCACGCGGTGCGCGGCATCTTCCACTCGCAGAAGAATTTCGACTTCCGGCTCGGCGAGGTGACCGGGATCGACCTGGCGGCTCGGACGCTGTCGTTTTCGAACGGCGAGCCGGTGTCCTGGGATTTCCTGATCCTGTCGCCCGGCGCGACCAACAACGATTTCGGCATTCCGGGCGTCGCCGAGCACGCGATCTTTTTAAAGACTTTGCAAGAAGCGCTCGCTCTGCGCAACCACGTGATCGAGCAGTTCGAGGCGGCGAACGTCGATTCTTCCCTGGTCGAGCAGGGGGTTCTCAATTTCGTCCTGATCGGCGGCGGGGCGACCGGCGTCGAGATGGCCGGCGCCCTGATCGAGCTGATCGGTCAGGTGCTGCGCCGGGACTATCCGCACCTGCCGGTCGATCTCGCGAAGGTCATTCTGATCGAGCGCTCGCCGGAGCTGTTGACGCCGTTTCATCCGAAATCGCAACGCCATGCCCTCGAAGTGCTGCGCGAGCGGGGGGTGGAGGTGCGGTTGAACGAACGAATCGTCAGCGCGTCGGCCGAGGGAGTCCGCCTGGGCAGCGGTGCCGAAATATGCAGCCGATCGGTGATCTGGACCGCCGGAATCAAGGCGATGCCGTTTGCCGAGTTGCTGGGCCTCGTACCCGGTCGAGGGGGAAGGCTCTCGGTCGAGCCGGATCTATCGCTGCCGGGGCACCCCGGAGTTTTCGCGATCGGCGATCTGGCGGGCAGCCTGGATGCGCAAGGCAAGCAAATGCCGCAGATCGCCCAGGTGGCAATCCAAGGGGGGCACCACGCGGCACGCCAGATCGCCCGCCGGATCGCAGGGAAGGCGTCCGAGCCGTTCCGCTACTTCAACCCGGGGGTGATGGCCACCATCGGCCGGAACGCCGCGGTGGCCGAGCTTCCCGGCGGGCTCCGCTTCACCGGCCGGCTCGGTTGGCTGATGTGGCTGTTTCTCCATCTGATGTACCTGGTCGGATTTAGGAACCGCTTGAGCGTGTTCGTCAACTGGATGTGGAGCTATTTCACCTGGGACCGCAGCGCGCGGCTGATCCTCGAACCGGAGGAGCCGAAACATCCGCGGACGGAGCCGCGGTCCCCCTCCGGCCCCGTATAGGATTCGCGGCTCGATGCCCCCGCGACACTCCTCATCCCCCAAGGGTTCTCGGAAGCCGGGCGCTCGGCCCGAGCCATTGCCGTCTCGACCTGCGGCGGGAACCTCTCCCCCGCCTGCCTGGCGCCGCGCCCTGCCCGCGGCGCTTCTTCTCGCGATCACCCTCTTGGCCTATCTGCCGGTGCTGCGCGCCGGATTCATTTGGGATGACGACGATTACGTGACCCAAAACGCCCTGCTCCAGCAGCCGGGCGGCTTGGGGAGAATCTGGACCGAAGCGGGAGCGACCCCCCAGTACTACCCGCTGGTCTTCACCACGTTCTGGATCGAAAACCAGCTCTGGGGGCTCGAACCCGCCGGCTATCACCTGACCAACGTCCTGCTGCATGCGCTCGCCGCGATCCTGCTCTGGCGGGTTCTGGTCCGGCTGCGCATTCCGGGGGCTTTGCTCGCGGGCGCCTTGTTCGCGGTCCATCCGATCCACGTCGAATCGGTCGCCTGGATCACCGAGCGGAAGAACGTCCTGTCCGCCGTCTGCTTTCTCGCGGCGCTGCTGCTGTTCTTTCGCTTCCGTCCGCCGGGCGAGCCCTCGCCGGGTTGGCGCAGGCGGCCGGCGATGGACTACGGGCTCGCACTTCTCGCGTTCACCGCCGCGCTGCTTGCCAAGACCGTAGCGGTTTCACTGCCGGTGGTGATTCTGGTGATCGACGTCTGGAAATCGCGCCGGCTGCGGGCGAGCACCTGGGTTCCGACCCTGCCGCTGTTCGCGCTCGGCCTCGCCTTCGCCCGGATTACCGCGAACCTGGAGCGGAGCAAAGTCGGCGCGGAAGGGGAGGCTTGGGATCTTTCGCTCATCGAACGCGGCTTGGTGGCCGGACGGGCGCTGTGGCACTACCTGGGCAAGCTGCTCTGGCCCCACCCGTTGATTTTCATCTATCCGCGCTGGCGGATCGACGCGCACGACGCCGTCCAATGGCTGTTTCCGCTCGCCGCACTGGCCATCTTCGTCGCCCTTTGGATCTGGAGGAAGCGGATCGGCGGCGGACCGCTCGCCGCGGCACTCTGCTATGGCGCGATGATCTTTCCCGCGCTCGGATTCGTGAACGTCTTCCCGATGCTGTTTTCCTGGGTGGCCGATCACTTCCTCTATCTGGCGTCGGCTCCCCTTTTGGCGCTCTTTGCCGCCCTCTCGACCGGCGCTGTGGCCCGGACAAGCGAAGGCGCGGGCCAGGGAGGGTTCCGCATCGCCGGGCAGGTTGCGGCCTCGGCCGTGGTGATCCTTCTCGCCGCGCTCACCTGGCGGCAGATTCCGATGTACCGCGACGTCGATACCCTCTGGCGGACGACGATCGAGCGCAACCCCACGGCATGGATCGCCTATAACAACCTGGGGGTCGCCCAAGTCGCCGCCGGGCGGACCGACGAGGCGATCGAAAACTACAAGCAGGCGCTGGAGCTTCACCCCCAGTTTTTCCAGGCGACCTCAAATTTGGCCGAGCTCTATCTCGCCCGGGGCCGGGCGGACCTCGCCGAGCCGCTCTACGAAAAGCTGGTGGTGATCGCTCCGGGCAACGCGGTCGGCCAGTACCAGCTGGGCGCCGCGCGGCTGCGCCAGGGCCGGACGGACGAGGCGGTCGACCGGTTCGAGCGGGCGCTGCGCCTCAACCCAGGGCTCTCGGCAGCCCAAGCCCGGCTAGGCGACATGGCGCTTTCCCGAGGCGATTGGAACGAGGCGATTTCGCGCTATGCCGAGGCGGTCCGAGGGGAGCCGGGCGATGGCCGGACGCTGTTCTTGGAGAGCTTCGCGTTTACCGCCGCGAGGCGCGGCGCGGAGGCGATCGCTAGCCTGCGCCAGGCGCTCCTCACGGAGCCCGACAACCCGGTAACGCTCGCCCGGCTCGCCCGGCTGCTCGCCGCCTGGAACGATCCGAGCTTGAGAAACGGCGCCGAAGCGGTCCAACTGGGGGAGCGGGCGGCCCTGATCACCCACCAGGAGAACGGCACGATCCTTGACTCCTTGGCCGCGGCCTATGCCGAGACGGGAGATTTCTCCCGGGCCGCGGCGACCGCGGGGCGGGCGGCGGAGATCGCCCGCTCGCGCGGCAGGGTCGAAGCGGAGCGTCTGTTTTCGAGCCACGCCCTGCGCTTCGCGAACCGGCTGCCGCTGCGGATCGAGGCCGAGCCTCCCCCGCCCGATCTGCTGGCGGAAGTGGCGGGCGGCACCTAAAGCCCAGGGCGCCCGGTCCTACGCCCCCGCAAATCCTCGGCTTAACCGAAAAACCCCACCACCGCGTCGGCGACCGCATCCACCTCGTCGTCGGTCAGCTCCGGGAAGATCGGCAGGCAGATCACCTGACGGCCGGCGAGAGCCGCGACGGGTAGATCCGGCATGGGGCTGTTCGCGAAGCGTTCGGCGAACGCCGGCTGGTGATGGAGCGGCGACGGGTAGTGAACCGAGGCGCCGATGCCGCTCTTGCCCAGGTGGGCGAGCAGGTCGTCGCGCCGCTCGGTGCGCAGGGTAAATTGGTGGTACACCGATTCGACCTCCGGCCGATCGGGAGGCAGCGCCAGGTCGCCGACGCCGGAAAACCGCTCCGTGTAGCGCGCGGCGATCGCGCGGCGGCGGGCGTTGTCCTCATCGAGCAGGGCGAGCCGGCAGTTGAGCACCGCCGCCTGCAGCGAATCCAACCGGCTGTTGGTGCCGATCTCCAGGTGGGTATAGCGCTCGGCCTGGCCATGATTGCCCTGGCGGCGGGTTTTTTCGACCAGTATCGGCTCGTTGCCGGTCACCGCTCCGCCGTCGCCGAAAGCGCCGAGATTCTTGGTCGGATAAAAGCTCCAGGCGGCGATCCGCCCGAATCCGCCCACCCGCTTGCCGCGCCATTTGGCGCCATGCGCCTGGGCGGCGTCTTCCATCAGCCAGAGGCCGTGAAGCCCGCAGACGCGGCAGATCGCGTCGACGTCGAACGGCCGGCCATAGAGATGGACGCCGATCATGCCGACGGTCCGGTCGGTGATCCGCGCTTTGGCATCCTCGGCTGAAATGTTGAGCGTCTCGGGATCGACGTCGACGAAGATCGGGGTTCCCCCAACCAGGGCGACCGCTTCGGCGGTGGCGAAGAAACTGAAGGCGGGGACCAGCACCTCGTCGCCTGGCTTCACCCCGAGCACCCGAAGCGGCAGGATCAGCGCGTCGGTTCCGTTTGCGAGGCCGGCGCACGCGTCGACGCCGAGATAATCGGCGAACCCCTGTTCGAATTCCTTCACCTCGCCGCCGAGGATGAAGCTGGTGGTATCGAGAATTCCCTTCCAGCGCCGGTCCAGCTCGGGCTGGAGACGGGCGACGGTTCGGGCGAGGTCGAGGAAAGGCACTTTCATTGAGGGGTGGTCTCCGAGGCGGTGGGAGTCGCCAAAGGGTTGGATTCTTGGGGGACCGGCGCGGTGCCGCCGATTTCGCCGCCCGGTTCGGGATCGCCCGGCAGGCGGCGGAGCGGGTGTTGGGTCCACGGCGTCGCCCAGACGCCCAGGCGGTCGTCGCCCATGGTGATGTTGTTGACGATTTCTAAAGAGGCGACCAGGCGGAAGCGCGGGTCGCGACCCACCACCGGGAACCAGGAGGGAAAGACGATCACGTAATCGGGTCGGCGGCGTTCGATCGCGAGCAGCATCGCCGACTCGAAATTGAGCCCTTTTTTCATCTCTGCCGCCGCCTCCACCCGGATTTCCGGGTTGGCGATGCCGACCAGATCGATCACGCGGTTGGGCAGGAGGAACTTGACGGCCCCGATGTCGTTGACCGCGAGCACCGCATCGGGCGGCAGGCGGGGGCCGAGCCAGCGAGCGATGCGGACGTCGCTATCCTGGACATTGGCGACGTTCTGGGAATAGAGCAGCGAGCCGCGCCAGAGGCCGGCGAGCGTCGGCCAGACGAGCAGGGCGAGCAGGATGGCGCGCAGCGGCAGACTCGATCCCGTCGCGGAATCGCCCAGGCCGATTCGCGCACCGAGCGCCGTGGCGGCGCGTTCCAGCCCGACCACGCCGAGGACGATCACGATCGGCAGCAACGGAAAGTAATAGCGGCCGAAATTGCCCGCGAGCAGGCCGCGGCCGGTCGGGCTGATCGTCGAGTAGGCGAGCGGCAGCGCGATCAGCCAGAGCGCGGGCAGCAGGCCGCGATCGCGGCGGGTCCCCAATCGCTCGACCAGGGCGAGCAGGCCCGCTCCGGCGAGCAGCGTCAGCCAGGGCACCGCGCGAAAGACGATCGAGAGGATCGCAGCAGCGTATTGAACGTCGGGGACCAGTCCGTGCAGGCCGGCGCCCTTCGCCGTGAACGTCGTGGGCAGGAAATGTCCGCCGACGATCTTGTAGAAAAGGAGCGGGCCGACCAGAGCGCAGACCGCGAGCGGCAAGCCGAGCGCCACCGGCCGCCAAGGGGGCAGGCGCCAGACCAGACCGCCGTTTTCAACGGCACTCGATCCGTCGTCGATCCGCTCTTCAAGAGCCCGGCGGTCGAACCCGACCAACAGCCGATCGAGCACCGCGAGCACCAGAAGCAGGGCTCCCTCCGGCCGGGCAAGGATCGCGAGGCCGAAGATTCCCAGCGAGAGCGGCGGACGCTCCGGGTCACGGCGCTCGCGCAGGTGGAGAACCATGCCGCCGACGCTCAAGAGAATGAACAGCGGCACCTCCATCCCGGAGAGCGCCGACCAGACCAACCAAGAGGTCGCCGCGGCAAAGCCGGTCGCGACGGAGGCGCCGGCCTCCGACAGGTCGAGCTCCCTCCCGAGACTCCAGATGGCACGCAATCCCGCCAGGTGGATCGCTACCCCCAGCGCCTGGGTCCACAGGACGACGTTGCCGGGAAGATAGAGCAAGAGGGCGAGGAGCGCCGTCCAGAGCGGCGCCGTCGAACCGGTCACCCGTTCGGCGGAGTTGTAGGAGAGACCGTTGCCGTGCGCCAGGTTTTTCGCGAACTGCAGGTGGATCCAGCTGTCGTCGAGCGGAAATCCGAAGTCTCCCGAGAGGACGGACGCCTCGACGCCGAAATAGAACAGGCAGATCAGAAAGCCGACGACGAGCAGCCACAGGGGCATTTTCGTCGGGCGCGGCGCGGCCTTAAGACCCTGCGGCGGCGAAGGGGACGTCTCTCGGTTCGGCATCAACGATCGGCTTCCATCGAAGGCGGGAAGCATACACAAGGTCCCGGCGGCGACTATGATCCGTCGAATGTCCGACCGCCCGAACCGCTATTCCTCTTTTGAGCGCAAGCGCCGAACCGTTTCGCGGATCGCGCTTTATTCCAGCGCCTTGGCCGTCGCCGGGATTGCCTTCGCGTTCGTTTCGTTGCTCGAACGCCCGTTGCGACGGCTCGCCTCGGAGCGGCTCGACTCGCGCGACTATCTGAGGCTGCCCGCGGTCGAGGAACTGCGCAGCTACGTCCGGATCGACACGACCGACGCGACCGGCGACGAGATCGCGGGGGCGCGTTTCCTGGCCGGGGAGCTGGCCGCGGCGGGCATTCCCTCTCACATTGAGCGGATGGGGCCGAAGAAGGCGAACCTGTGGGCGGTGCTCGAAGGCGAAGACCCGCGCGCCATCGTTCTCCACCATCACATGGACGTCGAGGACATCCACCCGGAAGAGAAATGGTTCGCGCCGCCGTTTGGCGCGGAGGTCGTCATGCCTTGGCTCTACGGCCGGGGCACGTTCGACATGAAGAGCGTCGGGATCGCTCAACTGCGCGCCCTGATCGCACTCAAGAAGAGCGGCAAGCCGCTCAAGCGTTCGGTGATCTTCCTCGGTACCAGCAGCGAAGAGACCGGCAGCGACCTCGGCGTGCGCTGGCTGCTTGCCCAGCGCCCTGATCTGGTGGCCCGCTTCGGGTTGGTGCTTACGGAAGGCGGTTTTCTGGAGGCGCGGACGCGCGACGACATCAAGTACTGGGGCATCGAGGTCGGCCAGAAACATTACGTCGATCTGGACGTCTGCGGCCCGGATCGCCAGCCCTTGGACCAGCTCCACGCCTTTCTCGCCGCGGCGCAGGGCGAAGCGATCGGGCTGCGACTCCTGCCCGAGGTGCGCGACTACATGAAGCGCTACGCTCCGTCCCGTGACCACCCGTGGCTCCGCGGGGCGCTCGCCGATCCCGATGCGATCGTCGACGACTCGTCGATCTTCTCGAAGCTCCCGCGCTACCTCAAAGGATTTTTCCGCGACGAGGCGCTGCCGTTCGAAGTAGAGGCCGATCCGGGCGGCGGCTACCGCATGCGGGTGGTTCTCCATCTGCTCCGGGACTCGTCCGTCGACGAAGCATTTCCCCGTCTGGTCCCCGCCGGCCTGCTCCACGGTTTAGAGTACAGGATCTCCGATCCGTCGGGTCCGGCCGAGCCGAGCCCCGCCGACAGCGCGGACTTCCTCACGATTCAACAGACCTTGGCGGACAGCTACCCCAAGGCGAGGATCGGCCCCGCGCTGTTGCCGTGGACCGCGACCGACGCGCGCTTCTTCCGCGCCGCCGGAATTCCTGCCTACGGCTTCTCGCCATTCTTGATTTTGAGCACCGATACTCTCCAAGTGGACAACGCCAACGAGCGGATGGCCCTGCCGGGCTTCGTCGACGGGGTCGAGTTGTACGAAACGGTCTTACGCCGTCTCGCCCTTTGACACTTTTTGACCACGCCTCTAGTCAAAGTTTGTCTGGCGCGAAGAAGAAGGCCTTGATTCCTCAAGGGTTTGCGCGATCCAAACGCTTGGCACGATGCCTGCTTTCTCTCCAGACAAAACCCATGGAATTGGCCGTGGGAGCAGTCTGGTAGAAAGAATAGGGAGGAGCCAATGCTCAATCGTCTTCGTAAACGTCAGAAGGGCTTCACGCTCATCGAGCTTCTCATCGTCGTCGCGATCATCGGCATCATCGCAGCTCTGCTGATTCCGAACTTCCTGGATGCTCTCCAGAAGGCCAAGCAGAAGCGGACCGTCGCCGACATCCGCAACACCGGCACCGCGATGTTCTCGTGGCTGACCGACCAGGTCGGCGCCGCCGCCGCCGGTCAGGGCACTGCGGATCTCGGTTCGTACGTCTCGATCACCCAGGCCGATTTGAGCACGCTGCTGGTCCCGGTCTACATGCAGGACGTCCCGAAGGTCGACGGCTGGAAGGGCGACTATGACTTCTTCCTGAAGACCGGTTCGCGGGTGCTCGAGCAGCAGGTCATGATGATCCGCAGCAAGGGCCGCGGCGGCGTGGCGGACAGCACCTCCACCTACACCATCACCTCGTTCGACCCGACCGACTACGCACAGGACATCGTCTGGGCCGACGGCTTCTTCGTCCGGTGGCCGCAGAAGACCAACTAGATCTTCCCCCTGTCTGTTGGAGGCTCGGTCAGAGGGGGGTGTCGTCGTCGGCGATACCCTCCGCTTTTTCAAGCCTTTGTAGCCCAGCCGCCGCGACCTCCAAGTCGCGGCGGTTGTCTTTTGGAGCGAGAATTGAATCCATGAGTCGCCGCCTGGCACTGCTGCCGCTCCTCTTGCTGGCCTGCTCCCCGATCGGCGGCGCCCCCCGCATCTCCGAGGGAGCCGCTTGGCTGCGCGATTACCTGAAGATCGACACCACGAATCCCCCCGGCCACGAGAGCCGGGCCGTGGACTTTCTCGCCGGAATCCTGGCTCGGGAAGGAATCCCCACAGAACGGTTTGCGGATCAGCCCGGCCGCGACAACCTATGGGCCCGGTTGCCCGCAAATTCGGGGACGCCGGGCGCGGGGGGCGCCATCCTCCTGCTCCATCACCTCGACGTCGTTCCCGCCGGTCCCGGCTGGCAGACGCCCGCGTTTTCCGGCGAGATCCGCGAAGGCCGGCTTTGGGGGCGTGGCGCGATCGACGACAAAAGCCTCGGTATCGCATTCCTGGCGGCGATGATCGATTTGAAGCGTAGCGGGGTCAAGCGAACGCGCGACGTGATCTGGCTTGGCGTAGCCGATGAAGAGAGCGGCGGCGGAAGCGGCACGGCCTGGCTGCTGGCCCAACATCCCGAGCTGTTTGCCGGCGTCACCGCCGTGATCGGCGAGGGGGGAGCGAACCGGGTGGCGCAGGGCCGCTTGCTCTGGTGGGGCATTGAGGTCGCGCAGAAGCGCCCGCTCTGGATTGAGGTTACGGCGGAAGGGCGGGGCGGCCACGGCTCCGGCCTGAACCCCTGGAGCGCGAACCATGACTTGGTCCGCGGCCTCGATCGCCTGCTGGAAGTTTCTTCCCGCTGGCGGGTCTCCGCTCCGGTCCGCACCTATTTGCACGCTCTCGCCCCGCTCCACAACCCGTACTGGCGGAAACGCTTCCTCGACATCGACCGGATCGTGGCGCCCGACGGGCCGCGGGAGATGCTGATGCCCGGCTTGGCCAATCTATTTCTCGATACCGCCCAGATCACCGTGCTTTCCGGCGGCGATCGGATCAACGTCATTCCCGCGAAGGCAAGCGCTCAGATCGATATCCGCCTGCTCCCAGATACCGATGCCGTGGCGTATCTGCGGGAGATCAAGACCGCGCTCGGCCCTGATCTCGAGGTGAAGGTCTTGCTCACCTCGCCTCCCGCCGCGGCCTCGCCGACCACGACCCCGGCCTACGCCGCCTTCCAAAAGACGCTCGCCGGACCGGTCGTTCCGGCTTTCATCGCCGGCTTTACCGACTCTCGCTACTTTCGCGAACGGGGCATTCCAGCCTATGGGTTCTCCCCTTTCGCCCTGGAGGGACCGGACTTGGCCGGTATTCATGCGGCCGACGAACGAATCCCCCTCGTCGAGCTGGACCGCGGGATCGAGCGAACCAAAGACTTCCTCCGCGCCCTTGCCTCGTCCTGACAGTTTCTGCCGAGGAGGTGACGTATTTTGACGTTGGCTGCTCTGTTTACCCCGGAAAGCACTGACTCTAAAGGTTTTGACAGACGCACGACTGCTGGCACGCGGCTTGCGAATCAATAGGGCATCAGGAGTTAGAGGAGGGTTTGGGAATGTTCTCTCAGCGACGAGATAGGGCCAAAGGTTTCACTTTGATCGAACTTTTGATCGTCATTGCGATCATTGGCATCATCGCCGCGATGTTGATTCCCAACCTGCTCGATGCGATGCAAAAGGCGAAGCAGAAGCGGACCGTCGCCGAGATCAAGATCATCGGAACCGGCATGATGTCCTGGTTGACCGACCAGACCGGCGCCGCGGCCGCGGGTGCTACGACGACCACCAACAGCACCGATATCAGCGACTACCTGCCCATCTCGTCGGCCGTCCTGCAAACTGTCCTGGAACCAAACTACGTCGGTCAGCTGCCGTCGCTCGACGGCTGGAAACATCCCTACGACTATTACCTCAACGTGACAGATCCGACCAACAAGCACGTGATGGCGATCCGCAGCTCGGGATTCGACGGGAACCCCTCCGGCGATACTTACACCTTCGGTTCCTTCGACCCGACCGATTACGCTCAGGACATCGTCTGGACCGACGGTTTCTTCATTCGCTGGCCGCAAAAACCGTAGGATCGGCGGCGAGACGGGAGCGGAGCTTGTTGACGTAAGATCCGCTCCGCCGTGCCCCTCTTCCTGCTCTACTGGATCGTCTACTTCGGACTGGTCGGCCTGCTGGTCGGCAGTTATCTGAACGTCGTCATCTACCGCCTGCCGCGTCGGCTTTCGACCGTTCTGCCGCGCTCGCGCTGTCCTGCGTGCGGTACGGCGATCCGACCCTACGACAACATCCCGATTCTCGCCTTCCTTTGGCTGCGCGGTCGCTGCCGGACCTGCGGCGTTCGGATCGGCTGGCGCTATCCCGCGATCGAGGCTCTCACCGGAGCGCTGTTCATGCTCTGCGCGCTGCGTTTCGGTCTGAGTGTCGATGCGCTGGTCGCCGCCCTCTTCTGCGCCGCGATGGTGGTCCTCGCGGGGATAGACGTCGAGCATTTCCTCTTGCCGGACCGGATCACCCTGCCCGGGATCGCGATCGGGCTGGCCGTGCAGCCCTGGCTGAGCGGGCCGGGCCTGCTCTCGGCGGCGATCGGCGCGGCGGCCGGAGCGGGTATCCTGATCCTCGTCTGGGGAGTCTGGTATCTGATCCGGCACGAGCACGGCATGGGCTTCGGCGACGTCAAGATGCTCGCAATGATCGGCGCCTTCCTCGGACTCCGCTCGATGGGAGTGGCGCTGTTCGTAGCGGTCCTTGCGGGCGCCCTGTGCGGCTTGGCGCTCCTAGCCGCCGGCAAATTCGGGTTTCGCTCGAAGCTGCCGTTTGGGCTCTTCCTGGCTCTGGGAGCGCTGGTCGGGTTGTTCTTCGGCGACGCGATCTCGACCGCCTACCTCGGCGTGTTGTAAAAGAGGGAGATGCGGCGACCCCAGAAGCTCGGTGCGCGACGGGAGATTTTGATCCTGCTGCCGGCGACTCTCCTGTTGCTGGTGCTGATCTCGACGTTTACCCTCTTTTCCCTGCGCAGCGCGCTCGCTCGCTGGCAGGGGGAGCGGCAGGACGAAGCCGCCGCAATCGCCGGGCGTCTGGTGCGCCAGCTCGGCGAGACCGCCCCCCTGCCTACCGAGTCCGATCTCCCCCGTCTGGCCGAGCCGGTCCGAGCCCTGGGGGGCGCCCTTGCGATGACCGACGCCCGGGGGGCGACGATCGCCCAGATCGGACCCTACTCCGGGCTCGGCGCGGCCGGCCGAGCCGGCGACTCAAGCCTCACCTGGGGACCGACCCTCGTCGGGGGCGATTCCGTGACGGCCCGCGTGCCCCTGCGTGGGGCCGGACGGAGCCTCGTCGTCGAGCTTCCCGCCCTGGCGCTCGCGAGCCAGCTTCGCGCCGTTCGCTGGCTCACCCTGATCGTTCTTCCGGTCAACGCCGCACTCTTGCTGCTCGCCCTGTTTTCGCTGCAACAGATCCTTGGCCCCTGGGAACGCCTGCTCGCCCGAGCCGAGCAGGCGGGCGGCGCGCGTTCGAGCGACGAAAACGAGGTCGATTTCCTTCTTGCGACGTTTGAGCGGGCGCTCGCCGACGCTCCACGATTCGCCGATCCGGCGACCGGAGAGGATGACCTGGCGGCGCTCGAACGAACCCTTTCGCCCAGCCTGCAAAGCGGCCTGCTGCTGCTCGGCCGGCAGGGCGAGGTCTTGGCCTTGAACGACCTCGGCGCCGCCCTGCTCGGCCTGCAGGCATTGCGTCCGGGCTCGGCGGCCGGCCCGGACGTGCGCGAACTTCTGGCCGGCCGGCCCGAGGTGCTCGCCCTGATCGTCCCTGCAATCGCCTCGGAGAGCGCCGTCCAGCGCGAAGAGTTGAGCATCGAAGGACCCGGAGGCGCGGGAACGGGCAGTCGACGCACGATCCTAGGGCTCTCCGTCCACCCGCTGCGACGGGTCGATGGCGGCGTCCGCGGTCACCTGATCCTGTTTACCGATCTGACCGAGGTGCGCCTGCGCGGCGAGCAGGCGCGGGTCGCCGAAGGGCTTTCCCAACTCGGCGAGATGGCGGCGGGGGTTGCCCACGAGCTGCGTAACGGACTCGCCACGCTGCGCGGGTACCTGACCTTGATCGATCGCCGCCCTGACGGGGACGCGGTGGGCGACTATCTCGCGGAGATGCGCCGCGAGGCCGATCACCTGGAGCGGGTGGCGAACGATTTTCTCGAATTCGCTCGACCCGGCTCGGCGCGCCGGGAGGCCGTAGCGTTGGATGAACTCTTGGCGCGCGCCGCGCACGATCCTGCTCTCGGAGGGTTCGGCGTAACGGTGATTGGCGAGCCTGGGCTGATCGCCTCGGGAGACGAGCCTCTCCTCTCCCGCGCCCTGCGAAATCTGCTCCTGAACGCCGCCGAGGCCGAGCGTCGGGCGGGAGGCGAAGGACCGCTGGAGATCGAGGTCCACCGAGGCCCGGAGGGGTTTCTGAACGTCGAGATCCGTGATCGAGGACCGGGAGTATCTCCCGAGATTCGCGAACGGCTCTTTCAACCGTTCGTGACCGGCCGGCCGGGCGGCGTGGGGCTGGGCCTCTCCCTCGCCTACCGGATCGTCAGCCTGCACGGTGGAACGCTCGATCTCGCCGACCGCGAAGAGGGCGGCACGGTCGCCACCCTCGTTCTACCCGCGGCCTGAAACGCGAAACCGGACGGCGCCTTGGGTAGCGCCGCCCGGTTCGAAAATCGGATCGGATTCCTGCGTCCGCCGGTTCAAGGAGTGGCAGGGGCGGCCGGTTTTTCCTTGTCTTCCTTCGGCTCGACCTTGAACATCGAGGCCGTAGGAGCAAACTTGACCTTCTCGTAGTTGATAATCTGAGGGAAGGTGGTATCGAACTCGGTCGACTCGCCCGGCGCCAGGCTCAGTTTTTGAAGCAGCGCCTGTTGTGCCCCCACCACGACCCCCTGCCGGTCGACCAGCTGGACCTCCAGAGCGACCGATGCGGCCATGTCCTTGCCGCCGTTTTGGAGCGTTCCCGAAACCCTGATCCGGTTGCGCGCCGGATCGACCGACTGACTCCAGACCACGACATCGAGGTCCGGTTTCGGCGGCGCCGCGGCCGGCGCTCCCGCCTTATCGCTCCCCGCGTCCGCCTTTGGCTCCTCGGCTTCGGGGCGCGCAAAGTCCTTGTCGGTCAACGACCATTTTGCCTTGGGTTTCGGCTCCTTCGGAGTCTCGGCAGCCTCCATGGCCTTGGCCTCCCGGTCGTGGACGGCCTTCGCGGTCGCGGCAACGCTCGCGTCCAGATCGACAACGTCGGCGCGCAGGGACGAAAGCTTGCCATCGGTCGCGGTGAATACGACCTGCCGGCCCGAAACCTTCCACGGCCCCTTCACCTCAAGCCGCGAACCGTCGTGCAGCACCAGCCAGTCGGCGCGGGACACCGTGCCGCTCGCCAGCAACGCCAGGGCCAGAATCGGCAGCCACTTCCGAGCTTTTCTCACGGGTCTCACTGGTCCCTCCAGTTCTGCTCGCGCACGCAGACCGGGATTGCGGCGATGCATACCAGCTCGGTGTTGACCTGGAACGTCTTGATGTCCTGGGTGTATTCCGTGAACTTACAGTCTCCCGGAAACAGCGAGCGCAGGACGTTCTTTGCCTCAGCGGAGGGCTGACAGACCGCTCCGGTCTGCGGCGGATCGGAGGTCGGGGGCCGTTTGTTCTTGCTGATGTTGGTCTCGACGAACGGGTTGGTCACGAACGACTTGATGACCCGTCGACGGTCTTCGGGGTCGGTGCCGAGCACAGGATTCGCGTTGGTCGCGAGAACGGTATAGATGTTGCTGGTTCCGTTTCGCTCGCAAAGCCCGCCGTCGATCGATTGGAGGGATGGCACGAAGCCGGTGAACACCGAGATCCCCGACAGCGTGAGCGCTTTGGAGATCAAACGCTCGTTTGCGCTCAGCAACATCGTCCAGCCCGCTTGGCTGCCGATCGGCGGCGAGTTCAAGAAGTTCGTCCCCGCAGTTGCAATCGCGGTGTCCAGGGAGATTTGCACGAAGTCGGCGCCGGTCTTGGGCAGCGTCGTATTTACGCTCGGCAATTCGGTGGCGCCCTGCGCGTGCCAACCCGTGTCCAACACGAAGTAGAACCGGCCTTTGATGAGCGCTTCGCCCATCTTGTTCGGGTCGCTCCACAGATCCTCGCGGTTACCGGTACCGAAACCAAGCGCAAACTGACCGCTCTTCGCGTCGAAGACCACCGAGGGCGGGAAGAAGACCGGACGGATCTCTTCGGTGGCGGTGCCCCGGTCGGTCGCGGTGTCGAAGACCTTCAACGGCGCCCAGTCCGCCGAGGTGATCCGCTTTCTACCTGCGCCGTCGACGACCAGCTGGACATCCTTCGACATGTCGACTTTGTAAACCCAACCCTTGGTGGTGCCGATGTAGACGCGATCCAAATAGCCGTCGAGGTCGGTGTCGATCGCCGCAGGATCGCTCGGCGCCGAACCGTCCAGCTGGCGCTTGTAGATGACCAAGCCGGTTTCGATGTCGACCATATAAAGCCAATTTCCGCGCTTGTTCTGCCGCGAGGGATCCATCCCGCCGCCGAAGATCGCGACGTAGTGATCCTCGTACACCTTGGGGGTTGCAGTACCGTCGACGAGAATCCGAATGCGGCCGGTGTTCGGCGTCGACCAGGTATCGCCGAGGTCGCCGGTATCATCGCTGTCGTTGGCCTCGTTGTTGTCCTCGTCCGAGGCGTCGCTGAAGCTCCAGAGCACCGAACCGAACGGCACCGGACCGCAGTTCGCGCCGCCGTTCCAGCAGGAAGGTACGTAGCCCCCGCCGAGCGGCTGGGGAACACCGCTGGCGTTGAGCACGTCGGGCTGGGTCACGTCGAGAGCGAAGTATCCGTTTCCGCCTTCGCGCAGCCCGCCGATCAACACGGTGCGCCATTCGCGGTCTGTGGCGGTCGGTGTGCCTGTATGGCTCGGATCTATGAACACGTCGTCGACTTGAATAGTGCCGTCGACGCCCCAATTTTGAGCGTAGATACTCGCTTGAGTGTAGAGATGCTTGAGCATCGGGCGCGGCACGAAGCCCATCACTTCCTTGCCCGTGCCGTTGTCGAAAGATTTGGGCGTCAGGTCCGTGCGATAGATGCCGGCATCGAAAAGGTGCAGCTCGCCGTCGTTGCTGCCGACCGCGGCGACACGGCGACGATACTGATGCTTCTGCCGGAAACACCGGTAGCCCTTGTTCGAGGTACATGCCGTCGAAATGCCCGGCGGATTCGGCACGTCGTTGTCGAAATACGCGATTCGATTCGGTGCGCTCAACAGCACCGGATTCGAGTGGAAGATATCGCCGAGCACGAACGTCGCCGTCCTGTCGTCGTCAACCTTCGCCTGTTTCTCTCCCAGCGTGTACTTGATCGCCCCTTCGACCAGCAAATTCGCGTTGTCCACGCCATACGTATCGGAAGGGTCCACACCCAACAATCCCATTCCTTCCCAAAGATCCTGCTGATCGGCAAGAGTTGTCTGGGGAAGCAGCAGCTCGCGCCCCCCGGGAACCGCCGCAGTAAGGGCGGCTTTCGCATAAAACAGCCGCCGCTCATTGTCGCCGGCCCCAATCATCCAAACCGGTGTGCTGCCGTCCAGCTGGAGGAACGAGGGCGCCTGTTCGAGGATCTTCACCCCGGCGTCCCAAAGGAAGCACTCGCTTCGCACGCCGACTCCCGGCGTCGCCGAGCAGAGCGTCGCGGTGCTGGGCTTGCCCGCGGCGTCGAGCGGGACCGGTTTCAAGAACGCCGAAAGATGCCCGTCCCAGGTAGCGCCGGAGCCCGGAGCCGGCGTAGGAAGGCGGTTCCCATCCTTATCCTCAAGGTGAGGCTCGAGGAACGAGGTGGAATTGAGCGACGTGAAGTTTGGAACGTAGACGGTGTCCTCGAAGTTCGCCTGCACGGTCGGCACCGCGGCGGACGAGAAGGAACGGCTCGTTTGGGTGACCCGCTCGAAGATGGTTTGAAGGGCTTTGGCAAGGCCCGCCTGGTCCCTGGGATTGAACGGTCTGATGGTTCCGCCCGATCCCTTGTCCGCCAGACACGAGAGCACGCTGCCGCCGACATCGACCTTACCGAACGCCAGAACGATCGTCGTGATGCCGTACTTCTCGTACAAGACCTGCGCGCCCTGACAGGCCGGCCCGAGTTCGCCATCGCCGCCACAGGTATCGAGTCCGTCGGTGAGGATGAGCAAATATTTTCCGCGGCAATCGAAAAACTGGTCGTCTGCCTTGGCAACGTCCGCCCAACCGGGGGTCGCGCAGGTGGCATCCATCGCGTTGTCGTCATGGCATCCCGCGTACCAATCCCGAAACTGGCTCATTGAGTTGCCCAGCGGTGTATTGCCCTGGGCCAGCAGCGGCACCTGCAGGGGATCTACGAGCGGCGGATTGGCGACCGAGCCGAAAGGAGCGGTGTCCGTCTGGGTAAGGTACTGGAAGTAACGCGCCTGCCCGAAATCGGGAACGGTCTCGACGCCCCTCAAGTTCGGCGCCAACCGACGCAGAATCTCGTCGCGGTTCGATGCAAGCCAATCGAACGGCAAGAAATCGCCGCGGTCGAACTTCGTGTTCGCGGGGTACAAGGGATTGATCGCGGTCGCCAGTTTGTACCTGTCGACCATCGAATCGGTGTTGGGGTCCATGCCGGAACAGCTTTCCAAAACGCCCGTGCCGGAGCCCGACGCAGGACCGAGCGGGATGTCCGTCGCGTAAGAGGTACGCGCAAAGGTCTGGCGGACCAGGTTGAAAGTGACGTTCTTTGTCTCCGTGGAGCTAAACGTCT
The DNA here is from genome assembly GCA_038250865.1 of Thermoanaerobaculia bacterium. GTDB lineage: Bacteria > Acidobacteriota > Thermoanaerobaculia > Multivoradales > UBA5704 > DASYKS01. The sequence goes on along the minus strand of JBBSBW010000034.1, from coordinate 8,614 downwards.
CAGGGGTATCGCAAGCTGTGGCCACCGAAGTAGAAACTGCAGATCGGACCACCTCAACCGTAATCGTAGGGTCTCCTAGGTTCCCAGCAATTTTCCGAGTTGTGACCCTATAGCCCTTAAAACTGCTGGCCACGCCCGTGGTTGGACGCAGCCAGATCGTCCATGTATTAGTGCCCAGATCCCCAAGACGCGGGGTGAATTGGGTTCGTGGATCGAAACCGGCGTTGGCGATTGCGACCATGCCCGAGCACTTCCCCACGATGGTATTGGCACCCGGAGTGTCTTCGCCGCCGAACACGTAGGGCACGCCCCTTACCGGATAGCCCAATGCCGACGGGGACGACGACCATCCTGGGCTGGCGGCCGGGGTATAGATCCAATGTTTCCGGCGCACCAACGTCTGGTCCTGGTTGAAGGTCGCGAAACCGTACTGGACGTCGGGGTTGTTGCTCAGCGCTGTATAGAGCGCGCTCTTGGCCTGGTAGAACTTCGATTCGGGGTCGTCGCCCGAACCGATCGGCGAACTCGAGTCGGCCGGCTTCTCGTTCATCGAGCCCGAGGTATCCAACAGGATGAACATGTAGGGGGGCGCCGGCGACTGCCGGAGGAGCAAACGATCGTCGGCGCGACCGGTACCCAGGCCGAGGCACAATCCTTGAACCAAGAGCGCCGCCGCGACCGTCCGCGACCGTCCGGAGAATCCCTGCAATCGGTGCTTCATAAACTCCTCCTGGCGCCACGAACCCTGCCGCCTGCGCCTCAATCGACAAATTTCTCAATCGTCAAGTCAGGGCGCGGGCACTACCGGCAGCTGCGGTTTGAAAGGTTGAATGTCGAGCATCGCGTTCAGTCGCTTCTCTGCGAGGGGCACGTCCGTGCCATCGCTCGTGGTACCCCTACGGCTCGCGGTGATGTCGACGAAGTAGGTGATCGCCCGATAAGGCTCTTCTCCCGGTTGCTGATTCACTTCGCACAGCGCGCAGTAAGGGGAATTGAGCCGAGTATACGAGTTGCGCTGGATCTGGATTCCGAGGCTCGCGGGCGAGCCGTCATCCGGCGTGAACGAACTCCCCGGCTGGAATTCGCCCAGGATCAGCGCGCGCGCCGTCGCCTCCATCATCCCAGCGTCGGCGGCGTAGAAGACGCGATTGATCATTTTTTCGTTCGCGCCGATCTGCAGCTCGTTCTGGGTGACGAGAGACAATGAGAGGCCGATCACCGTGAGCAGGAGCAGCAGAAGCAGAGCTACGATGTAGGCGCTCCCCTGCTCGGCCCGAAGGACGTTCCCGCGACAGATGCCGCGATGGATCTTCATGACAGATTCCTCAAGTCGACCACCGTTTGCAGCAGTCGGCGCCGATACATCCGGTCGGTGCGACCGTTGGTCCGATCGGGCACGTCAAAGGCGTAGTCGTGGTCCTCCGAGCGATCCAGGATCGGCGCGATGTAGTCGGAATCTCGCCGTTCTGTGCGCGCGAGCGTGCTGATCCGAAGGTAGGCGAGCTTGCCGGCGATTGGGTTTTCGGGTGCGGCGTTCGCAGCCTCGGCGATCCGGACGTTGCCCAGCCACTCGTCCGTCGGCTGGTGGGCGATGTCGGGGGCCTCGACCACCAGGCCGTCGTTGTTGGTATCGATCCCATAGGACGCCTGGAGATCGACGATGCCGGACGCGATGTCGACGGTCAGGTTCGCGGGATTGTTTCCATAGGGAATTTCGGTCCCAGGATAAAACCGCGCGCGGGTGAGGACCGGTACCAGATCGCTCGCGGGATCGGTCGGGTCGGCCCGGTCTTCCCGTACGTAGTAACGGTACTCTTCGAGGATACCGACATAGATCGCGCTGTTCAGCTGGGGCGGCATGTGGAAAGCGCCCGGAGGCTGCAAGGCGCGATAGGCAACCGACAACGGCTCGTCGTTGGTCAGATATTTGATCGTTACGCCATCCAAGGCCCCGCATTCGGTGGCGGTCTTCGTCGAGTTGACCGGATCCATTACGATCACGGTGTAAAAAGTGTGATCGAGCGGCGAGGTCAAGATCAGTGCTTCATAGCTCGGTCCCCTCGAAGGATCGGCGGCCGCGTCGATCAGATCCTTGAACGGCGCGAGCGGCTGGTCGATCCCGGCGGGCGATAGGGCGCAAAGCTGAAACTCGCCATTGGTGGTGGTCGCGGGATCGGCATCCCCGGCGCTGCCTGGAGGGTTCGGACCATCGTCCCAGCGCCGGTACCCCAGCTTGTCGAGCGTGTTGAGCTGAAAGATCTGGGTTGAAAAGACGCCGCGCAGCGTGATCAGGTCCGTGCCGTCGAGCAGCTTGGGCGTAGCGGCGTCGCCCGGAATCAGGCGCGCAGCCGAACCCGTTACGTTGCTGCGCACGGAGATGGCGATTCCCGTCGGCAAAGGGGTACCCGGTTGGACGGAGGGCAATCCGCCGCGTCCGGCCATCCTAGCGAGCCGCACCATGTCGTACTGACCGATGCGCAACGACTGCTGCATCTCCGAGATCCGGGTCTGGACCCGCGCGAGACGGTCGCTCAGATTGAACAGCTGGAGCATGATCAGGGTCAGGATCAACGTCACGCCGAGCACGATCAACAGCTCGATGACCGTGAAACCTGACGGCGTGCTGCGCAAGGAGCGGCTACTTTTCATCGGCCCGGATCCTTTAAAAAACCTTGATCGAAGAGAGCGTGACCTTCTTGGTCAAACCGAGGAGCGCCAAAGCCGTGCTCGCCCCGGTTCGGCCCGGTGAAACCTCGATGTCGATCTGGCGCAGCTGGGCGGGCGGAATGACCCCGCCCGGTTGCAGCGTGGTGCAGCGGCCGTTGGTAAAATCGGCAAGGTCGCATTGGCGGATCGATACTTTCCGGTTCCAGACCGGATCCTGCGAGCCGAGCGTCGTCGAGTCGACCCAGGACCTTGACGCCCCTGAGTAATAAGTCGTGGTCACGAGTTCGGTGGCGCCGTTCGGCACCGCGACATCCACGTTGTCGATCGGCAGGTCGTTCAAACGCTCCAACTCCGATTTGGCCGCATTGGTCAACTGGGTATATTGGTTGCCTGAGGAATTGCTCATCGCGGACCGGGTGAAGATCGGCAGCAGGCCGAGCAGGATGAACAGCAGGATCGCGGAGGCGATCAGCACCTCGATAACGGAAAAGCCGCGCTCCTTCTGCGGTCGCTCCCCTCGGAAGCTCCAGGTCTCTGGCACGGCGGATCCTCCCTTATGCGGCTGCGGTCTTCTTGCGGTATCGACGAAAGCAAGGCCGGGGCCACTGACGCCCGTCGCTTGTTTTCAAGGGTTTCCAAGAAATCTCTTGCCCCGGCCTCAGCCTCGGTGCTACCGGCGGTAACGATTTTGCCTCAGTTGCGGTACCTCGGCACCCCTTCGAGATCCAGCTCCTGAATCTTTCGCTGGAGGGTGCGATAGCTCATCCCCAGCGCCTCGGCCGCCCGCTGCTTGTCCCCTTCCGCGGCGATCAAAGCGCTCTCGACGCGCTCGCGCTCCGAGCGCGGCGGGCGGACCACGGCTCGCAGGTCGGCGGCCCGGAGGATGGGTCCCGAGGCGAGGATCGCCGCCCGTTCGAGAACGTTGCCGAGTTCGCGGACGTTGCCCGGCCAGAATTCCGAAGAGAGGAGATCCAGAGCGTCCGCCGCCAGCGCAAGCGGTGCGCTGCGGTGCCGCTCCGCCAGGCGATCCAGAAGGTGCCGGGCCAGAAGCGGAATGTCGCTCGTCCGTTCGCGCAGGGAGGGCAGCTCGAGTGGAAAGACGGCCAGGCGGAAGAAAAGATCGGAGCGGAACGAGCCGGCTGCCGCCATCGCCTCCAGATCGCGGTTGGTCGCCGCGACCAGCCGGATGTCGGCGTGCAACGTGGCGCCGCCTCCCACCCGCTCGAACGACCGCTCCTCCAGCACGCGTAGCACTTTGCCCTGCACCTCCGGGCGAAGCTCGCCGATCTCGTCGAGAAACAGAGTGCCGGAGGCGGCGAGCTCGAAACGGCCGACCTGGCGCCGATCGGCGCCGGTGAACGCACCGCGCTCGTGACCGAACAGCTCGTTTTCGATCAAGGTCTCGGGGATCGCCGCACAGTTCACTGCGACGAACGGCCCGGAGCGCCGCGGCGAAAGCGCGTGAAGCGCCCGCGCGAACAGCTCTTTGCCGGTACCGCTCTCTCCCGTGAGCAGAACCGTGCTCTCGGTCGGAGCCACGCGTTCGAGCAGGCGCAGGGCGGCGCGGAGGCGCGGATGACGGCCGACAATCGGCGGCGCTCCGGGCGGAGCGAAAGCGGGCGGAGCGGCCGCCTCTTCCCCCTCGGTGCCCAAGGCGCGTTCGAGCAGCCGGGCCAAATCGTCGATCTCGACCGGCTTTTCGAGAAAATCGTAGGCGCCCTGCTTCATCGCCTCGACCGCAGTCGCCACGGAGCCGAAACCGGTGAGCACGATCACCGGAGCGGTGGGCGCCGCCTGCCGGGCGGCGGCGAGCACATCGAGCCCCGAGCCGTCCGGCAGCTTGAGATCGGTAAGAATCGCGGCGAACGCCCCTGCCGTAAGCTTCGCCTTGGCCTCCGCAACATCCGCGGCGCTCGCCACCTCGTACCCTTCTTCAGAGAGCGCGGTGACCAGCAGGCGGCGAAGCGAGTCCTTATCCTCAACCACAAGGAGCCGGGCGCGCCGCCGTGCCGGGCGCTGGCTCACGGCGCCCCGCGATACGCCAGAGCCACCGCCTCGCCGAGAGCGGCGTCGTCGTCGGGATCGACGGTGCGCAGATCGAGCAGGAGGCGCCCTTCGCGCAGGTAGCCGACCACCGCGGCCGGTCCGGCGCGCAGGCGGCGCGAGATTTCGGGCTCGTCGGCCAGGGCGAGCGCCTCGCCCGGAATCGGCGCCTCGGGCGCGGAGCCACCACCCAGGAACGCTTCGGCGGGCACGATCTCGGACGCCACGCCCCCTGCAGCGAGCCTAGCGGCGAGCGCCGCCAGCCGGGCGCGATGAAGCGCCGGGTCGGGCCACAGGCGATCGACGGGGAAGGGTGCCCCCGCCAGGTGTAGGCGCAGAACTCCTTCGAGCGCCGCGAGCGCCGTCCGATCGGGGCGCAACGCTCGATAGAACGGATGCTTTCGGCAGCGCTCGATCAGCTCGCGCCGCCCGACCAGGAGGCCCGCCTGCGGCCCGCCCATCAACTTGTCGCCGCTGCCGCAACAGAGGTCGCACCCCGCGGCGATCAGCTGCGCGAGGCTCGGGTGATCGCGAAGCTGCGGCTCGGAGCGCGGGCGGAGGAGCCCGCTGCCCTCGTCGACCAGAATCGGCACGCCGAGCCTCCGGCCCAGCGCCGCAAGGTCGGTCGGCTCGACCGCGGCGACGAAACCCGACTGCTTGAAGTTGCTCGGAAAGACCTTGAGCAGCAGGGCGGTATCCGGTCCTACCGCCGCTTCGTAGTCGGCGAGGCGGGTGCGATTGGTGCTCCCGACCTCGACCAGCCGGGCGCCCGCCGCAGCCATGATTTCGGGCAGCCGGAACGATCCGCCGATCTCCACCAACTCGCCGCGCGAGACCACCACCTCGCGGCCGGCGGCGAGGCTGATCAGAGCGAGCACCAGGGAGGCCGCGTTGTTGTTGACGGCTACCGCCGCCTCCGCCCCGGTCGCGCGCATCAACAAGCGCTCGACCCGGCCGTTGCGCTGTCCGCGCCGGCCGGTCGCGAGATCGAACTCGAGATCGCAGGCGGCGTCGAGCAGCGCGGGGAGCGCGGCGGCCACCGGCTTGGGCAAAGGGGCGCGGCCCAGATTGGTATGCAGGAAGATGCCGGTGGCGTTGATCACCCGGACCAGCCGCGCTCCGTCTTCTTCCGCGAGAGCGGCTTCGATGGCCTCGGGCAGGCGCTCGATCTCGGCCGCGAGGAGGGTGCCCGGCCTCGATCCCTCCGCCGGGAGACCCGACCGAAGCGCCTCGACCGCGCGGCGGGCTTGGACCGTCACGGGATCACGCCCGTATAATGCGACGAGCCCTGCAACGCGCGGATGCGCGAGCAGGCGGTCGATCGAAGGGAGCCGTCGGCGAACATCGTCTTCGATCGGCGCCGTCGATTCGATCTCAAGGTTGGTTGCGGACGTGGAATCTTCCATCCCGCCGGGCATTCTAGGAGAAGCGTGAACCCCAAGCGAAGCGCTCCGTCCACGGGACCCGGCGCGGCACCACAAGCCGGCCCGGGCTCCGTGCGGGTGCGAGGAGCCAACGCAGGTCCGAAATCCGGCCCGGTCTCGCACCTGGAGGTCCTCGACCTGATCGAGCACGAGATTCAACAACTGCGGATCGATTTCGAGCGGTTCCTCTCGGGCGCACTGCCGTTCCCGCCCGAGGAACAACGCACGCGCATTCAGAACCAGCTCAAGGGGCTGCGCAATGCCACAATGCGCTCCGCCGTCGAAGGTTTCCGGCTGGGCGTCCTCGAAGCGCGCTTCAACAGCTACAACGAGCTGTTCAACCGGCGGGTCCGGGAGCGCGAAGAGGGGCGCCGCGTCGCGCGCGCCGCGGCCGCGTCGCCGCCGGCCCCGCAATTCGATCCCCGCCGCGGAATCGTGGTCGATGGCAAGGTCGACCGGCAGGCGGCCGAGGCGCTCTACACGGCGCTCGCCGCCGGTTCAGGAGGCAGCCCCAATTTCGATCTTGCGACTTTCCAGACCTATCTCGAACGACAGACCGCGGCGTTGCGCGGCAAGACCGGCTGCGCCGCGGTCCAGTTCCGGCTCGCCGAAGAGGACGGCAAGCTGAAGCTCAAAGCGCGGCCGGTGGGTGACTAGACCGCCCGGAACTTCACCGGACGGCCTTCCCCCGAACTACCGAAGAGCATAGATTCCGTTTTCGTCGCCTCAGGTTAAGGAGATTTAAGTTGCGCAAAGCCCTTTGGACCGGTCTCGCCCTCATCCTCGCCGCGATTGCCACGGTCGCCGCGGGGCCGCCCAACCTCGCCACCGCGATCGACGCGCAGCGCAAGCTCGCGGCCGAGCGCCCGGACGACCCGACGGTGCAGAACGACCTCGGCAACCTCTTGCAGCTCGCCAAGCACTCGGACGAGGCGGAGGCGGCCTACCGCCGCGCGATCGAGCTCGACCCTAAGCACGCTTCGTTCCATTTCAACCTCGGCCTGGTGCTCGAAAAGCGCGGCGACAACCGTGCCGCCATGAAGGAGTACAAGACGGCGGTCGAGCTGGAACCAAAGCATGCCTGGGCGCATTACCAAATGGGCTCCCTGCTCGAAAAGGCGGGCCGCAAGGAGCCGGCGATCCGTTCCTACGCCCGGGCCTTCGCACTGGATCCGCAACTCGGTTTCCCGGAGGTCAATCCGAGCCTGCTCGACAGCCAGCTGACCACCTCGGCGATGCTGCGCGCCTACCGGACGCAGGACGCGCCGACCCTCACCGCGGCGCGATACGACGACCCATTGCACATCCGCGGCCTGCTGGTGCCGACGCCCCCAGCGACCCCGGGCGATGAAACGGCCGTTGATCCGGATGCGGCGGCCGCCGCTGCGCTCGCCGGGAAAACCTCCAAGACCACGCCGCCGACCGTTCTCAAACCGCAGAGTCTGCAGAACACCGGAAAGGCCGGCCAGGTGCAGCCCGCGGGCGCTGCGGGCCGGGCCGGCACCAGCCGGGTCTACCCGCGAGGAGGAAACCCGGGCCTCCAGACCTGGACCCGCCCGGAACCGGTCGAGCAGCCGGTCTACGACGATGGCAGCGAAGAGATCCCGGCCGAGGGTGACGACCTGACCCCGCCCCCCCCGCCCTCGCCGGGTTCCGTCTATTACAACCCCGGACTTCCGAGCACCGGGCGGCTGGATCTGCGCCTGGTGCCCGGCAGGGCTCTCCACCGAACCGATACACAAGCCCGCGTCGGACGCGGATAGTTCCTCAAGCGGCACGCAGACACCTCGCCATGCCGCCCCTTCCCGAATCCTCCGACCGACCCGCTCCATCCTCTTCCGCGCCTTCCCCTGCGTCGCAGCGCCCAGCGGCCGAAGTCCTGATGCGCACCTGCCCGAACTGCGGGCGCGAGCTGACGGAGCGCAAGTGCAAGCTCTACTGCCCAGACCCGCGCTGCGGCTACTTCCTTTCCTGCGCCGACTACTATTAAACGCTTTCCCAGGAGCGGAGACGCTCTACTGGCAGATCTCGGTGCTCGGCCCAGATCGTAGGTCATCCCTTGACGGCTAATATCCATATCGATACCACAAAAAGACGCTGAACCTGGACCAATCGCGGGTCTCGCAAGTACGAGAGCTACTCGGCGCCTCAACTGATACGGGAGCCATCCACATGGCGCTCGATTGGGTCTTGGAATCCGAAGCGATAGTGGATGTTACCGGTCACCCAAACCCGTAGAAATCTGGACACTTTGGTCGGCCTTGGCTCGCAGGTAGGCGAGGTATCCAGGGTCTAGTGAGGACTGTAGGGCCTCGTCGATCAGAGGTAGAAAGTAGGCAAGCGATCGAATGGGCGGGAGAGGCGTCGCCTGCGGGCTGCGGTGAGTGCGCCTTGCGAGGGCGAGCAGGAAGGCGGTTTCGAGGACGTCGAGAGAGATGCCGCGGTCGAAGAGCTGGCCCGCGAGGCGCCGGTCGTAGAGG